>NZ_CATKQE010000005.1:0-196730 GCF_949767845.1 Pseudomonas sp. IT-232MI5
CGAGTTGTAGGTGCGCGTCCATTCGATCGGGAAGGGGCCGGGCAGGCTGAAATCGGTATGACTGAGGCTTTCCGAACCCAGGGCAAAGTTGATGCTGTATTCAGTGGCGCATTTACAGGGACCTTTCTCCGGATTGGGCGCGCTTTTCGCTGGGGCTTGCTTGTTGTTAACACCCAATTCGCCTTCCGCTGCCGTGTGGGTGGCCTTACCGGTCTTCTCCGTATGGACCGCGGCGTTCTGGCCATGGGCATTGCGCTTGCGCCACAGGGTCACGGCGCTGGAGAGGATCTGCAGCAGCCAGCCGATGGAGTTCTGCACATTTTTATCGTCGAGCTTGCTCAACTGCGTGCACAGTTCCGGGCCCATCGCGCGCAGTTTGCCGGTCTCGGTGGTGATCTGTTTCTGGAGATCGTTTGGCAGCAGATTCTGCGCGACGCTGTTGACCATCCCTTTGCCTGCCGCTTTCAAGGCGCTGTTGGCGGCCGCTAAAAAGTTGTCGGCCGTCGCGAGGGGGTCGTTGAGCAGTTGGCCGCGCCCGACGCTTGCTCTTGCGCTGGCTTCCTCCAGATCACCCTTGGCATCCAGCCGGCCAAGGGCTGTTGTTTCGATACCGGTGGCAATCTCGTTGATGATTTGTTCGCTGAGCTTGCCAGCGTCCGCCAGAATCCCCGGTAACTTGCCTTTGGCTTGCTCAACAAAGTCATCGAGGGTGCCGATGATCGAGGCATTCAGGTGACCGACCAGCACCTCGATCACGGAAGTGCTGAGCAACAACTTGCCGCTGGCCCTCATCTCCTGACGTACCAGAAACAGCGTCGGCCGCAGGGTCATGCGCGCCGCTGCCATCGACGGCGGCAACGGCAAGACGCCGATCAGGTTGATGCCAAGGCTGGCCCAGGTGAGCAAGTCGCGTTGCTTGGCGTCCGACAGGGTGACAATGTCACTCAGCGCATCGACCAGTGCCATGATGTTGCCGACCACCGGCAAGAAACCGGCGTAGTTCTTGATCCGGTCAAGCGTAACCACACCATCGGTGGCGGATTGCAGCCAGGCATCGAAAGCCGCTGCACTGCTGGCGACGTCCTGAACGTCGATGGCATTGAGTGGAACGATGGCAGCTTGGGGCTCACGTTTTGCGACAGCAGTTTCAGTGGTCATTACGTCATCTCACCCGGCGACAAGGTCCGGGCTTCGCGGGCAAAAATTGAAGACCTCAACGAGCGGGCGAGAAAAAGCCGCCTCTCAGAGGTACGCATCAAAGTGAAAAAACGGAATTAGCTGACGACAGCGCCTTTCGGGCCACTGGCGATCAGTGCGGCGCCGCAGGCGGTTTTCATGCCGTCCAGTGCGATAGGGGTGCCATCGACGGTATAGGTGCTGCTGCCCTCGGCAATCGGGAAAACCCCTTTGCACAACGGGCAGCTGACCTTGTGCCCGACCCCGGCAATCGGCTTGCCGTTGAGGTCGGTGCGGGAGAAGGCTTCGAGGACTTTGCCACCGTGAGTGGTGGAGTCGCCCAAGCGAATTGCGTCTTTCATTGCGTCATTCCTTTGACCGAGGATGGCTGGCTCGGCGAGCAATCCTGTCTTTCCTGCCTGCGTTCAGCAGGCGTTAGTGCCGATTTGATATCAAAATCCGTGCCAGCCACTATATGGCCATTACGCAGCAAGGGTTTGCGCCGGATGACTGCGGGATAAATCGATTTTTGCTGTGGGAAACCGTCTCAAAGTGCGCAAGAAGTTGCGCAGTGCTGTGCAACTTCTTGCGCACTCGGCTACAGGGCCCGTGTGACATGGGCTGGAGACTATTGACGGGCGTTTTTTTGACGACAGGTGCGCAAGAAGTTGCGCACTTGGGCGGCTGATCGATTTCTGACAAATCGATGGCGATTGCTTTGGCTTCATCGCGAACAGGGGAAGGCCGGCAGTGGATCTTCAGCAGGTTCGAGGTCTGTTTCGCGGTATCCTGCGCGTTCTGATTACGGACGCTTTTCCATGCTGGTGATTTCCAACAACGTGCATCTGCCGGATGCCGAGATCGAACTGACCGCCATCCGCGCGCAAGGCGCCGGTGGGCAGAACGTCAACAAGGTCTCCAGCGCCATGCACTTGCGCTTCGACATACCGGCCTCGTCGTTGCCCGAGTTCTATAAGGAGCGGTTGCTGGCGCTGCGTGACAGTCGCATCACCAGCGACGGCGTGTTGATCATCAAGGCCCAGCAATACCGCACGCAGGAAGCCAACCGCGCCGATGCGCTGGAGCGTCTGGTCGAGCTGATTCTCAGCGCCACCAAAGTCGAAAAGAAACGCCGCCCGACCAAGCCGACCCTCGGCTCAAAGAAGCGTCGACTCGAATCGAAAACCAAGCGCGGCAGCATCAAGGCCGGGCGCGGCAAAGTGGACTTCTAGTCTTCGCGATACTTGGCGGTGTGCTTGTACAGATACACGCTCAGTGCCAATCCGCTTAGCGCGGCGAGGGCGGCGAAGAGGAAGATCGAGGCAAAACCGAAGCCTGCCGCAATCGCCCCGGCCAGCGGCCCGGTGATCCCCAGCGACAAGTCGATGAACAGCGAATAGGCGCCGACCGCTGCGCCACGGCTGGATGCGGGCACCAGATTCACCGCTTCCACGCCCAGCGCCGGGAACACCAGCGAGAAACCAAACCCGCTCAACGCCGCACCGGCCAGCGCCCAGTGCGCGTCCGGCGCCAGCCACAACAGCAGCAGACCAAGGGTTTCCACCGACAAACAGGCAATCGCCACGCGAAAGCCGCCGAGGCGGTTGATCAGGTTGCCGAACAACAGCCGCGCGCCGATGAAGCTGGCGCCGAACAGGCTCAGGCACAGCACGGCGTTGTCCCAATGTTGAGTCGCGTAATACAGGGTGATGAAGGTGGCGATGGTGCCGAAGCCGATCGAGCCCAGCGCCAGACCGCAGCCATGGGGAAACACTTTACCGAGCACATGCATGAACGGCAGGCGTTCGCCGGCGACAATCGGTGCCGGCGTTTTTGGCCAGGCCAGCAACAGGCCCAGCGCGGCGAGCAGGATGATGCTGACGCCCATGCTCCACAGACCCAACTGGCTGACCAGCCACACACCGAACGGTGCGCCGACCGCGAGTGCGCCATAACTGGCGATACCGTTCCAGGAAATCACCTTGGCGGTGTTTGCTGCGCCGACGCGACCGATGCCCCAGCCGATCGAGCCGGAACCGACGAGGCTTTCCGCGCTGCCCAGCACCAGTCGACCGATCAACAGACTGATCAAACTGAGCATCGGCATGCACGGTGTCCAAGCCGAAATCAGCATGAACACACCGCTCAAGCCACACCCGGCGAGGCCAATCATCACCGCGCGTTTGCTGCCCTGGTTGTCGATGATCTTGCCGGCGTACGGGCGGCTGAGCAGGGTGGCGAGGTATTGCACGCTGATCACCAGACCGGCAATCACCGCGCCAAAGCCCAGGTCACTGTGGACATAACCCGGCAACACCGCGAGCGGAATGCCGATGTTCAGGTAACCGATAAAGGTGAAGAGGACGATGGAAACGACTTGCAGCGTGACCGCCAGGGGGCGCTGGGGTTCTGGCATAGAGGACGACATGGGTAACGATCCACGGGAACGGCAGATTAGATAGGCTGCTTATGATACCGACGCCGACGGATCTGGGGCGGGAAAAGTAAAACTATTTGCTGGATGGCGACATCAAGGTTTGGCGGGGGCAACCAGTTGCGTGGTGACCAGCGCGGCCAGAGCGTTTTCCTCTGTGCCGAAACGGGCGAGCAGGGCGGCTTGTTTCTCGGGCGAGAGACGGTTCCAGATCTCGATCATTTTCTCGGTCGCGCCGATCAGTACGGCAGCTTGGCTTTCGGAGAATTCGTCGGTCATGGCGGGCTCGGGGTTCAGGCAGTGTGGAAAGCGCATGTTAGCGCTTTCCACACGGTCTGTACGACGGGTCTTACTCTTCGTTGTCGGCCGGGCGGCTCTCAACGGCTTCTTTCGGCTCGGGTTGCCCCGCGCCGGCTTGTTGCGTGGTCGTCTGCTCAGGTACGTGCAGGCTTGGGAAGGGGAGATTAGGAATCTCGTGCATGGTTGCGCTCCTCGCTAAGTCTGTTGATAGATCTGGTAGATCCGCGCTTCTTGAAAGCCTGCGCAGGATACAGCAGGAAAAATGACAATCAGACTTTTAATTCAAATTAATGCGACAGATGGCCGCAGGGGAGGCCCAGACGAGAGATTGATTGTTCCAACGCTCTGCGTGGGAATGCCTCAATGGACGCTCTGCGTCCGCTGTTGGGACGCAGAGCGTCCCGGGCTGCATTCCCACGCGGAGCGTGGGAGCGAGCAATGGGAGGGATTATTTGCAGACGTTGGCGATGGCTTCGGCCAGCAAGGCGAGGCGCGTAGCGTCGATACCGGCAACGTTCGCCCGGCCCGAGCTGACCATGTACACGCTGTGATGCTCACGCAGTTGTTTCACTTGCTCCGGCGACAGCCCGGTGTAAGAGAACATCCCGCGTTGCACACCAATGTGCGCAAAACGTTCACGCAAGCCGTGCGGTTCCAGCGCTTCAACCAGGCCGCTGCGCAGTTGCGCAATGCGCAGGCGCATGGCTTCCACTTCATCGGCCCAACGGGCTTTCAGTTCTGGATCGGCGAGGATGGTCGCGACCACTGCCGCGCCGTGATCTGGCGGCGTCGACCACAGGTTGCGAGCGATGTTGGCCAGTTGGCTGCGGATGTCGATGAGCTTGTCGGCGGTTTTCGCGCAGACGATCAGCGCACCGGTACGGTCGCGGTACAAACCGAAGTTCTTAGAGCAGGAACTGGTGATCAGCAACTCTGGCACTTCTGCCGCGAACAAGCGGGTTGACCAGGCATCCTGCTCCAAGCCATCGCCAAAGCCCTGGTAGGCAAAGTCGATCAGTGGCAGCAGATTGCGGCTGCGCACCACGTCCAGTACACGCTGCCAGTCATCATGGCTCAAGTCAAAACCGGTCGGGTTGTGGCAGCACGCGTGCAGCAACACCACATCACCGTTCGGCACTTCATTGAGCACAGCGAGCATGGCGTCGACGTCGAGGCGGTTGTCACTGCCCACGTACGGGTAGTGACTGACCTTGACCCCGGCCGTGGCGAAAATCGTTTCGTGGATCGGCCAGGTCGGGTTGCTCAGCCACACGCCTTTGCCCGGCAGGCATTGGGCGATGAAGTCGGCGGCCAGACGCAGGGCACCGGTGCCGCCCGGGGTCTGAGTAGCGCCGGCACGCTGTTCGGCGATCAGCTTCGAGTCGGCGCCGAGCACCAGCTCATTGATGACTTTGCCGAACAGCGGGTTGCCGTGGCCACCGATGTAGGTCTTGGTGTCCTGGCTTTCGACCAGCCGCGCTTCGGCGATTTTCACCGCTTCCGGGATCGGCGTCAGGCCCTGAGCGTCCTTGTAGACGCCAACGCCCAAGTCGAATTTGCGCGGGTTGCTGTCCTGCGCATACGCCTCCATCAAGCCGAGGATCGGGTCGCCGGGTACCCGGCCGATGGCGTCAAAATGCATTACTTGCGTCCTTCTGCGGTCTTGGCCACTTCGTCAGTACGCGCGGCCATGATGAAGTCGTTGCGGTGCAGGCCTTTGATCGAGTGGCTCCACCAGGTCACGGTGACTTTGCCCCACTCGGTCAGCAGGCCCGGGTGATGACCTTCGGCCTCGGAGATCTCGCCGACAGCGTTGGTGAAGGCCAGTGCGTGTTTGAAGTTCTTGAACAGGAAGACCTTCTCCAGTTGCATGATGCTGTCGCGCACTTCGATGTTCCAGTCAGGGATCTGCTTGATCAGGATCGGCAGTTCTTCGTCGCTGACTTGTGGCGCATCGGCGCGGCAGGCTTCGCAGTGGGCTTGGTTCAAAGTCGACATGGTGTATTCCTGAAATCGAGTGTGTTTTTTTTATTAAAGCGTTTGAGCTGTCAATGCCGTCACGCTAAACCAAAGTGGCGGCGACTGACAGGCTCAATTGTCAGCAAAAGTCGCGGTTCACGCGGCTTTCGGTTTCGGCGGAAATTTCGGTGCGTGCAGACCCAGCTGCATGCCTTGGCGAACCATGGCCATGATGTCTTCATGGGCCACATCGAACAGACGCTTGAGGTTCGGCAGGACAAAGTACAGCGGTTGCAGGATGTCGATGCGATATGGCGTGCGCATGGCTTCGAGCGGATCGAAGGCTTGATGCTCGGGTTCGTCCGACAGCGAGTAAACGGTTTCTTTCGGTGAGGACAGGATGCCGCCGCCGTAGATGCGTTTGCCTTGTGGGGTGTCGACCAGGCCGAACTCGATGGTCATCCAGTACAGACGCGCTAGATAAACGCGTTCTTCCTTGGTGGCCTGCAAACCGAGTTTGCCGTAGGTGTGGGTGAATTCGGCGAAATACGGGTTGGTCAGCAGCGGGCAGTGACCAAAGATCTCGTGGAAAATATCCGGCTCTTGCAGGTAGTCCAGCTCTTCGCGGGTACGAATGAATGTAGCGACCGGAAATTGCTTGCTGGCCAGCAGTTCAAAAAACGTCTGGAAGGGGATCAGCGCCGGAACGCGGGCGACCTGCCAACCGGTGGTCTCGCCGAGCACCTTGTTGATCTCGCCGAGTTGCGGAATGCGGTCGTGGGGCAGACCGAGTTTTTCGATACCGTCCAGGTATTCCTGGCAGGCACGCCCTTCGATCACTTTTAGCTGGCGAGTGATCAGCGTGTTCCACACCGCATGTTCTTCGGCGGGGTAGTCGATAAAACCTTGCGCATCGGGCTCGCGGGCCACGTATTGCGTCTGCTTCATACTGCTCTCCTGCTAGGGGAATTCGTTCTTGTTATGTCCAGCGATGGATTCAGAATTACCTGAGAGCGGGTTGATGTGCAGCAGGTTGAATGGCCTGCGCGTAGGAAATTTCTCTTTAATTCGTAAAGTTATCGTTACGGTTTGGCGGATATCTCGCTTTTACGGTGATTCACGGGTTTGAAAAGGCCGATGGCTGTCACATAATCTTGACAACTATCTGCGTGCCACCATAGAAAAGTCTGGCGCGGTCCCCTGTAGGAATGAGCCTGCTCGCGATAGCGGTGTATCAGTCAGCATCAATACCAACTGACCCAAAGCCATCGCGAGCAGGCTCACTCCTACAGGTTTCTCATCGTTTATTCGGGCGATTTATATGCGCATCAAAGTCCACTGCCAGAACCGCATCGGCATCCTGCGCGACATTCTCAACCTGCTGGTTGCCTATGGGATCAACGTCGCGCGCGGCGAGGTCGGTGGCGAGCATGGCAATGCGATCTACCTGCACTGTCCGAACCTGATCAATATTCAGTTTCAAGCGCTGCGCCCCAAGTTCGAAGCGATCGCCGGGGTGTTTGGCGTCAAGCGGGTAGGGCTGATGCCCAGCGAACGACGGCACATGGAGTTGAATGCGCTGCTCGGCGCACTGGAGTTTCCGGTGTTGTCGATCGACATGGGTGGCTCGATCGTCGCGGCCAACCGCGCGGCGGCGCAGTTGCTCGGTGTGCGCGTTGATGAGGTGCCGGGGATTCCGTTGTCGCGCTACGCCGAAGATTTCGACTTGCCGGAACTGGTGCGCGCGAATAAATCGCGAATCAATGGCATGCGGGTCAAGGTCAAGGGCGACATCTTTCTGGCCGACATCGCACCGCTGCAATCGGAGCACGACGACAGTGAAGCGATGGCCGGTGCCGTGCTGACCTTGCATCGCGCCGATCGCGTTGGCGAGCGCATCTACAACGTGCGCAAGCAAGAGTTGCGTGGCTTCGACAGCATCTTCCAGAGTTCGAAAGTCATGGCCGCCGTGGTGCGGGAAGCGCGGCGTATGGCACCACTGGATGCGCCGCTATTGATTGAAGGCGAAACCGGCACCGGTAAGGAGTTGCTGGCGCGTGCCTGCCACCTCGCCAGTCCGCGCGGGCAGTCGCCGTTGATGGCGCTTAACTGCGCCGGCCTGCCCGAGTCGATGGCCGAGACCGAGTTGTTCGGTTATGGCCCTGGCGCTTTTGAAGGGGCACGGGCCGAAGGCAAGCTCGGGCTGCTGGAGTTGACCGCGGGCGGCACGCTGTTTCTCGACGGTGTCGGTGAAATGAGTCCGCGCTTGCAGGTGAAGTTGCTGCGTTTTCTGCAGGACGGTTGCTTCCGCCGGGTCGGCAGTGATGAGGAGGTTTATCTGGATGTGCGGGTGATCTGCGCCACCCAGGTGGACTTGTCCGAGCTTTGCGCACGGGGCGAGTTTCGCCAGGATTTGTATCACCGCTTGAACGTGCTCTCCTTGCACATCCCGCCGCTGCGCGAATGCCTCGACGGGTTAACCCCACTGGTAGAGCATTTTCTTGATCAGGCCAGTCGGCAGATCGGCTGCTCGCTGCCGAAACTGGCGCCGGCGGCGATGGATCGCCTCAGTCATTACCACTGGCCGGGCAACGTGCGGCAGTTGGAAAACGTTTTGTTCCAGGCAGTTTCACTGTGCGATGGCGGCACGGTGAAAGCTGAGCATATTCGTCTGCCGGATTACGGCGTGCGTCAGCCGCTTGGCGATTTCTCGCTGGAGGGTGGGCTGGACGAGATTGTCGGGCGCTTCGAGAAAGCAGTGCTGGAGCGGCTGTATTCCGAGCATCCGAGCAGTCGGCAGTTGGGTAAGCGGCTGGGGGTTTCGCACACCACGATTGCCAACAAGCTGCGTGAATATGAGGTCGGCAAAGATCCCGAAGCTTAAGATCAAAAGATCGCAGCCTTCGGCAGCTCCTACAGGAATACGCATTTCAAATGTAGGAGCTGCGGCACGCTGCGATCTTTTGATCTTTTGCCGCCAAGCGGCATAACACCGCCGGTTTTTCGACTTCGATACATTTCAAATTTCCTCTCGCCATCCCCCAAGTCCTTTGTTTACCGGGCCTTTGTGCGCCAGAAAAAAGTTGGTCTGCAAATTGCTTATGGCTCAGCAGTACAGCGGTGGGCGGCAAACGTCCGGCATGCAGAGGAAAGAGTGTGGACAAGTACCTTTATGTGGCAATGACCGGCGCCAGCCAGAATGCGCTGGCGCAAAAGGCGCATGCCAACAACCTGGCGAACATCTCCACCAACGGTTTTCAGCGCGACCTGGAGCAGGCGCGTTCGATGCCGGTGTTCGGTGACAGCTTTCCGGCGCGTGCGTTTGCCATGAGCGAACGGCCTGCCACCGACTTCACCCCGGGCTCGCTGGTGCAGACCGGCCGCGACCTCGACGTCGCGGTGACCGGCAATGGTTTCATTGCCGTGCAGAACCCTAACGGCGGCGAAAGCTACGTGCGCACCGGCAGCCTCAATGTCGACGCCCTCGGCGTGCTGCGCGCCGGCAACGGCATGCCGGTGATCGGCAACGGCGGTCCGATCGCCGTGCCGCCCGAGCAGCAGATCGAAGTCGGTGAAGACGGCACCATCAGTATTCGTGCGATGGGCGAAGGCCCGCGCGTCATGGCGGAAGTCGACCGGATCAAACTGGTCAACCCGGACATCAAGAACATGAACAAGGGCCTCGACGGCTCGATCTACACCAAGGACGGCCAGCCTGCGCCGGCCGATGCCAACGTCAAACTGGTGTCGGGTTTCCTTGAGTCGAGCAACGTCAACGCCGTTGAAGAGATGACCTCGGTGCTGGCCCTGGCCAAGCAGTTCGAGTTGCACGTCAAAATGATGAACACCGCCAAAGACGACGACCAGGCCATGGCTCGGGTCTTGCAGATCAGCTAATTATCAGAACGTCGCGCCGTAAAACAGGCGCACGAGGAGAATCGAATGCTTCCGGCTCTATGGGTTGCCAAAACCGGTCTGTCCGCCCAGGACACCAACCTGACCACCATTTCCAACAACCTGGCAAACGTGTCGACCACGGGTTTCAAACGTGATCGCGCCGAGTTCCAGGACTTGCTCTATCAGATCAAGCGTCAACCAGGCGCCCAGTCGACCCAGGACAGCGAACTGCCGTCGGGTCTGCAACTGGGTACCGGTGTGCGCATCGTCGGCACCCAGAAAAACTTCACCGCCGGTAGCCTGCAAACCACCGAGCAGCCGCTGGACATGGCCATCGACGGTCGCGGTTTCTTCCAGATTCTGCAGCCGGACGGCACCACGTCGTACACCCGTGACGGTACCTTCCACCTCGATTCCAATGGCCAGATTGTTAACGCCAGTGGTTTCGCTCTGGAACCGGCCATCGTCATTCCGAACGATGCCCAGACCTTCACCGTCGGCCGTGACGGCA
The DNA here is from genome assembly GCF_949767845.1 of Pseudomonas sp. IT-232MI5. Classification (NCBI taxonomy): domain Bacteria; kingdom Pseudomonadati; phylum Pseudomonadota; class Gammaproteobacteria; order Pseudomonadales; family Pseudomonadaceae; genus Pseudomonas; species Pseudomonas sp. IT-232MI5. The sequence continues at coordinate 10,278 of NZ_CATKQE010000005.1, forward strand.
CGGTGTCCATCACTGTCGCTGGCAACGCCGCGTCGCAGGTGATCGGCAACCTGCAAACCGCTGACTTCATCAACCCGGCCGGTCTGCAAGCCGTGGGTAACAACCTGTTCCTGGAAACCGCCGCTTCCGGCGCGCCGCAAGTCGGCACCCCGGGTCTGGCCGGTTTCGGTACCACCCTGCAGAACACCCTGGAAACCTCCAACGTCAGCACCGTTGAGGAGATGGTCAACATGATCACCACTCAGCGCGCTTACGAGATGAACTCCAAGGTGATCTCCACCGCTGACCAGATGCTCTCGTTCGTAACGCAGAATCTGTAATCAAGTCTATGAGGCGGCCATGAGGTCGCCTGCAACACCGTGAGGTAGGGTCATGAATCGCTTTGTATCTGTTCTGGCATTGAGTGGGGTCGTCTCGCTCGCGGGCTGCGTCGCCCCGACGCCCAAGCCCAATGACCCTTACTACGCCCCGGTGTTGCCGCGTACACCGTTGCCGGCTGCGGCCAACAACGGCTCGATTTATCAGGCTGGCTTCGAGCAGAACCTGTACAGCGATCGCAAGGCTTTCCGGGTCGGTGACATCATCACCATCACCCTGAACGAGCGCACACAGGCGAGCAAGAACGCCAACTCGCAGATGGACAAGAACAGCGATAACAGTGTCGGTCTGACTTCGTTGTTCGGCTCCAGCCTGACCACCAACAACCCGATTGGTGGCGGTGACCTGAGTCTGAACGCCGGCTATAGCGCTGACCGTTCGACCAAGGGCGACGCCAAGTCCGGGCAGAGCAACAGCCTGACCGGTTCGATCACCGTAACCGTCGCTGACGTGCTGCCCAACGGCATCATCGCCGTGCGCGGCGAGAAGTGGCTGACGCTGAACACCGGTGACGAACTGGTGCGCATCGCCGGCCTGGTGCGCGCCGATGACATCGCCACGGACAACACCGTGTCGTCGACCCGGGTCGCCGATGCACGCATCACCTACTCGGGTACCGGCGCATTTGCCGATACGAGTCAGCCAGGCTGGTTCGACCGTTTCTTCCTCAGCCCGCTGTTCCCTTTCTAGGTGGCTACGTTGAATCTGAAAAGCTTCATGCTGGCGGCGACCCTGATGTCCGCCGCTTTTGGTGCCCACGCCGAGCGGCTGAAAGATATCGCCAGCATTTCCGGCGTGCGTTCCAACCAGTTGATCGGTTACGGCCTGGTGGTCGGGCTTAACGGCACCGGCGACCAGACGACGCAAACCCCGTTCACCCTGCAGACCTTCAACAACATGCTCTCGCAGTTCGGCATCAAAGTGCCGCCGGGATCGGGCAACGTGCAGTTGAAAAACGTCGCGGCGGTGTCGATCAGTGCCGACTTGCCGGCGTTCGCCAAGCCCGGTCAGCAGGTCGACATTACCGTGTCCTCGATCGGTAACTCCAAGAGCTTGCGCGGCGGTACGCTGTTGCTGACCCCGCTCAAGGGTATCGACGGCAACGTCTACGCAGTTGCTCAGGGTAACCTCGTGGTCGGCGGTTTCGACGCAGAGGGCCGTGACGGATCGAAGATCACCGTCAACGTTCCGTCGGCTGGTCGCATTCCGGGCGGTGCCTCGGTAGAGCGCTCGGTGCCGAGCGGTTTCAACCAGGGCAACAGCCTGACGCTGAACCTCAACCGTTCCGACTTCACCACCGCCAAACGTATCGTCGACAAGATCAACGACATGCTCGGCCCTGGCGTTGCGCAAGCCATCGACGGTGGTTCGATCCGCGTCACCGCACCGCTCGATCCAAGCCAGCGCGTCGACTACTTGTCGATCCTGGAAAACCTCGAAGTCGATCCGGGTCAGGCGGTGGCGAAAGTCATCATCAACTCGCGTACCGGTACCATCGTCATCGGCCAGAACGTGAAAGTGTCGCCAGCCGCCGTGACCCACGGCAGCCTGACCGTGACCATCACCGAAGACCCGATTGTCAGCCAGCCCGGCCCGCTATCCAATGGCCAGACCGCTGTCGTGCCACGCTCGCGGGTGAATGCCGAGCAGGAAGCCAAACCGATGTTCAAGTTCGGCCCGGGCACCACCCTCGACGAGATCGTGCGGGCGGTGAACCAGGTCGGCGCGGCACCGGGTGACTTGATGGCCATTCTCGAAGCCTTGAAGCAGGCCGGCGCGTTGCAAGCCGACCTGATCGTGATCTGAGGCCAACCCTTATGGATATGCGCAAAAGCGGTCTGGTCAGCAGTAGCGATTCGGGTTCCTACTCGGACCTCAATCGCCTGAACCAGCTCAAGGTCGGCGACAAGAACAGCGATGCGAACCTGCGCAAAGTGGCGCAGGAATTCGAATCGCTGTTCCTCGGCGAGATGCTCAAGTCGATGCGCTCGGCGACTAACGCCTTGGGTGAAGACAACCCGCTGAACACGCCGGCGGCCAAGCAGTATCAGGAAATGTACGACCAGCAACTGGCGGTTTCCATGTCCCGCGAGGGCGGTGGTATCGGTCTGGCCGACGTGCTGATGCGGCAGATGTCGAAGAACAAACCGCTGGCGCCGGGTGAGGCTGCGGCCGCGTCCGCCGCCAAGCAGGAAGAGGCCAAGGCGAAAGCTGCGGCCGTGGTTACACCGGTTGCCGCTGGCACTGTTGCTACCAACGGCCCGTTGTCGCGCCTCAATGGCGAGCGTCCGTTGTGGGCTTCGCGTTCGGTGAGCGCGCCGAACACGCAACTGGCTCATCGCAATGACATGGAACTGATCAATCAGCGTCGTCTGGCTCTGCCACCGAAACTGGCCGATCGTTTGCTCGCAGGCCTGGTGCCATCGGCTATGCCGGCAGTGGCCACGCAATTGCCGCAACGCGCGACTACCGCGGCCACCACTGGCGCCGGCCCGCTGTACAACGGCGACTGGCTGGCACGCGCCGAGGGCGAAAAAGCCTCCGGCGGGCAGATGCAGATTTACGGTCGCGCCATGGCGCAGATCCCGTTGGCGCCGGCGAAGAAAGCCTTCAGTTCCGCCGACGAATTCGTCAACACCATGCTGCCGATGGCCAAGGAAGCGGCCGACCGCATCGGCGTCGATCCGCGTTATCTGGTGGCGCAAGCGGCGCTGGAAACCGGTTGGGGCAAGTCGGTCATGCGCGCCCAGGATGGCAGTAGCAGCCACAACCTGTTCGGCATCAAGGCGAGCAGCAACTGGAAGGGCGATTCGGCCCGCGCGATCACCAGCGAGTTCCGTAATGGCGAGATGGTCAAGGAGACGGCCGAGTTCCGTTCCTACGCCTCGTACAAGGACAGCTTCCACGATCTGGTGACTTTGCTGCAGAGCAATAATCGCTATCAAGATGTCGTGAAGTCTGCCGATAACCCAGAACAGTTTGTACGCGAGTTGCAAAAGGCCGGTTACGCCACCGACCCGAACTACGCAAGCAAGATTTCGCAGATAGCCAAGCAGATGAACAGTTTCCAAAACTACGCTGCGGCGGGTGTATCCACCACGCCTTTATAAGGCACAAGGTATAAGGTCTGAACCATGAGTTTGCTCAATATCGGGATGTCGGGACTGTCGGCCAGCCAGTCCTCTTTGGCTACGACAGGCAACAACATTGCCAACGTCGACACCGCCGGTTATTCACGTCAGCAAACCGTGCAGGGCACCAAATCCTCGCAGCAGTACGGCACCGTGTTCATCGGTACGGGCACCACCCTGGCTGACGTGCGCCGGGTGTACAACTCGTACCTGGAAAGCCAACTGCACACGGCCACCTCGCTCGACAGCGAATCGGCCGCGTTTCTGGCCCAGGCCACGCCGCTGGACTCCATGTTGTCGGACACCAACACCGGCCTGACCGGTGTGCTGCAAAAATTCTTTACCACGATGCAGGGCGTTTCGACCTCGGCGACCGATGACACTTCCCGTCAATCGGTGCTGACCGGTGCGCAGGCGCTGACCAGTCGTTTCAACACCATTGCCAAACAGCTCAACGACCAGAACACCACCCTCAACGGCAGCCTGGGCGACATGACGGCCCAGGTGAACAAGCTGGCCACCTCGATTGCCAACCTGAACCAGAAGATCGGCGAGATCTCCACCAGCGGTGGTGCGCCGAACGATCTGCTCGACAGCCGCAACGAAGCCGTACGCCAGCTCTCCGAACTGACCGGTGCACAGATCGTCGAGCGTGGCACCAGTTTCGATGTCTACATCGGCAGCGGTCAGCCGTTGGTGATCGGCAACACCACCAACACGCTGAGCATGGTCGCAAGCAAAGACGACCCGTCGCGCATGGCCATCCAGATGGATCGCGGTTCGAGCACCATCGACATCACCTCGGCGATGAGCGGTGGCGAAATCGGTGGCCTGCTGACTTACCGCAAAGAAGTCCTCGACCCGTCGCTCAACGAGCTGGGCCGAGTGGCGCTGGTGATCGCTGATCAGGTCAACAGCCAGCAAGCGCAAGGCATCGACAAGAACGGTGACTTCGGTGCGGCGATTTTCAACAACATCAACAGTGCCGCGCTGATCAGTTCGCGCAGCATCGCGCAGTCGGGCAACAGCACCGGTTCCGGAAACCTCGATGTCACCATCAAGGACACCGGCAAGCTGACCACCAGCGATTACCAAGTGACGTTCACCAGCGCCACGGACTACACCGTCAAGCGTTCCGACGGCACCGACATGGGCGCCTTCAGCACCACAACCAATCCGCCGCCAGTGATCGACGGATTCACCCTCGCCCTCAAGGGTGGGGCATTGAGCGCCGGTGACAGCTTCAAAATCACCCCGACCCGCAATGCGGCGGCGAGCATCCAGACGGTGCTCACCGATCCGAAGAAAATCGCTGCGGCCGGTCCGTTGACCGGTGTGGCCAGCGCCAGCGGTCTGGGCACCTTCACCCAGCCGACGCTCAACAGCAAGATCGATATTTACAACCCGACTTCCCAGGCTGACATGCAGGCGGCGCTGAAGAATTCGACGCCGGTGAAACTGGTGTTCGGTGCGGTCTCCGGGGGCAGCCAGTCTTACACTTTTGTGGATGCCAAGGGCGGCCTCATCAGCAGCGGCACTATCGTTCCCGGTCAATCGAACGCGCTGGAACTTAAAGTCGGCATCGTCGATGCCAGCGGCAACCCGGTGCTGGACACCAGCGTTACGCCGAACGTACAGAAAACCTTCTCCGTACAGACCACCGTTGGCGGCACGCCGAAGCCTGGCGAAACCTTCACCATGAACCTCACCGGTGCGGCGTCCTCGGACAACCGCAACGCGCAATCGCTGGTCGCCCTGCAAACTGCGCAGACCGTCGATACCGGTTCCGCCAGCAAAGGCATCAGCCTGACTGACGCTTACAACAAGCTGGTGACCAACGTCGGCACCAAGACCGCTCAAGGCAAGTCTGACAGCGCCGCCACCACGGCGATTCTGGACAACGCCAAAGGCGCGCGCGATTCGCTGTCCGGGGTCAACCTGGATGAAGAAACCGGCAACCTGGTCAAATATCAGCAGTACTACACAGCGTCTTCGCAGATCATCAAAGCTGCGCAGGAAACTTTCGCCACGCTGATCAACAGCCTTTAAGGAGTCGTAATTCATGCGCATTTCCACCGCCCAGTATTACGGCACGCAAGCGTCGGACTATCAGCGTAACTTCAACAAGGCAGTCGCCACCGCCAGCGAGGCGAGCAGCCTGCAGCGCATCAACACAGCGGCCGATGATCCGATCGGTGCCGGGCGTTTGCTGCAGTTGGGCCAGCAGGCGGCGATGCTGGATCAGTACAAGACCAACGTCGACACCACCAAAAGTTCGTTGACTGTGCAGGAGTCGACACTGGACTCCATCACCACCGCATTGGCACGCGCCAAGGAACTTGCCCTGGCGGCCAACAACGGCACGGCCACCGACAAGGACCGCCAGGCTTACGCTTCGGAACTGGGCCAGATCCAGCAACAAGTGCTGGGCCTGATGAACTCCAAGGATGCCAGCGGCAATTACCTGTTCTCCGGTTCGAAAACCGATACCGCGCCGTACTCGCAGAACGCCGATGGCACCTACTCCTACAACGGTGACCAGACCACGATCAATCTGGGCATCGGCGACGGCATGACTGTTGGCACCAACACCACCGGTTGGGCCGCTTTCCAGCAGACCATCAATACCGCGCGCACCAACGTCACCATGACTGCGCCGGCCGTGGACGACGGCCGCGTTGTGCTGTCCAACGGTACGGTCGGCACTGCCGCCACCTATGATTCCAAGTTCACTGCCGGCCAGCCGTACACCGTCAGCTTCCTCAGCAGCACCCAGCTGAAAATCACTGATGCCCTGGGCAATGACGTGACCGCTGAAGCGAGCCAGAACGGTCTGGTCAGCAACAGCAGCGGCGCCAACCAGACGGTGAGCTTCCGTGGCGTCGACATGAAGTTGAATATCAACTTGAAGACCGGCGACACCAACCCGGACGCGGTGATAGCTGGCCACAGCTTCCAGTTGTCGACCGCGCCGGACTCGTTCACCACCACGCGCAGCCCGGGTAACCCGTCGACCGCCGTGATCACCGGCTCCAGCATCACCGACCAGGCCGCCTACACCGCGGCATTCCCGCAGGGCGGCGCCGTCCTCAAGTTCACCAGCGCCACCGCGTTCGATCTGTACGCAGCGCCGGTCACTGCCGACAGCAAACCCGTGTCCTCGGGCACTATCGTCGGTAACAACGCTACTGCGGCGGGCGTCACGTTCGCACTGGGCGCTGCCCCGGCTGCCGGTGATCAGTTTTCGATCCAGCCGAACGACCACCAGACCCAGAACGTGCTCGACACCCTGGGCCAGATGATCACGGCGTTGAACACTCCGATCGATGGGGATCCGGTGGCCAAGCAGAAATTCCAGGGCGCAATGGAAGCGGGCCTCGGCAACATCGACGCGGCCAACAATCAAATCGGCGCCGCGGTGACCGAGATTGGAGCACGTGGTCAGGCGCTGGATATGCAGGCCGTCACCAATGACAGCCTGAGCACCGCGAACACCACCACTCAAGGCTCCATTCGCGATTCGGATCCGGCTGAAGTGATGACTCGTTTGACCCTGCAGCAGACCATGCTGCAAGCTTCGCAGCTTGCGTTCAGCAAGATCAGCCAGTTGGGTCTGTTCAACAAGATCTGATCCTCAACGGGCGTGTAAGCGCCCGTTTGCCTTGTCCCTCAGTCATGTTTTTTAGCGGTATCAAGGGCTCGCTTTTCCGAGCGGGCTCGTACCGCCTGTGAGCCCGCCGTGAATTCACTTCCTCTTGTCAGCCTCGTTATTCCCGCCTTCAATCCGCGCTTTTTCGAGCGGACGCTGAACAGCGCCGTCAGCCAGAATTACGCCAATCTTGAAATCATCGTATGCGATGACAATCGTGGCCACGAGATCGAAGACATCGTTACGCAGGTGACAGAGCAGACCGGGTTTGCAGTGCGTTACGTGCGCAACTCACGAACGCTGGGCCTGGTTGGTAACCTGAAGGCCTGCCTTGAGCAAGCCCGGGGCGAGTTCATCAAATTCCTGTGTGACGATGATCTGCTGTATTCGGCCTGTATCGAACAGCAAGCCCATGAGATGCAGCGCGAAGAAGTCAGTCTGGTGGTCGCGCAACGGTTGCTGTGGGATGCCAACGACATCATCCTGCCCGCACGTCTGGAAAACAGCTCGTTATCGCCGGCCAGTGGCTTGCTCAAAGGCGACGACGTACTAAGCATCTTCGAAAAATTTCCAGTCAACGTGCTCGGCGGTTTCAGCAGCGCAATGTTCCGGCGCGCCGATGTCGCCGAACTGCTGCCGGCCCTTACCGAGGATGGAGCCTGCTTCGTCGCGACCCTGGATTTTGCTTTGTATGTCTGCCTGCTGCGGCGCGGCAACCTGGTGGTCTCCAACAATGTGCTGAGTGCCGAACGACTTTACCCCGAGCGTCTGAGCGCGCAGCAACCGATGAAAGACGCGGCGGAGATCGAGCGCGAGTGGATCTCGCAAATGCTCAAGGTCCGCAGCGGAGAGTCGGCGCCGGCGCCGGGATGGGTGCGCTATGTGCAATTGACCAAGGCCGACGAGACACCTCGGGTCTGGGAAGAACTGCCGCTGAGCCGTACCCTGGGTTCCAAGCAGAGCCGTCAGGAATTGGGGGTCGGTGTCGACAGCTTCAGTTTCGGCGAACTCTATGCGCAGTGGCTGGCGTGTCGGGTGCTGACCGCGGCACAGCGCAAATGGCTGCCGGAAACCCTCGCCGGCTGGTCGCATCAGCCGCGCATCGTGCCGATCATCATTGATGGGCAAGGCAGCCGCGATGGTCTGGAACGTACGCTTGATGCGCTCGCCGCTCAGGATTATCCGCCGGAGCTGGTGCTGGTGCTGTCCACGGTTTGCAGCGAAGCGAAGCTGGACGGTCGGGTGTTCCACATGCCGTTGCAGGGTGACGGCCTGGAGCAGATCAACGCTCTGCTGCCGCAACTGGAAGGCGCCGACTGGTTTTATCTGCTGCAGCCAGGTGACTGCCCGGTGGTGCCAGCGTTGTTGGTGATGGCCGATCGCATTGCGCACGCAAGCTCGTTGACATGCCTGTACAGCGACGAAGGCAGCCTGCGCGATGGCGAGTCGGCAGAGCCTGCGTTCAAACCTGATTTCAACCTTGATCTCATGCGTAGCTATCCCTACGTCGGGCGCGCCTTGGCATTCCAGCGCGAACGGTTTCTGGCCCTTGGCGGTTTTACCTCGACGTTCGCCGAACTGGCGCCCCACGATGTGCTGTGGCGCATGGTTGAAAGTGATGGCCTGCAAGTCGTCGGGCACATTGCTGAAGTGCTGCTGGAGTCGAAATACGACCTGTCGCAATGGCTTATCAATCCCGGCGTCGTCGAGCAAAGTCCGCGAATCCTCGAAGCGCATCTGCAACGCCTTGGCATCGCTCATGAAGTCCGTGTCGGTAATAGCGGGCTGCTCAATCGTGTCGACTATCACCATGCCCGGCGCCCGCTGGTGTCGGTGGTCATTGTCACGCAGGACCAGACCGCCGCGTTGCAGCGCTGCGTCGAGACCCTGCTGGAAAAGACTGCCTACACCGAGTACGAATTGCTCTTGGTCGACAACGGCAGCGAAAGCGCCGAAGCGCTGGCGTGGCTGGACGGTATGGCGCAAATGGGCAGCGAGCGGATACGTGTGCTGAGCTACCTGCAAAAGGGCAATGCGGCAGCGGTGCACAACTTTGCCGTCGGCCAGGCGCGCGGTGAGTATGTGCTGATGCTCAATGCCTTCGCGGTAATCACCCAGAGCGATTGGCTCGACGAACTGCTCAATCATGCGCAACGACCGGAGGTCGGGGTGGTCGGCGCCAAGCTGTTCAACCCGGACGGTGGCGTGCTGCACGCGGGTCTGATTCTTGGCTTGAACGGGCCGGTCGGGTTGCCGTTCTATGGCCAGCCGATGCAGTCGGAAGGGTACATGCACCGCCTGCAAGCAGTGCATGACCTGAGTGCCGTCGGCGGTGATTGCCTGATGATTCGCCGGTCGGTGTACGAAGCGGTCGGCGGGCTGGACGAGCAGGACCTCAAGCAAACGCTCAATGTCGTCGATCTGTGTCTGCGTGTTGGCCGTGACGGTTATCTGGTGGTGCTCAACCCTCATGCGGTGCTGGCCGTGGGGGCACGGCCAAGTGCAATGGCGACGCCTGAGGAAGAAGCGCAGCACACCGAGGAGAGGGAGACGTTTTACCAGCGCTGGCTGCCGCTCGTGGCGCGCGATCCGGCCTACAACGTCAACCTGACGTTGCAGGGCGTGGGCGCCACCAACTTCAGTCTGGAGCCTGGCCTGCGCACCGGTTGGAGTGCGTTCTCCAAGGCACAGCTGCCCAATCTGCTGGTGGTGCCGATCAACGCTTCAGCCATCGGCCATTACCGCATGAGCCAGCCGATGATCGAGCTGGAAGCGGCCAATCGGGCAGAAGGGCGCATTTGCTACGGTTTGCCGTCGATCATCGATATCGAACGTCAGTCACCTGATGTGATCGTTCTGCAAGGGCGCTACTCGGAGCACGCCATCGATGAAATCCCACCGTTGAAAAAGTACTTCAACGCTCGACGGATCTTCGAACTCGACGACTACGTCATTGATGTTCCCCACCGCAATGCGCACATCCGTAATATGCCGAGCAAGCAGGACATGGAGCGTATGGTGCGGCGTGCCATCGGGCTGTGTGATCGCGCGGTCGTATCCACCGCGCCGCTGGCCAACGTGCTGTCGGACATGCACCACGACATTCGTGTCGTCCCTAACATGTTGGCCAAGGACTTGTGGGGCCACCTGCGCAGCCAGCGTCGGACCTCGAAGAAACCGCGGGTCGGCTGGGGCGGCGGCACCAGTCACCACGGTGATCTGGCGGTGATCGCCGAGGTTGTTCGTGAACTGGCCAATGAAGTCGACTGGGTATTTTTCGGCATGTGCCCGGATGATCTGCGGCCGTACATGCATGAGTTCCATGGCGTCATCGGCCTGGACGTGTACCCGGCGAAACTGGCCAGCCTCAACCTCGATCTCGCGTTGGCGCCGCTGGAATTCCATATCTTCAACGACTGCAAGAGCAACTTGCGGCTGCTGGAATACGGCGCCTGCGGTTACCCGGTGATCTGCACCGACACCGAGGCCTATCGCGGTTACTTGCCGTGCACGCGGATCAAGACCAACTCCACGGATGAATGGCTGCAAGCGATCCGCATGCACCTGGCGGATCCGGATGCCAGTTATCGCATGGGCGATGAATTGCGTGAGGTGGTGCTGCGCGATTACGTGTTGCGCGGCGATAACCTGCGCTACTGGGAATACGGCTGGCTGGCCGATTGATCGAGCCAAGCGTGATCTGAAAAAAAACAGGCGACTTTTATAGTCACCTGTTTTTTTTTGCTTCTGAAAATCGTCTTTGCACCAGTTTCGATACAAATTTTTGCCGACGCTCAAGCTTCGCGTCTTTGCAGTCGATATCAACACATTCGTGGGTTTAGAGCGCTTGCCGCGAGGATGTTGATCGCCGCGCATGCCGGTACCGGTTCACAACAAGGCAAGGAAGAAGTAATGGCGGTTATTAACGGAACTAACGGCGCGGATACGCTGACGGGTACCAGTGGGGATGACGAGATCAACGGTCTGGCCGGTAATGATCTGATTAAGGGCAGTGCCGGTGCGGACAAGATTGATGGCGGTGACGGGACCGCTGACGTGGTGGATTACTCGGCGTCTGCGCAAGCGATCAACGTTGACCTCTCGGGTCTGGCCGGTACGGGGGGCGACGCTCAAGGCGATACCCTGACCAACATCGAGAAGGTTATCGGCACGGCGTTCAACGACACATTAACCGCGCAAAAGGGTGGCGCCACCTTTGAGGGCGGCGCAGGGAATGACGTTTACATCCTCAACAATGGCGGTACGGTGATCGAGCAAGCGGGGGGCGGCGATGATGAAGTGCGCTCCAGTTTTGGTCAGATCTATCTGAGCGCTAACGTCGAACGCCTGACGTATACCAGTACGGGGGATTTCATTGGCTGGGGCAATGCCAGCGATAACATCCTCACAGGTGGCGTTGGTAACGACTTGTTGTATGGCGGTGCGGGTGCCGATCAGTTTATAGGCGGCGCCGGTATCGACACCGCCAGTTATGGTGATAGCACCGTGGGTGTCAGCATCAACCTGAAAACCGGGGTCAATTCCGGGATCGCGGCGGGAGATACTTACGCTGGCATCGAGGTGATCAAAGGGTCGGGCGCGAATGACACGTTCATTGCCGACAGTCGGGTGTTCGCTTTTGATGGCAGTGGCGGAACTGGCGATGTGGTCGATTACTCGACATCGTCCGCAGCGATCACTGTTGATCTGGTTTCTGCAGGAACAGGTCGTGCCGGCATCGGTGGCGATGCTCAGGGCGATACGCTGACCGGTATCGAAAAAGTCATCGGTACGGCATTCAACGACACGCTCAGTGTCAATGGCGGTACGTTCACCCTGGAAGGCGGTGCCGGCGATGATGTGTACATCATCAATGGCACTCGCGTCACCACAGTGATCGAGCAGGCGGGTGGCGGCAACGATGAAGTGCGTACCAACTACGATATTCAATCGCTGGCCGCCGACGTCGAACGACTGACCTACACCGGTACAACGGCATTCACCGGTTACGGTAACGCCAGTGACAACATCATCACGGGTGGCATCGGCAACGATATATTGCTCGGCGGTGGCGGTGCAGACCAGTTCATCGGCGGTGCGGGCATGGACACCGTTGATTACACCGACAGTCCGGTGGGCGTGACGCTCAACCTCAAGACTGGAGTGAACTCCGGAATCGGCGCGGGTGATACCTACACGAGCATTGAGGCAATCAAGGGTTCGGGCGCCAATGACACGTTCATTGCCGACAGCCGAGTGTTTGCGTTTGATGGCGGTGGTGGAACCGGTGATGTGGTTGACTACTCGACATCTGCCGAGTCCATCAACGTCGATATCCGCAGCGGGGGAGCGGGTCGTGCCGGCATCGGCGGTGATGCTCAGGGCGATACCCTGTTCAATATCGAGAAGGTCATCGGCACGGCGCTCAACGACACATTCAATGTCGACGGTGCCACTGCAACGTTTGAAGGGGGGGGCGGCGATGACGTTTATGTCATCAATGGTGCCGGCGGTACGGTCATCGAACAGGCAGGTGGCGGCTATGACGAAGTGCGCAGCAACTTCGGCCAGATCTACCTGAGCGCCAATGTCGAGCGCCTCACCTACACCGGCTCCGGAGCATTCATTGGCTGGGGGAACGCCAGCGATAACATCATCACTGGCGGATCTGGCAATGATCTGTTTTACGGTGGTGCAGGTGCCGACCTGTTTATCGGCGGCGCGGGTATCGATACCGTCAGTTACAACGACAGTGCGGTGGGCGTCAGCATCGACCTGAAAACAGGGATCAATTCCGGTATTGCTGCTGGAGATACTTACGTCGGTATCGAGGCTTTCAGAGGCACAGCAATCAATGACGTTTTCATCGGCGCCGATACGGCCACCACTTTCGATGGTTTGGGTGGCTTCAATATGGTCAGCTACGAACACTCTGACGGTGCTATCACCATTGATCTGAAAACCGGTATCAATGCCGGCGATGCGGCTGGCGATACCTACGCCTCGATCCAGTTTTTCCAAGGCAGCAGCTTTGACGACACCTTGTCCGGAACGGCTTCTGGCGACAACTTGATCGGCGGTGCGGGCGCCGACCGGATTGACGGGCGCGAAGGGCATGACGTTGCCTGGTACGCCAACAGCACGGCTGGCGTGACGGTTAATCTGCAAACCAACATCAATCAGGGCGGGGATGCGCAAGGAGACGTCCTGCTCAACATCGAACGAGTCATCGGCAGCCAATACAACGACACATTGACGGGGACTTCAGCCGTTGATTTTCTCGAAGGCTATGCCGGGAGCGACGTTATTTATGGCGGTGACGGGGCAGACTACATCTACGGCGGTCTGGCGTCTTTGATCGGCCCTCTTACCAATCCAGGAGCCGATACCGGTGCGCAGGCTGACACGTTGTATGGCGGAAATGGTAACGACACCCTCCTGACTGCCGCCAATGACACCGGCAGCCGGGCTTACGGCGAGGCGGGCAGTGATGTTATTACAGTGAATTCCGGCATGGCCGATGGCGGTGAGGGCAACGATTTGCTCACAGGAACAGGTCTGGGCTTTGCTCTGTTTGGCGGTGCCGGGGATGATCAACTGGTGCTCAAATCCAGCGGTTTTGCCAATGGTGGTGAAGGTGACGACATTTACACGATCGGCACGCCGGGACTGGTGACGATCCAGGATGACGGTGTAAGTCATGGCGATAAGCTAGTGTTGTCGTACATCAAAAGCTCTGAATTGCAGATCGATCGTGTCGGCGATGATCTTTATCTGCACCGATTGAGTTTCAACGTGGGTGACACTCCACAGGAGGGTGTGCGGCTCAAAGACTGGTTCGCCGGTTCCGATACCATCGAGCAAATCCAGACGGCCAACGGAGAAGTCATCAACCTGCCGGCCAACAGTGACGCGTTTGCCATGTTTGGCTGATCGCTGAATCGAACACCATCGCTCCCGCAACGGGATTGAGGGTGTAGGCAATACTGCTGAGGGCGAACCCGATCTCCGGGTTCGCCCTTTCTTGTCTCTGGAGAAACCTTCTTACACACCCGTCGACACTTTCTCGTGTGCAGGCTCAAGGTTTGGGTTTTTGCAGTCGATACCTCTTTATTCGTTTACTCATCCGGCAGGGATTGCACGCTTGAACGGTCTCTCTCTGCCGACAGAACCGCTTTCAACAACAACGCAAGGAAGACGTAAATGTCAGTAGTGAATGGAACGAGTGAAGCGGATGTCCTCTTGGGCACCGACGATAATGACGAACTCTATGGACTGGAGTCGGATGATGTACTGATCGGCAGTGCAGGTTCTGATGTGCTGGATGGCGGAGAAGGGTTCGACACGGCGACCTATTACGCGATTTCGTCGGGTGTCAGTGTCGAGTTCGGCAAAGATGCCACGACTGTCGCAGGGGCTGAAGGCAAGGTCGACACCCTCATCGGTGTCGAGAAAGTCTTCGGTACGTTCCACAACGATACGTTTACCAGTTCGGTCGGCGGTGTGACGTTCGAGGGTAGCGTCGGGGATGATCTGTACATCGTCGACAGTGAGGGTGTGGCAATTGTCGAGGAAGACAATGCGGGTTATGACGAACTGCGCACCAGCCTCAACACCCTCAAGATGGACCCGTTCATTGAAAAGCTGACCTTCACCGGCACCGGCGATTTCAAGGCTTACGGCAATGCCAGTGACAACGAAATCATTGGCGGTGCCGGTAACGACTGGCTGTGGGGTGGGGATGGTGCCGATCACTTCGTTGGTGGTGATGGCTACGATACGGTCAGCTATAGCGACAGTCTTGAAGGCGTGAGAGTCGAAGACTTTGCCAACTTTGACGGGCTGACCATTGCCTACGGTGACACCTTCACCGGCATTGAAGCGCTGCAGGGTTCGGGCTTCGATGATGTGATTTATCGTCACAAAGACTTTATGAGCATCGACGGTAGTGACGGCCATGACACCGTGAGTTATCGCTACGCTTTCGATCCGGTCAACATTTTGATCGGCGGCGGTGTCAACGCGGCGGGCGACACGCTGATTAATGTGGAAGAGGTTATTGGTTCCACCGATGCCGACCACTTCACCGTGAACACCAGTGGTGTGGTCGTCGCTGGCGGTGGCGGTGACGATGTCTACACAATCAACAGCACCGGTGTGACCGTCGAGGAAATCGAAGGCTACATGGGGGGGACCGATCGCGTGTACACCAGCCTGTCCGAGTTGAGACTGAGTGCGTTCGTTGAAAACCTGACCTATACCGGCAGCGCTGACTTCGTTGGCTACGGCAATGACGAGAACAACACCATCGTCTCCGGCGCCGGCAATGATGTGCTGTTGGGCGGTGCGGGTGCCGATAACTTTGAGGGTGGCGCTGGTATCGACATCGTCAGCTATGACGACAGTAGCGAAGGCTTGAGCGCTTCGCTGAAATGGGGCGTGCAGAGTGGTATTGCGTTCCACGATGTTTACATCGATATCGAAGGCTTGCGTGGTAGCCAGTTCAATGACGTTCTTGAGGGCGACTGGGGCGATAACATTCTTGAAGGCGGCGCGGGCGACGACCAGATTCAGGGTGGCGATGGCAACGATCACATCTACGGCGGTCTGGCTTCAGGTCTCGACGTTGCGGGGCAGTCCGACAGCTTGTCCGGTGGTGCGGGTGATGATGTCATCGTTGCTGCGCGCGACGATCTGTTCACGTGGGTCAGCGGCGATGAGGGCAATGACATCATTACGCTCGGCCGTGGCCTCGCCCATGGCGGTCAAGGCAATGACGTGATCACCGGCACTGGTAGCCACTACACGTTGACAGGAGACGAAGGCGACGACCTGCTGATCCTCAATCTGGCCGGTCAGTCGACCTCCGGCGGCAGTGCCTATGGCGGTCAGGGCGATGACACCTACGTGGTCAACACCACCGGCCTGGTGACGATCCAGGATGAGGGCTGGGATCTGAACGACACCCTGATCCTCAACACGATCGCCAACGCCAGCCAGTTGAACGTTACCCGCATCGGTGATGACGCTTATCTGCACAGTGCCAATGACGGCAGCACTGGTGTGCCGGACAACGGCGTGAAACTGGCGGGCTGGTACGCCGGGTTCAACAACATCGAGCACATCCAGACCGCCGATGGTCAGGCGTTTGAGCTGCCGGTGAGTGGTGATGGGTTTGCCATGTTTGGGTAGTCGTTTGCATTGTTGATCTGGCTTGTGGAAAGGGATGAATCTTTGGGTTCATCCCTTTTTTTGTCTGGGGCTTGGCGGCCTTTGGGCCGACCATGCTCTTGGGGGTTTGGGTGTGTATCCGTTGCTGCGGGTGTTGCTGATCAGGGTTCCGCCCTTACGGCGGGTCACCTTTTCCAAACGCCGAAAAGGTAACCCAAAAGGCTTGCTCCTACGTGCGGCCCGCTCGCTGGGGCTCGGGGTTCCTTCGCTGCGGGATCGATCCGGGCGCAGCGCCTACGGTTTGCTTCGCTGCACCTCCTCTCGCTGTGTTTGGCTGCGCCAAACGGTCGCTGCGCTCCCACGCCCGGATCAATCCCTGCACTCAGCCTTCCGACGTCGCCCGTGGATCAAGATCAAGAGCAGGCGAGCTGACACTCGGCCTATTGAGTGGTGAGGAGCGCGGGTGTTCGGCTTTTGATTTGCGTTGTTGCTGCCCCTCACCCCAGCCCTCTCCCGAGGGAGAGGGAGCCGATTTTTGGGCTTTTCGAAGCCTGAGTTCGACTCGGTATCGCACGTCGGCGTACCTCGCCCAAACACCACGGTCAGTCCCCTCTCCCTTTGGGAGAGGGTTAGGGTGAGGGGCTTGTGGAGCTGGCGCGTTTCCTGCAAGTCCCCTGTAAATCGCCATAAAACGAGCGCTCGCGGTCACTCCAGCGGCGCACGGATCGGCAAAAGGTTTAGCCAGAAGGCCCGCAAAGCTCAAGAAAGCGGCGCGCAGCCCGGTGAAGAACAAGAGGGGAGACGATGAAGGCAGTTATTTTGGCGGGTGGCCTCGGCACGCGCATCAGTGAAGAGTCGCACCTCAAGCCCAAGCCGATGATCGAGATCGGCGGCAAGCCAATTCTCTGGCACATCATGAAGCAGTATTCCGCCCACGGGATTCATGACTTCGTGATCTGCCTCGGCTACAAGGGCTATGCGATCAAGGACTTCTTCGCCAACTACTTCCTGCACACCTCCGACGTCACCTTCAACATGCGCGAAAATCGCATGGACGTGCACCAGAATTACAGCGAACCGTGGAGCGTCACCCTGATCGACACCGGTGAGGAAACCATGACCGGTGGCCGGCTGCTGCGGGCCGGCCGTTATCTGCAGGATGAAGAGGCGTTCTGCTTCACCTATGGCGACGGCGTTTCCGATATCAACATCGCTCAGCTTGTGGATTACCACCAAGCTCACGGTCGTCTGGCGACCGTCACCGCTGTGCAACCGCCGGGTCGTTACGGCGCGCTTGAGCGTCAAGGCGATCAAGTGCTGGGCTTTACCGAAAAACCTCGTGGTGACGGTGGCTGGATCAACGGTGGCTTCTTCGTGCTCTCGCCAAAAGTGCTGCCGTACATCGCCGATGACGCTACCACTTGGGAAGCCGAGCCGCTGGCGCGTCTGGCGGCCGACGAACAGTTGAAAGCCTTTGAGCACGAAGGCTTCTGGCACCCGATGGACACCCTGCGCGACAAGAACCATCTCGAAGCGCTGTGGCTGAGCGGGGAGGCCCCATGGAAGCAATGGGCCTGAGTGCGGATTTCTGGCGCGGCAAACGCGTTCTCGTCACCGGACATACCGGTTTCAAAGGCAGTTGGCTGACCCTGTGGCTGCAAAGTCTCGGCGCGCAAGTCAGCGGTTTCTCCCTTGATCCTTCGACCGAGCCGAGCCTGTTTGAACTGGCGCGCGTGCACGAAGGCATCAACGATCAGCGTGGTGATTTGCGTGATCTGGGCGCCTTGCTGGAAATCATCGCCGACACCGAGCCGGAGATCGTGCTGCACCTGGCCGCGCAGCCGTTGGTGCGCGAAGGTTATCGCGATCCACTCGGGACCTATTCCAGCAACGTCATGGGCACGCTGAATCTGCTCGAAGCGATTCGTCAGGTCGGTTGCGTGCGTGCCTGCGTGCTGGTGACCACCGACAAGGTCTACGCCAACAAGGAATGGCTGTGGCCGTACCGCGAAGACGAAGCCCTCGGTGGCCACGATCCTTACAGCAGCAGCAAGGCTTGCTGTGAATTGCTCGCACAGTCTTATGCCGCGTCGTTTTTCCCGGCGGACAAATACGCCGAACACGGTCTGGCCCTGGCCACGGCGCGTGCCGGCAACGTCTTGGGCGGCGGTGACTTCGCTCCTGAGCGACTGATTCCCGACGTGCTCAAAGCGTGGACCGCCGACGAACCGGTGACCCTGCGCTATCCGCAAGCCGTACGCCCGTGGCAGCACGCGCTGGAGCCGCTGGCCGGTTACCTGCAACTGGCCGCCGGCCTCTACGAACAGGGCCCGGAATACGCCGGGGCGTGGAACTTTGGCCCGGGCGAAGCGGACATGTGCAGCGTCGGCGAAGTGGTTGAATTGCTTGCCAGCCGCTGGCCGCAGGCGCGCGGTTTGCGCATCGAGAAAAGCGAACTGCACGAGGCCGGCCTGCTGCGTCTGGACAGCAGCCGCGCCCGCCAGGTACTCGGCTGGCAGCCGCGCTGGACCTTGCAGCAGTGTCTGACGCAGACCCTCGACTGGCACCTGGCGTGGCAGAACGGCGATGACATGCGCAGCGTCACCCTCGGCCAATTGAACCTGTACCGAGGCGCGCTGTGAGCGAGTTTTCCCTGAAGGCGTTGCCGCTGGCCGGGTTGTTCAGCGTTCAGCACAAACGTTTCGAAGACCAGCGGGGGCACTTCGCTCGGCTGTTTTGCGAAGGCAGCCTGAGTGCGTTCGGCGCTGAGTTCCATATCCGTCAGATCAACCATTCCTGCACCCGTGAAAAGGGCAGTGTGCGCGGTCTGCATTATCAGAATGCCAATGCGCCGGAAGCCAAATTGATCACCTGTCTGCGCGGTGAAGTGTGGGACGTTGCGGTGGATCTGCGTCCTGACTCCGAAACGTTTCTGCACTGGCACGCCGAGCACCTCAAGGCTGGCGATGGCCGCAGCCTGTTGATCCCGGCCGGTTTCGCCCATGGTTTCCAGACCCTCACCGAGGACGCCGAACTGCTTTACCTGCACAGCGTCGATTACGCGCCGGAGCACGAGGGCGGTCTGTCGGTGAACGATCCACGGCTGGCGATTGCTTGGCCGTTGCCTGTCAATAATTTGTCAGCGCGTGATTCCAGCCATCCCGCGCTCGATCAACACTTTGCTGGAGTGCGTCTATGAACTGCCGTGGGTGCGCCGCACCGCTGAGCCTGCCGCTGATCGACCTCGGCACCTCGCCACCGTCCAACGCCTACGTGCACGCCGATCGCCTGGAACAGGCCGAGCAATGGGTGCCGTTGAAGGTCGCCGTGTGCCAGCAATGCTGGCTGGTACAGACCGAGGATTACACCAGTGCCGATAGCCTGTTCGATGCTGAGTACGCTTACTTCAGTTCGTTCTCCAGCACCTGGCTGGCTCATGCCGAGCGCTATGTCGCCGAGATGGTCGAGCGCTTTGGCCTGACCGCCGATAGCCGTGTGGTGGAAGTCGCCGCCAACGATGGTTACCTGTTGCAATACGTGGCGGGCCGGGGCATTCCGTGCCTCGGTGTTGAACCAACGCGCAGCACCGCGCAAGCGGCTCGGGAAAAAGGCCTGGAAATTCGTGAACTGTTCTTCGGTCGTGAGACTGCTGAGCAGTTGCAAGCCGAAGGCTGGGGCGCCGATCTGATGGCGGCCAACAACGTGCTCGCGCATGTGCCGGACATCAATGATTTCCTCGGCGGTTTCGCGACGCTACTCAAGCCGACCGGTGTGGCCACTTTCGAATTCCCGCAACTGCTGACACTGATGGCCGGCGCGCAGTTCGACACGCTGTATCACGAACACTATTCCTACTTGTCGCTGACCGCCGTGCAGACCCTGTGCGAGCGCAATGGCATGGAAGTGTTCGACGTCAGCCAACTAACCACCCATGGCGGTTCGTTGCGTGTATTCGTCCAGCGCAAGGACGGCGAGCGCCGCGCGGTACAAGCGGCGGTGCAACAACAGTTGCAAGCCGAACTGGATGCTGGGGTGAAAACCGCCGAGTACTACGCGACCCTCGCGCCCGCCGCTGAACGCATCAAGCATGAACTGCTGCGCTTTCTGCTGCAGGCCAAGGCCGACGGCAAACGTGTGGTCGGTTACGGCGCGGCGGCCAAGGGCAACACCTTGCTCAACTACGCCGGGGTCAAACCGGACCTGCTCGCCTGGGTGGCTGATGCCAACCCGCACAAGCAGGGTAAATTCCTGCCGGGCAGTCGCATTCCGATCGTTGCGCCCGCGCAAATCGATATCGAAAAACCGGATTACGTGCTGGTGCTGCCATGGAACCTGCTGCATGAAGTCAGCCAGCAACTGGCGCAAGTGCGTCGGTGGGATGGCCGCTTCGTGATCGCCGTGCCTGAGTTGAGCGTGCTGTGAAGGTTCTGGTCACTGGCGCCACAGGGTTTGTCGGTCGGCATCTGGTCGCGGCATTGCTTGCACGCGGCTGCGGTGTTCGCGCCGTGGCGCGCAACGCAGAAACCGCGCAAGGCATGCCTTGGATCAACGACGTTGAGTTCGTCAGCGCGGATATTCACGCCGCCGATCTCGATGTCGTTGCGTTGACCGCGGGTATCGATGCACTGGCGCATCTGGCCTGGCCGGGCTTGCCGAACTACCGGGCGCTGTTCCATTTGGAGCACAACCTGATGGCCGATTACCGCTTTATCAAAAGCGCGGTCGAGGCGGGCGTGCAGCAGGTGCTGGTGACCGGCACCTGTTTCGAGTACGGCATGCAAAGTGGGCCACTCAGCGAAAGCACCGAGCCGAAGCCGAGCAATCCTTACGGTCTGGCCAAGCACACGCTGCACCTGTTTCTGCAAAACCTGCAGCAGGAGTTGCCGTTCACTTTGCAGTGGGCGCGCCTGTTCTATCTGCATGGCGAAGGGCAAAACCCCAACAGTCTGTTGGCCGCGCTGGACCGGGCGATCGATGCCGGTGAGGCGTCGTTCAACATGTCCGCCGGTGAGCAGTTGCGCGATTTTCTGCCGATTGAACGCGCTGCCGGCTACCTCGCCGCGATCCTGCAAAAAACCGACTTCAACGGCGTGATCAATTGCGCCAGCGGCCAACCGGTGTCCGTGCGCGCGTTGGTCGAACAACGCCTGCGCGAACGCGACGTGTCGCTGCATCTGAACCTCGGCCACTACCCATACCCAACCCACGAACCGCTGGCGTTCTGGGCGGTGACCGAGCGTTTGCAACAGTTACTGGGAGAGCCGCAATGAGGCACGAGTTGTATTGGGTTACTGACCTACCGGTGCTGCAGAACCGCACCTTTGCCGATCCCGCGTCGGCGCAGGCCTCGGCCAGTGCCGACATGCTGTTGGTGCAGGACGAGCGCAGCGGTCTGATCTTCAACGCCGCGTTCGACGCTGACAAACTCAGCTACGACGCCGATTATCAGAACGAGCAGGCGCATTCCGGCCAGTTCCAGAAGCATTTGAGTGACGTCGAAGGCATCATCGCCAAGCACTTCAAGGGTCAGGAACTGATCGAAGTCGGCTGCGGCAAAGGCTATTTCCTTGAGCTGCTCAAAGGCCTCGGTTATTCGATCACCGGCATCGACCCGGCGTACGAAGGCGAAAACGCCGACGTGATCAAGGCGCCGTTCACCCGTGGTCTCGGGCTGGCGGCAGACGCCATCGTCCTGCGCCATGTGCTGGAGCATATTCAGGATCCGCTGAGCTTTCTCGCCGAAATCGCCAACGCCAATCAGGGCGGGCAGATCTACATCGAAGTGCCGTGCTTCGACTGGATTCTTGAGCACAAAGCCTGGTTCGACCTGTTCTACGAACACGTCAATTATTTCCGCCTCGATGACCTGCGCCGGCTGTTTGGCACGGTGCACGAGGCCGGTCACCTGTTCGGTGGCCAATACCTGTACATCGTCGCCGACCTGTCGACCTTGCGCCTGACTCCGGATCAACCGGTGCCGCGCCTGAGCCTGCCTGACGGTTTCACCGCCAGCCTCGATCGCGCCGTGCAGATCATTCAGTCCGCCCCCGAGCAGGGTTCGGCGATCTGGGGCGCTTCGTCCAAAGGCGTGATCTATTCGCTGTTCCTGCAACGTGCCGGTGTCGCGGTGGACCGTGTGGTGGATATCAACCCGGCCAAGCAGGGGCGTTATCTGCCGTTGAGCGGCGCGCGGGTGTCCTCGCCGCAAGAGGCGATGGACGCGTTGCCCGAAGGCGCCAACCTGTTTGTGATGAATTCCAATTACCTCGAAGAGATCAAGCGGATGACCGGTGGACGCTACGTCTATCACGCCGTCGACAGCGCTTCGTTTCAGTGACCCTTGAGATTATTAAAATGACCGACAACAGCATCAATCAAGCCTTCGAAGCCGAGTGCCGGGAACAGATTGCCCTGCAGGGTGACGACCAGAAACTCACCGGCCTGGCCCGCGATTTCTTCAACGAATCGGCCAAGCACAAGTACAGCTACCACTTCTCGTGGATGGGCCGTCCGATCATCCAGCTGCCACAAGACATGATGGCCATGCAGGAGATCATCTGGCAGGTCAAACCGGATCTGGTCATCGAGTGCGGCATCGCCCACGGCGGTTCGATCATCTACTACGCCTCGTTGCTGGAGCTGCAAGGCCACGGCGAAGTGCTGGGCATCGACCTCGACATTCGCCCGCACAACCGCGAAGCGATCGAAAGCCACCCGATGGCCAAGCGCATCAAGATGATCGAAGGTTCGAGCATCGACGCCGGCATTGCCGCCCAGGTGCAGGCTGCGGCCAAAGGCAAGAAAGTCATTCTGGTGCTCGACTCCAACCACACCCACGATCACGTACTGGAAGAGCTGCGTCTGTACGCACCGCTGGTGTCGGTCGACAGCTACTGCGTGGTCATGGACACCGTGGTTGAAGACATGCCGGCCGATTTCTTCCCGGATCGTCCGTGGGGCCCGGGCGACAACCCGAAAACCGCTGTGTGGAAATACCTCGAAGAGAACCAGGATTTCGAGATCGACCAGCAGTTGCAGAACAAGCTGTTGATCACCGTGGCGCCGGACGGCTATCTGCGTCGCGTCCGTTAATTCGCAACATCACCAAGCGTTGTTTCGGCGAGTCGCCGGTTGTGGAGAGAAGTTATGCAAGGCAAGTACAGTTCTGAACTGGCGCTACCGCTCAACGAGCTATTGACGGTGGTGCTGATTACTCACAATCGTCCGGCGTTCCTGCGCCGGGCGGTGAAGTATTACAGCAGCTTGTCCTGCAGAATCATGGTGCTCGATTCGACCCTCGAACGACCTGAAGGCGACTTCTGCGCCGTCGATTACCACCATGTCCCGCAGTTCGCCTACTGGGGCATGCAGGCCAAACTGGCCTATGGTGTCGAGCATCTGACCACGCCATACATGGTGCTGGCGGCCGACGACGACTTCATCCTGCACGATTCACTGGCAGAGTCCGTCGGCTTCCTGCATGCCAACCCTGACTACGGCATGTGCCACGGCTATTGCCTGATGTACCTGTCACTGGCTCATGGCGTGAACTACTACCGCCGCGACAAGAAAGTCCAGGAAGACTATGCGTCCGAGCGCGCGCAGGATCGTGTCCTCGATTACATGAGCCAGTACATCCCGCCGTTCTACGCGGTAACCCGTACTGACCTGATGAAAAACTGGCATTCGGCGTTGCCGCCGGGGACCAATTTCCAGTGGCAGGAAATCGGACATGTCTACTACCTGCTGGCCAGTGCCAAGGCCCGCATCCTGCCGATTCCTTATGTGGTGCGCGAGATCAACTACGGCGTCTCCGAGCACAATACCGACGTGTATCACTCGCTGACCTACGTCGATGCCAAGTCGGTCGCCGAACGAGAGGCTTTTGCCGAGTTCCTCGTCTCGCTGCCTACCGCTATCGAAGGGCTGGATATCGCGCAGGCCAAGGCCTTTGCCCTGGAAAGTTTCGAGGCGATGGCCGACAGCCTGAAGTCCGGGCGTGCGCTGACTGCCGAGCTGATTTTCGAATCGACCTGGAACCAGGCGTTGAAGGCGCCAGATCGTCGTTTTGGCCCGCTGCAGTATGTCGAAATGCCGTTTTACAACCAGGCATTCTTTGATCGTCTGGAGCAGTTCGAATTCATGTTGCACGCGCTGCCGGCCGGTCGCATGCAACTGGAAGGGCTGGAAGGCGTGTGGGCCCGTCAGGCGCACCTGTTGCAGGCGCGCAATAACGACACGCCGGAAAGTGTGGTTGACCGGTTGTGGCAGGCCCATGATCTCAACGCCTTCAACCAGACTGTGGTCAAACGTCTGGCGGCGCAACTGGACGTTGTCGGTGACGAGAGCGCCGCGCAAGCCATGCACGAGTGGATTGCCCGTCTCGAAACGCTGACGGTCGAGGATCATCAGCCGGTCTTCGGCAAAATGAAGTCCGGCCGCCTGTTGCAGTGGCTGGTGGCTCGCGCGCCGGCGAACGAACAGCTTGAGTCGATTGGCCGGCATCTGGCGACTGAAGGCGGCGGCCCGCAGTTCGGTATTTTCCTGCTCGACCTGGATAACGACATCGACAAGTTGCAGGTGTCGCTCGACAGCCTGCTCGAAGGTCACTGCAAAGCGTTCAGGATTGTCGTGTTCACCACCGGCGAAGCACCGGCCGCGACTACTGCACAAAACACGCTGCACTTTGTTCGAGTCTCCCAAAGCAACTTTGTCGACAAGCTCAACCAGGCCGCTCAGCAGTCGCCAAGCGATTGGTTGCTGCTGGGTGAGGCGGGTGATCAGTTCACCGCCAGCGGCCTGTTGCGCGCCAGTCTGGAATTGATGTCCGCCGAGGGGGTGCGTGCCGTCGCCACCGACGAGGTCCAGCGCAAGGACAATGGCGCGTTGGTTGACGTGTTCCGCCCCGGTTTCAATCTGGATCTGCTGCAAAGCGTGCCGTCACTGATGGCGCGTCATTGGTTGATCCGTCGTGAAGTCTTGCTCGAAGCCGGCGGTTATCAGGCTGACTTCAGTAAGGCGCTGGAATTTGACCTGTTGCTGCGCATCATTGAGCAGGGTGGCCTTGACGGCCTGGCGCACCTCGACGAGCCGCTGCTGATCACTCGGGCGGCGGAGCTTGAAGAAAATGCCCATGAACGCCAGGCGTTGCTGCGTCATCTAGGTAATCGCGGCTACAAGGCCAAGGTCACATCGACGGTGCCGGGTACCTGGCAGATCGATTACCGTCACACCGAACAGCCAATGGTTTCGATCATTGTGCCGGTCATCGACGATCTTGCGGTGCTGCGTCGCTGCCTGGAAGGCGTGTTGCTCAGAACCCGTTACAGTCGTTATGAAGTGTTGCTGGCGGCAAACGCCAATCAATCGGCAGCGGTCAACGACTGGCTTGGCACGCTGCGCCACGCCAAGGTCAATGTGCTGCGTGCCGATCAGCCGCTGAGCGAAGTCGCACTGTACAACGCCGCCAGCGAGCAGGCTCAGGGTGAGTATCTGGTGCTGTTGGCCGCAGACAGTGAAGTCGTCAACCCGAACTGGATCGATTCGCTGCTCAACCACGCCCAGCGTCCGGAAGTGGGTATCGTCGGTGCCAAACTGGTCGATCGCGACGGCAAGATTGCTCAGGCCGGTCTGATTCTCGGCCTGAACGATGGCGTGGGTTCGCCCTTCATCGGCGAAAAACACGCGGCAGACGGCTATATGCATCGTTTGACTGTCGAGCAGAATTACTCGGCCGTGTCGAAGGTCTGTCTGATGGCGCGCAAAGAGCTGTTCAACGCCCTTGGCGGACTGGATGAAGTGACGTTCGCCGAGGGTTATGCCGATGTCGACCTGTGCCTCAAGGCCGGTCAGGCCGGTTACCTCACCGTGTGGACGCCGTTGGTGCAGGTGCTGCATACCGGTGAGCTGCCGCAGGCGCCGCAAGCACTGGCGACACTGCGTGAAAAATGGAGCGGCGTCTTCGCGCAGGATCCGGCTTACAACGCCAACCTGGCCTTGACCGGCAAAGGTTTCACTCTGGGTGAAAATGCCTCGATCAATTGGGCACAGTTGCTCGCCTAAGCGTGCCGGACAGGAATCAACCTATGTTCAACGGTAAATCGATTTTCATCTCTGGCGGCACCGGTTCGTTCGGGCGCAAATTCATCGCCCGACTGCTCGAGCAATACCAGCCCAAGCGCGTGGTGGTGTTCTCCCGCGACGAGCTGAAGCAGTACGAAATGCAGCAGACGTTCAACGCGCCGTGCATGCGTTATTTCATTGGTGATGTGCGTGACGCCGATCGTCTGCGTCAGGCCATGCGCGGCATCGACTACGTGGTGCATGCCGCGGCGTTGAAGCAAGTGCCGGCGGCGGAATACAACCCGACCGAATGCATCCGCACCAACGTCAACGGCGCGGAGAACATCATCGCCGCCGCCATCGATAACGGCGTGAAAAAAGTTGTCGCGCTGTCCACCGACAAGGCGGCCAGCCCGATCAATCTGTACGGCGCGACCAAGTTGCTCTCGGACAAATTGTTCGTCGCCGCCAACAATATTGCCGGTGAGCAGGAAACCCGTTTTGCCGTGGTGCGCTACGGCAACGTGGCCGGCTCGCGCGGTTCGGTGGTGCCGTTCTTCAGCAAGCTGATCGCCGACGGTGCTCAAGAGTTGCCGATCACCGACGAACGCATGACGCGGTTCTGGATCACCCTCGACCACGGCGTGCAGTTCGTCCTCGACAGCTTTGCGCGGATGCACGGCGGCGAAGTGTTCGTGCCGAAGATCCCGTCGATCCGCATCGTCGATCTGGCGCGCGGTATGGCTGAACATTTGCCGCACAAGAACGTCGGCATTCGACCCGGTGAAAAGCTCCATGAGTTGATGGTGCCGCTGGACGATGCGCGGATGACCCTTGAGTTCGAAGATCACTACACCATCCAGCCGTCGATTCGCTTCACCAGTGTCGATGTCGATTTCGCCGTCGACAGACTCGGTGAGCAGGGGCGTGTCGTCAGCGAAGATTTCGAGTATCGCTCCGACACCAACCCGCATTTTCTTTCGGTCGGCCAGATCGCCGATCTGCACGCGAAGCTCTCGGTATGATTCCCTACGGTCGGCAGAGCCTCGATCAGGCAGACATCGATGCGGTCGTCGAGGTGCTGCAATCGGACTGGCTGACCCAAGGGCCGAGCATCGAGCGTTTCGAGCAGGCAATGGCCGAGCGTTGCCAGGCTGACTTCGCCGTCGCGGTGTGCAACGCCACGGCGGCGCTGCACATTGCCTGTCTGGCCGCAGGCCTGGGGCCGGGTGATCGGTTGTGGACGACGCCGAACACCTTTCTCGCCTCGGCCAATTGCGGACGCTATTGCGGCGCCGAAGTCGATTTCGTCGACATCGATCCGCTGACCTGGAACCTTGATGCCTTCGCCCTCGCAGCGAAGCTCGATCAGGCCGAACAGGACGGCACATTGCCGAAAGTGCTGGTAGCCGTAGCGTTCTCGGGGCAGAGCTGCGACATGCGCAAGATTGCCGAACTGGCCGAGCGCTACAACTTCACCGTGATTGAAGATGCCTCGCACGCCGTCGGCGCCAGTTACGCCGCACGCCCGGTCGGTTGCGGTGAGTTCGCGGCGATGACCGTGTTCAGTTTTCACCCGGTAAAAATCATCACCAGCGCCGAGGGTGGCATGGTGTTGACCAACCGCCCGGAGCTGGCCGAGCGCCTGCAACGCCTGCGCAGCCACGGCATGACCCGTGATCCGCAGCAAATGACCGAATCCAGTCATGGGCCGTGGTACTACCAACAGGTCGAGCTGGGTTTCAATTACCGCATCACCGATTTACAGGCGGCGTTGGGCCTGTCGCAACTGGGCAAGCTGGACGATTTCATCGCCCGGCGTCGGGCGCTGGCGGCGCGTTACGATCGTCTGCTGGCGTACTTGCCGGTGACGCTGCCCAGCCCTCAGCCCGAGGCGCAATCGGCGTGGCATCTGTATGTGATTCGTTTGCAGAGCGATCGCATCGGCCTCAGCCACCGTCAGGTGTTCGAAGGCTTGCGTGCCGCCGGGATCGGCGTAAACCTGCACTATATTCCTGTGCATTTGCAGCCCTACTACCGTGATCTGGGTTTTGCCGAGGGCGATTTTCCCGAGGCCGAACGCTATTACGCCGAGGCCATCAGCTTGCCGCTGTACCCGTTGCTGAGTGATCAGCAGCAGGATCATGTAGTCGAGCAATTGCGTCGGCTGACCGAATAATTGCCGCTGAGGCAAAGGATGAGTATCTGCAATGCGTCATTTGAGTGAGCAGGAAAAGTTCTGGCAGGGTGAGTTCGGCAACCAGTACGTCGAGCGCAATGTCGGCCAACCGCTGGTGGCGACGAATCTGGCGTTGTTTGCCAAAGCCCTGAGCCGTGCCGCAGGCATCGAGAGCCTGGTCGAACTGGGCACTAACGCCGGCAACAATTTGCAGGCGTTGCATCAACTGCTGCCCCGTTGCGAGCTGTTCGGCGTCGAGATCAATGACAGCGCCTGTGCTCAGGCACGGGCGTTGGATATTGCACAGATCTGGCATGGCTCGCTGTTCGATTTCCCGCGCGAGCGCCGCTACGACCTGACCCTGAGTAAAGGCGTGCTGATTCACTTGGCCCCGGAGCTGTTGCCGACCGCTTATGCGCAGTTGTACGCGTTGAGCCAGCGCTACATCCTGATCGCCGAGTATTACAATCCGGCACCGGTGGAAGTGTCCTATCGTGGCAACAGCGGCAAGCTGTTCAAGCGCGATTTTGCCGGTGAGATGCTCGATCGCTATGCCGATCTGCACCTTCTCGATTATGGTTTTGCCTATCACCGCGATCCGCAATTCCCGGCGGACGACATCACTTGGTTCCTGTTGGAAAAACGTCCTTGAGCAACGTTGCAATCATCCCGGCCCGTGGCGGCAGCAAACGCATCCCGCGCAAGAATCTCTTGCCATTCGACGGCGTGCCGATGATTGTCCGCTCGATCCGCACCGCGCTGGATTCAGGGTTGTTTGAGCAGGTGGTGGTCAGCACCGACGATGCCGAAATTGCCGATGTCGCGCGAGCCCATGGCGCGCAGGCGCCATTTTTGCGCCCGGCAGACCTGGCCGATGATTTCACCGGCACGGCGGCAGTGATCGTGCATGCCTTGCAGCAACTGCCAGCCTTCGATTACGCCTGCTGTGTGTACGCCACGGCGCCGCTACTGCAGGCGCGCTATCTGCATCAGGGACTGGAGTTACTGGAACAGCATCCCGACCGGTCCTTTGCGTTTTCCGTGTGCAGTTTCGGTTTTCCGGTGCAGCGTGCGCTGACGCTGGACGGGCAGGGCGCGTTGAGCCCTTTGTATCCGGAATTTCGCAATACACGTTCGCAGGATTTGCCCGAAGCGTTTCAGGATGCCGGTCAGTTCTACTGGGGCCGCAGTGAGGCGTGGTTGCGCGGCGAGGTGCTCTATTCGCCAGCCAGCCTGCCGGTGATTCTGCCCCGGCATCTGGTGCAGGACATCGACACCCTTGAAGACTGGAAGCGCGCCGAATACCTATACGCCGCGCTCAAGGCGGGTGGAGAGCTGCAATGAGAGTGCTGATTCGTGCCGACGCCTCGCCAACCATCGGCAGCGGCCACATTGCCCGCTGCCTGACGCTGGCGCGAGTGTTGCGCGGGCAGGGCAGCCACGTCGCGTTTGCCTGCCGGAAATTGCCGGGGCATCGGCTCGATATGCTGAGCGCCGAAGGGTTCGAGACATTTGCGTTGCCGGATCTCTATTGTGATGAAGACCCACAGCAAGCCATCGAATCAATGCTGCCGTGGCAGGCCGACATCGACGCGCTGGATCTTTTGTTGGCCGGCCATGCCGGGTTCGACTGGATCATCGTCGATCATTACGGCCTCGATCATCACTGGCAAACCGCCGCCCGGCGCTGGGCGCAGCGCATAGCGGCAGTCGACGATCTGGCTACCCGGCGCTACAGCGTTGATCTTTTGCTCAATCAGAACTTGTCCGGCCTCAGTGAAAATTACTCACCGCTGTTGCCCGAGGGTTGCCGCACCTTGCTGGGCCCGCGCTACGCCATGCTGCGTGAAGAGTTCAATTGCCCGGCCATCGAGATCAAACCCACGGCTCGCCGGGTACTGGTGAATTTCGGTGGCTTCGATGCGGCGATGCAGACTCATCACGCGATGCTCGCGCTCGCTGATTTCAACCAGTTGCAGGTAGATTTTGTCGCCGGTGCCGACAACCCGGCGTGGGCGCAGATGCAGGCGTTGGCCGAGACGCGGCCGAACTGGCGCCTGCACAGTTTCGTCAGCGATTTCCATCAGCGCATGACTGAAGCGGATCTGTTTATCGGCGCCGGGGGCGGTACCAGTTGGGAACGGGCGGCGATGGGGCTGCCGACGATCTGTATTGCCGTGTCGAACAATCAGCAGGCCAACGGCGAAGTCATGGCAGCGGCGGGAGCACATGTGTTCATGGGCGCTCGTGAGCAGGTCAGTGTCGAGCAGTTGCGCGACGCCATCGGCTTTGTCACCGGCAATCATTATTTGCGCCAAAGCCTGGCCGAACGCTCGCGACAACTGGTCGACGGGCGCGGTGCCGAGCGTGTCGCGGTGGCACTGGCCGGTGCGGTGCTGAAGGTGCGTGCGGCGACCCTGGACGATGCGCAGTTGCTGTTCGATGGTCGTAATGCCGAAACGGTACGTCGCTGGTCGCTGGACAGCGGCGTGATCGACTGGCCGCAGCACCTGAACTGGCTGACGGCGAGTTTGCGTAATCCACAGCGCCTGCTGCTGATCGCCGAGGCGGATGACGGCGCGGTCGGCGTTGTGCGGTATGACCTGCGCGGGTTTGAAGCCGAAGTTTCTATTTACCTGCTCGAACGGCGGATGGGGCTGGGGTGGGGCAGGGCGCTATTGGCCAGTGGCGAGGCATTTGTTGTCGCGCACTGGCCGCAACTGACGGTCATCACCGCTCGGGTGTTGCCGGACAATCGTCCCTCGTTGAATGTGTTTCGTGACGCCGGGTTCACTCAGAGTGCCTGTGCGTTCACCCGTGTTTTGAAGGATCACCCGCATGACTAGTTTCAAGATCGGCAACCGCTTGATCGGTGCCGACGCGCCACCCTTCATCATCGCCGAGATGAGCGGCAACCATAACCAGTCACTGGACGTCGCCCTGCAAATTGTCGAGGCAGCGGCCAAGGCGGGGGCGCATGCGCTGAAGCTGCAAACCTACACCGCCGAAACCATGACGCTGGATTTGTCTGAGGGGGAATTCTTCATCAAGGATCCGGGCAGTCTGTGGGCGGGTACTTCGCTCTACGATTTGTATGAAAAAGCTCATACACCGTGGGAATGGCATGCGCCGATTTTTGCTCGTGCCAAGGAACTGGGGATGCTCGCGTTCTCGACGCCGTTCGATGACAGCGCAGTCGACTTTCTCGAAAGCCTCGATGTTCCGGCCTACAAGATCGCCAGTTTCGAAAACACCGATTTGCCGTTGATCCGTCGTGTGGCCGCCACCGGCAAGCCGCTGATCATTTCCACTGGCATGGCCAGCATCGCTGAACTCGATGAGGCCGTTCGCGCCGCGCGCGAGGCCGGGTGCAAAGATCTGGTGTTGCTCAAATGCACCAGCACTTATCCAGCGACACCGCTCAACAGCAACGTGCGCACGATTCCGCATCTGCGTGAGTTGTTCGGTTGCGAAGTGGGGCTGTCCGATCACTCGATGGGCGTTGGCGTGTCGGTGGCAGCCGTGGCGCTTGGCGCGACGGTGGTGGAAAAGCACTTCACCCTCGACCGTTCAGCGGGTGGCGTCGATGCCAGTTTCTCGCTGGAACCGGCGGAAATGGCTAGCCTGGTGGTGGAAACCGAGCGCGCCTGGCAAGCCATGGGCCAGGTGCATTACGGCGTTACCGAGGCCGAGCGCAAGTCGCTGGTGTATCGCCGCTCGCTGTATGTCACGGCTGACATGGCCGCCGGTGACACCTTTAGCGGGGACAATCTGCGCGCCATTCGCCCCGGTCTCGGTTTGCCGCCCAAGCACACCGACGCCGTCCTCGGCCGCCGCGCCCGCGCGCCGATCAAGCGCGGCACGCCGCTGGACTGGTCGTTGGTCGAATAACCCGATCTGCACCGATTCGGCAAAATAGCGTGACCTGCGAGTCATAACGCGCATCTTCACTGTATTGTATTGATCGGGGGGATGGCGCCTGGCTCGTTTTCGATTCCAGTGATAGCCCTTTGCGCTCCCCGTGGCTGCCCGTTGTGGCGGCCGTTTTCTGTTTGTCGGCGCCCCTCGAAATCCTTGCGAGCGGTGGTCTTGGGCTGTTTTTTATTGGGAAGCCGTAATGATTGGCATAAAAAGCATTGCGAGCTACGTTCCTGTAGCCGGCGTGGACAATTACGCACAAGGTGCAAAATTCGAGAAGGATGAAGAATTCATCCTTGGCAAGATCGGTTCGGCATTCCTGCCGCGCAAAGACGCTGAACAAGAAACCTCCGACCTGTGCGTGGAAGCGGCCAATGCGCTGTTTGCCAGCAACCCGGATCTGAAACGTGAATCGATCGACGCCTTGATCGTCGTCACCCAGAACGGTGACGAAGAAGGCCTGCCGCACACCGCTGCAATCGTGCAGGACAAACTCGGTCTGCCGACCAACGTGGCAGCGTTCGACATTTCCCTGGGCTGCTCGGGTTATGTCTACGGCATCTACGCGATCAAGGGTTTCATGGAAGCCGCCGGCCTGAAGAACGGCCTGCTGATCACCGCTGATCCGTATTCGAAGATTGTCGATCCGGAAGACCGCAACACCACCATGCTGTTTGGCGATGCCGCCACCGCTACGTGGATGGGCGAAGATCCGACCTGGGCGCTGGGCAAGGCCAAGTTCGGCACCGACGGTTCCGGTGCGCCGCACTTGAAAGTCACCGATGGCGTGTTCTTCATGAACGGTCGTCAGGTCTTCAATTTTGCGCTGCTCAAAGTCCCGGCGCACTTGCACGAGCTGCTGGACGATTCCGGTCTGAAGGCCGACGACATCGATGCCTTCTGCATTCACCAGGGCAGTGCGGCGATTGTCGATGCGGTGGCGCGACGTTTCGAAGGCGAGCCGGAAAAATTCATCAAGGACATGGTCGAGACCGGCAATACCGTGTCGTCGAGCATTCCGTTGCTGCTGGAAAAACACGTTATCGATTCCGATTGGCAGCGTATTGCGCTGAGCGGTTTTGGTGTCGGTCTGTCGTGGGGCTCGGCGATCATCTATCGCCCTTAAGCCAGAGTAAAAACGGCGGATACAAAAATAGCGTTCAAGGTTAACCTTGAACGCTATTTTTTTGCCTGAAGAGGGAGCGCGAGGCGCCATGAGCGAGTTTTTTCAAGCCAATGCCGAGGTGTTGCAACGGCGCTGGCCGGCGCTGTTCGAGCGACTGATGGCGGAGGGCAGTGCAGCAGTCCAGGCCGAACTGGTGCAGGGGTTGGGTTCGACGCTCAGCGTCAATGATGTTCAGCTCACCAGTCGCCATGACCGCATCCATGAAGCCCGGATTCAGGCGGCAAGCCTGGCGGACAAGCCGCAATTGCATGTCTACGGTACCGGCCTCGGCGATTTGCCCAGCGTGCTACTGGAGCGTGAAGGGCTTGAGCGTCTGTACGTGCACATCCTCAATGGCGCATTGTTCGCGCTGGTGGTGCAACTGCTCGATCAGCGCCATTGGCTGGAAGATCCGCGCGTCGAGTTGTTTTACGCCGGCGACCATCCAGACTTTTTTACGCCGTTTTTTGCCCTGCCTGCCGAGATGCTGCTGGCCGACGATTTCAACGCGAAAGTGCGTGATCGCTTGGTCAGCGAAGTGCACCTGAGCTTCAACAATCGGGATTTCGATCCGCAGTCACCGCAGATTCAACAGCGTTTGCAGGAATGCCTGCCGGTGCTGCTCGCCGATGCGGATGTGGCGCAGTTGTTCGGCACCTGTGCCGGCCGGGAAGTCTATGTGATCGCCACCGGGCCGACGCTGGAGCAACACTACCAGCGCCTGGCGGCAATCCGTCAGCGCGCCGAACGCCCGTTGTTCATCTGTGTCGACACCGCGTATCGACCGCTGCGCGAACACGGGATTGTGCCTGACCTGGTGGTGAGCATTGATCAGCGCATCAGCTTTCGCCATTTGCCATTCGAGGAGTCCGACGGCATCCCGCTGGTGTATCTGCCGATGAGCGATCCGTCGGTGTTAAAGGCGTGGAAGGGCAAGCGTTACGGTGGTTATTCCGCGAGTCCGATCTACGCGAATCTGCGTGAGCAGTACCCGCGAGCGCAGTTGCACGTGGGCGGCAGTGTGATTCACCCGGCGGTGGATCTGGCGGTAAAGATGGGCGCCACCGGCATCACGCTGTTTGGTGCTGACTTCGCCTTCCCGATGAACAAGACCCATGCAGGCTGGAACGACGGCGAACTGGGGCCACCGGTGAATCAGGCGCGGCATTGGGTGCGCGATGGCCATGGTCAGCGGGTGACCACACAGCTCAACTTTCGCGGTTATTTGTGTGTGCTGGAGCGCTATATCGCTGCACATCCACAGGTCGAATTTCTCAACAGCAGCCGCTCCGGGGCGCTGATCGCCGGTACCGGTTTCAACCCGGAGTTTGTGCAATGAGTACGCTGAGCCTCTGCAAGGATGAATGTCGCCAGTGTGCGGGTTTGTTTCGCCTCGGGCGCGATGTCGAGGCGGCGCTGACGATGGTCGATGTGTTTGAAAAGGCCCAGCAATGTTTAGCGTCTGCCCCGGCAGAGGTTCAGCAGGTGTGGGCGCAGCTGTTAATGCAAATGCTCGAATGCCAGGAGCGCCAGGACTGGTTGGGGCTGGCTGACTCTATGGAGTACGAGCTGGTGGATTTGCTGGGAAGTGTCCCGGCCTGAACACGCCGACAGCACTGGCCCGCAGGTTTGCGCGGCAGTCGGTTTTATGACGTCATTTTTTCGCGGTGGATGGGCTGCTAAGTCTTTGTTTTCTCGGGGGTGGCAGGGTGATGGCAAATTTTTTTCAAAAAGCCCTCAAGCAACCTGCAATCCCGACGATAACTATTACGAAGGTTCTCTAGGCCATACCCGGCGGTTGCCAGGGCCGGAAGCCGCAGTACCCAACCAACGAGGAATTCGTCATGGCTTTAACAGTAAACACCAACACCACGTCGTTGAACGTTCAGAAAAACCTGAACCGCGCTTCCGACGCTCTGTCGACTTCGATGCAGCGCCTGTCTTCCGGCCTGAAAATCAACAGCGCTAAAGACGACGCCGCTGGCCTGCAGATCTCGAACCGTATGTCCTCGCAGATCCGTGGTAACACCCAAGCCATCCAGAACGCCAACGACGGTATCTCCGTTGCCCAGACTGCTGAAGGCGCTCTGCAAGCTACTACCGACATCCTGCAGCGTATGCGTGAACTGGCTGTTAAAGCACGTAACGGTACCAACGGCACTGCTGACCAGACCGCTACCAACGCTGAATTCGCTCAGATGTCCGACGAGATCACCCGTATCTCGGCTTCGACCAACCTGAATGGCAAAAACCTGCTGGACGGTTCGGCTGGTACTGTGACCCTGCAAGTAGGCGCAAACACCGGTTCGGCTAACCACATCGACCTGGTACTGAGCTCCAAGTTCGACGCAGTAAGCCTGTCGGTAGGTAGCGGTACTCTGTCCCTGACCGGTGCTACCGTAACTGGCGCTTCGCAGAACATCGACAACGCGATCACCGCGATCGACGCTGCCATCGCTGCCATCGGTGCAACTCGTGCCAGCCTGGGTGCTTCGCAAAACCGTCTGACCAGCACCATCCAGAACTTGCAGAACATCACCGAGAACACCACTGCTGCACAAGGTCGCGTACAAGATACCGACTTCGCCGCAGAGACTGCTAACCTGACCAAGCAGCAAACCCTGCAACAGGCTTCGACCTCTGTTCTGGCTCAAGCCAACCAACTGCCTTCCGCTGTACTGAAGCTGCTTCAGTAATTTCGGATCGAGTTTGGGCGGGGGGGTGCGCTGGTCGCGCTCTCTCGCCTTTTTACGTTAAGAGGTGATGGGCATGGACATGAGCGTAAAGCTTAACGTGTCTTATCCGGCTCCCAAGCCAGTAACGCCGGTTGCTGACAAACCGTCAGAGACGCCTAAAGTTGCCAAGACTGAAGCGCCGGTCGCTGCGAAGAGTCAGGATTCGGACGACGCCAAATTGAAACTGGCGGTGCAGGAGATCGAAAAGTTTGTACAGTCGATCAAGCGCAATCTGGAGTTTTCGATTGATGAACACTCCGGGAAGGTCATCGTCAAGGTGATCGCAAGCGAGACGGGTGAGGTCGTTCGACAGATTCCCTCCGCAGAAGCCCTCAAGCTGGCAGACAGCCTCGCCAATGCGAGTCACGTATTGTTTGACGCCAAAGTCTGATAGCTGGCATGAATTATGTTTGTCCGTTCTCAAGATGCGTGTAACGGTCAAAAGAATGGCAACAATCTGAAGGGAGATGCACATGGCAAGTCCAATTCTACCGGGTTCCGGACTGGGTTCCGGCCTGGACATCGGCGCGA
Source organism: Pseudomonas sp. IT-232MI5 (assembly GCF_949767845.1). Lineage (NCBI taxonomy): Bacteria > Pseudomonadati > Pseudomonadota > Gammaproteobacteria > Pseudomonadales > Pseudomonadaceae > Pseudomonas > Pseudomonas sp. IT-232MI5. The sequence continues at coordinate 47,197 of NZ_CATKQE010000005.1, forward strand.
TCGTGACCGCGCTGGTAAACGCCGACAAGTCGCCGAAGCAGACGCAGATCGATTCTGCGACCAAAACCAACACCCTGAAGATTTCCGGTGTCGGTGCGCTGAAAAACGCATTGGCGGCCTACCAGAAGGCAATGACCGATCTGGGCAGTAAGACCAACCCTGCGTTTGCCGGTTACGCGGCGACCTCGGCTACCCCGACAACGCTGACCGCTACTTCCGATAACACGGCTGTTTCGGGCACATACAGTGTCGTGGTAAATAACTTGGCCACCGGCTCGAAAGTAGCCAGTGCATCCTTTGCCGGCGGCGCGGCCAGTGCCATTCCGAGTGGTACCCTGAAAATCAGTCAGAATGGCACTGATTACAATGTCGATATTCCGGCCAATGCCACCTTGCAGACTACCCGTGATGCCATCAACAAGGCGCAGGGTGTCAACGGTGTTTCCGCCAACATCGTGACCGACAGCTCGGGCGCTTCGCGTCTGGTGATCAGCTCCAACAAGACGGGCGCGGGCTCCGACCTGACGGTCAGTGGTATTGCCGGTCTGGAAATCGATGGCACCAAGGTCATGTCTGCGACCCCGGCCGCTGGTGACTCAGGGGCTGTGGGCGATATTGCCAAGGATGCGAAGCTGACCATTGATGGTCTTGCCGTTACCAGCAAGAGCAACACAGTGAGCGGCGCCATCAGTGGCTTGACCATGAACCTGGTGGAAGCCAGCCCCACTGCGGTCAAGGTCTCTGTCGATACCAACACCAAGGGCTTGCAGGCTTCGGTTCAGCAATTCGTCGACGCTTTCAACACGCTCAAGACCACCATCGATAGCCTGTCCAAGGCAACGCCGGACGAAGATGGCAAGTTGACGGTGCAGGCCGCGTTTACCGGTGATTCTCTGCCGCGGACGTTGATTGCGGACATTCGTGCCCAATTGACCACTTCGTCGCCTGGCGAGCTGGGTGTGCTGTCGCAGATCGGCGTCATGACTGATCGCGACACCGGTAAGCTGACGCTGGACGCGACGGCTTTCAACAAGGCCATGTCTCAGCCAGGCATGACTGGTCAGGTGCAGCAGCTGTTCTCCGGCACCGACGACAAAAACGGTCTGTTGGCGCGAATGAGCAAAGCGGTCGATCCGTACCTCAAAGCTTCTGCTGATGGTAAAACCACCAGCGGTCTGCTTGATCAGCGTATGACCATTCTGAACAACAACACCCGCAGCCTCACGTCGCAGCAGTTGGCGCTGGATCTGCGTGTCGCCAACCTGACCAAGACGCTGACGGCCAAGTACAACGCCATGGACTTGCTGGTAGGGCAGATGAAGGCTACGGCGAGCAACATCACGTCGTTCTTCAGCTCGCTGAACGCTCAGCAGTCCGCGAAGTAACAGGCAGGTACGACAAAAACCCGGCTACGCTTCATCGGCGTGCGCCGGGTTTTTGTCTTTTGATCTAAAGTTCTGTGATTCGTTGGCGATACACTGGTTATACGAGTCATTGTGGCAATGAGGTAGAACATGAATCCGATGTTAGCCCTTCGGCAGTATCAGAAAGTCGGCGCACACGCTCAGACATCCGAAGCGAGCCCGCACCGTCTGGTGCAAATGTTGATGGAAGGTGGACTGGCCCGTATCGCTCAGGCCAAAGGCGCCATCGAGCGCAAGGACATTCCAAGCAAATGCACTTCGATCAGCAAGGCGATTGGCATTGTCAGCGGTCTGCGTGAAGGCCTCGATCTGGAAAACAGTGCAGATACCCTGGCTGATCTGGATGGGCTGTATATCTACATGATGAAGCGCCTCGCCGAGGCGAACATCAGCAGCGACCCGCGCATTCTTGATGAGGTTGCCGGCTTGCTGAGCACGGTCAAGGAAGGCTGGGATGCTATTGCCCCCGTGCCTGCTCCGCAGTTCTGAAGGAGATCGTCATGAGTCTTGTATTGCAGCGAATCGCCGATACCCGTGAAGCGTTGGTTACTGCCCTCGCCGAACGCAATTGGGAAGCTATTGGCGAGCTGGATCTGGCTTGCCGTTCCTGCATGGAAGACGTCATGGCGGAGGCTGCGCTTGATGAAGTCGCGTTGCGCGACAACCTTGAGGAGTTGCTCCACGTCTACAAGGACCTTCTTGAGGTGGCCATGGGTGAGCGGCAAGCGATAGCCAACGAGATGTCGCAGATCACCCAAGCGCAAAAGGCGGCAAAGGTTTACCATCTGTTTGGTTAATTGCCCCCCAGTTAATCCAGGCATGTGCGCCATAAATTTGACTGTGCACGGTTTTTTGACTTAACTAGTGGCTGTTTTCAGATTTCAGGCGTCTACAGGCACATGGTGTCCTGCAAGCGTCTCGCTTGCCCCTAATTTCGGGCATTGAGTTGACTAGGGAAGTTGCTATTGCATGTGGCGTGAAACCAAAATTCTGCTGATCGATGACGATAGCGTCCGCCGCCGCGACCTGGCGGTGATTTTAAATTTTCTTGGCGAAGAAAATTTACCCTGCGGCAGCCATGACTGGCAGCAGGCAGTCGGCTCTTTGTCGTCTAGTCGTGAGGTCATTTGCGTACTGATCGGGACCGTTAATGCTCCTGGCGCGCTTTTGGGCTTGTTAAAGACACTCTCAACCTGGGATGAGTTCCTTCCGGTTTTGTTGATGGGCGATAATTCTTCCGTCGACCTGCCCGAAGACCAGCGTCGCCGCGTGCTTTCGACCCTCGAAATGCCGCCCAGCTACAGCAAATTGCTCGACTCCCTGCACCGTGCCCAGGTCTATCGCGAGATGTATGACCAGGCTCGCGAGCGCGGCCGTCATCGCGAACCCAATCTGTTCCGCAGCCTGGTCGGCACCAGCCGGGCGATCCAGCACGTGCGCCAGATGATGCAGCAAGTCGCCGACACCGACGCCAGTGTGCTGATCCTCGGCGAGTCCGGGACCGGCAAGGAAGTGGTCGCGCGCAACCTGCATTACCATTCCAAGCGTCGCGATGCGCCATTCGTGCCGGTCAACTGCGGGGCGATCCCGGCGGAGCTGCTCGAAAGCGAATTGTTCGGTCACGAGAAGGGCGCCTTCACCGGCGCGATCACCAGCCGTGCCGGCCGCTTCGAACTGGCCAACGGCGGTACGCTGTTCCTTGACGAAATCGGCGACATGCCGCTGCCGATGCAGGTCAAACTGCTGCGCGTCCTGCAGGAACGCACCTTCGAGCGCGTGGGCAGCAACAAGACCCAGAGCGTTGACGTGCGCATTATCGCGGCGACGCACAAGAACCTCGAAAGCATGATCGAGATCGGCACCTTCCGCGAAGACCTCTACTATCGCCTGAACGTGTTCCCGATCGAGATGGCGCCGCTGCGTGAGCGCGTCGAAGATATTCCGCTGCTGATGAACGAACTGATCTCGCGCATGGAGCACGAGAAGCGTGGTTCGATCCGCTTCAACTCGGCGGCGATCATGTCGCTGTGCCGTCACGGCTGGCCGGGCAACGTCCGCGAATTGGCCAACCTGGTGGAGCGCATGGCGATCATGCATCCGTACGGGGTGATCGGCGTGGTCGAACTGCCGAAAAAATTCCGCTACGTCGACGACGAAGACGAGCAAATGGTCGACAGCCTGCGCAGCGATCTCGAAGAGCGCGTGGCGATCAACGGCCATACGCCTGACTTCACCGCCAACGCCATGCTGCCGCCGGAAGGTCTGGACCTGAAGGACTACCTCGGTGGTCTGGAACAGGGCCTGATTCAACAGGCGCTGGACGATGCCAATGGCATTGTGGCGCGTGCCGCTGAGCGCCTGCGTATCCGTCGTACCACCCTGGTCGAGAAGATGCGCAAGTACGGCATGAGCCGCCGCGATGGAGATGAACAGGCGGAGGATTGACGCCTGTTTTTCAACTGCTTCATTTATAAGCAGTTTTTTTTAGGCACGGGTATTGCTACAGCCCTCGCAACGTTCCGTTTAACTGACGGTCAGCCAAGCGAGAAAGCACAATGCCCCAAGCCCAGATGTCTTCTGCCTCCAGTCCCGAGGGGCAGCCGTCCTCCGTAGAGCAGGCAAGCCGACAGGGCCTTGAGCAGGCATTCGAGCTGTTCAGCCAGATGTCCAGCCAGTTGACGGACTCCTACAGCATGCTTGAAGCGCGGGTAACCGAGCTCAAGGGTGAGTTGGCGGTGGTCAGCGCCCAGCGCATGCAGGAGCTGGCGGAAAAAGAACGCTTGGCCAACCGTCTGCAAAACCTCCTTGATCTGTTGCCCGGTGGCGTAATCGTCATCGACGGTCACGGCAGGGTGCGCGAAGCCAACCCGGCCGCCATCGAACTGCTCGGCCTGCCGCTTGAGGGTGAGTTGTGGCGCCATGTGATTTCGCGCTGCTTCGCCCCGCGTGAAGACGACGGTCATGAAATTTCCCTGAAAAACGGTCGACGCCTGTCGATTGCCACCCGCTCGCTGGACGCCGAGCCGGGGCAATTGGTGCTGCTCAACGACCTGACAGAAACCCGCCATCTGCAAGATCAACTGGCGCGCCACGAGCGTTTGTCCTCGCTGGGGCGCATGGTCGCCTCGCTCGCGCATCAGATCCGCACGCCGCTGTCCGCCGCTTTGCTCTATGCCAGTCATTTGACTGAGCAGGAGTTGCCGGTCGCCACTCAGCAGCGCTTCGCCGGGCGCCTGAAAGAGCGTCTGCACGAGCTGGAGCACCAGGTGCGCGACATGCTGGTGTTCGCTCGCGGTGAGTTACCGCTGACCGATCGCCTCACCCCCAATGCCTTGATGCAGGCGCTGCAAGCGGCGGCGCTGACCCATGTGCAGGATCTGCCAATCCGCTGGCAGTGCGACAGCCATACCGGCGAACTGCTGTGTAATCGCGACACACTGGTCGGGGCGCTGTTGAATTTGATCGAAAATGCGATTCAGGCCAGTGCCAGCGACATCCGCCTTAAAGTCCATTGCTACACCCGCGACAACACGCTGCGCCTGAGCATAAGCGACAGTGGCAGCGGCATCGAGCCCGCGGTTCTGGCGCGGCTCGGCGAACCCTTTTTTACCACCAAAGTCACCGGCACCGGCCTGGGCCTGACCGTGGTCAAGGCTGTGGCCCGGGCACATCAGGGAGAATTGCACCTGCGTTCGCGAGTTGGGCGTGGCACGTGCGCGCAGGTGATCCTGCCGCTGTTTTCCGCTGTACAGGGAGCTGAGTGAAAGACATGGGCATCAAGGTTTTGCTGGTCGAGGATGACCGCTCGTTGCGCGAGGCGCTGGCCGATACGTTGTTGCTGGCCGGCCACGATTACCACGCGGTCGGTTGCGCTGAAGACGCGCTGACGGCAGTGTCGCGCGAGGCGTTCAGTCTGGTGGTCAGTGACGTCAACATGCCCGGCATGGATGGTCATCAATTGCTTGCCCTGTTGCGTGCTCGTCAGCCGCAATTACCCGTGTTGCTGATGACGGCTCACGGCGCGGTCGAACGTGCAGTCGATGCGATGCGTCAGGGTGCGGCGGATTATCTGGTCAAACCGTTCGAGCCCAAGGCTTTGCTCGATCTGGTGGCGCGGCATGCACTGGGCAATATTGGCGTGAGCGAAAGTGAAGGCCCTATCGCTGTCGAACCGGCCAGTGCGCAACTTCTCGAATTGGCCGCACGAGTGGCACGCAGCGATTCCACGGTGCTGATCTCCGGCGAATCCGGTACGGGTAAAGAAGTGCTGGCGCGCTACATTCACCAGCAATCCCACCGTGCCAGTCAGCCGTTCATTGCGATCAACTGCGCAGCGATCCCGGACAACATGCTCGAGGCGACGCTGTTCGGTCACGAGAAAGGCTCGTTCACCGGCGCCATCGCCGCGCAGGCCGGCAAGTTCGAGCAGGCTGACGGCGGCACGTTGCTGCTCGACGAAATTTCCGAAATGCCCCTTGGCCTGCAAGCCAAACTGCTGCGCGTGTTGCAGGAGCGCGAAGTCGAGCGCGTCGGTGCGCGTAAGCCGATCGCCCTGGATATTCGCGTGGTTGCCACCACTAACCGCGACTTGGCGGGCGAAGTGGCGGCGGGGCGTTTCCGTGAAGACCTCTATTACCGTTTGTCGGTTTTCCCACTGGCCTGGCGTCCACTTCGCGAGCGCACTGCCGATATCCTGCCGCTGGCCGAAAGGTTGCTGGCCAAACACGTCAATAAAATGAAGCACGCCGCAGCGAAACTCTCGCCTGACGCGCAAGCTTGCCTGATTGCGTATCCGTGGCCGGGTAATGTGCGTGAACTGGATAACGCCATTCAACGTGCGCTGATCTTGCAGCAGGGCGGTTTGATTCAGCCGCAGGATTTCTGTCTGGCAGGCCCCGTGACGTACACCGCAGTGCCTGTCGCCGCGCCGCTGACTGCGGTGATTCGCGAAGTGGAAATCGAAGCGGATTCGGCCGGTGCCCTGGGCGATGACCTGCGCCGCCGGGAGTTTCAGATGATCATCGACACCCTGCGCTCCGAGCGTGGACGCCGCAAGGAAGCGGCGGAAAAGCTCGGCATCAGCCCGCGCACCCTGCGCTACAAACTGGCACAAATGCGCGATGCCGGGATGGACGTCGAAGGTTATCTGTTCGCCACCTGAGCCGTGCTGCAAAACGTTGAAAACGCTTTTCTGAAAGGGCTGCCCATGAGCTGGCACCCTTGTTGCTAATACCTGTGTACCCGCCGAGTGAGTGTCAAAAAATTGCGGGCCGCCCAAGAGAGTAGACCATGAGCCAAGGTATTGAATTTAATCGGTTGATGACAGACATGAAGGCCATGAAGCTGGATGCCATGTCTGCGCCGAAATCGACGACCGCTGTCCCTGAGCTGGGAGGCAGCAGCTTTTCCGACATGCTCGGTCAGGCGATCAACAAGGTCAGCGATACCCAGACCGCGTCGACTCAGTTGGCCAATGCCTTTGAAGTGGGCAAGAGCGGCGTCGATCTGACGGACGTGATGATCGCTTCGCAAAAAGCCAGCGTGTCGTTCCAGGCTCTGACCCAGGTTCGCAACAAACTGGTTCAGGCTTATCAAGACATCATGCAGATGCCGGTTTAAGGACGAGATTGAGTCATGGCAGAAGCAGTCGCCGATAACGTTCCGGCCAAGGCCACCCCGATAGACGGCAAACCGCCGCTGTTCGGTCTGTCCTTCCTGGAAAACCTCTCCGAGATGACCATGCTGCGTCAGGTGGGCCTGTTGGTCGGCCTGGCTGCGAGCGTGGCGATTGGCTTTGCCGTGGTGCTGTGGTCGCAGCAGCCGGATTACCGTCCGTTGTACGGCAGCCTTGCCGGCATGGACGCCAAGCAGGTCATGGATACTCTGGCCGCCGCTGACATTCCTTACAACGTCGAGCCCAATTCCGGCGCCTTGCTGGTCAAGGCCGATGACTTGTCCCGTGCGCGGATGAAACTCGCTGCTGCTGGTGTCACTCCCAGCGACGGCAATATCGGTTTCGAAATCCTCGACAAGGAACAGGGTCTGGGCACCAGCCAGTTCATGGAAGCGACGCGTTATCGTCGCGGCCTCGAAGGTGAGCTGGCGCGGACCATTTCCAGCCTGAACAACGTCAAGGGTGCCCGTGTGCATCTGGCGATTCCGAAGAGTTCGGTGTTCGTCCGTGATGAGCGCAAGCCAAGTGCTTCGGTTCTGGTTGAACTGTACAGCGGTCGTTCGCTGGAGCCGGGTCAGGTAATTGCGATCATCAACCTGGTGGCGACTTCCGTTCCCGAGCTGAGCAAATCGCAGATCACCGTCGTCGACCAGAAGGGCACCTTGCTCTCTGATCAGGCGGAAAACTCCGAAATGACCATGGCCGGCAAGCAGTTCGATTACAGCCGCCGCATGGAAAGCATGCTCACCCAGCGTGTACACAACATTTTGCAGCCGGTTTTGGGCAATGATCGTTACAAGGCTGAAGTCTCGGCCGACATCGATTTCAATGCCGTCGAGTCGACTGCCGAGCAGTTCAACCCGGATCAACCGGCGTTGCGCAGCGAGCAGTCGGTCAACGAGCAACGCACCGCCAGCAATGGCCCGCAAGGCGTGCCGGGTGCCCTGAGCAACCAGCCACCGTCGCCAGCCTCGGCCCCGCAAACTACCGGCGGCACCGCCGCGCCGGCCGCCATGGTCCAGCCTGGTCAGCCATTGGTTGACGCCAATGGTCAGCAGATCATGGACCCGGCCACCGGTCAGCCAATGCTCGCGCCGTACCCGGCAGACAAGCGTCAACAATCGACCAAGAACTTCGAACTTGACCGTTCCATCAGCCACACCAAACAGCAGCAGGGTCGCCTGAATCGTCTGTCGGTGTCGGTGGTGGTCGACGATCAGGTCAAGGTCAACGCGGCCAACGGCGAAACCAGCCGTGCGCCGTGGAGCGCCGACGAATTGGCGCGCTTCACCCGTCTGGTCCAGGACGCCGTCGGTTTCGACGCCAGCCGTGGCGACAGTGTCAGCGTGATCAACATGCCGTTCTCCGCCGAGCGCGGCGAAGTGATTGCCGATATTCCGTTCTACTCCCAGCCATGGTTCTGGGACATCGTCAAACAAGTGCTGGGTGTGTTGTTCATCCTGGTGCTGGTGTTTGGTGTGCTGCGTCCGGTGCTTAACAACATCACCGGCGGCGGCAAAGGCAAGGAGCTGGCCGGTCTTGGCAGCGACGTGGAACTCGGTGGCATGGGCGGCCTGGACGGCGAACTTTCCAACGACCGCGTGAGCCTCGGTGGTCCGCAGAGCATTCTGTTGCCGAGCCCAAGTGAGGGTTATGACGCGCAACTGAATGCAATCAAGAGTCTGGTGGCCGAGGATCCGGGTCGCGTGGCTCAGGTCGTGAAAGAGTGGATTAACGCAGATGAGTGATAACCGAGCCGCAACCGTCAAACTGAACAAGGTCGACAAAGCCGCGATTCTGCTGCTGTCCCTGGGTTCGACCGATGCCGCACAAGTGCTGCGCCACATGGGCCCGAAAGAGGTTCAGCGCGTCGGCGTGGCCATGGCGCAGATGGGCAACGTCCATCGCGAGCAGGTCGAGCAGGTCATGAGCGAGTTCGTCGACATCGTCGGCGACCAGACCAGCCTCGGCGTCGGATCCGACGACTACGTGCGCAAAATGCTCACCCAGGCCCTGGGTGAAGACAAGGCCAACGGCCTGATCGACCGCATCCTGCTCGGTGGCAACACCAGTGGCCTCGACAGCCTGAAATGGATGGAGCCGCGCGCCGTTGCCGACGTGATCCGCTACGAACACCCGCAGATCCAGGCGATCGTGGTCGCGTACCTCGATCCGGATCAGGCCGGTGAAGTACTCGGCAACTTCGACCACAAAGTGCGTCTGGACATCATCCTGCGCGTCTCGTCGTTGAACACCGTACAGCCGGCGGCCCTGAAAGAGCTGAACCAGATTCTCGAGAAGCAGTTCTCCGGCAACTCGAATGCCTCGCGCACCACCCTGGGTGGCATCAAGCGTGCGGCGGACATCATGAACTTCCTCGACAGCTCGATCGAAGGCCAGCTCATGGACTCGATCCGCGAAGTCGACGAAGACCTGTCCGGTCAGATCGAAGACCTCATGTTCGTGTTCAACAACCTCGCCGATGTCGACGATCGTGGCATCCAGGCGTTGCTGCGCGAAGTGTCTTCCGACGTGCTGGTGCTGGCCCTCAAGGGTTCGGACGAAGGCGTCAAAGAGAAGATCTTCAAGAACATGTCCAAACGTGCCGCCGAACTGTTGCGTGACGACCTCGAGGCCAAAGGCCCGGTGCGCGTCAGCGACGTCGAAACCGCACAGAAAGAAATCCTCACCATTGCCCGTCGTATGGCCGAAGCCGGCGAAATCGTACTCGGTGGCAAGGGTGGCGAGGAAATGATCTAAGCCCATGGACAAGCACGACGACGATGTGACGGATCTGATCCGTGCCCGCGATGTCCGTGGTTTCGAATCCTGGGCCATGCCCAGCTTCGACCCGCCGAAGCCGGAACCCGAGCCTGAGCCGGAGCCCGAACCGCCGGAAATGGAAGAAGTGCCGCTGGAAGAAGTCCAGCCACTGACCCTGGAAGAACTCGAAAGCATCCGTCAGGAGGCTTACAACGAAGGCTTTGGCATCGGCGAGAAAGAAGGTTTTCACAGTGCGACCCTCAAGGTGCGTCAGGAAGCGGAGGTTGCGCTGGCGGCAAAACTTGCCAGCCTTGAGCAGTTGATGGCGAACCTGTTCGAACCGATCGCCGAGCAAGACACGCAAATCGAGAAATCGCTGGTCGACCTCGTGCAACACATCACCAAACAGGTGATCAAGCGCGAACTGGCCATCGATTCCAGCCAGATCGAACACGTCATGCGCGACGCCCTCAAGCTGTTGCCGCTGGGCGTCGAGAATGTGCGCCTGTACGTCAATCCGCAGGACTTCGAACAGGCCAAGGCTTTGCGCGAACGTCATGAGGAAACCTGGCGCATCGTCGAAGATGAATCGCTATTGCCGGGCGGTTGCCGGGTTGAAACCGAGCACAGCCGCATCGATGCCAGCATCGAAACCCGCGTGATCCAGGTCATGGCGAAGTTGTTCGATCAATTGCACGAGCAGGCTTTGCATCCGGCTGAAGCGGATCTGAGTCTGGACATTCCAGAAGACGTAAAACCGGCGGCCACACCTGAAGAGCCGCTCGCGGACGACCCCGATGCGCCTTGAACGCACCAGTTTCGCCAAGCGCCTGAGTACTTACGCTGAGGCCACCGAGATTGCCGGTGCGCCGATTCTTGAAGGTCGCCTGCTGCGCATGGTTGGCCTCACCCTCGAAGCCGAAGGCCTGCGCGCCGCCATGGGTACGCGCTGTCTGGTGATCAATGACGACAGCTATCACCCCTCCCAGGTGGAAGCGGAAGTCATGGGTTTCTCCGGCAGCAAGGTCTTTCTGATGCCGGTCGGCAGTGTCGCCGGCATCGCCCCGGGCGCCCGCGTAGTGCCGCTGGCTGATACCGGGCGCTTGCCGATGGGCATGAGCATGCTCGGTCGCGTCCTCGACGGTGCCGGGCGCGCACTGGACGGCAAAGGCGGCATGAAAGCCGAAGACTGGGTGCCGATGGACGGCCCGACAATCAATCCGCTCAACCGTGACCCGATCAGCGTGCCGCTGGACGTTGGCATCCGTTGCATCAACGGTTTGTTGACGGTCGGTCGTGGCCAGCGTCTGGGTCTGTTTGCCGGTACCGGTGTCGGTAAATCCGTATTGCTGGGCATGATGACCCGCTTCACCGAGGCCGACATTATCGTCGTTGGCCTGATCGGTGAGCGGGGGCGAGAAGTTAAGGAGTTCATCGAGCACAGCCTCGGTGAAGAAGGCCTCCAGCGCTCTGTGGTGGTTGCCTCGCCAGCAGACGATGCGCCGTTGATGCGCCTGCGCGCAGCGATGTACTGCACGCGCATCGCCGAATATTTCCGCGACAAGGGCAAGAACGTCCTGTTGCTGATGGATTCGCTGACCCGTTTCGCCCAGGCCCAGCGGGAAATCGCCCTGGCCATCGGCGAGCCGCCGGCGACCAAGGGGTATCCGCCGTCGGTGTTCGCCAAGTTGCCGAAACTCGTCGAGCGTGCCGGTAATGCGGAGAAGGGCGGTGGTTCGATTACCGCGTTCTACACCGTGTTGTCCGAAGGCGATGACCAGCAGGATCCGATTGCCGACTCGGCCCGAGGCGTACTCGACGGCCACATCGTGCTATCCCGGCGTCTGGCCGAGGAAGGTCACTATCCGGCCATCGACATCGAAGCGTCGATCAGCCGGGTCATGCCGGCGGTGGTCTCGCCGGAGCACATGCAACGCGCGCAATATTTCAAGCAGTTGTGGTCGCGCTATCAGCAGAGCCGCGATCTGATCAGTGTTGGCGCCTACGTTGCCGGCGGCGATCGCGAGACCGATCTGGCGATCTCCCTGCAACCGCAGTTGGTTCGCTACCAGCGTCAGGGGCTGAACGACAAAATCAACATGGGTGAAAGCCAGGCTTACCTCGCAACCCTGTTTGCCCCAGCGGCGGGCGGCTAACCGCTCATGGCCACTGTCAGTCGAGCCGCGCGTCTGGCGCCGGTGGTGGACATGGCCGAACAGGCCGAGAAAGCCGCCGTGCAACGCCTGGGCTATTTTCAGGGGCAGGTGAAAGTTGCGGAAAGCAAACTGGCCGACCTCAATGCCTTCCGTCTGGATTATTCCGAGCAATGGATCGTGCGCGGCAGTACCGGCGTGAGTGGGCAATGGCTGCTGGGTTTTCAGGGCTTTCTGGCGCAACTCGACACCGCCGTCGACCAGCAGCGCCAGAGTCTGGTCTGGCATCAGAACAAACTCGACAAGGCGCGTGAAGAATGGCAACAGGCGTTCGCCAAGGTCGAGGGGCTGCGTAAACTGGTGCAGCGTTATCGCGAAGAGGCGCAACGCCTTGAAGACAAACGTGAGCAGAAGCTGCTTGATGAACTGTCCCAGCGTTTGCCACGACAAAACCCGTTCTAAAACAAGATCAAGAGATCGCAGCCTTCGGCAGCTCCTACAAGGGATCGGTGTAGGAGCTGCCGAAGGCTGCGATCTCTTGATCTGGCTTCTAACCTTGCTGCAACCCTGTGCAGGTGCTAAACCTTGTACAGGTTCGTCAATGACAAGGAAGCCAGTTAATGTCAGTCGTTACAGAAGTCTCTCCGGATGGGAAAAAACTGACGATTTCGATCGAGGGGCGATTCGATTTTGGTCGGCATCAGGAGTTTCGCGAGTCCTATGAGCGACTCAATGCGAAGCCTGAGTCCATAGTGGTGGATCTGAAGAAGGCCACCTACCTCGACAGCTCCGCACTGGGCATGCTCCTCCTGTTGCGGGATCACGCCGGCGGTGACGAGTCGGACGTGCGTGTGGTCAACAGCAGCTCCGACGTGCGCAAGATCCTCGCCATCTCCAATTTCGACAAACTCTTCGACATCACTTGACGGCCATGCAGGCGCAAGAGCCGCTGACCCTCCTGATCGCTGAAGACAGCGCCGCCGATCGCCTGTTGCTGTCGACCATCGTCCGCCGCCAAGGCCATGAAGTCCTGACGGCGGCCAACGGTGCCGAAGCGGTCGACTTGTTTCGTCGCCAGCAACCCGATCTGGTACTGATGGACGCGATGATGCCGGTCATGGACGGCTTCGAAGCAGCGCGGCAGATCAAGGCGCTGGCGGGCGAGACGCTGGTGCCGATCATCTTCCTCACGTCGCTGACGGAAAGCGAAGCGCTGGCCCGTTGTCTGGAGGCCGGGGGTGACGACTTTCTGGCGAAGCCCTATAACCAAGTGATCCTCGCCGCCAAAATCAAGGCGATGGATCGCTTGCGGCGTTTGCAGGCAACCGTGCTGCAACAGCGCGACCTGATCGCCAAACACCACGATTACCTGCTCAATGAACAGCGCGTGGCCAAAGCGGTGTTCGACAAGGTTGCGCACTCCGGTTGCCTCAGCGCGCCGAACATTCGCTACCTGCAATCGCCCTATGCCTTGTTCAACGGCGACTTGCTGTTGGCGGCGTACACGCCGGCGGGCGACATGCATGTGCTGTTGGGCGATTTTACCGGTCATGGCCTGCCGGCAGCGGTCGGGGCGATGCCTTTGGCCGAGGTGTTCTACGGAATGACCGCCAAGGGCTATGGCCTGGCCGAAACCCTGCGCGAGATGAATGCCAAGCTCAAACGCATTCTGCCGGTCGACATGTTCTGTTGCGCCACGCTGTTGTGTCTGAGCTTTCAGCGGCGTTCGGTCGAAGTGTGGAATGGCGGCATGCCTGACGGTTATCTGCATCGGATTGCTACTGGCGAGCGTGTACCACTGGCCGCACGGCACTTGCCGCTGGGGGTGCTGAGTGCGCAGGCGTTCGATGACCGTACGGAAGTGCATCCGATGGCCGTCGGCGATCGGGTGTTTCTGTTGTCCGACGGGGTGATCGACACCAGTGACGCCAGTGATCAACTGTTCGGTGTCGAGCGTTTGCAGCAGGTGTTCGCCGCCAACCGCGAGCCGGATCGCTTGTTCGAGGATATCGAGCAGGCACTGCGGGATTTTCGCGGCGAGGCGCGCGACGATGTCAGCATGGTCGAGGTCAGCCTGCTGGAGCCGGCGCAGGTCAAGCCGTCGGCGCCGGTGTATTCCGACAGCGGCCAATCCTGTCCGCTGGACTGGTCGGTGAGTTTCGAATTCCGTGGCGCCACGCTCAAGCGCTTCAATCCCTTGCCGTATCTGTTGCAGTTGCTGCTTGAGGTGCATGGGCTGCGGGCGCAAAGTGGTGCTTTGTACAGCGTGCTGGCCGAGTTGTATTCCAATGCGCTGGAGCATGGCGTGCTCGGTCTGGATTCCAGTCTCAAGCGCGATGCGGCGGGGTTCGCTCGTTACTACCAGCAGCGCAATGATCGGCTGGAGTCACTGCAGGACGGTTTCGTGCGCGTGCATTTGCAGGTGCAGCCACACGGCGAGGGCGGCCGACTGATCATTCGTGTTGAAGACAGCGGCAAGGGCTTTGATGTGGCGCGGGTCATGGAGCGGCCGCTGGACGGTGTCCGTTTGTCGGGGCGCGGCGTCAGTCTGGTCCGGCAATTGGGGCGTAATGCCAGTTGGTCGGACGAAGGTCGTAGTGCTCGCGTAGAGTTTTCCTGGGAGGTTGAGGCATAATCCGCGCAATTCTTGATCAAGGAGTGAACAAGTGACAGACACACATATTGATCGCGAGGCGCTGAGCGTACTGCGGGAAGTCATGGAGGAGGGTTATCCGGAGCTTCTGGATACCTTTCTGGCGGATTCCGAAAGTCGCTTGGGCGAGTTGCAAAAGACCTCTGATGCCAAGGTGTTGTCGGAAGTTGCCCATAGTTTCAAGGGCAGCGCCAGCAACATGGGAGCTGTCCGCTTGGCGGCGCTCTGCCAGGAACTCGAATCGGACGCCAGAGACAAGAGCCCGGCGGAAATAGTCAAACTGGTCGCTGAGATCAGTGGCGAATTTGCTGAAGTTCGCCCGGTTTACGAAAGCGAAAAACATCCCGCTCACACGCACTGATCCCGCCGTCCGGCGCTTTTCTCAAGCGCCGGGCAAATCTGGCCCGGCACTTGCAGTTATCTCTGCAACTGTACCTACGATCCCAGTGCAGCGGAGACCGTTTCATGCCTGCGACCCCCAACATCCTTCTTCAGAACGCCGCTCAGGCCAAGGCGCAAGCCGCCTCTGCGAAAACGTCGGCCATGGCCGTAGATACCGGGGATAAGGCCTCAAGCTTCGCTAAAGTGTTCGCCGACCAGGGATCGAGCAAGCCTGTCGCCACCGCTGACAATTCGCCCAAGTCGTCGCGTGACAAGGTCGCTGACAACAGCGGCAAAAAGGACATTGGCGAAGATCAGTCTGCCGCTGCGCAGCCGGCGGTTGCCGATAGCGGCAACGACTTGCCTGCCGATAAAACCGCGGCGACCGATGACAGTACCGCCAGCAGCGACGACAACACTGACACCTCCCAGACTCCAGTCGTAGACGCGACGCCGGTTGATCCGACACTCGATCCTGCATTGGCAACCGCTGTGCAGCCGGTGGTTGCGGCGCCGGTTGTGCAGACTCCGGCGGTCGTCGCGACTGCCCAGCCTGAAACCGAAACCCCAGCCGTTGCCGCGCTATCAGGTACGGTCAAAGATCCGGCACCGGCCACCGACAGCGATTTCGACCCTTCGGCCGATCCCCTCGATTCGATGCCGGCCGTGCGCATGGCGATGGAGCAGGGCGGGCACATTTCCGCTGCCAGCCAGGCGCAGCCGAAAGCGTCGCCAGCTCAGGCTCAGGCCGACGGCGAATTGACTGCGGCGCAGAACTTTGCCGCTGGCATGGCCAGCATGCTCGACGTACAAGCCGACAAGGACAGCACCAGCCAGGGCGGCGAAAAAGCCTTCAGCGGGTTGATCGACGATGGCCTCAAAGATCTCAAGACTGCGACCAGCGATACCCGTGTGGATGACTTCGCCAACCGTCTGGCGGCACTGACGCAGGCGGCTACGCCGAAGACCGCGAATGCGGTGCCGGTGAATCAGCCGATTGCCATGCACCAGAGCGGCTGGACCGAGGAAGTGGTCAATCGCGTCATGTATCTGTCGAGCGCCAATCTGAAGGCGGCGGACATTCAGTTGCAGCCAGCGGAGCTGGGACGTCTGGACATCCGCGTGAACATGGTCCCGGATCAACAGACCCAGGTCACGTTCATGAGCGCGCATCCAAGTGTGCGTGAAGCGCTGGACGGGCAGATGCATCGCCTGCGTGAAATGTTCAACCAGCAGGGCATGGGCCAGGTTGACGTCAATGTCTCCGATCAGAGCCGTGGCTGGCAGGGCCAGCAAGGTCAGGAGCAGGCGCAACAGGGCCAGAGTGGCCACACCCGCGCTGCCGGTGGTCGCCTCGATTCGGCGGATGAAGAACTGGCGCCTGCCGCCATTGCTGATGCCGCTGCGCAAACCACCAGCGTGATCGGCAGCAGCGCGGTCGACTATTACGCCTGATCAAATTACGCCTGATCAAATCAAAAGCCCCTCACCCTAGCCCTCTCCCAGTGGGAGAGGGGACTGATTGGGGGATGCTGGCGAAGTACGCCGACCTGATTCTTCTGCCGTGAATCCATAATCGATCCGGTCTTTCAGCTCGGTGTATGAAGCAAGACACCTCGGTCGGCCCCTGAAAACCCTCACACTAGCCCTCTCCCAGAGGGAGAGGGGACTGATTGGGGGATGCTGGCGAAGTACGCCGACCTGATACTTCTGCTGTGAATCCATAATCGATCCGGTCTTTCAGCTCGGTGTATGAAGCAAGACACCTCGGTCGGCCTCTGAAAACCCTCACCCTAGTCCTCTCCCAGTGGGAGAGGGGACTGATTGGGGGATGCTGGCGAAGTACGCCGACCTGATACTTTTGCTGTGAATCCATAGTCGATCCGGTCTTTCAGCTCGGTGTATGAAGCAAGACACCTCGATCGGCCTCTGAAAACCCTCACACTAGCCCTCTCCCAGTGGGAGAGGGGACTGATTGGGGGATGCTGGCGAAGTACGCCGACCTGATACTTCTGCTGTGAATCCATAATCGATCCGGTCTCTCAGGTCGATGCATGAAGCAAGACACCTCGGTCGGCCTCTGAAAACCCTCCCTAGCCGTCTCCCAGTGGGAGAGGGGACTGATTGGGGGATGCTGGCGAAGTACGCCGACCTGATACTTTTGCTGTGAATCCATAGTCGACTCGGTACTTCAGGTCGACGTATCACGGCAAAATAACTCGGTCGGCCCCCTCTCCCTCCGGGAGAGGGCTGGGGTGAGGGTGCCTTTGACTTTAGCGTTGTCTCCACGACCTCCGACACTTCTGGCATAACACTTGCTCTTGCCTTGCCGTGCGACTGTGAAAACCCGAATAGTGACGGATTATTGGCATGGCGAAGAGCGAAACAGCAGCAGTGAAAGACCCCGCAACCAAAGGCAAACTCAAGCTGATCATTGTGATCGTGCTGGCATTGCTGCTGGCCATTGGTGCATCCGTGGGGGCGACCTGGTTCTTCATGCACAGTGCCCAGAGCAAGCCTGCCGAGGCCGCCGATGCAGCGCCTGTCGGCAAGCAACCGGCGATTTTCGAGCCGATGGCACCGGCCTTCGTTGCCAATTACAACCAGAACGGCCGTCAGCGCTACATGCAGGTGAGCATCACCATGCTGGCGCGTAATCAGGCTGATCTGGAAGCGCTCAAAGTGCACATGCCGGTTATCCGCAACAACCTGGTGATGCTCTTCTCCGGTCAGGATTTCGCCACCTTGGCGACCCCGGTCGGCCAGGAGATGTTGCGCCAGAAGGCCACCGCCAGCGTCCAGGAAGTGGCGCAGAAAGAGCTGGGCAAAGTGGTGATCGAACAGTTGCTTTTCACTAATTTCGTACTGCAGTAGGAACACGACATGGCCGTGCAGGATCTGCTGTCCCAGGATGAAATCGACGCGCTGTTGCATGGCGTCGACGATGGTCTGGTACAGACCGATAACGCTGCCGAACCCGGCAGTGTCAAAAGCTACGACCTGACCAGCCAGGATCGCATCGTCCGTGGACGCATGCCGACTCTGGAAATGATCAACGAGCGTTTTGCCCGCTACACCCGCATCAGCATGTTCAACATGCTGCGCCGCTCGGCGGACGTTGCCGTCGGTGGCGTGCAGGTGATGAAGTTCGGCGAATACGTGCACTCGCTGTACGTACCGACCAGCCTCAACCTGGTCAAGATCAAACCGTTGCGCGGCACCGCGCTGTTCATCCTTGACGCCAAACTGGTGTTCAAACTGGTGGACAACTTCTTCGGCGGCGACGGCCGTCACGCCAAGATCGAAGGGCGTGAATTCACCCCGACCGAACTGCGCGTGGTGCGCATGGTGCTGGAGCAGGCTTTCGTCGATTTGAAAGAAGCCTGGCAGGCGATCATGGAAGTCAATTTCGAGTACATCAACTCGGAAGTGAACCCGGCCATGGCCAACATCGTCGGCCCGAGCGAAGCGATCGTGGTCTCCACCTTCCACATCGAACTCGATGGCGGTGGCGGCGATCTGCACGTGACCATGCCGTACTCGATGATCGAACCGGTGCGCGAAATGCTCGATGCCGGTTTCCAGTCCGACCTCGACGATCAGGACGAGCGCTGGGTCAACGCCCTGCGCCAGGACGTGCTCGACGTCGACGTGCCGATCGGTGCCACCGTCGCGCGGCGCCAGTTGAAGCTGCGTGACATCCTGCACATGCAGCCGGGGGATGTGATCCCGGTCGAGATGCCGGACGAAATGATCATGCGCGCCAACGGCGTGCCGGCCTTCAAGGTCAAGATGGGCTCACACAAAGGCAACCTCGCGTTGCAAGTGATCGAGCCGATCGAGCGCCGCTGAAACGGCGCCACACCCCCTTTTGCATTAACTGAATTGTTGCCCGCCGAGGACACATGATGAACGACGATATGAACGCCCAGGACGACCAGGCACTGGCTGACGAATGGGCTGCGGCCCTGGAAGAAACCGGTGACGGTCAAGCTGACATCGACGCCCTGCTGGCCGCCGACGCAGCCAGCGGCTCGCGTCTGCCGATGGAAGAGTTCGGCAGCGTGCCGAAGAACAACGATCCGGTGACCCTCGACGGCCCGAACCTGGACGTCATCCTCGACATCCCGGTATCGATCTCGATGGAAGTCGGCAGCACCGACATCAACATCCGCAACCTGCTGCAACTCAACCAGGGTTCGGTGATCGAGCTCGATCGTCTGGCCGGTGAGCCGCTGGACGTGCTGGTCAACGGCACGCTGATCGCGCACGGCGAAGTGGTAGTGGTCAACGAGAAGTTCGGCATCCGCCTGACTGACGTGATCAGCCCAAGCGAACGCATCAAGAAGCTGCGCTGAGTGAAACGGTTTCTCTGGGCTTTGCTGGCATTGCCATTGAGCGTGCTGGCCGCCGAACCGTCGACGACCACCACAGTGCCTGCCGCCACCGCGCCGATGGTCAACAGCGGCGTGGCCGGGCAACTGACGCAACTGGTGTTCGGCCTGTTGCTGGTGCTGGGGTTGATCTTCTTCCTCGCCTGGCTGTTGCGCCGGGTGCAGCAGGCAGGGCCGGCCGGCAAGGGGCAAGTGATCGAGCTGATCGGTTCGCGCGCGCTCGGGCCGCGTGACCGTTTGTTGCTGGTGCAGGTCGGCAACGAGCAAATTCTGCTCGGCTTGAGCCCCGGTACCATCACCGCGCTGCACGTGCTCAAGGAGCCGGTGCCGGTGCCGAGCACCAGTGAAAAAGCCACTCCGGATTTTGCCCAGCAGTTGCTGAAGATACTCGGCAAGGATCAGAAGGATACGAAGTAATGGGTGCGTTACGCATCGTCTTGACGCTGGCCTTGTTGCTGGCCGCGCCGCTGGCGTTCGCCGCCGATCCGTTGTCGATCCCGGCGATCACGCTGGGCACCAACGCCGATGGCGCGCAGGAGTATTCGGTCAGTCTGCAGATCCTGCTGATCATGACCGCGCTGAGCTTCATTCCGGCGGCCGTGATTCTGATGACCAGTTTCACCCGGATCATCATCGTCTTCTCGATCCTGCGTCAGGCCCTCGGCCTGCAGCAGACGCCGTCGAACCAGATCCTCACCGGCATGGCGCTGTTCCTCACCCTGTTCATCATGGCCCCGGTGTTCGATCGGGTTAACAACGATGCGCTGCAACCGTATCTGGCGGAAAAACTCACCGCCCAGCAAGCGGTAGAAAAAGCCCAGGTGCCGATCAAGGACTTCATGCTCGCCCAGACCCGCACCAGCGATCTGGAGCTGTTCATGCGCCTGTCCAAGCGCACCGACATCGCCACCCCGGATCAGGCGCCGCTGACCATTCTGGTGCCGGCGTTCGTCACCTCCGAGCTTAAAACCGCGTTCCAGATCGGCTTCATGATCTTCATTCCGTTCCTGATCATCGACCTCGTCGTGGCCAGTGTGCTGATGGCGATGGGTATGATGATGCTCTCGCCGCTGATCATTTCGCTGCCGTTCAAGATCATGCTGTTCGTGCTGGTGGATGGCTGGGCGCTGATCATCGGCACCTTGGCCAGCAGTTTTGGAGGTGTCTCGCCATGACGCCGGAAGTTGCGGTCGATATCTTTCGTGAAGCCCTTTGGCTGACCACATTGATGGTCGCGATTCTGGTAGTGCCGAGCCTGTTGGTCGGCTTGCTGGTGGCGATGTTCCAGGCTGCGACCCAGATCAACGAACAGACGTTGAGCTTCCTGCCGCGTCTGCTGGTGATGCTGGTGACGTTGATCGTCGCCGGTCCGTGGATCGTGCAGACGTTCATGGAATACATCATTCAGTTGTACAAAAACATCCCGATGGTCATCGGCTAAGCCATGCAATCGCTGCTTCAGCTGACCGACACCCAGATCAGTACCTGGGTGGCGTCGTTCATGTTGCCGCTGTTTCGCGTGGCGTCGATGCTGATGGTCATGCCGGTGTTCGGCACCACCCTGGTGTCACGCCGGATCCGCCTGTATTTCGCGGTGGCGATCACCGTGTGCATTGCGCCGAGCCTGCCGCCGATGCCGGCGGTCAGCCCGCTGGATCTCAGCGGTTTGCTGATGATTGCCGAGCAGATTCTCGTCGGTGCGGTACTCGGGTTTTCCCTGCAGCTGTTTTTCCAGGCGTTTGCCGTGGCGGGGCAGATTGTCGCGATCCAGATGGGTATGGGCTTCGCCTCGATGGTCGACCCGGCCAACGGCGTCTCGGTCGCGGTGATCGGGCAATTCTTCACCATGCTCGTGACGCTGCTGTTCCTGTCGATGAACGGCCACCTGGTGGTCTTCGAAGTCCTTACCGAAAGCTTCACCACGCTACCGGTCGGCAGCGGTCTGATGACTGCGCATTACTGGGAGCTGGCCGGCAAACTCGGCTGGGTCCTCGGTGCAGCGCTGTTGCTGGTATTGCCAGCAGTTACGGCGCTGCTGGTGGTCAACATCGCGTTTGGCGTGATGACCCGCGCCGCGCCGCAACTGAACATTTTTTCCATCGGTTTTCCGCTGACCCTGGTGCTCGGTCTGTTCATCGTCTGGGTTGGTCTGGCGGACATTCTCAATCAGTATCAGCCGCTGGCCACTGAAGCCCTGCAGCTGTTACGCGAACTGGCACGGGCGCGCTGAGTCATGGCAGAGAGCGAAAGCGGTCAGGACAAAACAGAAGACCCCACGGACAAACGCAAAAAAGACTCCCGTGAGAAGGGTGAGATTGCCCGTTCCAAAGAGCTCAACACCCTTGCCGTGATGATGGCCGGCGCCGGTGCGCTGCTGGTGTTCGGCGGCATGCTCGCCGAAGACCTGATGGAGCTGATGCGCCTGAACTTCACGCTGTCGCGTGAGGTGATCATGGATCAGGGTTCCATGGGCGCATTTCTGTTGAAGTCGGGTCAGATGGCGTTGTTGGCCATCCAGCCGTTCATGATCACCCTGTTGCTCGCGGCGCTGATCGGGCCGATTTCCCTCGGTGGCTGGCTGTTTGCGGCCGGTTCCATGGCGCCCAAGTTCAGCCGGATGAACCCGGCGGCAGGCTTGAAGCGAATGTTTTCGTTCAAGGCTGTAGTCGAACTGCTCAAGGCGCTGGCCAAGTTTCTGGTCACCTTGGGGGTGGCGTTGGTGGTGCTGATGTCGGATGTCGATGACTTGATGCGCATCGCCCACGAGCCGCTGGAGATGGCGATTATTCACAGCGTCACTCTGGTCGGCTGGAGTACCTTGTGGCTGGCCTGCGGCCTGATCATCATCGCCGCTGTCGATGTGCCGGTGCAGCTCTGGGAAGCCCACAAGAAACTGCTGATGACCAAGCAGGAAGTGCGCGACGAGCATAAGGATCAGGAGGGTCGCCCGGAGGTCAAACAGCGCATCCGCCAGACCCAGCGCGAAATGTCCCAGCGCCGCATGATGGCGGCAATTCCCGACGCCGACGTGGTCATCACCAACCCGACCCACTACGCCGTCGCGCTCAAGTATGACTCGGAGAAGGGCGGGGCGCCGATGCTGATTGCCAAGGGCAGCGACTTCCTCGCGTTGAAAATCCGCGAAATCGCTGTCGCCAACAACGTCATGCTCCTCGAATCGCCGGGGCTGGCGCGTTCGATCTACTACTCCACTGAGCTGGATCAGGAAATTCCCGGCGGGCTGTACCTGGCAGTCGCTCAGGTCTTGGCCTACGTCTACCAGATCCGCCAGTACCGCGCCGGCAAGGGCAAACGCCCGGATCCGCTCAAGGATGACTTGCCGATTCCGCCGGATCTGCGCCGCGATTCCTGACGTTGTTGTGCAGCCATTCGTCTGAGATTCCCAATTACTGTCAACTCTGACAGGTGCAGTCGCCGTGATTTTGCAGTTTGATGCAAGGTGCTGTCGCGCGCTGGCGCGGCCGGGCGGGCGAGTGAAAGGGAGCAAGGCAATGAAAGGTATTTTCAGCAGCTACGATGAAAAAAACGGTAAAGGCACCATCACGCCGAAGCCATCCGGACGATGCCTTTCCTTTGCTGAGGCCACGGGTTTTTTTCTGACCGCCAAAGAGTACCGATTCAGCATTCCATTGGCTGATGTCCTGCAGGCGAGCGTCAAGGTGGGCGGCGAGGTCGAGTTCGAGTTGCCCAAAAGCAAAAATGGAAAATTGAAAATCCTCCGGTATTGAGCAATCGATCGCAAAGCGGCTGAGAACGGGGCGGCGGTTTTTTATGATCGTTCCCACGCTCTGCGTGGGAATGCAGCCCGGGACGCTCCGCGTCCCTTCCAAAGCCGAACGCGGAGCGTCCGTTGAGGCATTCCCACGCAGGAGCGTGGGAACGATCATCGCGTGTCGCTACTGCGGCAACTCCAGATTATCCATCACCCTATTCACTGCCAGCTCGCCGAGCATGATCAGCTGCGCGATACCCAGCAGCGTCCTGCGCTGTGACGCGGGTATGAGGTGGGCGAAGTCATGGGCGATGGTTCTGGCCGAAGCCAGGGTTTCGCTGGCATCGGCCAGCAGCTCCTCGTTTTTGAAGTCCGCGGTGACGGCGTACATCCGGCGGGTTTTACGTGGCGGTGGGGTTGAGCCGGGTGGGCAGAGGTAGTGATCGAGGGCGCGTTCGGCGGCGTCGTTGAGTTTTTTCGAATCGAGGGATTCGTAGGGGGAGGCGAGGTCGATTTCGGGTGGGTTGGGTGTTGGTTTTATCATGGTGAAGCTCCTGAGGTTATGGAGCCACTCTTTCCCTGTCGCTAAACAAGTGAAGGTGGCAGCTGTACGCAGGTTAGCGAACCGGTCACAGGCACCCCGGTAGACCCAAAGGTCTCCCGCATACAGCCGCCATAACGTAATTGCAGGCGAAGAGTCCTACAACGAAGCCACGAACGCTGATGCACTGAGATGGTCCGGGTCGCTAAACCCGATCGCTGATTTGTCAGCGACCGGACCACAATAGAACCCGACCCCAAAGCGCACAAGCCGGCGGATTCTGGCGTAGCTGTAGGCAATGGCGCAAGAATTTGTAGCCTGGAAGGCGTGTCTGAAGGTGTCTTTTAAACGCCTGAGTTTAAAAGATGATTTGCGCTGACTTCACTGGCCCCTTGGCGAGCAAACTCGCTCCCACATTTGCAATGCGTTTCCCTGTGGGAGCGAGCTTGCTCGCGAAAGGGCCATCCCGGTAGGCAAAAAAATCTCGGCCAAGTCTCGCTGTTTAAATCACTGCTTAAATAGATCTGTCCCCTTTTCTCGGATCCGCTCAAGGACGATTAGCCGATTCCGCCGGATCTGCGCCGCGATTCCTGACATTGCGGTGATACAACAAAAAACCGCCATCCCGATTGAACGGGCCGGCGGTTCTTTATGCCTGACCCAATGAGAGTCCGCCTCCTGGTGCGGTCATTGTGGCGAGGGAGCTTGCTCCCGTCAGGCTGCGTAGTCAGGAAGTGGCCACGATATTGTCAAAGAGCACAATCGTCCCGTTGGGTTCAATGATGGTGATGCTGTGTATGTCTGGATGTTCGAATTTCAGTTCCAACAACGTTCTACCGCCCTCCTTTGCTCGCTGATCGCTCTGGCCGAGTTTTTGATTGTCTTTATTATAGAAATAGGCTTCAAACCCTTCCCCGGCATTAATGAACCAAAGGCTGATAGCCGAGGCCGGCGCTTTAAGGGTTATTTTAAGCTCTCCGCTCATGACACCTAGTACCTTGCCGCCGAAGTGCTCTTCTTCTTTAAAGTTTCTGATGACCATTACCGAATTTTCACTGGGTCGAGGGCCGAGGAAAAAGTCCATATCGGGTCGCTCGAATCCACTGTTCTGCACGAATTCACAATTTTCCATATTGTTGAAATCTTCGATAATCCGATTGACCGTGCTCATGACGATTGCTCTGCTGAGTTGATGAGTGGCTACTCAAGCAGACATATGAAAACGCATCTACTGTCAGAAGTTACAGGTTTTCTCACCGTTCGTCTGAAATGCTTTTGGCCATACATCAATGGTTAAATAAATCTGTCCGCTTTTCGGTCCGATATCACCGGACTTATGCGTGATTCTCAGGTTTACCTTTCGTCTGAAAAGACGTCTTACCTGTCAGGTTTTACAGGTGTGGGACGCGTGCTGCTGCGGTTTGATTGCCGGGTGGCGCCGCACATCGGGTGCGCTTGCTTATGCGATGGCAAAGGAGAAAAGGAAATGGAATTGAAAGATAAAGATGACGTGGGTTCATTCGTAAGCTACAACGAAAAAACTGGTAGGGGCACTATCTTTCCGGGAACGCACGATGAATACGTCAGAATAAAAGACATACTTGCCGGGAAAATTCGCTCACCTTACCCGGAACCTCCGCTTGACCCTGACGGAAGATGTTTTTTCTTTCTGATCCCTGAAAGCCAAAAGCACCAATTCAACTTCAAAGTCGGTAGGTCGGTCGTATGTGATCTGGTGAAAAAAGGTTCGATGGAAGTGACAAACCTCCGCTTTTAATTTGAAGCGCAGCGGGGTTGGCGAATCTCTATCGGGATCAGGCGGTACGCCGAGTACAGATTCGCCGAGATGATCACGAAACACCGCTGGTGCTGGTCACTAACGACTTTTCTCGCTCTGCTGAAGAAATTGCCGGGCTGTACAAACAGCGCTGGCAGATTAAGTTGTTTTTCAAGTGGATCAAGCAAAACCTAAAGCTCAAACGCTATTTTTGCCTCTCCGAAAATGCCGTTCGTCTGCAGATTTACAGCGCTCTGATCACATACCTTTTGCTGCATCTCTATCAGCGCCGATCAGGTGGCTCCGGGTCTATTTCCAGCTTCGTCATTCGGCTAGCCCATACGTTGTTCGAACGCCATCAAGTATCGAACATCTTGAACACCGAAGGCAGAAGCGAACAGAGCAGAAGGCAGCTCAAGGCTGCCTTCTGCTATGAAGCAGTTTTTACCGGACACTAGTGACGCTCTGCGTGGGAATGCAGCCCGGGACGCTCCGCGTCCCTTCCGAAGCCGAGCGCGGAGCGTCCGTTGAGGCATTCCCACACAGGAGGGTGGGAACGATCATCGCGGGGCGTTACTGCGGCAACTGCAGATTATCCATCACCCGATTCACCGCCAGCTCGCCGAGCATGATCAATTGCGCGATCCCCAACAGCGTCCTGCGTTGCGACG
This sequence comes from Pseudomonas sp. IT-232MI5, assembly GCF_949767845.1. Taxonomy (NCBI): domain Bacteria; kingdom Pseudomonadati; phylum Pseudomonadota; class Gammaproteobacteria; order Pseudomonadales; family Pseudomonadaceae; genus Pseudomonas; species Pseudomonas sp. IT-232MI5. Next base: position 73,361 of record NZ_CATKQE010000005.1, read on the forward strand.
CGGGGATGAGATGGGCGAAGTCATGGGCGATGGTTCTGGCCGAAGCGAGCGTTTCGCTGGCATCGGCCAGCAGTTCCTCGTTCTTGAAATCTGCGGTGACGGCGTACATCCGACGGGTTTTACGTGGCGGCGGGGTCGAGCCGGGTGGGCAGAGGTAGTGATCGAGGGCGCGGTCGGCGGCGTCGTGGAGCTTTTTGGAATCGAGGGATTCGTAGGGGGAGGTGGGGTCGGTTTCGGGTGGGTTGGGTGTTGGTTTGATCATGGTGAAGCTCCTAGAGTCATTGGAGCTGCCAACGTTCGCTGCGAGACGAATGAGGGTGGCAGCTATACGCGGGTCGCAGACCGGGACTCTAGAACCGGCAGACCCGAAGGTCTCCCACGTACAGCCGCCATAAAAAAGCGGGTGTTGTGCGTCCAGAGATCGACGGGCTGCGAGACCCGATCGCTGATTCGTCAGCGACCGACCCACAATAGAACCCGACCCCAAGACGCACAAGCCGGCGGATTCTGGCTTGGCTGTAGGCAATGGCGCAAGGATTTGTAGCCTGGAAGGCGTGTCTGGAGGTGTCTTTTAAACGCCTGAGTTTAAAAGGCGATTTGGCGGACTTCACTGGCCTCTTCGCGAGCAGGCTCACTCCCAGAAGAGACTGCATTCCAAATGTAAGAGTGAAATGCACACCAAATGTAGGAGTGAGCCTGCTCGCGATAGCGGAGTGTCAGTTGACGAATTTTTTGAATGACACGCCGCTATCGCGAGCAGGCTCACTCCTACAGGGGGCATGTTTCTCTCCCGATTTCATTCCCCGGCAAAAGTTGGAAAGCTTCTTGCAGTACCCGCCGTGAGCCCGCTCTGGGCGTCAAAAGTTTGCTTTAAAGGAACGGGGAAAACCGGTGGATCGCTCTCAGTTATTCAACACTGCTCGCACAAACGTTGCCGACCTCAGTCGGGGCAATCTGGGCGTGCCGTTGTTGCTGCTGGTGATGCTGGCGATGATGATGTTGCCGGTGCCGCCGTTCCTGCTCGACGTGTTTTTTACCTTCAACATCGCGCTGTCGATCGTCGTTCTGCTGGTCTGCGTGTACGCGCTGCGGCCGCTGGATTTTGCGGTGTTCCCGACGATTCTGCTGGTCGCGACGTTGCTGCGGCTGGCGTTGAACGTAGCTTCGACGCGGGTGGTCATGCTGCACGGTCAGGACGGCCACGCCGCTGCCGGTAAGGTGATTCAGGCCTTCGGTGAGGTGGTGATCGGCGGTAACTACGTGGTCGGTATCGTGGTCTTCGCGATCCTGATGATCATCAACTTCGTCGTGGTGACCAAGGGTGCCGGGCGGATTTCCGAGGTGAGCGCGCGCTTCACCCTCGATGCAATGCCCGGCAAACAAATGGCGATCGACGCCGACCTCAACGCCGGTCTGATCGACCAGAACCAGGCCAAGATGCGCCGTCAGGAAGTCGCCCAAGAGGCCGAGTTCTACGGTTCGATGGACGGTGCCAGCAAGTTCGTCCGGGGTGACGCCATCGCTGGTCTGTTGATTCTGTTCATCAACCTTATTGGCGGCATGGCCGTCGGTATCTTCCAGCACAACATGAGCTTCGGCGATGCCGGTCGGGTTTACGCCTTGCTGACCATCGGTGACGGTTTAGTGGCGCAATTGCCATCACTGTTGTTATCGACAGCGGCGGCGATCATGGTGACCCGTGCTTCCGGTTCGGAAGACATGGGCAAACAGATCAATCGCCAGATGTTCGCCTCGCCGAAAGCGTTGGCGGTGGCGGCCGGTTTGATGGCCGTGATGGGCTTGGTGCCGGGCATGCCGCACTTCTCCTTCCTGAGCATGGCCGCGCTAGCCGCTGGCGGCGCGTACCTGTTCTGGAAGAAGCAGAACGTGGCCAAGGTCGTGGCGCTGGAAGAGGTCAAGCGCCAGCAGGAACTGCTGCCGTCGCCGGCCCGCGCCATGGAAACCAAGGAGCTGGGCTGGGATGACGTCACGCCGATCGACATGATCGGTCTGGAAGTCGGTTATCGCCTGATCCCGCTGGTGGATCGCAATCAGGGTGGGCAATTGCTGGCGCGGATCAAGGGCGTGCGCAAGAAGCTTTCGCAGGATCTGGGCTTCCTGATGCCGACCGTGCACATCCGCGACAACCTCGATCTGGCGCCGAGCGCCTATCGCCTGACTCTGATGGGCGTGATCCTCGCCGAAGCCGAGATCTACCCGGATCGCGAGCTAGCGATCAACCCGGGCCAGGTCTACGGCACGCTCAACGGTATCAATGCCAAAGATCCGGCTTTCGGCCTGGAAGCGGTGTGGATCGAAATCAGCCAGCGTGCCCAGGCACAATCGCTCGGTTACACCGTGGTCGATGCCAGCACCGTGGTCGCCACGCACTTGAATCAGATTCTGTACAAGCACTCCAGTGAGCTGATCGGCCACGAGGAAGTGCAGCAACTCATGCAATTGCTGGCCAAAAGCTCGCCGAAACTGGCGGAAGAGCTGGTGCCGGGCGTGGTTTCGCTGTCGCAACTGCTCAAAGTGCTGCAAGCGCTGTTGGCCGAACACGTGCCGGTGCGCGATATCCGCAGTATTGCCGAAGCCATCGCCAACAACGCTGCGAAGAGTCAAGATACCGCCGCGTTGGTGGCTGCGGTGCGCGTCGGCGTATCGCGCGCCATCGTCCAAAGCATTGTAGGCACTGAGTCGGAGCTGCCTGTGATCACCTTGGAACCAAGGTTGGAACAAATATTGCTCAATAGTCTGCAGAAGGCAGGACAAGGCTCGGAAGAGGGCGTTCTGCTGGAGCCAAGCATGGCCGAGAAGCTGCAGCGTTCGCTCATCGAAGCGGCGCAGCGTCAGGAAATGCAAGGTCAGCCGGTGATCCTTTTGGTCGCTGGCCCGATCCGCGCGATGCTCTCGCGCTTTGGCCGCCTCGCAGTCCCTGGACTGCATGTGCTGGCCTACCAGGAAATACCGGACAACAAGCAAGTGACCATCGTTGCGACAGTAGGGCCCAACGGCTGAGGTAGTGGTTTATGCAAGTTAAGCGTTTCTTTGCCGCCGATATGCGTCAGGCCATGAAGCTGGTTCGTGATGAGCTGGGCGCTGATGCCGCCATCATTGGCAACCGCCGCATTGCCGGCGGTGTCGAGCTGACGGCGGCACTGGATTACAAATTGTCGGCGCTGGCGCCACGGGTTCCGAACATGGAGCTCGAAGACGAGCTGCGCAAGACCCAGTCGCGCATCGTCACCGCTCAGGCCGAGTTGAGCCTGCGTGGCGAAGCCGATGGCAACAGCAATCGCCAGATTTTCGCTGGCCTGCCGTTGACGGCCGGCCTGCCGCTGACCGCAGCTGAACCGCTGACCGAGCCGACCTACGCCGCTCCGGCGCGTCCAGCCCCGGCACCTGCGCAGTCTTCCGGCGGTGTTGATCCGCGCGCACTGGATTCGATGCGTTTTGAATTGAACAGCCTGCGCGAGCTGATGGAAGTCCAGCTCGGTACCCTGGCCTGGAATCAGCTGCAAGGCAGCCGTCCGGCGCAAGCCAATCTGTATCGCCGTCTGCAACGTATCGGCCTGTCCGGCCCGTTGTCGCGCGATCTGCTGGCGATGATCACCGATATCGAAGAGCCGCGTCAGGCCTGGCGCATGTTGCTCGCGCACCTGGCACGGATGATTGCCGTACCGGAAGTCGAGCCGCTGGAAGAGGGCGGTGTGATTGCCATGGTCGGCCCGGCCGGCATGGGCAAGACCACTACGCTGGCCAAGCTTGCCGCGCGTTATGTGCTGAAATACGGCGCGCAGAATGTCGCGCTGGTGAGCATGGACAGTTTCCGTATCGGCGCTCAGGAACAGCTGAAGACGCTGGGTCGCATTCTCAATGTGCCGGTGACCCACGTCGATCCGGGCCAATCGCTGGTGCAGGCGCTGGATCCACTGCTGCGCAAACGCGTGGTGTTGATCGATACTGCCGGCCTGCAAGCCAGCGATCCAGCCCTGCGCATGCAGCTCGAAAGTCTGGCCGGGCGTGGCATTCGGTCAAAAAATTATCTGGTCTTGGCAACCACCAGCCAGAAACAGGTTCTAACCGCCGCTTATCACAGTTACAAGCGTTGCGGGCTTGCCGGCTGCATCCTGACTAAACTGGATGAAACGGCCAGCCTTGGCGAAGTGTTGAGCCTGGCGATCAGTCATGAATTGCCGGTCGCGTACCTGACCGATGGCCCACGGATTCCGGATGATTTGCATCTGCCGCGTCGTCATCAACTGGTCAGCCGCGCCGTCAGCGTGCAAATGCAGGAAGAACCCAGCGAAGAAGCCATGGCTGACATGTTCGCTGATATCTATCACAGCCCGACCAAGCAGGTAGGCTGAGGTATTCATGAACAGTTTTTGTACCTACATCGATGGTCTGCCATGCATTGTTCCGGTTGTGAACGCGCAGCCAGTAATGTGGCCTCCGTCTATGCAAGACAAGGTAAAGAAATAACATGGGCAGCATGCATCCCGTACAGGTGATCGCGGTGACCGGCGGCAAAGGTGGCGTCGGCAAGACTAACGTGTCAGTGAACTTGTCGCTGGCGCTGGCAGAGCTTGGCCGTCGGGTCATGCTGCTGGACGCCGACCTCGGTCTGGCGAACGTTGACGTATTGTTGGGGCTGACCCCTAAGCGCACGCTGGCCGACGTCATCGAAGGCCGTTGCGAATTGCGCGACGTGCTGTTGCAAGGCCCCGGTGGCATTCGCATCGTGCCGGCGGCGTCCGGCACGCAGAGCATGGTCCACCTGAGTCCGGCGCAACACGCCGGCCTGATTCAGGCGTTCAGCGACATCGGCGACAATCTCGACGTATTGGTGATCGACACCGCTGCGGGTATTGGTGACTCGGTAGTCAGTTTCGTGCGCGCAGCCCAGGAAGTGTTGCTGGTGGTCTGCGACGAGCCGACGTCCATTACCGACGCCTACGCGCTGATCAAATTGCTCAACCGCGATTACGGCATGAACCGCTTCCGCGTCCTCGCCAACATGGCGCAGAGCCCGCAGGAAGGGCGCAACCTGTTCGCCAAGTTGACCAAGGTCACGGATCGCTTCCTTGACGTGGCTCTACAATATGTCGGCGCCGTGCCTTACGACGAAAGCGTGCGTAAAGCGGTGCAGAAGCAGCGTGCGGTGTATGAAGCCTTCCCGCGTTCCAAGTGCGCACTGGCGTTCAAGGCGATCGCGCAGAAGGTCGACACCTGGCCGCTGCCCGCCAACCCGCGTGGCCACCTTGAGTTTTTCGTCGAGCGCCTCGTGCAGCAAACGGCAGGGCCCGTGCTATGACCGCAAGCGGTATGAACTACTACAAGAAGTCGGCACGTGACGCGCAGTACGAACTGATCGAGCGTTACGCGCCACTGGTCAAACGCATTGCCTACCACTTGCTGGCGCGTTTGCCGGCGAGTGTGCAGGTCGAAGACCTGATCCAGGCCGGAATGATCGGTCTGCTCGAAGTCTCGACCAAATATGACGCCAGCAAAGGCGCCAGTTTTGAAACGTACGCGGGCATTCGAATCCGCGGCGCGATGCTCGACGAAGTGCGCAAAGGGGACTGGGCGCCACGCTCGGTTCACCGCAATACCCGTATGGTCAGTGACGCAATTCGCTCAATTGAAGCTAAAACCGGCCGTGACGCTAAAGATCACGAGGTTGCAGCCGAACTCCAATTGAGTCTCGACGATTACTACGGGATTTTGAATGACACCTTGGGCAGCCGCCTGTTCAGTTTCGACGACCTGCTGCAGGACGGCGAACACGAAGGGCTGCACGAGGATGGCGCGAGTGCTCATCTTGAGCCGTCGCGCGATCTGGAAGATGAACGTTTCCAGGCTGCGTTGGCGGACGCGATTGCCAATTTGCCGGAGCGTGAGCGACTGGTGTTGGCGCTGTACTACGACGAAGAGCTGAACCTCAAGGAAATCGGTGAAGTCCTTGGCGTCAGTGAATCGCGGGTCAGCCAGTTACACAGCCAGTGCGCGGCCCGTTTGCGGGGGCGTTTGGGGGAGTGGCGAGCGCGCTGAAGGCGGTGTGGGGACACTGCGAACGAGGCTGGTGCGGTGATGAACGGCACCGGTCTTGCTCTGTTGTGCTCCAGACAGTCTTCGAGTGCTAAGCCGATTGATTGAAGTGGCGCGTCCAGGTGCTGGGCGCGTTTAAGACTGCTTGGAGGTCGAATTGAACAAAGACATGAAAATCCTCATCGTTGATGACTTCTCAACGATGCGGCGGATCATCAAGAACCTGCTGCGTGATCTTGGGTTCACCAACACCGTCGAGGCTGACGATGGCGTGACTGCCATTCCAGTGCTCAACAGCGGCAGCATCGACTTTCTGGTAACGGACTGGAACATGCCGGGCATGACCGGTATCGACCTGCTGCGCCACGTGCGTGCCGATGAAAAGCTCAAGCACCTGCCAGTGCTGATGGTGACTGCAGAAGCCAAGCGCGAGCAGATCATTGAAGCCGCTCAGGCCGGTGTAAACGGCTACGTAGTCAAACCTTTCACGGCTCAGGCGTTGAAAGACAAAATCGAGAAGATTTTCGAACGCATCGGCTGATGAACGCGCGGGGGAGCTATGGAGCATAACGAATCTTCACAGGGCGATTTCGAGTCGACCCTGAAAAAACACGCGGTCGAACTGGTCGAAAGCCTTGAAAAAGGCAGGTTCGGCGACGCTGTGCAACTGATCCATGAGCTCAATCAGACCCGTGACCGTGGCCTGTACCAGGAAGTGGGCAAGCTCACACGTGAACTGCACAGTGCGATCGTCAACTTCCAGATCGACCCGAACATGCCGCAGGCCGAGGAAGTGTCGCAAATCACCGACGCCACCGAACGCCTGGGCTATGTGGTCAAGCTGACAGAGGCCGCGGCCAACCGCACCATGGATCTGGTGGAAAGCGCCACGCCGGTGGTCAACAGTCTGGCTGATGAAGCCCAGACCTTGAGCACCGATTGGGGCCGCTTCATGCGTCGCGAGGTCGGGGCTGAAGAGTTCCGTGAACTGGCGCGCCGGGTCGACGGTTTTCTGTCACGCAGCAGCACGGACAACCGTGCGGTGTCGAGCAATCTCAACGACATCCTGCTGGCCCAGGATTACCAGGACCTGACCGGTCAGGTGATCAAGCGTGTGACCCAACTGGTCACCGAAGTCGAAAGCAATTTGCTCAAACTCGTGCTCATGGCCAGTCAGGTCGACCGCTTTGCGGGCATCGAACATGACCGCGCCGCGATGCTTGCAGAAAAAGATCCACAAAAACATCTCTCGCAGGGTGAAGGTCCGCAGATTCATGCCGATAAACGAGAAGACGTTGTGTCCGGTCAGGACGATGTGGACGATTTGTTATCCAGCCTCGGGTTCTAGAGTTTTGGAATTTTAGGTTTTTTGGGTTTTTAGACCTGTAGGAGCACCCCATTAATGAGCTTCGGCGCCGATGAAGAGATCCTTCAGGATTTCCTGGTTGAGGCCGGCGAGATTCTTGAGCAACTGTCCGAACAACTGGTCGAGCTGGAAAGCCGTCCGGATGACGCAGATCTGCTCAACGCAATTTTTCGCGGTTTCCACACTGTAAAAGGGGGCGCCGGCTTCCTTCAGCTCAATGAGCTGGTGGAGTGCTGTCACATCGCCGAAAACGTGTTCGACATCCTGCGCAAGGGTGAGCGTCGCGTTGATGCAGAACTGATGGACGTTGTCCTCGAAGCACTGGACGCGGTGAACAGCATGTTCAGCGAAGTCCGCGAGCGTGCTCCGATCACCGCCGCCACGCCGGAGCTGCTGGCCGCCCTGGCGCGCCTGGCCGAACCGCAAGCGGCGGACGCAGCCCCGGCTTCGCCAGTGGCCGAGATGATCGAAGAACTGGTCGTTGAAGGCGATTCCTCGGGCGACATCACTGATAACGAATTCGAGCAACTGCTGGACTCGCTGAACGCCGTCAAGGCCGAAGCCGAAGCCCCGGCCGCTGCTGCCCCTGCGCAAACGGCCGCTGAAGCCGCGAGCGATGAAATCACCGATGCCGAGTTCGAGTCGTTGCTCGATCAGTTGCACGGCAAGGGCCAGTTCGCGGTGGACGCGGTTGCGCCAGCGGCGGCAGCCCCTGCGGCACCGGCCAAGGGCGACAGCTCCGACATCACCGACGACGAATTCGAAGCACTGCTCGATCAGTTGCATGGCAAGGGCAACTTTGCCGTCGATGCGCTGGAGTCGGCGATTGCCTCGGCACCGGCGCCTGCTGCTCCAGCGGCGGCTGCTGCCGGCAGCGATCTGATCAGCGATCACGAGTTCGAATCGCTGCTCGACGAATTGCATGGCAAAGGCAAGTTCACTGATGTTGGTGCCGCGACTGCCGGCGCCGCTTCGACGGTGGCTGCGCCTGCCGCCAAGGCTGCGGCCGCTCCCGCTGCTGCGCCGAAAGCCGCGCCCAAGCCTGAGCCAAAAGCCGAAGCGCCAAAACCGGCTGCCGCTGCTGCACCGGCTCCGGCCCGTGCGCCGGCGACACCGCCACCGGAAAAACCGGCGAGCGAAGCCGAAACCACCGTGCGTGTCGACACGGCACGTCTCGACGAAATCATGAACATGGTCGGCGAGTTGGTGCTGGTGCGTAACCGTCTGGTGCGCCTGGGCCTGAACAGCGGCGATGAAGCCATGCAAAAGGCCGTGTCGAACCTCGACGTGGTCACGGCTGACTTGCAGACCGCGGTGATGAAGACGCGGATGCAGCCGATCAAGAAGGTCTTCGGGCGCTTCCCGCGTCTGGTTCGTGACCTCGCACGTCAGCTGAAGAAAGAGATCAACCTGGAACTGGTGGGTGAAGAAACCGACCTCGACAAAAACCTTGTCGAGGCCCTGGCCGACCCGCTGGTCCACTTGGTGCGCAACGCCGTCGACCACGGCATCGAATCGCCAGAAGAACGCGAAACGTCGGGCAAGGCCCGTGGTGGTCGCGTGGTGCTGGCAGCCGAGCAAGAGGGCGACCATATCCTGCTGTCGATTTCCGATGACGGCAAAGGCATGGACCCGAATGTCCTGCGTGCCATCGCGGTAAAACGCGGTGTGATGGACAAGGACGCGGCCGATCGCCTGAGCGATACCGAGTGCTACAACCTGATTTTCGCCCCGGGCTTCTCGACCAAGACCGAGATCTCCGACGTGTCCGGCCGCGGTGTCGGCATGGACGTGGTGAAGACCAAGATTTCCCAGCTCAACGGCTCGATCAACATCTACTCGACCAAGGGCCAGGGCTCGAAGATCGTCATCAAGGTGCCGCTGACCCTCGCGATCATGCCAACCCTGATGGTCATGCTCGGCAATCAGGCGTTTGCGTTCCCGCTGGTCAACGTCAACGAAATCTTCCACCTCGACCTGTCGACCACCAACGTCGTCGACGGTCAGGAAGTGGTGATCGTGCGGGACAAGGCGCTGCCATTGTTCTACCTCAAGCGCTGGCTGGTCAGCTCCGCCGCTCACGAAGAGCAGCGTGAAGGCCACGTGGTGATCCTTTCGGTGGGCACGCAGCGGATCGGCTTTGTCGTCGATCAACTGGTCGGTCAGGAAGAAGTGGTCATCAAGCCATTGGGCAAAATGCTGCAGGGCACTCCGGGCATGTCCGGCGCCACCATTACCGGTGACGGCCGCATCGCGCTGATTCTCGATGTTCCAAGCATGCTCAAGCGTTACGCCGCACGGCGTATTTGAATCCGGGGCGGCGGGGCGACAACGTCCCGCTGCACCTAATGGAGTGTTTATGGCAGTCAAAGTCCTGGTGGTGGACGATTCGGGTTTTTTCCGCCGCCGCGTCTCGGAAATTCTTTCAGCGGATCCGAGCATTCAGGTGGTCGGCACCGCCACCAACGGTAAAGAGGCGATCGATCAGGCGCTGGCACTCAAGCCGGACGTGATCACCATGGACTACGAGATGCCAATGATGGACGGCATCACGGCAGTGCGGCACATCATGCAGCGCTGCCCGACCCCGGTGTTGATGTTCTCCTCGCTGACGCACGAAGGCGCCCGGGTCACCCTGGATGCGCTGGACGCCGGTGCGGTGGATTTCCTGCCGAAGAATTTCGAAGACATCTCGCGTAACCCGGAGAAGGTCAAACAGTTGCTGTGCGAAAAGGTGCATAGCATCTCGCGCAGTAACCGTCGTTTCAGTGCTTACAGTGCGCCGGCTCCAGCCGCCGCACCGACGCCTGCTCCGGCGCCATCCAGCTTCAGCAGCCACAGCACCAGCGCACCGGCACGTCCGACACCCGCGCCTGTGCATGCACCTGCTCCAAGCCGTGCTCCGGCTGCCAGCGCTTCGTCGCCAGCGCCGAAACGCAAAGCCTACAAACTGGTTGCCATCGGTACCTCGACGGGCGGCCCGGTGGCGCTGCAGCGCGTGCTGACTCAGTTGCCAGCGAATTTCCCGGCGCCGATCGTGCTGATCCAGCACATGCCGGCGGCATTCACCAAGGCATTTGCCGAACGTCTCGACAAGCTCTGCCGCATCAGCGTCAAGGAAGCCGAGGATGGCGACATCCTGCGTCCGGGCCTGGCGTTGCTCGCGCCGGGCGGCAAGCAAATGATGATCGACGGCCGTGGCGCGGTGAAAATCCTCCCGGGCGACGAACGTCTGAACTACAAGCCGTGCGTGGACATCACTTTCGGTTCGGCGGCGAAATCCTACGGCGACAAAGTTCTGGCGGTGGTGTTGACCGGCATGGGCGCTGACGGCCGTGAAGGCGCACGTCTGCTCAAGCAGGGCGGCAGCGCGGTGTGGGCGCAGGACGAAGCCAGTTGCGTGATCTACGGCATGCCGATGGCCATCGTTAAAGCCGACCTCGCCGACGCGGTATACAGCCTCGACGACATCGGCAAACACATTGTCGAGGCGTGTCTCTGATGGATGTTTTAAGCCTTATCGGGATCATCATGGCGTTCGTCGCCATCATCGGCGGTAACTACCTTGAAGGTGGTCACCTCGGTGCGCTGGCCAACGGCCCGGCGGCATTGATCGTACTGGGCGGCACCATCGGTGCCGCACTGCTGCAATCGCCGATGAGCGCGTTCAAACGCGCCATGCAGATCCTCGCCTGGATTCTGTTTCCGCCACGGGTCGATCTGGCCGGTGGCATCGATCGCGTGGTCAACTGGAGCCTCACCGCGCGCAAGGAAGGCCTGCTGGGCCTGGAAGGCGTAGCCGATGCCGAACCGGACAACTACTCGCGCAAGGGCCTGCAACTGCTGGTCGACGGCGCTGAGCCGGAAGCGATCCGCAGCATCCTCGAAGTGGATTTCTACACCCAGGAAGCCCGCGACATCGAGGCGGCGAAAGTCTTTGAAAGCATGGGCGGCTACGCGCCAACCATCGGCATCATCGGTGCGGTGATGGGCCTGATTCACGTGATGGGCAACCTCGCCGATCCGACGCAACTGGGCAGCGGCATCGCCGTGGCGTTCGTCGCGACCATTTACGGCGTGGCCAGTGCCAACCTGGTGTTGCTGCCGGTGGCGGCCAAGCTGAAGTCAATCGCGTTGCGGCAGTCGCGTTATCGCGAAATGTTGTTGGAAGGGATCCTGTCGATCGCCGAAGGTGAAAACCCTCGCTCCATTGAGTTGAAGCTGCAAGGCTTCATGGATTAAGGGAATAACCTCATGGCTCGTCGTCGCCACCAGGAAGAACACGTCAATCACGAGCGCTGGCTCGTGTCCTACGCGGATTTCATCACGCTACTGTTCGCGTTCTTCGTGGTGATGTACTCGATTTCGTCGATCAACGAAGGCAAGTACAAAGTCATTTCCGAAGCGCTGATCGGGGTCTTCACCGACTCCGACCGTTCGCTCAAACCGATCCCGATTGGTGATGAACGACCGAAGACCGTGACCCCGGCCAAGCCGCTGGTCAAGGACGCCGAACAGGTCGACGCCGGTATCGCTGGCGCCAGCGATCCACTGAAAAGCATTGCCGATGACATCAGCGCCGCCTTCGGTGACTTGATCAGCTCTAATCAGATGACCGTGCGTGGCAACGAACTGTGGGTCGAGATCGAACTCAACTCCAGCCTGTTGTTCGGCAGCGGTGACGCCATGCCAAGCGACATCGCCTTCAACATCATCGACAAGGTCGCGGCGATTCTGAAGCCGTTCGATAACCCGATCCACGTCGAAGGTTTCACCGATGATCAGCCGATCCGCACCGCGCAGTACCCGACCAATTGGGAGCTGTCTTCGGCGCGTTCGGCGAGCATCGTGCGCATGCTGGCGATGCAGGGTGTCAATCCTGGCCGCCTGGCCTCGGTCGGTTACGGTGAGTTCCAGCCGGTCGCCAATAACGCCACCGCTGAAGGCCGTGCGAAAAACCGTCGTGTGGTGCTGGTGGTGTCGCGCAATCTCGATGTGCGCCGCAGCCTCACGGGCACCGGAACCGCCAATGCGCAACCGGACGCTGCATTGAAGCGGGCTGGCACACAAACTGCACCGACCCCGGTCAAGACGCCGGGACGCGAGAGTGCCGTCAATTCTCCGTCACCCGCATTAACACGCTGAGCTATGTCTCGGTCGAGCATATCGGCCGGGAGGAACGAACCGAATGAGAGTCTGGGCAGTCGCCAATCAAAAGGGTGGTGTCGGTAAAACCACATCTTCCATCGCTTTAGCCGGATTGCTGGCCGAGGCGGGCAAGCGCGTGGTTGTGGTCGATCTCGACCCGCACGGCTCGATGACCAGCTATTTCGGCTACGACCCCGACAGCCTGGAACACAGCAACTACGACCTGTTTCTGCACAAGGGCAGCGTGCCGCAAGGCCTGCCGGGGCAGCTGCTGTTGTCGACCAGTGACGAACGTATTTCGCTGCTGCCATCGAGCACCGCGCTGGCAACCCTTGAGCGTCAGTCGCCGGGGCAGAGTGGCCTGGGTCTGGTAATCGCCAAGAGTCTGGCGCAGCTGTGGCAGGACTTCGATTACGCGGTGATCGACAGCCCGCCGTTGCTCGGCGTACTGATGGTCAACGCCCTTGCAGCGAGCCAGCAACTGGTGATCCCGGTGCAGACCGAACACTTGGCCGTCAAAGGCTTGGAACGCATGGTCAACACCTTGGCGATGATCAATCGCTCGCGCAAACAGGCGTTGCCGTTCAGTATCGTGCCGACCCTGTTCGATCGCCGTACGCAGGCATCGATGCATACCTTGCGTGTGCTGCGCGACAAATTCCCAGAAGAGATTTGGCAGGGTTATATCCCGGTCGATACTCGTCTGCGCGATGCCAGCCGGGCCGGCGTAACGCCTTCGCAATTCGACGGCAAGAGCCGTGGCGTGCTGGCGTATCGCGCGCTGCTCAAGCATCTGTTGGCGCAACAACTTGTTCCGCAGGTGGCTTGAATGACGTTGAACCTTGTAGGAGCTGCCGCAGGCTGCGATCTTTTGATCTTGCTTTGTGGCGCTCCTGAAAAGATCAAAAGATCGCAGCCTGCGGCAGCTCCTACAGGGGACTGTGCATGAACCGGCCTTTGAAGTTGACGTCGAAGCCGCAGTTGGCCTTGCAGTCGTATCTGGACAGTTTGCTCCAGGAAATTCCTGACGCGTTGCCGACGCCAGTCGAAGTTGTCGAAGAAAGTACCGAGGCGCTGGATGAGTTCCAGGCAGCGGTACTGGAAGAGCAGGCGCGTGACGCGCAGAAAGCGGCCAGGCCTGCTGCGCCGGTTGCCGCGCCTGCCGTTGCAGCGGTTGCCAAAGCGCCGGTGGCTTTGATCGAGGAAGCAACGCCGGTTCGTGCATCGGTCTCGACGCTCGCTCCGCTGCTGCAAACCCAATTGCTGAAAACCGCGCCGGAACCGGTCGTGGTCGAACCAGCTCCGGCACCAGTCGCACCCGCACCTGTCGAGCAGACGCTGGTTCCGCCGCTGGTCGAAGTGCATCTGCCGCCGAACAACACGCCGCCACCGGTGGAAACCGATGGTCGTCCGGCGTGGGCCTCGGAAGCCTTCGAATGCCTGTTGTTCGACGTCGCCGGGCTGACACTCGCGGTGCCGCTGGTGTGCCTCGGATCGATCTATTCGCTGGCCGGCCATGAGCTGACGCCGCTGTTCGGTCAGCCGGAATGGTTCCTCGGGATCCTGCCGAGCCAGGCCGGCAACCTGAAAGTCTTGGACACCGCGCGCTGGGTCATGCCGGATCGCTATCGCGATGACTTCCGTCAGGGCTTGCAGTACGTGATTTCGGTACAAGGTTACGAGTGGGGGCTGGCAGTGCATCAGGTCAGCCGCTCGTTGCGTCTGGACCCGAATGAAATCAAATGGAGAAGTCACCGGGGTCAGCGGCCATGGCTCGCCGGTACCGTGATTGAGCACATGTGTGCATTGCTTGACGTTTCCGCACTGGCCGAGTTGATCGCCAGCGGTGGGGCAAAGCACCTCGGCGGCCACAAGCCGCTACATAAACCGACATAGCTGCCGACATAACAATCAGGCGACGGCATTGTTGAATGCCGCCACACAGAACACACACCGCTCAGAGCGGTTTTTTCGAGGGGTCAGGGTATGAGTAGTCAGGCGACGAATGCAAAAGGTTCTGAAGATCCGATCCTGCAATGGGTAACCTTCAAACTGGACAACGAAACCTACGGCATCAACGTGATGCGCGTTCAGGAAGTGCTGCGCTACACCGAGATCGCTCCAGTGCCAGGTGCACCGAGCTACGTGCTGGGCATCATCAACCTGCGCGGTAACGTGGTCACCGTGATCGACACCCGTCAGCGCTTCGGCCTGAACAGCGGCGAGATCAGCGATAACACCCGTATCGTCATCATCGAAGCCGATAAGCAAGTCGTCGGCATCATGGTCGACAGCGTGGCCGAAGTGGTTTACCTGCGTCAGTCGGAAATCGAGACGGCGCCAAACGTCGGCAACGAAGAATCGGCCAAGTTCATCCAGGGCGTGTGCAACAAGAACAACGAGTTGCTGATCCTGGTCGAGCTGGACAAGATGATGAGCGAAGAAGAATGGTCGGACCTGGAGAATATCTGATTGATTCTCGAGGTCGCGGTCATTGTCCTGTTCCTCTTCTGGGCAGGCACGCTGGCAATGTTTGTGTCGTACATCAAGGCGCAGCGCGTCATCGCTGCGCAACAGGCCCAGGGCGATGCGCTGCGTGATCAGCGCATCAAGGAACTGGCCAAGCGTGTCGACGATTACCAGAACGGCAATGTGCGCATGGGCGACGCCCTGCACGAGTTGCGCGCGGTGGTGAGTCCGTTGCCGGACAAGATTGTCGCGCTTGAACAACGCGACCCGTCGAGCCTGTCATTCGCCCAGGCGGCGAAACTGGTAGGCATGGGCGCAAGCGTCGATGAACTGACTCAGTCCTGTGGGTTGACCCAGGCTGAGGCGGAGTTGATGCGCAAGCTTCACAAGAACTAGAAGCAAGATCAAAAGATCGCAGCCTTCGGCAGCTCCTACAGGGAAACGCATTCCAATGTAGGAGCTGCCGAAGGCTGCGATCTTTTGCTTTTAAGGCTTAATAATCATCGCCGCGATCAGTGATGTCCTTCTCGACCATCGGCGCATTCGGGTCCTGCCCCTCGGGGAATTTCCCCTTCAGATTCCACGCAAACGCGATGATCTCGGCGATGGTGCGATACAGCTCTTCGGGAATGCTGTCGCCCAGTTCCATCCTCGCCAGCAAGCGCACCAATTCAGCATTCTCATAGATCGGCACTTCGCAATCACGAGCAATGCGCAGGATTTCTTCGGCCAGTTCATCATCACCCTTGGCGGTGAGGGTCGGGGCGTGGTTGCCGTCGTACTTGAGGGCGATGGCCTGGCGTGGGGCAGTGGAATCGTTCATGCGGTTTCGTCGACCCAGCGGTGTTCGAGGCGGGTTTGGTTGCCCTGCGGCGGGGTGCCGAGGTGGCAGTCGAGGTCGCCGACGTTGAGCCCGCGATCTAGCAGGCGTTGGCGCAGGGCGAACAGGTTGTTGCCGATCAGGTCCGCGGTGTACGGCCGTTCGGCCCACAGTTGGCTGGACAGGCTGCCGGCGATCAGTTGCGCCTGAATCTGCATCGGCCCGAGCGGTTCCATGTCGAACGCCAGATCGACGCGCCACAGTTGCTGCTTGGGTTCGCGCTCGTCGCGGCGCTCGTTCGGTTGCGGTTCGCGCTCCGGCGCTTCTTCACGCTGGAACTTGACCTGTAACGGCACGATGTCCTGCAGGTTGCGCATGGGGATTTCCAGTTGCCAGGTGCTGAGCAGACGCCCGTCGTCGGTGACGCCGGTCTGCTCCAGGCTCGACAGTTGATGGCTTTGCAGGCGCGAAACCGCGGCAGCAGCGAGGCGCAGCAATTGCTCCAGATCGCCTTCGCCGTCCTGACTTTGCAGCAAACGCTCGGGCAGCGGGAAGCTGCTGGGCACCGGTTTGGCGCTGACCTGGCCGAGCATGCCGAGGGCGTTACGGACGAAGCTCGGCAGCGCTTGCGCCAAGGTGTTGGCGGCGATGATCGCGTTGAAACTGGTGTTGCTCGGCAGGCCCGGGGTCAGTTGTGCGATCAGCTTGAGCAGATCGGCTTTCATGTCCGGAGCCAGCGTCGGGTTCTGGCCGGTCAGCAGTTTTGCTTCGAGGAACGCGCCGCTGTTGGCCAGCGCCAGCGCGACGCCTTTGGCGGTGCTCAGTTGTTGCACGTCCGGCAGGCTGGCAAGGAGTTTGTCGACCACCGCGCGCAAATCCTGCGATGTCTGATCGGTATCGCTCGGCAGATTTTGCAAAGCATTCAGCAACCCTGTCAGGGATGCCTGGCGACTTTGCTGGCCGAGCAGTTGCTGACTCACGGCCAGTTGTTCCTGGCGGCTGCTCATCGGCAGAAACTTGAGGGTTTGTGAGTCTTCCACCAACGCCGACAGCAAGGTGCCAATGCGCAGCGGCTGCGGGCTGTCGATGGTCAACGTGCTGCCGCTCTGTGCGGTGTTGAGCAGGCTGACCAGCGAGCGGAACACCGCTGCCTGCCCCGGCGTCTGCGGTAGCGCCTGCGAGGTCAGCACTTTGCCTTGCAGCAGCGTGCCGACCGGCAATTGCGCGGTGTCGATGCGGGTGAGGGTGGCGACGCTGCTGGCAATCGCCTGCTGCACGGTAATCGCCAGGTTGCCCGCCGAGGGCTGGGTGATCGCCAGGCTGGTGCCTTGCGGCAACGGCAGATTGCTGGTCGCCTGCACGGTGGTCTGGCGTCCGCCGTCGACGGTCACCTTGAGCAATAACTGAAAAGTCTGATCCGCCTGTTTGAGCGACAATACCTCGGCTTTGGCGCTTTGCCCGGCGCCGATCAGGCCTTCGACCGGGGTCAAAAGCTTGAGCAGCTCACCGACCTGCGGGCGAACGGTCGCCGGGGTGGTGGGCGGGAGCGGGAGGATGTTCATTTCGCCTGTCATACGCGGACACAACCTGAGGAAATTGCACTCTTGAGAGTAAGGCACGACATGTATAATGCCGCCCGTCTTGCGCTTCGAATAAAAAACATAGCAATTGTTTGACCCAGCTCTCTAGATCGAGCCGTCAATGCATCTATGCTGCATCTCTTTAACGGCCGCGCCAGAGCCGACTTGAACCGTATAAGGCCCGTGATCCCTTGACCAGTCCTGTCCTGCAAACCGTTGCCCTCGCGTGTGAACGTGATCTGCGGCTGCTCTTCGAAAATCTCGAATTGAGACTCGCCAGTGGCGATATGGTGCAGATCAGCGGACCCAACGGCAGCGGCAAGACCAGCCTGTTACGCCTGCTATCCGGGTTGATGCAGCCGACCGCCGGGCAAGTCCTGCTCAATGGCCAGCCGCTGAGCGAACAACGCAGCGAACTCGCACGCAACCTGCTGTGGATCGGCCACGCCGCCGGGATCAAGGATTTGCTGACCCCGGAAGAGAATCTGTCGTGGCTCTGCGCCCTGCATCATCCCGCCGAACGCGAGGCCATCTGGCAAGCGCTGGCAGCTGTAGGATTGCGCGGTTTCGAAGATGTTCCCTGCCATAGCCTGTCCGCCGGTCAGCAGCGCCGCGTGGCGCTGGCACGCTTGTATCTCGACAGCCCGCCGCTGTGGATTCTCGATGAGCCGTTCACCGCGCTGGACAAGCAAGGCGTGGCGCAGCTCGAAGAACATCTGGCCGGGCACTGCGAACGCGGTGGTCTGGTGGTGTTGACCACGCACCACACGCTGAGCCGGATGCCGGCCGGTTATCGCGACATCGATCTGGGGAACTGGGCAGTATGAGTGTGTTTGGCCTGCTGGTTGCCCGTGAATCCCGATTGCTGTTTCGCCGCCCGGCGGAACTGGCCAATCCACTGATTTTCTTCGCCATCGTCATCGCATTGTTCCCGCTGGCCGTCGGCCCGGAAACTCAAGTGTTGCAAAACCTGTCCCCCGGGTTAGTCTGGGTGGCGGCGCTGTTGTCGGTCCTGCTCTCGCTGGACGGGCTGTTCCGCAGTGATTTCGAAGACGGATCGCTGGAACAGTGGGTCCTTTCGTCGCACCCGCTGCCACTTCTGGTCTTGGCCAAGGTGCTGGCACACTGGCTTTTCTCCGGTCTGGCACTGGTTCTGCTCTCACCGCTGCTGGCGTTGATGCTCGGTTTGCCTGCCGCCTGTCTGCCGGTTTTGCTGCTTTCGTTGCTGCTGGGAACACCGGTGCTGAGCTTGCTCGGCGCGGTGGGCGCGGCGCTGACGGTCGGTTTGAAGCGTGGCGGCCTGTTGCTGGCGCTGCTGATTTTGCCGTTGTACATCCCGGTGTTGATCCTTGGCAGTGGCGCCTTGCAGGCAGCCCTCCAAGGCATGCCGGCGACCGGGTATCTGCTGTGGCTGGGTAGCCTGACCGCCCTGGCGATCACCCTGACACCGTTTGCAATAGCTGCTGGCCTGAAGATCAGCGTCGGCGAATAATGAGGTCTGGTTAAAATTTAACCAGCAAAGACCCTGAGACTGCTCACACCGATGAGCGGCACCCGTGATGGAAACAGTATGAACTGGACCTGGTTTCACAAGCTCGGCTCGCCCAAGTGGTTCTACGGCATCAGCAGCAAGTTCCTGCCGTGGTTGAGCATTGCAGCGTTGCTGCTGATCGGCGTCGGCGTTGTTTGGGGCCTGGCCTTCGCGCCGCCGGACTATCAGCAAGGCAACAGCTTTCGCATCATCTACATCCACGTACCCGCCGCGATGCTCGCTCAGTCGATCTACGTGATGCTGGCGGTGTGCGGCATCGTGGGCCTGGTGTGGAAGATGAAACTGGCCGACGTCGCCCTGCAATGCGCCGCGCCGATCGGCGCGTGGATGACCGCCGTAGCGCTGGTCACCGGGGCGATCTGGGGCAAACCGACGTGGGGCTCGTGGTGGGTCTGGGACGCGCGTCTGACCTCGATGCTGATTCTGCTGTTTCTGTATTTCGGCGTGATCGCGCTGGGCAATGCCATCAGCAACCGCGACAGCGCCGCCAAAGCCTGCGCGGTGCTGGCCATCGTCGGTGTGATCAACATTCCGATCATCAAATACTCGGTGGAGTGGTGGAACACCCTGCACCAGGGCGCGACCTTCACCCTCACGGAAAAACCGGCGATGCCGGCGGAAATGTGGCTGCCACTGCTGCTGACGGTGCTGGGTTTCTACTGCTTCTTCGGCGCCGTGCTGTTGCTGCGCATGCGCCTTGAAGTGCTCAAGCGCGAAGCCCGCGCCAGTTGGGTGAAAGAAGAAGTGCAGCACAGTCTGGAGGCCGCTCGATGAGTTTTGCTTCATTCGGCGACTTCCTCGCCATGGGCCATCATGGCCTGTATGTCTGGTCGGCCTACGGCATCTGTCTGGCGGTGCTGGTCCTCAACGTGGTGGCGCCGATTGCGGCCCGCAAGCGCTATCTGCAACAAGAGGCGCGTCGTCTGCGCCGGGAGAACGGCAAGTGAATCCGCTGCGCAAGAAACGTCTGATCATCATTCTGGCCATTCTGGTCGGCGTCGGCGCTGCCGTCGGCCTGGCCCTCAGCGCCCTGCAGCAGAACATCAATCTGTTCTACACGCCGACCCAGATCGCCAACGGCGAAGCGCCGCAAGACACGCGCATTCGCGCCGGAGGCATGGTTGAGGCCGGTTCGTTGCAGCGCTCGAAAGATTCGCTGGACGTCAAATTCGTCGTCACCGACTTCAATAAATCCGTGACCATCGCCTATCGCGGCATCCTCCCGGATCTGTTCCGCGAAGGGCAGGGCATCGTCGCCCTCGGCAAGCTCAACGCCGACGGCGTGGTAGTGGCCGATGAAGTGCTGGCCAAGCACGACGAGAAGTACATGCCGCCGGAAGTGACCAAAGCCTTGAAAGACAGCGGTCAATCGGCACCAACGCCTGCGAAGGAGGGTTGATCGATGACATCGGCAATTTTTATTCCTGAACTCGGTCATCTGGCGATGATCCTGGCGCTGTGTTTTGCGCTGGTGCAGGCCGTGGTGCCATTGATTGGCGCCTGGCGCGGCGACCGTTTCTGGATGAGTCTGGCCCAGCCTGCCGCGTGGGGGCAGTTTGCGTTTTTGCTGTTCGCGTTCGGCATTCTGACCTACGCGTTCATGACCGATGACTTCTCCGTCGCCTATGTGGCGAACAACTCCAATACCGCGTTGCCGTGGTACTACAAATTCAGTGCAGTGTGGGGCGCCCACGAAGGGTCGTTGCTGCTCTGGGCCCTGATTCTCGGTGGCTGGACCTTTGCCGTGTCGGTGTTCTCGCGGCAGTTGCCGCAAGTCATGCTGGCGCGAGTGCTGGCGGTGATGGGCATGATCAGCACCGGTTTCCTGCTGTTCCTGATCCTCACGTCCAACCCGTTCAAACGCATCCTGCCGCAAATGCCCAGCAATGGCGCTGACCTCAATCCACTGTTGCAAGACATCGGCCTGATCGTGCACCCGCCGATGTTGTACATGGGTTACGTCGGCTTTTCGGTGGCGTTTGCCTTCGCCATCGCCGCGTTGATGGGCGGTCGACTGGATGCCGCGTGGGCGCGCTGGTCGCGTCCCTGGACCATCGTCGCCTGGGCCTTTCTCGGCATCGGTATCACCCTCGGTTCGTGGTGGGCGTACTACGAACTCGGCTGGGGTGGCTGGTGGTTCTGGGACCCGGTGGAAAACGCCTCGTTCATGCCATGGCTGGTCGGCACCGCGCTGATTCACTCGCTGGCGGTCACGGAAAAACGTGGCGTGTTCAAGAGCTGGACGGTGTTGCTGGCGATTGCTGCGTTTTCGCTGAGCCTGCTTGGTACGTTCCTCGTGCGTTCCGGCGTGCTGACTTCGGTGCATGCGTTTGCCTCCGATCCGGAGCGCGGCGTGTTCATCCTGATCTTTCTGTTGTTCGTGGTCGGCGGCTCGCTGACGCTGTTCGCCCTGCGCGCACCCGTGGTCAAGAGTCAGGTCGGTTTCAACCTGTGGTCGCGCGAAACCCTGCTGCTGGGCAACAACCTGGTGCTGGTCGTTGCTGCGTCGATGATTCTGCTCGGTACGCTGTATCCGCTGATTCTTGATGCCCTGAGCGGCGCGAAAATGTCGGTCGGCCCGCCGTACTTCAACGCGCTGTTCATTCCGTTGATGGCGCTGCTGATGATGGTCATGGCGGTCGGCGTGATCGTGCGCTGGAAAGACACGCCGGTGAAATGGCTGGCCGGCATGCTGACCCCGGTGCTGCTCGGCAGCGTCGCGCTGGCGGTGGTGGCCGGTGTCGCTTACGGCGATTTCAACTGGGCGGTGATCGCGACCTTCCTGCTCGCTGCGTGGGTATTGCTCGCCGGTGCGCGCGACATCGTCGACAAGACCCGGCACAAAGGCTTGATCAAAGGTTTACCGACCCTGACCCGCAGTTATTGGGGCATGCAGATCGCGCACCTCGGCATCGCCGTGTGTGCGCTCGGCGTGGTGTTGTCGAGTCAGAACAGTGCCGAACGCGATCTGCGTCTGGCACCGGGCGAGTCGATGGATCTGGCCGGTTATCACTTTGTCTTCGAAGGCGCCAAGCACTTCGAAGGGCCGAACTTTACCTCGGACAAAGGCACGATTCGGGTCATTCGTGACGGCAAGGAAGTCAGCGTGCTGCACCCGGAAAAACGTCTGTACACCGTGCAGAACTCGGTGATGACCGAAGCCGGTATCGACGCCGGTTTCACCCGTGACCTTTACGTCGCCCTCGGTGAACCGCTGGACAACGGCGCGTGGGCGGTGCGCGTGCACGTCAAACCGTTCGTGCGCTGGATCTGGTTCGGCGGCTTGCTCACTGGTTTTGGTGGATTGCTGGCGGCGCTGGATCGACGTTATCGGGTCAAGGTGAAAGCCAAGGTGCGTGAAGCACTGGGCATGACGGGAGCGGCTGCATGAGACGTTGGTTGATGCTGGTGCCACTGGCGATTTTTCTGCTGGTGGCGGTGTTTCTTTATCGCGGTCTGTATCTCGATCCGGCGGAGTTGCCGTCGGCGATGATCAACAAGCCGTTCCCGGAGTTTTCCCTGCCCAACGTGCAGGGCGACAAGAGCCTGACCAAAGCTGACATTCTTGGCAAACCGGCGCTGGTCAACGTTTGGGGCACCTGGTGCATTTCCTGCCGGGTCGAGCATCCGGTGCTGAACAAACTCGCCGAGCGCGGCGTGGTGATCTACGGCATCAACTACAAGGACACCAACGCTGATGCCTTGAAGTGGCTGGCCGAATTCCACAATCCGTATGCGCTGGACATCCGCGACGACGAGGGCTCGCTGGGCCTGAACCTCGGCGTCTACGGCGCGCCGGAAACCTTTTTCATCGACGCCAAGGGCATCATCCGCGACAAGTACGTCGGCGTGATTGATGAACAAGTCTGGCGCGAAAAACTCGCAGCCAAGTATCAGGCGCTGGTCGATGAGGCCAAGCCATGAAGCGCTTTATGGCTGCGCTGATATTGGGTTTGAGTCTGGTCGGTGTCGCCCATGCCGCCATCGACACCTACGAGTTCGCCAAAGAAGGCGATCGTGAGCGTTTTCGCGAGTTGACCAAGGAGCTGCGCTGCCCCAAGTGCCAGAACCAGGACATCGCCGACTCCAACGCGCCGATTGCCGCGGACCTGCGCAAAGAGATTTTCCGCATGCTCGGCGAGGGCAAGGACAACCAGCAGATCATCGACTTCATGGTCGATCGCTACGGTGATTTCGTTCGCTACAAACCGGCGCTCAACGCCAAGACTGCGCTGCTGTGGTTCGGCCCGGCCGGCCTGCTGCTCGGTGGTCTGGTGGTGATCGCGGTGATCGTCCGCCGTCGTCGCGGCCAGCGTGCCGAGACTCCGCAAGCGCTGTCCAGCGAAGAGCGTCAGCGCCTCGACCAACTGTTGGATAAAAACCAAGAATGATTGATTTCTGGCTTGCCGCAGGGCTGTTGCTTCTGGTCGCCCTGAGTTTTCTGCTGATCCCGGTTTTGCGCGAACGTCGCGCCCAGCGTGAAGAGGATCGTACTGCCCTGAACGTTGCGCTTTATCAGGAGCGCGTCGCCGAGTTGCAATCGCAACAGGCTGAAGGTGTGCTCGACGCCGCGCAAATGGACAGCGGTCGTGCCGAGGCGGCGCGTGAGTTGTTGGCGGATACCGAGGGTGTCGCCGCACCGCGAGTGTCGAAACTGGGTAAACCGTTGCCGCTGCTGGCGGCAGTCTTGGTGCCCGTGCTGGGACTGGGCCTGTATATGCACTTCGGCGCTGCCGACAAAGTCGAACTGACCCGCGAATTCGCCCAGGCACCGCAGTCGATGGAAGAAATGACCCAGCGTCTGGAACGTGCCGTTGCGGCGCAACCGGATTCCGCTGAAGGCCTGTATTTCCTCGGTCGTACCTACATGGCGCAAGAGCGTCCGGCGGACGCGGCGAAGATGTTCGAACGCGCTGCCAATCTGGCCGGACGTCAACCGGAGCTGCTCGGTCAGTGGGCGCAGGCGCAGTATTTTGCTGATGGCAAAAAGTGGTCGGCGAAGATTCAGGCCCTGACTGACGAAGCGCTGAAGGCGGATCCGAAAGAAGTGACCAGCCTTGGTTTGCTCGGTATCGCTGCGTTTGAAGGCGAGCGTTATCAGGAAGCGATCGATTACTGGAACCGTCTGCTGGCGCAACTGCCGCCTGAGGATAGCTCCCGCACCGCGCTGCAAGGCGGGATCAAACGCGCCGCCGAACGTCTGGAAGCCAGTGGCGGCAAGGTCGCTCAGGCGCCCGTAGCCGCGAAAGCCGCTTTGTTGAAAGTCAGCGTCGATCTGGCCAGCGAACTCAGAAGCAAAGTGCAACCGGGCGACAGCGTGTTCATTTTCGCCCGCGCCACCTCCGGTCCACCGGCACCGCTGGCAGCCAAACGCCTGACCGTGGCCGATCTGCCGGTGACCGTTGAACTGGGTGATGCCGACGCAATGATGCCGCAGTTGAAACTGTCGAACTTCCCTGAAGTCCAACTGGTTGCGCGCATCTCCCGCGCCGGCCAACCGACTGCCGGCGAGTGGGTCGGTCGCAGCGGCCCACTGGCCAGCAGCACCACTGCGCTACAAAAACTGACCATCGACAGCCCGGACAAATAGCCGGACACAACAGGAAAGCATCGCCATGCACACCATCGCCCGAATCACAGTCCTCACACTGGCCCTGGGCTTGAGTGCATGTGCGGTGCAACGACCGGAACCGACGACGAATTTGCCGCCAATCCCGCCGTCGCAACCAAGCCCGACCCCGTCGACCTCACCGACCCCAGGCAAAAGTATCCCGGCGAAACCGGCCAAACCGGTTCCTCGCACCTCGGCCAGCTTCGCCCCGCCACCGGGCGGCAACAGCCACTGGGACCAGAAACTCGGCGTCTACGTCCTCGACGACCAGACCAACACCTTCTACCGCCAGCGCACCTACTACCGCTGGAACAACGGTTGGAGCCGCTCCGTCAGCCCTAACGGCCCGTGGGAAGACACCAACATCCACGGCGTGCCACCGGGGTTGGGCAAGCAATTCGGGCAGTAAATGAAAACGGCGATCTTCGGATCGCCGTTTTGCTGTGTGCCTGTTGGGTTCTCACAGAAATTGCTCATGGAAGTGCTGCACAGCGCTCAGGGTTTAGCAGTTTCAATCACACCCTGTAAAACAACCAGACGTCGTTCTGCCAATTTCTGTGCTTGAGTAAATATAACCCTAGAGTTATTTTTGTGAGGCCAAGGCAAGGAGGCGGTTGGTGCAGAGCAGGCTATTGATCAAGGAGCTGGAGGAGGCAGGCTGGACGCTGGATCGGGTCACCGGCAGTCATCACATCTTCAAGCACCGATACAACCCGTACACGATTCCCGTCCCACATCTGAAAAAGGATTTGCCGTTGGGAACGGTCAAAAGCATCAGGCGGCGTGCCGGGTTGTACAACCCGCCAGCCAGTTTCGAAGGAGATCCGTAATGCAATATCCAATCTGTATCGAGTGGGGAGACGAGAACACTGCCATCGGTATTCAGATCCCCGATATTCCCGGCGCCGTTACGGCAGGGGACAGCTTTGAAGATGCCTACAAGGCGGCGGTCGAAGTCGCCCACATCATGCTGCAGGAGATTGCGGCGGACGGGGAGTCGATTCCTATGCCGACTTCGGCATCCGCTCATCGCAGTAATCCAGAATTTGCCGAGATGGGCTGGGGCATGCTTGAGCTGGACATTTCGCCCTATCTCGGCAAAACCGAAAAGGTCAACGTAACGCTGCCTGGTTACGTGATTCAGCGCATCGACCGTTACGTGCGCGAACACAACGTCAAAAGCCGCTCCTCCTTTCTGGCCGATGCGGCGATGGAAAAGCTGGTTCGATATTAAGCCTCATCGCTCCCCCAGGCTAAATGAATAACCTGTGGGAGCGAGCCTGCTCGCGAAGCTTTTGCCGCCTTACGCTGCTGCCAATGAACCACGCTGCGAAACACTCAAAAACCGCAACAGCGCCAACAGCGGAAAAACACTGCCGACAATCACGATCCACAACCAGCCGCCATGCTCGTACACCGCACTGGCCACCGACGAGCCGAAGGCGCCACCGATGAAGATGCTGGTCATGTACAGCGCGTTCAGCCGGCCACGGCTTTTCGCGTCCAGTGAGTACACCGCACGCTGGCCGAGGACCATGTTCATCTGTACGCAGAAGTCGAGCACCACGCCGGTCACGGCCAGGCCGATGACGCTGTAGGCCGGGTGGATGAAGGCGGGCAGGAAACTCAGGCTGGCGAAGAGCATGGCCAGCAGCGAGGCGATCCGGGTGTGGCCGGCGTCGGCCAGGCGTCCGCTGATCGGCGCGGCGATGGCACCGATGGCGCCGACCAGGGCGAAGATGGCGATTTCGCTTTGCGACAAACCATGGTTGCGCGCCAGTTCCAGCGGCACGGCGGTCCAGAACAGGCTGAACGTGGCGAACATGCAGCCCTGATAAAACGCCCTTTGGCGCAGTACCGGTTGCTGGCGCAGCAGGGTCCACAGCGAACCGATCAACTGACCATAGGTGGCGCTGTGATCAGGCTGGCGTTTGGGCACGGTCAACGCCAATACAACGCTGATCGCTGCCATCAATGCGGCGGCAATCATGAACATCGCGCGCCAGCCCAAATGGTCGGCCACCACGCTCGACACCGGCCGTGCCAACAGAATACCCAGCAGCAAACCACCCATGATCCCGCCGACCACACGACCGCGAGACTCTTCCGGCGCGAGATGCGCTGCCAGTGGAATCAGAATCTGCACCGACACCGAACTGAAACCCACCAGGAGCGAGATCAGCAGGAACACATTCGGCTGATCGGTAAACGCCGCCGCCAACAGGCTGGCGATCGCCACCACGGTGGTGATGATCATCAACCGGCGGTTCTCCAGCAGATCACCCAGCGGCACCAGAAAGAACAGGCCCAGCGCATAGCCAATCTGCGTCAGCGAGACGATGAAACTGGCCATGGTGTCGGAGAGGCCGATGTCGGGCGCGATCAGGCCGATGATTGGCTGCGCGTAGTAGATGTTGGCAACGATGGCGCCGCAGCAAAAGGCGAACAGCAGCACCATGCCTCGGGTCATTGCGTGAGTGGTGGCGGTCATAAGGTTTCTCGATCCAGCGAAAGGGAATGCGGTGAGGCTATGGGACAAACCCGATGGGCAGAAGGCGCCTTCGGTCGATATCAGTTATTCCGTTGCGCAATGACCGTGGCTGTCGCATGTCATCCATCGGCGGACCTTGCGTCCGACCGTCAGGGGGCGATGATACATTCACTTACATCCTGTTCGATAGCGTGCTTATGTTTGCATTGGCTTGTACAACATTGATGACCGGAGGATTGCAATGAAGCTTCGCCTTACTGCAACGATTGTTCTGATCAGCCTGCTGGGCGCGACGAGCGTGCAGGCCGCTGATGCACCGGGAATGCGCCTCGGCGTGCGCGGCGAGATCACCGGGGTCAGCGCTGATTCACTGAAAGTCCACGTCAACAGCGGCGAGAACGTGGTGATCCGGTTGACAGGCGACACCAAGGTTCGTGCGGTGACCCTGGCCAATATCGAAGACATCAAACCCGGCAGTTACATTGGTTCGGCGGCGATGCCACAGGAGGACGGCACGCTCAAGGCGCTGGAAGTGCATGTGTTTCCGCCGGAATTAGCCGGAAGTGGCGATGGTCATCGACCGTTCGATCTGGCCAAGGGCAGCAGCATGACCAATGGCAGCGTCGGCGATCTGGTGGTGAGCAACGGGCGGGTGCTGACGGTGAACTACAAGGGCGGGCAGCAGAAGATTCTGGTGCCGGAGGATGTGCCGATCGTGAATCTCGAGCCGGGGGATCGGAGCTTGCTGAAGGTTGGGGTGAAGATTGTTACGTTCGTCACGCAGGGTGCGGATGGCACGCTGACGGCGCAATCGATTTCTGCGGGGAAGGATGGGGTGACGCCGCCGATGTAAAGCCCCTCACCCTAACCCTCTCCCGGAGGGAGAGGGGACTGATTGGGGGATGCTTGAGAGGTACACCGACCTGAACTTGCTGTGGTGAATCCATAATCGATAAGGTCTTTCAGGTCGATGTAACTCGCCAGACACCTCGGTCGGCTCCCTCTCCCTCCGGGAGAGGGCTGGGGTGAGGGTAAAGCGGCCACAAAAAAAGGCGACCTTAGTGGGTCGCCTTTTTCATACCAGCCTAAACCTTACTGCCCGCTATAAATCTGATCAAAAACCCCACCATCATTAAAGTGCGTCTTCTGCACCGTACGCCAGTCACCAAAGGTCTTCTCCACCGAGAGGAAATCAACTTTCGGGAAACGATCGGTGTACTTCGCCAACACCGCCGGATCACGCGGACGCAGGTAGTTTGCCGCCGCAATTTCCTGACCTTCCGGCGACCACAGGTACTTCAGGTACTCATCCGCCGCCGCGCGCGAACCTTTCTTGTCGACCACTTTATCGACCACCGATACCGGCGGCTCGGCCTCAGCCGAAACACTCGGGTAGACGACTTCAAACTGATCACGACCAAACTCGCGAGCAATCATTTCCGCTTCGTTTTCGAAGGTCACCAGCACGTCGCCGATCTGGTTGGTCATGAAGGTCGTGGTGGCGGCGCGGCCACCGGTGTCCAGTACCGGCGCTTGCTTGAACAGTTTGCCGACGAAATCCTTGGCCTTGTTCTCGTCACCACCATTCTTCAGCACGTAACCCCAAGCCGACAGATAGGTGTAGCGGCCGTTACCCGAGGTTTTCGGGTTTGGCACGATCACTTGCACGCCGTCCTTGAGCAGATCCGGCCAGTCTTTCAGGGCTTTCGGGTTGCCTTTGCGCACAATGAACACCGTGGCCGAGGTGAACGGCGCGCTGTTGTTCGGCAGACGCGTGACCCAGTTCTCCGGCACCAGTTTGCCGTTGTCGGCGAGGGCGTTGATGTCGGTGGCCATGTTCATGGTGATGACGTCAGCCGGCAGGCCATCGATCACCGAGCGCGCTTGCTTGCTCGAGCCGCCGAAGGACATCTGCACGGTGATGTTTTCGTTGTGCTCGGCCTGCCAGTGTTTCTGGAACGCAGTGTTGTAGTCCTTGTAGAAATCGCGCATCACGTCGTAGGAAACGTTGAGCAGCGTCGGGGCTGCCTGAGCGATGTTGGCCAAGGCCAGACCGGCGGCGAGAAGTGAGGCGCCAAAGAGTTTTTTCACTGCGCATTCCTTGTTTTATCTGTGTAGGAGCAGGGGGTGATGTTCAATTGCCACTGACTATAACGGGGTGCGCATAGTCGTTTAAAGATTAAAAAGCTCTTTGCTTATTCCAGTTTCTTGAACAATGCATTGCCGCATCGCGAGCAAAACGCCGCACCATGTTCATGGCTGTTTTTCTTGCACACCGGGCAGTCGTGTTGCAGCTGTTCACCGCGCATGGCGTTGGCCAGTTCGGCGGTGAAAATCCCCGTCGGCACGGCGATGATCGAGTAACCGGTGATCATCACCAGCGACGAAATCACCTGGCCCAGCGGGGTCTTCGGCACGATGTCGCCGAAACCCACGGTGGTCAGCGTGACGATCGCCCAATAGATGCCTTTGGGAATGCTGGTGAAACCATGCTCCGGGCCTTCGATCACGTACATCAAGGTGCCGAACACCGTCACCAAGGTGCAGACGCTGACCAGAAACACGACGATTTTCTGCTTGCTGCCGCGCAGCGCCGACATCAGGTAATTGGCTTGCTTGAGGTACGGGCTGAGCTTGAGCACGCGGAAGATCCGCAGCATGCGGATGATCCGAATGATCAGCAGGTACTGCGCATCGCTGTAATACAGTGCGAGGATGCCGGGCACGATTGCCAGTAAATCCACCAGCCCGTAAAAGCTGAAGGCGTAGCGCAACGGCTTGGGCGAACAGTACAGGCGCAGGATGTACTCGCCGAGAAAGATGATCGTGAAGCCCCACTCGATGTAGGCCAGCACGTCGGCGTAGTTCTGGTGAATGCTGTCGATGCTGTCGAGCATCACGATCACCAGACTGGCGAGGATGATCAACAGCAGGATGCCGTCGAAGCGACGCCCGGCGCGGGTATCGCTCTGGAAAATCATCACGTAAAGCCGTTCGCGCCAACTGTTGCTGCTGTCCATGGATAACGCCTGAATCGAAGATCAGCGCAGCCTAGGTTGATTCTCCCCATGAGCGCAAGGCGCACGCTCGACGATGGCTTTGCCAAGCATCTGGATGCCGGCGCGGATCAGCCAGCCGGCGAGGATGAACGGCGCGGTCAGGGTCGCAAGGCCAACCGCCGCAAACAACGGCGTAACCAGCAACGCGAGGACGATGCCGAGCAGCGGCAGCCACGGTTGTTGGCGTTGCGCGGAGAAGGCGAGGGCGGCGAGCACGGCGTTGTAGCTGCCGAGTCCTGACAGCGCAGCGCTGGTTTCGTGGTGCAGCAGGCTCGAACCGAGGCCGATCGCCGAGGCGAGCATTGCCCAGCAAAACGCCCGGCGATCAGCGATCAACAGACCTATGGCGATCAACGCGCCGGCCAGTGGATGACCGAGGAACATCACCTGACCCAGGCCACGCAGTTCAGCGGCGAGCAGGTTCAGTGTGTTCATTTCGATGTGCGCCATCGGCGCCGATGGTTCGGCAAACAGCAGCAGAACCCAGCTCATCGCCACGAACGGCGAGGTGTAGGCCGGAATCGATCGGCTGCTGTACACGTATTTAAGCCACTGCTGCGTGATCATCGCGCTCAGGCCGCCAGCGGCGAGAATCAGCGGTGGCAGCAGCGGCGACCACGGGAAATACAGGCTCAGCAACAGGCCAAGCAAAATGCCGTTGTAGCTGAACAACCCGGCCTGGCGATCAGCCTTGGCGTAGTTGCGCCGTTGTGCGGTGAGCAAACCGGCGACGGCACCGAGCAGCGCACCGGCGAACAGCACAGGTGCGGTCAGCAGGATCGCCAACAGGCACAGCAGGCCACACAGCGGATGGCGCTGGAGGAATATCTGACTGAAACCGTTGAGCAAAGCCTCGGCCCAGTCGGGGCAGTGGGTGTTGAAATGATTGGCAGGCATGTTGAGAAAATCTGGGCAGCTGATCGTTCCCACGCTCTGCGTGGGAATGCCTCAAAGGACGCTCTGCGTCTGCTCTTGGGACGCAGAGCGTCCCGGGCCGCACTCCCACGCAGAGCGTGGGAACGATCATGGTGGGGGGCTTAAATCAATGTTTCGATCCGCAGCGAGTTAGTCGAGCCCGGCTGGCCGAACGGCACGCCAGCAGTGATCAGCAGCGTGTCGCCACGCTCCGCCATGCCTTGGGCCTGGGCGATTTCCAGCGCGGTTGAGCAAACCTCATCGACCTGACGCAGACGATCGTTGACCACCGAATGAATCCCCCACGCCACGCTCAAACGCCGTGCGGTTTGCAGGTTCGGCGTCAGGTTGAGGATCGGCGCTTTCGGCCGTTCCCGCGCTGCACGCAGACTCGAGGTGCCCGATTCGCTGTAGTTGACCAGCACCGCCACCGGCAGCACGTTGCTGATGCGCCGGATCGCGCAGCTGATCGCATCGGAAACGGTTGCCTCGGCTTTCGGCCGACTGACGTCGAGCTGGGTCTGATAATCCGGACCGTTCTCAACCTGACGAATGATCTTGCTCATCATCTGCACAGCTTCCAGCGGGTATTCGCCGGACGCGGTTTCCGCCGACAGCATTACCGCGTCAGCGCCTTCGGCCACGGCGTTGGCAACGTCCGTTACCTCGGCGCGGGTCGGAGCAGGGGAGAAGCGCATCGATTCCAGCATCTGCGTCGCCACCACCACCGGTTTGCCCAGTTCGCGGCAAGTGGTGATGATGTTTTTCTGAATCTGCGGCACGCTTTCGGCCGGCACTTCGACGCCGAGGTCGCCACGGGCAACCATGATCGCGTCGCTCAATTCAGCGATTTCGCGCAGTTGTTCAACGGCTGACGGCTTCTCGATTTTCGCCATCAGAAAGGCTTTGTCGCCGATCAATGCGCGGGCTTCGATGATGTCCTGTGGGCGCTGCACAAACGACAGCGCAACCCAGTCCACACCCAGTTCCAGGCCGAAGCTCAAATCGCGGCGATCCTTGGCGGTCAGCGGGCTGAGGTCGAGCACCGCTTGCGGCACGTTGACGCCTTTGCGGTCCGACAATTCGCCGCCGTTGAGCACGGTGGTATCGATCGCGTCGGCGTATTTGGTGACCACGCGCAGACGCAGCTTGCCGTCGTCGAGCAGCAGATCCATGCCGGCTTCCAGCGCGGCAATGATCTCCGGATGCGGCAGGTTTACTCGGCGCTCATCGCCCGGTGTCGCGTCCAGATCCAGACGGAAGGCCTGACCGCGATGCAGTTGCACCTTGCCGTCGGCGAACTTGCCGACGCGCAGTTTCGGCCCCTGCAAGTCCATCAGAATGCCCAGCGGATAGTTGAGCTGACGCTCGACTTCGCGGATCCACTGATAGCGCTTGGCGTGGTCGGCGTGATCGCCGTGGCTGAAGTTCAGGCGGAAGATATTCACCCCGGCCTCGACCAGTTCGCGGATGTCTTCGATGCCATCGACAGCTGGCCCGAGGGTGGCGAGGATTTTGACCTTTTTATCAGGCGTCATGATTTGCAGCTCTCAAGGATCAGAATGGCGCGGAAGTCGTTGACGTTGGTGCGGGTCGGCTCGGTGACTATCAGCGCATCGAGCGCCGCGAAATAGCCGTAGCCGTTGTTGTTATCCAGCTCGTCGCTGGCGCTCAAACCGAGGGCGGCGGCGCGGGCGTAGCTGTCCGGGGTCATGATCGCGCCGGCGTTGTCTTCCGAGCCGTCGATGCCGTCGGTGTCACCGGCCAGCGCATAGACGCCGGGCTGGCCCTTGAGGCTGTCGGTGAGGCTGAGGAGAAATTCGGCGTTGCGTCCGCCACGGCCATTGCCGCGCACGGTCACGGTGGTTTCGCCGCCGGAGAGAATCACGCACGGTGCTGCCAATGGTTGACCGTGATGGATGATCTGGCGGGCGATGCCGGCGTGGACTTTCGCCACTTCGCGCGATTCACCTTCGAGGTCGCCGAGGATCAGCGTGCTGAAACCGGCCTGACGGCATTTCACCGCAGCGGCATCCAGCGATTGCTGAGGACGGGCAATCAACTGGAAGTGGCTGCGCGCGAGCGACGGATCTCCGGGTTTGACGGTTTCCGATTCAGGGCTTTGCAGCCAGTTGCGCACGGAAGCGGGGATCTCGATGCCGTAGCGTTTGATGATCGCCAGCGCTTCAGCGGAAGTGCTTGGGTCGGCCACGGTCGGGCCGGAAGCGATGACCGTGGCGAGGTCGCCCGGTACATCGGAAATCGCGTAGGTATAAACAGTGGCAGGCCAGCAAGCCTTGCCCAGACGCCCACCCTTGATCGCCGAGAGGTGCTTGCGCACGCAGTTCATCTCGCCGATGGTCGCGCCGGATTTGAGCAGGGCTTTGTTGATCGACTGCTTGTCGGCGAGGGTGATGCCTGCGGCCGGCAACGCCAGCAGGGCAGAGCCACCACCGGAGAGCAGGAAGATCACGCGGTCGTCTTCAGTCAGGTTGCTGACCAGTTCGAGCACGCGTTTGGCTACGGCCAGGCCGGCAGCGTCCGGTACCGGATGCGCGGCTTCGACCACTTCGATTTTTTCGCAGGGGGCGCCGTGACCGTAGCGGGTTACAACCAGGCCAGAGACTTCACCTTCCCAGCAGCGCTCGACCACTTGCGCCATCGCGGCGGCAGCTTTGCCGGCACCGATGACGATCACCCGGCCGCTGCGATCTGCAGGCAGATGGGCTTCGAGGACCTGGTTCGGATGGGCCGCGTCGATGGCTGTGGCAAACAGCTCGCGCAGCAGTTGTTGCGGATCGACCGACATGGCGGGCTCCCAATCTTATTGTTCTTGGTTTAGTGCTGATGATCGTTCCCACGCTCTGCGTGGGAATGCCTCAATGGACGCTCTGCGTCCGCTTCGGCAGGGACGCGGAGCGTCCCGGGCTGCATTCCCACGCAGAGCGTGGGAACGAGCGACGGGGCAGGGCTTATTTGTTATCGCGAATCGAGAAGTTGGCCATGTGCTCCAGACCCTTGATCAGCGCCGAGTGGTCCCAGTTGCTGCCTCCGATGGCCGCGCAGGTGCTGAACACTTGCTGGGCGTTGGCGGTGTTCGGCAGGTTGATGTTCAGTTCCTTGGCGCCTTGCAGGGCCAGGTTCAGGTCCTTCTGGTGCAGGCTGATGCGGAAGCCTGGATCGAAAGTGCCTTTGATCATGCGCTCGCCGTGCACTTCGAGGATCTTCGAAGAGGCGAAACCGCCCATCAGTGCTTCACGCACCTTGGCTGGATCAGCACCGTTTTTCGAAGCGAACAGCAGGGCTTCAGCGACAGCCTGAATGTTCAGCGCTACGATGATCTGGTTGGCTACTTTGGCGGTTTGACCGTCGCCATTGCCACCGACCAGGGTGATGTTTTTGCCCATGGCCTGGAACAGCGGCAGAGCGCGTTCGAAAGCATCGGCATCGCCACCGATCATGATGCTCAGGGTCGCAGCTTTGGCGCCGACTTCACCGCCGGACACCGGTGCGTCGAGGTACTGCGCACCTTTCTCGTTGATCTTCGCCGCGAAAGCTTTGGTGGCGGTCGGCGAGATCGAGCTCATGTCGATGACGATTTTGCCTTTGCTCAGGCCGGCGGCAACGCCGTCGGCGCGGAACAGTACGTCGTCGACCTGTGGGGTATCCGGGACCATGACGATGATGAATTCAGCTTCTTGCGCGACTTCGCGTGGGTTGGCCAGGGCGACGGCGCCAGCGGCTACCAGGTCGGCCGGGGCGGCGTCGTGGTGCGCCGACAGGAACAGGCTGTGACCGGCTTTCTGCAGGTTCGAAGCCATTGGGTGGCCCATGATGCCGGTGCCGATAAATCCGATTTTAGCCATGAGAAAATCCTCTTGTTTTTATAAACAGCCGTAGGAGCTGCCGAAGGCTCGGGCCGCGTTCGGACGATCTTTTGATCTTGATCTGTAAAAACAAGATCAAAAGATCGCAGCCTTCGGCAGCTCCTACAGGGTCATGTGTTCGTTCAGATTGCGTTGTGGGTTTTCAGCCAGCCGAGGCCTGCTTCGGTGGTGGTCAGCGGCTTGTATTCGCAACCCACCCAACCCTGATAACCGATGCGATCAAGGTGTTCGAACAGGAAGCGGTAGTTGATTTCACCAGTGCCGGGTTCGTTGCGGCCCGGGTTGTCCGCGAGCTGCACATGGTTGATCTCGCCCAGATGCGATTGCAGGGTGCGGGCCAGATCGCCTTCCATGATTTGCATGTGATAGATGTCGTATTGCAGGAACAGGTTGGCGCTGCCGACCTGCTCGCGAATCGACAGGGCTTGCGCCGTGTTGTTCAGGTAGAAACCCGGGATGTCGCGGGTGTTGATCGCTTCCATCACCAGTTTGATGCCCGCTGCCTGCAGCTTGTCGGCGGCGTATTTCAGGTTGGCGATGAAGGTTTTTTCTACCGTGGCATCGTCAACGCCTTGTGGACGAATACCGGCCAGGCAGTTGATCTGGGTGTTGCCCAGCACTTGCGCATAGGCAATCGCCAGATCGACACCGGCGCGGAACTCTTCGACCCGATCCGGCAGGCACGCGATACCGCGCTCGCCCTTGGCCCAGTCACCGGCCGGCAGGTTGAACAGCACTTGAGTCAGACCGTTGGCGTCGAGCCTGGCCTTGATTTCGGCAGAGCTGAAGTCGTACGGGAACAGGTACTCGACACCGCTGAAACCAGCCTTGGCGGCGGCGTCGAAACGGGCAAGGAAATCCTGTTCGGTGAACAGCATGGACAGGTTGGCTGCGAAACGCGGCATGGTGGTCTCCTAAAAACGGATGTGGCACGGTGGGTCAGATTGTTCGCGATCAGTCCCCTCTCCTGGGGGAGAGGGTTAGGGTGAGGGGGACCCTGAGTCTGATCCGAATTTTGCGAGCACCGCAAAACCTTTCCCTCACCCCAGCCCTCCCGAAACGTCGGACCGCCCGGAGGGAGAGGGGGCTAGCTACGTTCAATCAAGCAGCGAAATCGCCGTTGGCGCATCGTTGCCGACCAGCGCCAGGTCTTCGAATTCGTTGACGGCGTTGATCTCGGTGCCCATGGAGATGTTGGTCACACGCTCCAGAATGATCTCGACGATCACCGGCACCTTGAACTCTTCGATCATCTGTTCGGCCTTGCGCAGGGCAGGGGCGATTTCCGATGGTTCGAACACACGCAGTGCCTTACAGCCGAGGCCTTCAGCCACTGCGACGTGGTCAACACCGTAACCGTTGAGTTCCGGCGCGTTCAGGTTATCGAAGGACAGCTGCACGCAGTAGTCCATTTCGAACCCGCGCTGGGCCTGACGGATCAGACCCAGGTACGAGTTGTTCACCACGACGTGGATGTATGGCAGTTTGAACTGAGCGCCGACCGCCAGTTCTTCGATCATGAACTGGAAGTCATAGTCCCCCGACAGGGCCACGACTTTCCGGCTCGGATCGGCCTTGACCACGCCCAGCGCAGCCGGAATGGTCCAGCCCAACGGGCCGGCCTGACCGCAGTTGATCCAGTGACGCGGCTTGTAGACGTGCAGGAACTGCGCGCCGGCAATCTGCGACAGACCAATGGTGCTGACGTAGCAGGTGTCCTTGCCGAACACCTGGTTCATTTCTTCGTAAACGCGTTGCGGTTTTACCGGCACGTTGTCGAAGTGGGTCTTGCGATGCAGGCTGGCTTTGCGCTGCTGGCAGTCTTGCAGCCAGGCACTGCGGTTTTTCAGCTTGCCGGCGGCTTGCCATTCACGGGCCACTTCGATGAACACGGTCAGCGCAGCAGCGGCGTCGGAAACGATGCCCAGATCCGGGGTGAACACACGACCGATCTGCGTGCCTTCGATGTCGACGTGAATGAACTTGCGACCTTCGGTGTAAACGTCAACCGAACCGGTGTGACGGTTAGCCCAACGGTTACCGATCCCCAACACCACGTCGGATTTCAGCATGGTGGCGTTGCCGTAACGATGCGACGTCTGCAGACCGACCATGCCGACCATCAACGGGTGATCGTCCGGGATGGTGCCCCAGCCCATCAGGGTCGGGATCACCGGAATGCCGGTCAGTTCAGCGAATTCAACCAGCAGATCGCTGGCGTCGGCGTTGATGATGCCGCCGCCGGCAACCAGCAATGGACGCTCAGCCTGATCAAGCAGCGCCAGAGCTTTTTCAACCTGAACGCGGGTCGCGGTCGGTTTGGCCAATGGCAGTGGCTGGTAGGCGTCGATGTCGAATTCGATTTCGGCCATCTGCACGTCGAACGGCAGGTCGATCAGCACCGGGCCTGGACGGCCGGAGCGCATTTCGAAGAAGGCTTTCTGGAACGCGTAAGGCACTTGGCCCGGTTCCAGAACAGTGGTCGCCCACTTGGTCACTGGCTTGACGATGCTGGTGATGTCGACAGCCTGGAAGTCTTCCTTGTGCATACGGGCGCGGGGTGCCTGGCCGGTAATGCAGAGGATTGGAATCGAGTCGGCCGAGGCGCTGTAGAGCCCGGTGACCATGTCGGTACCGGCAGGACCGGAAGTACCGATGCACACGCCGATGTTGCCGGCCTTGGTGCGGGTGTAGCCCTCGGCCATGTGCGAGGCGCCTTCAACGTGGCGAGCAAGGACGTGATCGATGCCACCGACTTTCTGCAAGGCGGAGTACAGCGGGTTGATGGCAGCGCCCGGGATGCCAAAAGCGGTATCAACCCCTTCACGGCGCATCACCAGAACGGCGGCTTCGATTGCTCTCATTTTGCTCATGGTTTTGTGCCTCTTTACGTTTTGTAATTGTATACAAGTGGCTTTGCGCAGAGTGTATTCACGGCGGACGGCGCAGGTCAATCCATTTTCTCAAGCGCCTGTTTCATTCGTCGGAAGCCTGTCTGAGTGTGGCTTTTCGTCGCATGTGGCGCTTTTCGAGAATTATTGTATACAAAAAAATAACTCATTGTGTTCTATTTGTTGCATCGGCCTGCGGCACAAAACCGCAGGCCCACGACTTTCCCTATAACAAAATGAGGACGGCACCATGAGCGCTTTAACCTTGAAAGTCGCAGTCAACCTGGTCAATCAGGCCATCAATGCAGGGCGCGGCATCAACGCCGCGCCGCTGACCATCGCGGTACTCGATACCGGCGGCCACCTGATCACCTTGCAACGCGAAGACGGCGCCAGCCTGCTGCGCCCGAACATCGCCATCGGCAAAGCCTGGGGCGCGATTGCCTTGGGTAAAGGCTCGCGCCTGCTGGCACTGGATGCACAACAACGCCCGGCGTTTATTGCCGCGCTGAACAGCATGGGCCAGGGCAGCGTCGTGCCGGCACCGGGTGGTGTGTTGATTCGGGATCAGGCGGGGAATGTGCTGGGTGCGATCGGGATTAGCGGGGATTTGTCGGACATTGATGAGCAGGTGGCGATTAAAGCTGTGGAGGCGTTGGAGTTGCGGGCGGATGCGGGGGTGGCTGCTTGAATCTGCGTTGATTGAATAACCGCTATCGCGAGCAGGCTCACTCCTACAGGAATTTTTGTTCAGACACAAAATGTATGAACACCCCAGATCCCCTGTAGGAGTGAGCCTGCTCGCGATCGCTATCTACCAGACACATCCAGCCAACAGTTGACCGCTCCATTTGTCTTTCCCGGTACTAGCCTTTTCATGACCTGATCACAGAGGGCAAAGGAATGCCGGATCTACCTGCAGCACATAAATTGCGAGTCGGGCGCTATACCGAAGTCAGTCGAATCTATCTGTTAACCAGCACCACTTATCAACGAAAGCCGATTTTCACGGATTTTGCCTTGGGAAAACTGGTCGCTG
Source organism: Pseudomonas sp. IT-232MI5 (assembly GCF_949767845.1). NCBI lineage: Bacteria > Pseudomonadati > Pseudomonadota > Gammaproteobacteria > Pseudomonadales > Pseudomonadaceae > Pseudomonas > Pseudomonas sp. IT-232MI5. Next base: position 112,243 of record NZ_CATKQE010000005.1, read on the forward strand.
ATCAATTTCGACACGCGCAAGATTCGGGGCTGGTGAACTCATTAGCCTGGGTAGTGATGCCAGATCATTTCCATTGGCTGATTGAATTGCGACGAGGTTCATTGAGTGAGGTGATGCAAAAAACCAAATCGCTGAGTACCAAGGCTGTCAGGCAAGCTTCCGGTGGAAACAGCGTTCTCTGGCAGAGAGGGTTTCATGACCGCGCGCTGAGACGGGAAGAAGACCTGGTGAAGATGGCGCGTTATGTCGTGGCCAACCCGTTGCGGGCCGGGCTGGTGGAGAAGCTTGGCGACTATCCGCTGTGGGATGCTATTTGGGTTTGAGCTGAAACCGCGTTGCCTCGATCGCGAGCAGGCTCACTCCTACAGGGGAACGCATTCCAAATGTAGGAGCGAGCCTGCTCGCGATGGCGTCTCCACGGTGTTTCAGTCCGGCTCACACCCCTTCAACACCAACCGGATAATCGTCTGTGCCGCCGCTTCATAATCCGCCTCGTCCAGCTTGTCCTTGCCGGTCACCGCAGAAATCTGCCAGTCGAAGTCGGCGTAGGTCTGGGTCGCGGCCCAGATGCTGAACATCAGGTGATTAGGGTCGATCGGGGCGATCTGGCCGCGGTCGATCCAGCTCTGGATGCAGTCGATGTTGTGCTTGGCCTGGCCGTTGAGTTGCTCGACCAGATCGGCGCTCAAATGTGGCGCACCGTGCATGATTTCGCTGGCAAATACTTTCGAGGCGAAGGGCAGGTCGCGGGAGATGCGGATCTTCGAGCGGATGTAGCCACTCAGCACTTCGCTCGGTACGCCGTCCGGATTGAACGGGGTCGAGGCCTGCAAAATCGGCACGATGATGCTTTCCAATACCTCGCGGTAAAGGTTTTCCTTGGACTTGAAGTAGTAGTAGACGTTGGGCTTGGGCAATCCCGCCTTGGCGGCGATGTCGCTGGTTTTGGTCGCAGCGAAGCCCTTGTCGGCAAACTCCTCACTGGCGGCACGCAGGATCAGTTCTTTGTTGCGCTCGCGGATTGTGCTCATAAACCCGGTGGTTCCTTGCCTGTTCTGGCGGTTGCGCATGGTAGCACCGGCCTCGCGCAGCGCTCAACAATGCCCCATGTGGCCTGCGGTCGCGTTATGCTTCGCAACATTCATACATAAAAGGAAACAGGATTCATGGCAGGAAGCAGTTTGCTGGTGCTGATCGACGATATTGCCACCGTGCTGGACGACGTGGCGTTGATGACCAAAATGGCTGCCAAGAAGACCGCCGGGGTGCTCGGCGATGATCTGGCGCTCAACGCCCAGCAGGTCTCCGGCGTGCGTGCCGAGCGGGAAATCCCGGTGGTCTGGGCCGTGGCCAAAGGTTCTTTCGTCAACAAATTGATCCTCGTGCCGTCGGCGCTGGCGATCAGTGCGTTCGTACCGTGGCTGGTAACACCGTTGTTGATGGTGGGTGGTGCGTATCTGTGTTTCGAAGGTTTCGAGAAGCTTGCGCACAAGTTTCTGCACAGCAAGGCTGAAGACGAGGCCGAACATGCGCAACTGACTGAGGCGGTAGCTGATCCGGCGACCGATCTGGTGGCGTACGAAAAGGACAAGATCAAAGGCGCGATTCGCACTGACTTTATCCTTTCGGCAGAGATTATCGCCATCACTCTGGGCACCGTGGCAACGGCCTCGCTGACTCAGCAAGTGATCGTGATGTCCGGCATTGCGATTGTGATGACGGTGGGCGTTTATGGCCTGGTGGCGGGCATCGTCAAACTCGACGATCTCGGCCTGTGGCTGACGCAAAAGCCTGGGCAGGTCGCTAAGAAAGTCGGCAGCGGCATTCTGAGCGCGGCGCCGTACATGATGAAAACCTTGTCGGTGGTCGGTACGGCGGCGATGTTCCTGGTCGGCGGCGGCATCCTCACCCATGGCGTGCCGGTCGTGCATGACTGGATTGAAGGCGTTGGCGCCGCGGCCGGTAGTGCCGGGTTTGCGGTGCCGATGTTGCTCAATGGTGTGGCGGGGATCATCGCTGGCGCGGTGGTGCTGGCGGTGGTTGCCGTTGTCGGCAAGATCTGGAAAGCCCTGAAAAACTAATCAACAACACATAACCTTTGTAGGAGTGTTGTGCCATTGAAAAAGGGCCATTCGACTCGCATCGAATGGCCCTTTTTTGTACCTGCCAAAAACTATTCGGCGATCTGCAACTTGCGCGCTTCGGTGTACACGTAACGCACCTTCTCGTACTCGAACGGCGAGTTCATCTGGCCGTAACGGAAGCTGGTCTGATAACGCTTGTCGACTGCACGCAACGCCCAGACTTCCGGATGGTTGGAGCTGACTTCCGAGACGTTGAGGAAGTTGATCGCCGATTCGGCGGTGTAATCCACGGCAAGACCGGCAGTGTCACGGATGTTCGACGGTCCGAAGATCGGCAGCACGAAGTAGGCGCCGCCCGGTACACCGTAGAAGCCCAGGGTCTGACCGAAGTCTTCGCTCTGGCGCGGCAGGCCCATGGCAGTAGCCGGGTCCCACAGACCGGCGATGCCGATGGTGGTGTTGAGCAGCAGGCGCGCGGTGGTTTCCATCGAACGCTGGCCTTTGAACTGCAACAGGCTGTTGACCAGATTCGGCACGTCACCGAGGTTGTTGAAGAAGTTGCTTACGCCTGTGCGCACGAAGCTCGGCGTGATGTAGCGATAGCCATCGACCACCGGCAGGAACACCCATTGGTCGAAGCGATAGTTGAAGTGGTAAACCCGGCGGTTCCACGACTCCAACGGGTCGTAGACGTTCAGCGCGTTGAGCGTCGAACGCTCGAATTCACGCTGATCCAGCCCCGGGTTGAACTTGAGTTTGGACAGCGGTTCCTTGAAGCCGTCGCTGTCGACGACGACCGGTGCGTTGGCTTTACTGTTGTCGGCCTGGGCCACGCCTGCGCAGAGGAGCGCTGCCATCAGCAGGAGATATTTAGCCACGGAAGAACTCCAGCATGGCGTCGCTGTTGACGCGGTAGTTAAGATTGCCGCAATGGCCGCCCAGTGGATAAACGGTCAGTCGATCACCGAAGGTCTTGCGCAGGAAACCGAGGTCGCCCGGACCGAGGATCACGTCATCGGCGTTGTGCATCACGGCGATTTTCGGGCTGTCGTGCAGGTAATCCTTGAGCGCATACAGGCTCACCTGATCAATCAGTTGCAGCAGGCTGCCGCCGTCGGTGCGTGCACGCCACATCGGAATGACCTGTTCGGTCAGGTAGCAGTCGAAGTCGCACTGCAACGCACGCTTGAGGAACGGCGTGAGGCTGGTGCCTTCGGTGATCGGGAATTTCGGCGGGGTGATCAGGCCGCGACGGTTGATCAGGTCCGAGGTAAAGGCAATGTCGGCTGCCGAGAACCGGAACGAGGTGCCAATCAACATCGCCATCTGTTCGTTGGTCAGGTGCTGCTTGGACTGCTGGAAGTCGTAAAGCAGCGCGTCATTGAGGTCGATGTAGCCTTTCTGCTGGAAGTAGCGGGTCAGCTTGGACAGCACCAGCTCGTAGAATGTGGTGCTGGTGTTGATGCCTTTCACCTCGGTTTGCACGAGCTTGTCGAGGTTGGTCACCGAGGTGTAGAGGTTGACCGGCGGATTGAGCAGCAGGACTTTCTTGAAATTGAAGCTGCGGCGCGTCTCGTCCAGATGCGCAACGAAAGCAGCATCGAGGGCGCCGAGGCTGTAACCGGTCAGGTAGTACTCGGTCACCGGCAGTTTCGGGTTTTGCGCGCGCACGGCTTGCATCACCCGGTACATGTCTTCGGCATCTTCCTTGGTCACGCCCGGGGTGGCGAAGCGTGAGGCGGCGCTGATGAAGTCGAAACTGGTCGGCGACGACAACTGCACGACGTGGTAGCCGGCCTTGTAGTAGAGCTTTTTCAGGTATTCGTTGAGCGTGCTGTCATAACGTGCGCCGGTGCCGGCAATCAGAAAGATCAGCGGGGCCGGTTTGTCCTGGGTGGCGATGCGGTAGGTGAGCTTTTTCACCGCCCAGAAGTTGTCCGGCAGGATGAACTCTCGCTCCGGGCGCAAGGTCAGGCTGCGGTCCGACTGATTGATGTCGTCGTCCAGCGGCAATTCCGGGCGCAAGTCCGGCGGCGTCGTGGCGATGGTCGCCTCGAACGGGTTGGTCAGGGGGTAGCCATAACTGGCGGCGTCGATATCCACCGCCAGTGCGGACGCACTCAAAATAAGGCCGCTGAACAGCGCGGCGAAGCGCAAGGAACGGAGCATGACTAGATCCCTTAGAGGAAGGTGCCGAATGAAGTTCGCAGGCTATGACCACCGGGTTTGCGCCAAAGTGCCATGCTGCGGCACCAAACAGGCAGAATTCGGAGTAATAGTAGCTGGACGATACACTTTGCACGCCCTGAATGAACAGTTAACAGTTGTTAGTTCTTGCACACGGCTGGCGGCAGATTAAGCTGGCCGCCGATTTCCGAAGATTGGAGTGTTTCATGTCCCGCCGTTTGCCCGTGATTTTACTGCTCGTTCTGTTGCCGTTGTGGCTGGCCGCCAGTTATGGCGCGCGTTATGGCTTTATGGAAGACGGCAAGTGGGTGGGCATCTGCGTCGACGAGGCCAGTCGCTGGGAATGTCAGGTGCGGTCGAACCTTGGCTTGATGATTCACTTCAAGGTGTTGGGCTGGACGGCGCTGGGTGCGGCGTTGATCGGTTTTGTCTTGCCGGGGCGGGCAGGGTGGTGGCTGGCGGTGCTGGCGCTGGTGTTTGGGATGCCGGCACTGGCGTTGTACAACACCACGTTGGCAGTGTTTGCGCTGGTGATTGCCGGGTTGCGGTTGGTCCGCGAGTCCCGTAGCGCCTGATGGAAAAGATCGCAGCCTTCGGCAGCTCCTACATTGAAATGGCGTACACCTTGTAGGAGTTGCCGAAGGCAGCGATCTTTTGATCTTGCTTTTGATCAGTATTTTCGAACGCGCAGGCAGCGCCACAGAGCCGCCACCATCAACACACTCACCAACGCCCAACCCCATGCCTGCTGATTCTGCAAACCTTCCTGATACAGCTGCGGCGCAATCCCCGCGCCGACAATGAAGGTCAGCAAGGCAATTTCACGACGCGGCACGCTGACCGGCCGGCACAGATAAACCAGCGCCGGCAGCACAAACGCCATGCTTGCAAAGCTGCGATAACGCGGATCAAACACCATCTCCAGCATCATCACCGCTGCGGCAAAGCCTGCTGCCGCGACCAGCCAGCCGGCGCGCCGCTCCAGCAGATTGAACACCCGCTCACGCCAGCCAATTCGCGCGCTCAGCGTCAGTGCCGCGTGTGCCAGTACCAACAGATTCAGCGCCGTCAGCAAACCGACCCACAGCCACTCACTGGTGAACCGCGTGGTCACCCGCGCCAGATCACCCCAGGCGCCAATCGAGCAAGCGGCGAGGGCGCCCAGCAGCGGCAACACCAGCGCCGAGCGCGTGGTCCGAACGCGACCGCCAAGGATCAGCGTGCCAAGGAAAATCAACCCGCCGACCGCCAGCCATTCTTTCCAGAACGGTACATTCGTCACCGGTCCGGCGAGTACGCCTTTGTCCTGACGATCAGCATCGAACAGTCCCCAGTAACCGCCCACCGCGCCTTCACTGCCGCGCTTCCATGGCTGGTCAAACGCTTCGATCAGGTTGTAATGCCAGCCTTCTTTCTCGGCCATTGCGACAAAACCACGAATGAACCTGGCCTCGTTGACCCGGCTCGGCAGGGCGGTCTCGCGCTGGCGGCCTTCGCTCGGCCAGCCGGTTTCGCCAATCATCACGTCTTTCGGCGCGAATTTATTGCCGAACACCTGACGCACATCCGTGACATGTTGCAGGGCGACGTCAATGTTCGACGGATCATCCTCCCAGTACGGCAGCAAGTGGATGGTCAGGAAATCCACCGCCGGTGCGATTTCCGGATGCTTGAGCCAGAACTCCCAGACATCGGCATAGGTGACCGGTTGCTTGACCTGGCCCTTGACCTTGTTGATCAACCGGGCAAGTTGCGCGCCAGTGACTTCCTTGCGCAGCAGCGCTTCGTTGCCGACGATCACCGCGCTGACCACGTCCGGGTTGGCGTTGGCTGATTTGATCAGCAGGTCGACTTCTTTCTCGGTGTCTACCGGGTTGCTGTTGACCCACGCGCCGATCATCAATTTCAAGCCGTGTTTGCGCGCCAGATCCGGCAGCGCCTCGAGGCCGGTCATCGAATAGGTGCGAATGCACTCAAAACGTGTCGCCAGCAGCGCGAGGTCAGCGTCCATGCGCTCGGGGCGCAGCTTGAACGGCACGTCGAACGGCGACTGGTCTTTATCGAACGGGGTGTAGGAGGCGCATTGCAATTTATGCGTCGGCGTAGCGGCGTCCGGCAGGATCACCGGTTGGCCGAGGCCGTACCAGAAGCCAGCGAGTGCAAACAGCCCCAGCAGGCAGGCGAAGAGATAAGGCAGAAAAGGGAAGCGGGAGTTCGCGGACATGGTCAGGCCGAGTGGCTGCAAAGCGACGCATGTTACCTGCATTTATAGAGGGGTTGGTGGCTCGCATGATTTTGACATGCAAAGTTCGGGCGGATTGTCTGGCGCCAAATATTCAGACGTCATTAATGGCCTTGTGATGTCGTTTCTCGTTGTCTTGAGGTCGCTGGCAGAGCAGGTCGACTGCCGCCTGAGGTTGATGATCAAGCCATCAGTGCTCCGCTGATGTTCTAACAAGTTTGCGGTCAGGCGTGATGGGGGCGCCGTGCACCATAACAATACGTTGACGCCGCCCGTCATCCGTCGGGCGCAGCATTTCGGGGAAGTAACGATGAAGATGCGACGACTTTTAGGCGCAAGTGCTGCTCTGGTGCTTGCGATGAGTTCCACTTTCGCCAGCGCAGAAAAACAGACCCTGAACATCGGTTACGTTGACGGCTGGTCCGACAGCGTCGCGACCACCCACGTGGCGGCCGAAGTGATCAAGCAGAAACTCGGTTACGACGTGAAACTGCAAGCCGTCGCCACCGGGATCATGTGGCAGGGCGTGGCCACCGGCAAACTCGACGCCATGCTTTCGGCCTGGCTGCCCGTGACCCACGGTGAATACTGGACAAAAAACAAGGATCAGGTCGTCGATTACGGCCCGAACTTCAAGGATGCGAAAATCGGCTTGATCGTGCCGGAGTATGTGAAAGCCAAGTCGATCGAAGACCTGAAAACCGACGACACCTTCAAGAATCGCATCGTCGGCATCGACGCCGGTTCAGGCGTGATGCTCAAGACCGATCAGGCGATCAAGGACTACGGTCTCGACAAATACAGCCTCAAAGCCAGTTCCGGCGCCGGCATGATTGCCGAGCTGACCCGTGCCGAGAAGAAAAACGAATCCATCGCGGTCACCGGTTGGGTGCCGCACTGGATGTTCGCCAAGTGGAAACTGCGCTTCCTCGACGACCCGAAAGGCGTGTACGGCGCAGCCGAAACCGTAAACAGCATCGGCAGCAAAGAACTCGCGACCAAAGCACCGGAAGTGGCCAAGTTCCTGAAGAACTTCCAGTGGGCGTCGAAAGACGAAATCGGCGAAGTCATGCTGGCGATTCAGGACGGTGCCAAGCCTGACGCAGCGGCCAAGGATTGGGTAGCCAAACACCCGGATCGCGTGGCTGACTGGACTAAATAACCCGAAATAGCATCGTTCACCACGAACCCTGTGGGAGCGGGCTTGCCCGCGATAGCGTTCTCTCAGTTGACTAATAGTTGGCTGACACGACGCCATCGCTGGCAAGCCAGCTCCCACAGTTTTTTGTGTGTGCTCAAGAATGGCAAATACGTCATGGCGTTCTACTACTAAGGTCGTCTGTTACCGCGCTCGCAGCCGCATACATTAGCTACGTTCCAACAATAATCTGTGCTGCGAGGATAAAAACAATGAACGACAGCATTTACCTCTCGATTCAAAACAGTCCCCGATTCAAGGAGCTGGTGCGAAAAAGGGAAAAGTTCGCCTGGATACTCTCGGCGATCATGCTCGGGCTTTACTCTGGCTTCATCCTGTTGATCGCTTACGGGCCACACATTCTGGGCGCGAAACTCAGTCCGGAATCCTCGATTACCTGGGGAATTCCAATCGGTGTCGGACTCATTCTTTCTGCATTCATCCTCACCGCTATCTACGTGCGCCGCGCCAATGGCGAGTTCGACGACTTGAACAATGCGATTCTCAAGGAGGCTCAGCAATGATCCGGCGTCTACTGGCTTTATTGAGTGTTGCGGCGTTCGCGCCGAGTGTCTGGGCGGCTGACGCGTTGACCGGTGAAGTGGCCAAGCAGCCACTGAACATTCCGGCGATCCTGATGTTCGTCGCGTTCGTTGGCGCGACCTTATACATCACCTACTGGGCCTCGAAGAAAAACAATTCGGCGGCCGACTACTATGCGGCGGGCGGCAAGATCACCGGTTTCCAGAATGGTCTGGCGATCGCCGGTGACTACATGTCGGCGGCGTCCTTCCTGGGGATTTCCGCGCTGGTGTTCACCTCCGGCTACGATGGCCTGATCTACTCGATCGGCTTCCTGGTGGGCTGGCCGATCATTCTGTTCCTGATCGCCGAGCGCCTGCGTAACCTGGGTAAATACACCTTTGCCGACGTGGCGTCCTACCGCCTCGGGCAAACCCAGATCCGCACCCTGTCTGCCTGCGGCTCGCTGGTGGTGGTGGCGTTCTACCTGATCGCGCAAATGGTCGGTGCCGGCAAGCTGATTCAGCTGTTGTTCGGTCTGGACTACCACGTCGCGGTGATTCTGGTGGGGGTGCTGATGTGCATGTACGTGCTGTTCGGCGGCATGCTGGCGACCACTTGGGTACAGATCATCAAGGCTGTGCTGTTGCTGTCCGGCGCCTCGTTCATGGCGCTGATGGTGATGAAGCACGTAGGCTTCGACTTCAACACGCTGTTCTCCGAAGCGATCAAGGTTCACGCCAAAGGCGAAGCGATCATGAGCCCAGGCGGTCTGGTCAAGGATCCGATTTCGGCGTTCTCGCTGGGTCTGGCGCTGATGTTCGGTACGGCTGGTCTGCCACACATTCTGATGCGCTTCTTCACCGTGAGTGACGCAAAAGAAGCCCGCAAGAGCGTGCTCTACGCAACCGGTTTCATTGGCTACTTCTACATCCTGACCTTCATTATCGGCTTCGGCGCGATCCTGCTGGTCAGCACTAACCCGGCCTTCAAAGATGCTGCTGGCGCGCTGTTGGGCGGCAACAACATGGCGGCGGTGCATTTGGCCAACGCGGTCGGTGGCAGTATCTTCCTCGGCTTTATCTCGGCGGTGGCGTTCGCGACCATTCTGGCGGTTGTTGCCGGTCTGACTCTGGCCGGTGCTTCGGCGGTTTCTCACGACCTGTATGCCAGTGTGATCAAGAAGGGCAAGGCGAACGAGAAGGACGAGATTCGTGTCTCGAAGATCACCACCATTGCCTTGGCGGTGCTGGCGATTGGCTTGGGCATCTTGTTCGAAAGTCAGAACATTGCGTTCATGGTTGGCCTGGCGTTCTCGATCGCTGCCAGCTGTAACTTCCCGGTGCTGTTGCTTTCGATGTACTGGAAGAAGCTGACCACTCGTGGGGCGATGATTGGCGGCTGGCTGGGTCTGGTGAGTGCGGTTGGCTTGATGATCCTTGGCCCGACCATCTGGGTGCAGATTCTGCATCATGAGAAGGCGATCTTCCCTTACGAGTATCCGGCGTTGTTCTCGATGATCATTGCCTTTGTGGGGATCTGGTTCTTCTCGATTACTGACAAGTCGGCGGCTGCGGACAATGAGCGGGCGTTGTTCTTCCCGCAGTTTGTGCGTTCGCAGACGGGGTTGGGGGCGAGTGGGGCGGTTTCGCATTGATGGTTTGATGGTTTTGTAATGTTGTGCTGAATGCCCCGGTTGAGAGATCGGGGCATTTTTTGTGGGCGGTTATCGGACTTTGGTGTGTTTTTTATTGGGTGTATATCCGTTGCTGCGGTAACGGCTGATTAGGGTTTCGCCCTTACGGCGACTCACTTTTTTTCAAACGCCAAAAAAAGTAAGCAAAAAACGCTTGCTCCTACGTCCGGCCCGCTCGCTGGGGCTCGGGGTTCCTTCGCTGCGGGATCGATCCGGGCGCAGCGCCTACGGTTTGCTTCGCTGCACCTCCTCTCGCTGTGTTTGGCTTCGCCAAACGGTCGCTGCGCTCCCACGCCCGGATCAATCCCTCCACTCAGCCTTCCGACGTCGCTTACAGATCAAGAGCTGCAGCCGAGCTAACGCTCATCCTGTTGAGTGGTGAAGAGCGTGTGTTCGGCTTTGGTTCGGTGGTGGATTTGCCCCTCATCGGAACGCCGCCCGCCCAGCCCTCTCCCGAGGGAGAGGGAGCCGATTTGTGAGCTTTTCAGAATCTGAGTTCAACGCGGTATCGCACGTCGGCGTACCTCTACCAAACCACTCGGTCAGTCCCCTCTCCCTCCGGGAGAGGGCTAGGGTGAGGGGCTCTTGATCTGGCTTTTGATCTTGCTTTGGCTTTGGCTTTGGCTTTGGCTTTGGCTTTGGCTTTGGCTTTGGCTTTTGATCTTTTGCCCCATCGGCAGGCCGAGCGTAGGTGTTCATACGGGGGTAGGCGCGCAGCGCCGTGCGGCGAAGCCGCATTCATCGAGAGGAGGTGCAGCGAAGCAAACCGTAGGCGATGCCCCCGGATGGACACCGTAGCGAGGGAACACTGAGCCTCAGCGAAGTGCCGTACGCCGGGGCAAAGCCTTTTGGTTCCTTTTTGGCGTTTGAAAAAGGGACTCGCTGTAAGAGCGAAACCGCCAGCGGCAGCACCCGAAGAAACGGATATGCCCCCAATCCCAAAACCCAAAATCCCAAACTCCAGACAAACAAAAACGGCCCCTATATAAATAGAGGCCGTTCCCGGTACAACTTTAAGACGTCATCGCAAGACAAGTCTTATTTGCGGTCTTCCAGCTTGGAAATGTCACGCGACTCGTAACCAGTGTACAACTGGCGCGGACGGCCAATCTTGTACGGGCTGGAGAGCATCTCTTTCCAGTGGGAGATCCAGCCAACAGTACGTGCCAGCGCGAAAATCACCGTGAACATGCTGGTCGGAATGCCGATCGCCTTGAGGATGATCCCCGAGTAGAAGTCGACGTTCGGGTACAGCGAGCGCTCGATGAAGTACGGGTCGGTCAGCGCGATCTCTTCCAGGCGCATGGCCAGTTCGAGTTGCGGATCGTTGTTGATGCCCAGTTCCTTCAGCACTTCGTCGCAGGTCTGCTTCATGACAGTCGCGCGAGGGTCGCGGTTCTTGTAAACGCGGTGACCGAAGCCCATCAGTTTGAACGGATCGTTCTTGTCCTTGGCCTTGGCGATGAACTTGTCGATGTTCGAAACATCGCCAATCTCGTCAAGCATGGTCAACACGGCTTCGTTCGCACCGCCGTGGGCAGGGCCCCACAGTGCAGCGATACCGGCGGCGATACAGGCGAACGGGTTGGCACCCGAAGAGCCGGCCAGGCGCACGGTAGAGGTCGAAGCGTTCTGCTCGTGGTCGGCGTGGAGGATGAAGATCCGGTCCATGGCCTTGGCGAGCACCGGGCTGATCGGTTTGATCTCGCACGGGGTGTTGAACATCATGTGCAGGAAGTTTTCCGCGTACGTCAGATCGTTGCGCGGGTACATCATGGGTTGGCCCATGGAGTACTTGTAAACCATCGCTGCCAGGGTCGGCATCTTGGCAACCAGACGGATCGCGGAGATTTCGCGATGCTGCGGGTTATTGATGTCCAGGGAGTCGTGGTAGAAGGCCGAGAGGGCGCCGACTACACCGCACATGACGGCCATCGGGTGGGCGTCGCGACGGAAGCCGTTGAAGAAGGTTTTCAGCTGCTCGTGAACCATGGTGTGGTTTTTCACGGTGCTGACGAACTGGGCCTTCTGTTCTGCGGTCGGCAGTTCGCCGTTGAGCAGCAGGTAGCAGGTTTCCAGGTAGTCCGATTTTTCAGCCAGTTGTTCGATCGGGTAGCCGCGGTGCAACAGAATGCCGTTGTCGCCGTCGATATAGGTGATCTTCGATTCGCACGAGGCGGTCGACATGAAACCAGGGTCGAAAGTGAAGCGGCCCGTGGCCGTCAGGCCCCGAACATCAATTACATCGGGACCAACGGTGCCGGTTAAAATGGGCAGCTCGACGGGGGCTGCGCCCTCGATGATCAACTGCGCTTTTTTGTCAGCCATGTGGCCTCCTATTTATGCTTGAACCATCAGACAGACCCCCCACGCAGGGCCCGCACCACTATAGTGAGATAAATTCGAATGTCAATTTGCCTAAAGTCTTGCTCCAGAAGGCTTTAAGCGCACTTTTTCCTCGAAATTGACTGCCATTTACGCCTTTTATACGACTTGTGCAATCAGCTATTTGGGGTAGGTGATTGCGTTGTCATTAGTAACCTAACTGTCTATACTCGGCCACCGACCGCCAAGGGCTTTTGGGCCAGCTTTGTTGGGGGTCGCATCCCTGGGTGGTGGTTACCTGACCAGTGCACTCCCCAACAACTTTGCCCTGATTGTTAGGGGCTCTTCAGTGTGAAAAAAAAGCCGTGAAAAGCCAACGACCTGTAAACCTAGACCTAAGGACCATCAAACTCCCCATCACCGGCGTTACGTCGTTTCTTCACCGTGTTTCCGGCATCATCCTCTTCCTGGGTATCGGCTTCATGCTTTATGCATTGGGCAAGTCTCTGGGTTCCGAGGAAGGTTTTGCCGAAGTGAAGGCATGCTTGACCAGCCCGCTGGCCAAGTTCGTAGCATGGGGCCTCCTGTCCGCTCTGCTGTATCACCTGGTAGCCGGTGTGCGCCACTTGATCATGGACATGGGCATCGGTGAGACGCTGGAAGGCGGCCGCCTGGGCTCGAAAATCATCATCGCCATTTCCGTGGTGCTGATCGTTCTGGCAGGAGTTTGGATATGGTAACCAGCGTTACGAACCTTTCGCGTTCGGGCCTCTATGACTGGATGGCGCAACGTGTGTCTGCGGTTGTTCTCGCGGCTTATTTCATCTTCCTGATCGGATACCTTGCAGCGAATCCGGGCATTGGCTACGACCAGTGGCACGGCCTGTTCGCTCACAACGGGATGCGTATCTTCAGTCTGCTGGCCCTCGTTGCCCTTGGCGCTCACGCCTGGGTCGGCATGTGGACCATCGCGACCGACTACCTGACGCCAATGGCGCTGGGCAAGTCCGCGACTGCAGTACGTTTCCTTTTCCAGGCAGTTTGCGGCATCGCGATGTTCGCTTACTTCGTCTGGGGTGTGCAGATTCTCTGGGGTATCTGATTCATGGCTAACATTCCAACGATTTCTTTCGACGCCATCATTATTGGTGGTGGCGGTGCCGGCATGCGCGCTGCGCTGCAACTGGCGCAGGGCGGTCACAAGACTGCCGTGATCACCAAGGTTTTCCCGACCCGTTCGCACACTGTGTCCGCCCAGGGCGGCATCACGTGCGCAATCGCGTCCGCTGACCCGAACGATGACTGGCGCTGGCACATGTACGATACCGTCAAGGGCTCCGACTACATCGGTGACCAGGACGCTATCGAGTACATGTGTCAGGAAGGCCCGGCCGCGGTTTTCGAGCTGGACCACATGGGTCTGCCGTTCTCGCGTACCGAGCAAGGCCGTATCTACCAGCGTCCGTTCGGTGGTCAGTCCAAGGACTACGGCAAGGGCGGTCAGGCTGCACGTACTTGCGCGGCGTCCGACCGTACCGGTCACGCACTGCTGCACACCCTTTATCAGGGCAACCTGAAAGCTGGTACTACGTTCCTGAACGAGTACTACGCTGTCGATCTGGTGAAAAACCAGGAAGGCGAATTCGTCGGTGTGATCGCGATCTGCATCGAAACCGGCGAAACCACCTACATCCGCGCCAAGGCCACCGTACTGGCTACCGGCGGTGCAGGTCGTATCTACGCTTCCACCACCAACGCCCTGATCAACACCGGTGACGGCGTCGGCATGGCTCTGCGTGCTGGCGTGCCGGTACAAGACATTGAAATGTGGCAGTTCCACCCGACCGGCATCGCCGGCGCCGGTGTACTGGTTACCGAAGGTTGCCGTGGTGAAGGTGGTTACCTGATCAACAAGCACGGCGAGCGTTTCATGGAGCGTTATGCTCCGAACGCCAAAGACCTTGCCGGTCGTGACGTGGTTGCTCGTTCGATGGTTAAAGAAATCATCGCCGGCAACGGTTGCGGTCCGAATGGCGACCACGTAATGCTCAAACTCGACCACTTGGGCGAGGAAGTGCTGCACAGCCGTCTGCCAGGCATCTGCGAACTGTCGAAGACGTTCGCTCACGTTGACCCTGTTGTTGCGCCGGTTCCGGTTGTTCCGACTTGCCACTATATGATGGGCGGCGTTGCCACCAACATCCACGGCCAGGCGATCACCCAGAACGCCGAAGGCGTGGATCAGATCATCCCTGGTCTGTTCGCAGTAGGTGAAGTGGCTTGCGTATCGGTGCACGGTGCCAACCGTCTGGGCGGCAACTCGCTGCTCGACCTGGTGGTATTCGGCCGCGCTGCCGGCCTGCACCTGGAAAAAGCGCTGACTGATGGCATCGAATACGACGACGCTACCGAAGCCGACATCGAAGCTGCCCTGTCGCGTCTGAACGCGCTGAACAGCCGTACTGATGGCGAAGATGTGGCAACCCTGCGTCGCGAACTGCAAAGCTGCATGCAGAACTACTTCGGCGTATTCCGTACCGGCGAATACATGCAGAAAGGTATCGCTCAGCTCGCTGACCTGCGTACCCGCATCGCCAACGTGAAGATCAACGATAAGTCGCAGGCGTTCAACACTGCCCGTATCGAAGCGCTGGAACTGCAAAACCTGCTGGAAGTGGCTGAAGCTACCGCCATCGCTGCCGAAGTCCGTAAAGAGTCGCGCGGTGCTCACGCCCGTGAGGACTTCGAAGATCGTGACGACGAAAACTGGCTGTGCCACACCCTGTACTTCCCGGGTGACAAGCGCGTCACCAAGCGTGCCGTGAACTTCTCGCCGAAGACTGTTCCGACTTTTGAACCTAAAGTCCGGACTTATTAAGGGTGACCGCCATGTTGAAAGTCAGTGTTTATCGCTACAACCCTGATCAGGACGCTGCGCCGTTCATGCAGGAATTCCAGGTCGATACCGGTGGTAAAGACCTGATGGTGCTGGACGTGCTGGCCCTGATCAAAGAGCAGGACGAGGGTTTCTCCTATCGTCGCTCTTGCCGTGAAGGCGTCTGCGGCTCCGACGGCATGAACATCAACGGCAAGAACGGTCTGGCGTGCATCACGCCGCTGTCCGCCGTTGTAAAAGGTAACAAGTTGATTGTTCGTCCGCTGCCAGGTTTGCCGGTTATCCGTGACCTGGTCGTCGATATGAGCATCTTCTACAAGCAATACGAGAAGGTGAAGCCTTACCTGCAGAACGACACGCCGGCTCCGGCCATCGAGCGTCTGCAGTCGCCAGAAGAGCGCGAAAAGCTCGACGGTCTGTACGAGTGCATCCTGTGCGCTTGCTGCTCGACTTCGTGCCCGTCCTTCTGGTGGAACCCGGACAAGTTCCTGGGTCCAGCTGCGCTGCTGCAAGCTTATCGCTTCCTGGCAGACAGCCGTGACACCAAGACCAACGAGCGTCTGGCTTCGCTCGATGACCCGTTCAGCGTCTTCCGCTGCCGGGGCATCATGAACTGCGTCAACGTATGTCCGAAAGGCCTGAACCCGACTAAGGCCATCGGTCACATCCGTAACATGCTGCTTTCGAGCGGCGTGTGATTCAGCTGCTGTAACCGCTGCACCGTAGAGGCTGTGGCGCGGGCTTCAACCCGCGTCATGGCTATAACCAGAGCAGTAGCCACAAGCTGCCGCTCTTATTTTGAAGAAATGAGACAAGCAGGGGCATCCGGGCTGGTACCCGGACTATCAGTGTGATCCTAAGTGGCTTGTTTTAGTCGCTGCATTCGGACTTCTGCAAGTTTGCTCGGTGTCGACATCGATGGTGTTCCCCTAACCGAGGGTGACCAAGCATGCAAGAAAGCGTGATGCAGCGCATGTGGAACAGCGCCTACCTTTCAGGTGGAAACGCTGCCTATGTGGAAGAGCTTTATGAGCTCTACCTGCACGACCCTAACGCTGTGCCAGAAGAGTGGCGCACCTACTTTCAGAAGTTGCCTGCCGACGGCAACTCTGCCACTGATGTTTCGCACTCCACAATTCGCGATCATTTCGTGCTGCTGGCAAAGAACCAGCGCCGCGCCCAACCGGTTTCCGCCGGCAGCGTGAGCAGTGAGCACGAGAAGAAGCAGGTTGAAGTGCTGCGATTGATCCAGGCCTACCGTATGCGTGGCCACCAGGCAGCCCAGCTTGACCCGCTGGGACTGTGGCAGCGTCCTGCACCTGCAGACCTGTCGATCAATCATTACGGCTTGACCAATGCCGATCTTGATACGACCTTCCGTGCCGGCGACCTGTTCATCGGCAAAGAGGAAGCGAGCCTACGCGAAATTCACGAAGCGTTGCAGCAGACATATTGCCGCACCATCGGCGCTGAATTTACGCACATCACCGATTCCGAGCAGCGCCAGTGGTTCCAGCAGCGTCTGGAAAGCGTGCGTGGTCGTCCGACGTACTCCGCCGACATCAAGAGCCACCTGCTTGAGCGCGTGACTGCCGGTGAAGGCCTGGAAAAATACCTGGGCACCAAATACCCGGGCACCAAGCGTTTCGGTCTGGAAGGCGGCGAAAGCCTGATTCCGATGCTCGACGAACTGATCCAGCGTTCCGGTTCCTACGGCACCAAGGAAGTCGTCATCGGCATGGCCCACCGTGGCCGTCTGAACGTGCTGGTCAACACCTTCGGCAAGAACCCGCGCGAGCTGTTCGACGAGTTCGAAGGCAAGAAGAAGGTCGAGCTGGGTTCCGGTGACGTTAAATACCACCAGGGCTTCTCGTCCAACGTGATGACCGCCGGCGGTGAAGTTCACCTGGCCATGGCGTTCAACCCGTCCCACCTGGAAATCGTTTCCCCGGTGGTAGAAGGTTCGGTTCGCGCCCGTCAGGATCGTCGTAACGACCCGACCGGTGAGAAGGTTCTGCCGATCTCCATCCACGGTGACGCTGCATTCGCAGGTCAGGGCGTGGTCATGGAAACCTTCCAGATGTCGCAGACCCGCGGTTTCAAGACCGGCGGTACCGTGCACATCGTGATCAACAACCAGGTCGGTTTCACCATCAGCAACCCGCTGGACTCGCGTTCCACCGAGTACGCCACCGACGTTGCCAAGATGATCCAGGCGCCAATCCTCCATGTGAATGGTGATGATCCGGAAGCCGTGTTGTTCGTGACCCAACTGGCCATCGACTACCGCATGCAGTTCAAGCGTGACGTGGTGATCGACCTGGTCTGCTACCGTCGTCGCGGCCACAACGAGGCCGACGAGCCAAGCGGTACTCAGCCTCTGATGTATCAGCAGATCACCAAGCAGCGCACCACCCGTGAGCTGTACGCTGATCGTCTGACCCAGGGCGGTGTACTGGACGCAGAGCGTGTTCAGGCGAAAGTCGACGAATACCGCAACGCGCTGGACAACGGTCTGCATGTAGTGAAATCGCTGGTCAAAGAGCCGAACAAAGAACTGTTCGTGGACTGGCGTCCGTATCTGGGCCACGCCTGGACTGCGCGTCACGACACGCGTTTTGATCTGAAGACCCTGCAAGAACTGTCCGCCAAGCTGCTGGAAATTCCGGAAGGCTTCGTGGTTCAGCGTCAGGTCTCGAAGATCTACGAAGACCGTCAGAAGATGCAAGCCGGCGGCCTGCCGATCAACTGGGGTTACGCCGAAACCATGGCGTACGCGACCCTGGCGTTCGAAGGTCACCCGATCCGCATGACCGGTCAGGACATCGGCCGCGGTACGTTCTCGCACCGTCACGCTGTTCTGCACAACCAGAAAGACGCGGGCACCTACATTCCGCTGCAGCACCTGTACGACGGTCAGCCACGCTTTGACCTGTACGACTCGTTCCTGTCGGAAGAAGCGGTACTGGCCTTCGAATACGGTTACTCGACCACCACGCCGGATGCGCTGGTGATCTGGGAAGCCCAGTTCGGCGACTTCGCCAACGGTGCACAGGTTGTTATCGACCAGTTCATCACCAGCGGCGAGCACAAGTGGGGCCGTCTCTGCGGTCTGACCATGTTGCTGCCACACGGTTACGAAGGTCAGGGCCCTGAGCACAGCTCGGCACGTCTTGAGCGTTACCTGCAACTGTGCGCCGAGCACAATATTCAGGTCGCCGTACCGACCACGCCAGCACAGATCTACCACTTGCTGCGTCGTCAGGTGATTCGCCCGCTGCGCAAGCCGTTGATCGTGCTGACGCCGAAGTCGCTGCTGCGCCACAAACTGGCCATCTCGACCCTGGAAGATCTGGCCGAAGGTTCGTTCCAGACCGTGATCCCGGAAATCGATACTCTGGACCCGAAAAAGGTCGAGCGTGTTGTTCTGTGTAGCGGCAAGGTCTACTACGACCTGCTGGAAAAACGCCGTGCCGAAGGCCGTGAAGATATCGCCATCGTGCGGATCGAGCAGCTGTATCCATTCCCTGAGGACGACTTGAAAGAAGTCCTGGCTCCGTACACCAACGTCAAAAATGCCGTTTGGTGTCAGGAAGAGCCGATGAACCAGGGCGCCTGGTACTGCAGCCAGCATCACTTGCGCCGTAGCATCGGTAACCTCGACAAGTCTCTCGTACTTGAGTACGCGGGCCGTGAGGCTTCTGCTGCACCTGCTTGTGGTTACGCATCGATGCACGCCGAGCAGCAGGAAAAACTGCTGCAAGATGCTTTCACTGTTTAACGCCTTCGCGCTGACTGAAACCGAATTTTAAGGACCCACAGATAATGGCTATCGAAATCAAAGCCCCGTCATTCCCGGAATCGGTTGCCGATGGCACCGTTGCCACTTGGCACAAGAAACCAGGTGAGGCCGTCAAGCGTGACGACCTGATCGTCGACATCGAAACCGACAAAGTCGTACTCGAAGTCCTGGCTGAAGCTGACGGCGTGCTGGGCGCAATCGTTGCCAACGAAGGCGATACCGTTCTTTCCAACCAGGTACTGGGCTCGATCGAAGAGGGCAGCGCTGCCGCTGCTCCAGCCGCCGCTGCTGCTCCGGCTGCTGCTGCCGCCGCTCCAGCTGCTGGCGAAGGCGAAGACGATCCTGTTGCTGCTCCAGCTGCGCGCAAGCTGGCTGAAGAAAACGGCATCAACATCGCTTCCGTTGCCGGCACCGGCAAAGGTGGTCGTGTGACCAAGGAAGACGTGGTGGCTGCTGTTGCTGCCAAGAAAGCCGCTCCGGCTGCCGCGCCTGCCAAGGCTGCTGCTCCTTCGGCTGCCGCTCCTGTGTTCGCCGCTGGCGACCGCATCGAGAAGCGCGTACCGATGACCCGCGTTCGTGCCACCGTGGCCAAGCGTCTGGTTGAAGCACAGTCGAACATGGCGATGCTGACCACTTTCAACGAAGTCGACATGACTGAAGTCATGGCCCTGCGTTCGAAGTACAAGGATCTGTTCGAGAAGTCCCACAACGGCGTACGCCTGGGCTTCATGTCGTTCTTCGTCAAGGCCGCTACTGAAGCGCTGAAACGCTTCCCGGCTGTCAACGCGTCGATCGACGGCGGCGACATCGTTTACCACGGCTACGCGGACATCGGCGTTGCCGTTTCCAGCGACCGTGGCCTGGTTGTTCCGGTTCTGCGTAACGCCGAGCTGATGAGCCTGGCTGAAATCGAAGGCGGCATCGCCACTTTCGGCAAGAAAGCCCGTGACGGCAAATTGTCGATGGACGAGATGACCGGTGGTACCTTCACCATCACCAACGGTGGTACCTTCGGTTCGATGATGTCGACCCCGATCGTCAACCCGCCGCAGGCAGCGATTCTGGGCATGCACAACATCATCCAGCGTCCTATGGCCATCAACGGTCAGGTCGTTATCCGTCCGATGATGTACCTGGCACTGTCTTACGATCACCGTCTGATCGATGGCAAAGAAGCTGTGACCTTCCTGGTGACCATCAAGAACCTGCTGGAAGATCCGGCTCGTCTGTTGCTGGATATCTGATAGAAGCAGTCGCGGGCTTCAAGTTTCAAGCTGCAGGAAAGGGCAGCTTGGCTTGGGGCGCGCGGCTTGAAGCTTTTCGCTAAAGAGGATTTTTTGAATGTCGCAGAAATTTGACGTAGTAGTGATCGGTGCTGGCCCTGGTGGCTACGTGGCTGCCATCAAGGCCGCGCAGCTGGGTCTGACCACTGCCTGCATCGAGAAGTACACCGACGCAGAAGGCAAGCAAGCCCTGGGCGGCACCTGCCTGAACGTGGGCTGCATTCCTTCCAAGGCGCTGCTCGACAGTTCCTGGAAATACAAGGAAGCGAAAGAAAGCTTCAACGTTCACGGTATCTCGACTGGCGAAGTCAAAATGGACGTCGCTGCGATGGTTGGCCGCAAGGCTGGCATCGTCAAGAACCTGACCGGCGGCGTTGCCACCCTGTTCAAGGCCAACGGCGTTACTTCGATCCAGGGCCACGGCAAACTGCTGGCTGGCAAGAAGGTCGAAGTCACCAAGCCAGACGGCTCGGTTGAAGTCATCGAAGCTGAAAACGTCATCCTGGCTCCAGGTTCGCGTCCGATCGACATTCCACCGGCTCCGGTTGATCAGAAAGTCATCGTCGATTCGACTGGCGCTCTGGAATTCCAATCCGTACCTAAGCGTCTGGGCGTGATCGGCGCTGGCGTGATCGGTCTGGAACTGGGTTCGGTGTGGTCGCGTCTGGGTTCGGAAGTGGTTGTCCTCGAAGCTCTGGACACCTTCCTGATGGCAGCGGACACCGCTGTTTCCAAGGAAGCGCTGAAAACCCTGACCAAACAAGGTCTGGACATCAAACTGGGCGCTCGCGTAACCGGCTCGAAAGTGAATGGCGACGAAGTCGTTGTGAACTACACCGATGCCAACGGCGAGCAGACCATCACGTTCGACAAGCTGATCGTAGCCGTTGGTCGCCGTCCGGTGACCACTGATCTGCTGGCTGCCGACAGCGGCGTGACCCTCGACGAGCGCGGTTTCGTGCACGTTGACGATCACTGCGCGACCACCGTACCGGGCGTTTTCGCCATCGGTGACGTGGTTCGCGGCATGATGCTGGCGCACAAGGCATCCGAAGAAGGCATCATGGTTGTCGAGCGCATCAAGGGCCACAAAGCCCAGATGAACTATGACCTGATCCCTTCGGTTATTTATACTCACCCGGAAATCGCGTGGGTTGGCAAAACCGAGCAGGCCTTGAAAGCTGAAGGCGTTGAAGTTAACGTCGGCACCTTCCCGTTCGCCGCTTCCGGCCGTGCCATGGCCGCCAACGATACCGGTGGTTTCGTCAAGGTCATCGCTGATGCCAAGACTGACCGCGTATTGGGCGTGCACGTGATTGGCCCGAGCGCTGCAGAACTGGTTCAGCAGGGCGCGATCGGTATGGAATTCGGCACCAGCGCTGAAGACCTGGGCATGATGGTTTTCTCCCATCCGACCCTGTCTGAAGCCTTGCACGAAGCTGCTCTGGCTGTGAATGGCGGCGCCATCCACATTGCCAACCGCAAAAAGCGTTAACAGACAATAAGAAACCACGGCGGTAACGGCCCGTCGTGAGCCTTGCGAGCAAGTCTCACCGCGGAATGTCCGCTGGACGCAGTCTTGCGTAGCTGCACCGGTTATCCGGAAAGGCTACGCAAGCAGCAGTCACAGGTGGCGCGGCACTCAAACGAGCGCAGCGCCGAATGCGCAGTACCTAACGAAGACGGTAAAAAGCATGAATCTTCACGAGTATCAGGGTAAGCAGCTGTTCGCTGAATACGGCCTGCCAGTTTCCACTGGTTACGCAGTAGACACCCCGGAAGCAGCAGCAGAAGCTTGCGACAAAATCGGCGGCAGTGAGTGGGTTGTCAAAGCCCAGGTCCACGCCGGTGGTCGCGGTAAAGCGGGCGGCGTCAAGCTGGTTCGCAGCAAAGAAGACGCCAAAGCCTTCGCACAGCAGTGGCTGGGCAAGCGTCTGGTGACTTACCAGACTGACGCCAATGGCCAGCCAGTCACCAAGATCCTGGTTGAATCGTGCACTGATATCGCTAAAGAGCTGTACCTGGGCGCTGTCGTTGACCGTTCGAGCCGTCGCATCGTGTTCATGGCTTCCACCGAAGGTGGCGTGGACATCGAGAAAATCGCTCACGACACTCCAGAAAAAATTCTCAAGGCCACTATCGATCCACTGGTTGGCGCTCAGCCATTCCAGGGTCGCGAGCTGGCATTCCAGCTGGGTCTGGAAGGCAAGCAGGTTGCTCAGTTCGCCAAGATCTTCGTAGGTCTGGCCAAGCTGTTCAAGGATCACGACCTGGCTCTGCTGGAAGTGAACCCGCTGGTGATCAAGGCTGACGGCGATCTGCACTGCCTGGACGCCAAGATCAACATCGACGCCAACGCAATGTACCGTCAGCCTAAGCTGAAGACTTTCCACGATCCGTCGCAAGACGATCCGCGCGAAGCGCACGCTGCCAAGTTCGAACTGAACTACGTAGCACTGGAAGGCAACATCGGCTGCATGGTCAACGGTGCTGGCCTGGCCATGGGTACCATGGACATCGTCAACCTGCATGGCGGCAAGCCAGCCAACTTCCTCGACGTAGGTGGTGGCGCTACCAAAGAACGCGTAACTGAAGCGTTCAAGATCATCCTGTCCGACACCAACGTCGCTGCAGTACTGGTCAACATCTTCGGCGGCATCGTTCGCTGCGACATGATTGCCGAAGGCATCATCGGCGCTGTGAAAGAAGTCGGCGTGAAAATCCCGGTTGTTGTTCGCCTTGAAGGCAACAACGCTGAGCTGGGCGCTAAAGTACTGGCAGAAAGCGGTTTGAACATCATCGCTGCTACCAGCCTGACCGACGCTGCTCAACAAGTTGTCAAAGCTGCGGAGGGCAAATAATGAGCGTCCTGATCAATAAAGACACCAAAGTTATCTGCCAGGGTATTACCGGTTCGCAAGGTAGTTTCCACACCCAGCAAGCCATCGAATACGGCACCAAAATGGTTGGTGGCGTTACTCCTGGCAAAGGCGGCACCGAGCACCTGGGTCTGCCAGTGTTCAACACCGTTAAAGACGCAGTAGCGGCCACTGGCGCTACCGCCAGCGTGATCTACGTTCCGGCTCCTTTCTGCAAAGATTCGATCCTGGAAGCGGCATTCGGCGGCATCAAGCTGATCGTCTGCATCACCGAAGGCATTCCTACCCTGGACATGCTGGACGCTAAAGTTAAGTGCGACGAGCTGGGCGTAGTCCTGATCGGCCCTAACTGCCCAGGCGTTATCACTCCGGGCGAGTGCAAGATCGGCATCATGCCAGGTCACATTCACTTGCCAGGCAAAGTCGGTATCGTTTCGCGTTCCGGCACCCTGACCTACGAAGCTGTTAAGCAGACTACTGACGCCGGTTTCGGTCAGTCGACTTGCGTCGGCATCGGTGGTGACCCGATCCCGGGTTCGAACTTCATCGACATCCTGAAGCTGTTCCAGGAAGACCCGAAGACCGAAGCGATCGTCATGATCGGTGAGATCGGCGGTTCGGCTGAAGAAGAAGCGGCTGCCTACATCAAGGCACACGTGACCAAGCCGGTTGTTTCCTACATCGCTGGTGTGACTGCTCCTCCGGGCAAGCGCATGGGCCATGCTGGCGCAATCATCTCTGGCGGCAAAGGCACTGCAGACGAGAAATTCGCTGCGCTGCAAGACGCAGGCGTGAAAACCGTGCGTTCGCTGGCAGACATCGGCAAGGCCCTGGCCGAGCTGACCGGTTGGGCTGTCAAGTAAGCCTCGCGCTTAGCTTGCAACTCTGCTGACAAAGGCCACCTTCGGGTGGCCTTTGTTGTTTCTGCAATTTGGAAGATCAAAAGATCGCAGCCTTCGGCAGCTCCTACAGAGAATTGCGATCCCCTGTAGGAGCTGCCGAAGGCTGCGATCTTTTGATCTTTGCCGTACCAACGAAAAATAGATACGTAAACGCGACACAGAAACGTCGCGTATCGGATAGTTCGCCCTCTAACAGTGCGTTTGCAGGCCAAATTCGTTAGGCTAGCAGCCATTTTTGCGTCTGCCGCCCACAAGGCATGCAACGCGCTTTAAGGGTCAGTCCCATACGGATCGACAGCATTTCCCTAATTACACAGGGCAATCCCCCTCTAAATTCCGATTCAGTAGTGTGGTATTACCTTAATGAAAGTTTTGAAAGGTCAGGACATCCTGGCACTTGGCTTTATGACATTTGCCCTGTTCGTTGGGGCAGGCAACATCATTTTCCCGCCGATCGTTGGCTTGCAGGCCGGACCTCACGTCTGGATGGCCGCGCTGGGCTTCCTGATCACCGCGGTGGGTCTGCCGGTGATCACCGTCGTTGCATTGGCCAAGGTCGGTGGGGCAATGGATGCGCTGAGCAGCCCGATCGGCAAGATCGCTGGCGGCATTTTGGCCGCGGCTTGCTACTTGGCGGTCGGCCCGTTGTTCGCCACCCCGCGTACTGCGACCGTATCGTTTGAAGTAGGCTTGGCGCCGCTGACCGGCGAAAGCCCGTTGGCACTGTTCCTCTACAGCTCGGTGTACTTCCTGCTGGTGTTCTTCATCTCGCTCTACCCTGGGCGTTTGCTGGACACCGTTGGCCGCTTCCTCGCGCCGCTGAAAATCATCGCACTGGCAGTGCTCGGCATCGCTGCATTCGCCTTGCCGGCGGGTGATATCGGTCACGGCACGCCTGAGTATGTGGCGGCACCGTTCTCCCAAGGCTTTATCAATGGTTACCTGACCATGGATACCCTCGGCGCGCTGGTGTTCGGCATCGTCATCGTTAACGCGATCCGCTCCCGTGGCGTCGAGTCGCCGGCGCTGATCACCCGTTACGCGATCATCGCTGGCCTGATTGCCGGTGTCGGTCTGGCGCTGGTGTATGTCAGCCTGTTCCGCCTTGGTTCCGGCAGCCACGAAGTAGCAGCGGGCGCGACCAATGGCGCGGCGGTATTGCACGCGTATGTGCAACACACCTTCGGTTCGCTGGGCAGCGGTTTCCTCGCAGTGCTGATCTCGCTGGCGTGTCTGGTGACGGCGGTCGGTCTGACTTGTGCGTGTGCCGAATACTTCAGCCGTGTGCTGCCACTGTCCTACAAGACTCTGGTAATCATTCTGGCGGCGTTCTCGCTGCTGGTGTCCAACCTGGGTCTGACCAAGCTGATTGCCTTCTCGATTCCGGTGCTGACCGCGATCTATCCGCCGTGCATCGTCTTGGTGGCGCTGAGCTTCTGCAAAGACTTCTGGCATGAGCACGGCCGTATCCTCGGTCCGGTGATGCTGGTGTCGTTCATCTTCGGCACCATCGACGCGCTGAAAGGCGCCGGTCTGGCCGGCTGGATGCCATCGCAGTTGTCCCACTTGCCGCTGAGCGAGCAGGGGCTGGCATGGCTGGTGCCGTGCGTGATGACGCTGGTGGTTGCGGTTGTTTGTGATCGCATGCTCGGCAAGCGCAGCGAAGCGGTTGCCTGACGTTACCTGACCCGCCAAAAGCGGGTCTTCAACGCTTAAACGGAAATGCCCCGTATCAATCGATACGGGGCATTTTTTATGAAAGCTGATAATTCTCAGCCCCGATAACGTACGACCAGAGCCCCTAAATTGATGTTGTCGCTTGCGCGGCTCAGGAGTATTCGCTTGTCGGGCTGCACTGCCACCGAAATCCACTGCATACCAGGCCCCAAGTACTGAGTAACGTATCCCTTGCCTTCACCAAAGTCTGTGTCTGGTTTTCCCGTTGCCAGATAGCGGCAGGCGAGCATTTGCTCTCTTGTTCTTTGTCCCGTGCCTCCCACCACGACCAGACCATCCTTAGGCTCCCCACTCAGATCGAACCAACTGCAACCGTCGGTTAATCCAAGATCAGTGACGATAGGCGTACCCTGATTGAATGCAATATTTGGTTTACCGTTCGGGTTGTACGCGGCCATCATTCCCCTGCGCCCTTTACCCCAATCGTCGTTAGGAGCGGTGTCGACTTCACCGGCAATAAAAAAACTACCGTCAGCACGTAGCATCAGGCTTCGTACGCTGGTCGGGTAATCCGATGGGAAGTAGACAGTTCCAGTGTCATCATCGCCGAAGTCTTCATCGGGCGTTCCATTTACATTCAGACGCACGATCACTCCTTTTCGAGAGGCCGCTGTCGCGCCTGCGACTGTGATGACTCCATTCTCAGAAACCGAAATCGAAGAGATGTTCAGTGCAAGATCTAACCAGCCTTTGCCGTTAAAAGTGGTATCAAAAACTCCTTCCTGATCAAGTCTGAACAGTCGGTTGCTTTGACCCACGAGAATTTTTTCATCAGCGGTCAGTACTACCCTGGTTCTGGAACTCGAGTTAGCGAAAGTCCCTGGTTTTGATGGTTGCGATTTGGACTGCGGGAGAAAAGGGATGTAAACCGTCCCATCGGGACCGAACTCGCGATCTCTTTCACCATCAGCGAAAAATCTGGCAAGCGCAAACCGGTTCCCTTGGTCCTCATCATATTGAAACCCGAAAAGCAGCGCCTTCCCGTCTTTATAAAGACAGGCGCCAGTTCCGCTGGCTTGTCCCGAACCTGTAAACGTACCTACGATCGAACCGTTTTTGTTGAAGCCAGTATCGTTAGCGCCGTCCGCCAGTTATTGCGCCAAATGAAAACTGACCTTGCCGTCTACAAAGGTTTGTCCCACGAGAAGGATTTTTCCATCAGGGCGCAGGCCTGCGATGCTCAGAGCCTGGCTTCCCGGAGCAAAAGAGTCGGCATACCCTTGATTACCGAATGTTGCGTCAATGGGCAGTGCAGCGTTCGAAGGTGTCATGATCGAGTCCTTGTCTGGGTTAGCGTGCCTGTCAGTATTCTCTGGTCATAAACAACCTTATGCCCGCCTCACCCTCGGCGCTACTGTCAGAGTTGACAGGTATCAGCCTTCGCAAATTAATAGCTGCGGTCTATTTTTGAATAAATTCGACTCTCGAATGAGCGTGTCTTTTTGCGAGCCAATACGTCGAAACAAAGGGTTACTCCCATCATTCCTCATGCTCAGGAAAACGAATGTCGTTCATCCAAGCCAACCTGATTCACCTGCTCGCCGCCATCTGGTTTGTCATCTGCTGGGGTGGTTATACCCGTTATGCCTCTTGGAAAGGCCGCGATACAGCGTGTCTGGCCAGCGTGCTGCACCTGTACCGCGAAGACTGGATGCGCCGCATGCTGTTGCGTGACAACCGCATCGCCGACGCCAGCGTAATTGGTAATCTTGAACGCAACGCCTCGTTCTTCGCCTCCAGCACATTGATCATCCTCGCCGGCATTCTCACCGTGCTTGGTGCCTCGGAGCGGGCGGTGTCGTTGCTGGCTGACATCCCGATGGTGCAGCAGGCATCGCAGGGCATGTCGGAAATCAAGTTGCTGTGTCTGGCGATGGTGTTCGTCTACGCCTTCTTCACCTTTAGCTGGTGTATGCGTCAGTACAATTTTGCGGCGGTTTTGGTCGGGTCGGCGCCAATGATCGGTGAGCGACATGTCTCCGAACAGGAGCGCAAGGCGTTCGCTGCGCGGGCGGCGCGGGTGATTTCGATGGCGGCGAACCAGTTCAACTTCGGGCTGCGCTCTTACTACTTCGGCATGACCATGCTGGCGTGGTTCGTCAGCCCGTGGCTGTTCATGCTGATGAGCGCCGGGGTGGTGTTGGTCTTGTACCGCCGCGAGTTTCATTCCGACGTTCTCGATGTCATGGTCTATACCCCTACAGAAGCTCCCATTCCCGAGACAAACAAAGAGGTCGCTTGATGAGTATTCCGTTCTGGTGTGTGTTTATCACTGCGCTGTTGATTTATATCGCGCGTATGCCGGTGGGCAAGGCGATGAAAGAGCTGGGCGGTTACAACAACCACCTGCCACGTCAGCAACAGGCGCAACTGACCGGCTACGGCGCGCGGGCGCTGGCGGCGCATCAGAATACGATTGAAGCGTTCATGTTGTTCGCGGTCGGCGTGTTGATGGCGCACACCACTCAGACGGCAGGATGGCTGATCGATACATTGGCGATCGTTTTTGTTATCGCGCGGATTCTCTATTTGTGGCTCTATCTGGCCGACCAACCCAAGCTGCGCAGCCTGGTTTGGGTAGTTGGCGTACTGTGCTCGTTGCTACTGATGATTAGTCCGACTTTTAGAACTGTCTTGCTCTAAGACGAGCCTGGCGCTAGATGACAGGCAAAAGAAAACCCGCACTTGGCGGGTTTTCTTTTTTCTGCAGCAAAAAGCGAATTATTGCTTCTTGGCAGCTTCTTCTTGTGCAGCAGCGTTCGATTCAGCCTGAGCTTTGGCAGCTTCGGCGTTTTCTTTCGCAGCGTCGTTCACTTTATCCTGAGCTTTGTTCATGTCTTGCTGAGCTTGTTCAGCATGTTGGTTGGCATCTTGAGCTTTGTCCTCGGATTTTTTATCGCAGGCAGCGAGACCGAGGGAAGCGGTCAACATCAAGGCAATAGCAAAAGTCTTACGCATGGGGTGTTTCTCCTTATGGAAAATAACTACTGGCCTTAAGAACTCGGCGCTACAGGTTAAGTTCCTCATTTCTTTCAGATATATAAGTTTGTTTTTACACGGAACTTTTGCTGTATTGCTTACTACTGGCAAAAGGCTCTAACGAGAGTAATTATCAAATGGACGGAAACCCCGTTTTTGAGCGCGCGACGCGGTTTCTCTCCGTGCTGCGACACTGTCAGGTACTCGGATTGCGCGTGCACAGCGCGTCCAGCGAAGGGCTTACGGTGATCCTTCCGTACAGCACGAAAATCGTAGGTAATCCACAGACCGGCGTGATCCACGGCGGCGCAATCACTTCGTTGATGGACACCGCCTGCGGAATGTCCACGCTGTGCGTTTTGCCGGAATTCGAGGTCTGCCCGACGCTCGACCTGCGCATCGACTACATGCATGCCGCCGAACCCGATAAAGATGTGTATGGCTTCGCTCAGTGCTACCGGGTGACCACCGACGTGATCTTCGCTCGCGGTTTCGCCTATCAGGACGATCCCGAGCAGCCGATCGCCCATGTGGTCGGTACGTTCATGCGCATGGGCAAGGCCCTCAAAGGCACAAAAGGCTTTGGCGGTGTAATAAAGGGAGAAGGGCAATGAGCGATGACCTCAAGCAGCAATTGCTCAAGGCTCACGCGCAGGGCGATTACGCGCCGCTGTTGCAGTTGATTCCCTACGCCGGGCTGATCGGCATCGAATGCTCACGCGTCGGCGATGAATTGCTGTTCAAGCTTCCTGCGAACAAGGACAACATTGGTAACCCTTTATTGCCGGCAATCCATGGCGGGGTGATCGCCGGGTTCATGGAGCTGGCCGCCGCCCTGCATCTGTTGATCTTCACCGGTGCGCCCGGGGTGCCGAAGATCATCGACTTCTCTCTCGATTACCTACGCGCCGGGCAGTTTCGCGACACTTGGGCCAAATGTCAGGTGTGTCGCCAGGGCCGGCGTGTAGCCAACGTCGCCATCACCGCCTGGCAAAGTACCGAAAGCGAACCGATTGCCACCGCTCGCGCGCACTTCAAAATCGATGAGCCCTTGAAATCCTGAACAGCGCCCCAAACTCACAAGACAACCCGCCGCCGACCATTTCGGGTCGCGGCCACTGCCATCTGATTGGAGTTTGATGACCATGAGTGTGGAAACTCAAAAGGAAACCCTGGGCTTCCAGACCGAGGTAAAGCAGCTGCTGCACCTCATGATCCATTCGCTGTATTCCAACAAGGAAATTTTCCTTCGCGAATTGATCTCGAACGCCTCTGACGCTGTCGACAAACTGCGCTTCGAAGCCCTGGCCAAGCCAGAGCTGCTTGAAGGCGGCGCTGACCTGAAAATCCGTGTGAGTTTCGACAAGGACGCCAAGACCGTCACCCTCGAAGACAACGGTATCGGCATGAACCGTGACGATGTGATCACCCACCTGGGGACCATCGCCAAATCCGGCACTGCCGATTTCATGAAGAATCTTTCTGGCGATCAGAAGAAAGATTCGCACTTGATCGGCCAGTTCGGCGTGGGCTTTTACTCTGCCTTCATCGTTGCCGACCAGGTTGACGTGTACAGCCGTCGCGCCGGCACCCCGGCCAGCGAAGGCGTGCACTGGTCGTCGAAAGGCGAGGGCGAGTTCGAAGTCGCCACCATCGACAAGCCAGAGCGCGGCACCCGTATCGTCCTGCACCTGAAAGCCGCCGAAGACGAATTCGCCGATGGCTGGCGTCTGCGCAACATCATCAAGAAGTATTCCGACCACATCGCTTTGCCGATCGAGCTGCCGAAAGAAGCGGCAGCTGCCGAAGGCGAAGAGGCTCCGGCCGTTGAATGGGAAACCGTCAACCGCGCCAGCGCTCTGTGGACCCGTCCGCGCACTGAAGTGAAGGACGAGGAATACCAGGAGTTCTACAAGCACATCGCGCACGACTTTGAAAACCCGCTGGCCTGGAGCCACAACAAAGTCGAAGGCAAGCTCGAATACAGCTCGCTGCTGTACGTGCCGGCCCGCGCACCGTTCGACCTGTACCAGCGTGAAGCGCCGAAAGGCCTGAAGCTGTACGTGCAACGCGTGTTCGTCATGGATCAGGCCGAGTCGTTCCTGCCGCTGTACCTGCGCTTCATCAAAGGCGTGGTCGACTCCAACGACCTTTCGCTGAACGTGTCGCGGGAAATTCTGCAGAAAGACCCGATTATCGATTCGATGAAGACCGCGCTGACCAAGCGCGTGCTCGACATGCTGGAAAAACTGGCGAAGAACGAGCCTGAGCAATACAAGGGCTTCTGGAAGAATTTCGGTCAGGTCATGAAAGAAGGCCCGGCAGAAGACTTCGCCAACAAAGAGAAAATTGCCGGTCTGCTGCGTTTCGCATCGACCAATGGCGACGACGGCGAGCAGATCGTCGGTCTGGCCGACTACCTGGCCCGCGCCAAGGAAGGTCAGGACAAGATCTACTACCTCACCGGCGAAACCTACGCGCAGGTTAAAAACAGCCCGCACCTGGAAGTCTTCCGCAAGAAAGGCATCGAAGTGCTGCTGCTGACCGACCGTATCGACGAGTGGCTGATGAGCTACCTCAGCGAGTTCGACGGCAAGACCTTTGTCGACGTGGCACGTGGTGACCTCGATCTGGGCAACCTGGACTCGGAAGAGGACAAGAAAGCCGCAGAAGAAGTCGCCAAGTCCAAAGAAGGTCTGGTTGAGCGTCTGAAAACTGCGCTGGGCGATTCCGTGGCTGAAGTACGGGTTTCGCATCGTCTGACCGATTCGCCGGCCATTCTGGCCATCGGCGAACAGGATCTGGGTCTGCAAATGCGTCAGATCCTCGAAGCCAGCGGTCAGAAGGTTCCGGATTCGAAGCCGATCTTCGAATTCAACCCAAGCCACCCGCTGATCGAGAAACTCGATGGCGAGCAGAGCGAAGAGCGTTTTGGCGACCTGTCGCACATTCTCTTCGACCAGGCTGCGCTGGCGGCGGGCGACAGCTTGAAGGATCCGGCCGCCTATGTGCGCCGTCTGAACAAGCTGCTGGTTGAGCTGTCGGTTTAACCAAGTCGTAGAAAAACCCGCTTCGGCGGGTTTTTTCATTCTGGTGTTTAACCAATCAGGAGTCAGAAATGAGCCAAGTCACTGTACGATCCGTGGTCTATCAGATCGACGGCCAGCCTTATGAAGGTCGTTTGGCATTCGACGCCGAGCACAACGGCGCGCTTCCGGGTTTGTTGATGGCGCCGAACTGGATGGGCGTCAGCGCCGGTGCCGAAGAGATAGCCAAATCGGTGGCGGCCAAGGGCTACGTGGTGCTGATCGCTGACGTCTATGGTCAGGCGGTGCGCCCGCAAAACGCTGATCAGGCTGGTGCGGCGATGATGCCGTTGAAGGATGATCGCGCGCTGCTGCGCAAACGTATGCAAGCGGCGTTCGAGCAATTGCAGAAGCAGGGCGAAGCAGCGGTCGATACGTCGAAACTGGCGGTGTTCGGTTTCTGCTTTGGCGGTTGCTGTGCGCTGGATCTGGCGCGCACTGGCGCGGCGGTGAAGGCTGCGGTGTCGTTCCACGGTACGCTGGATTCGCCGAATCCTGCCGATGCGCAGAATATCAAGGGTTCGGTATTGGTGATGCACGGTGCTTCTGACCCGTTGGTGCCGAAAGAACAGTTGCCGGCGTTTGAAGACGAGATGAACGCGGCGAAAGTGGACTGGCAACTGCTGAGCTACGGCGGTGCGGTGCACTCCTTTACCGATCCGCATGCCAATGTGCCGGGCAAGATGATGTACGACGCGAAGACCGCCAAGCGCGCATTCAAGTCGATGCATGATTTGCTGGATGAAGTGTTCAAGGGCTAAAAGCCTGAAAAGCAAAAGCCCCTCACCCTAACCCTCTCCCAAAGGGAGAGGGGACTGATTGGGGGATATTTCAGAGGTCCGCCGACTGAAAATGCTTATGTGAATCCGAAATCGTCTGCTGTGTTTAGCTGAACCTATAATCGACGCTATATCTCAGGTCGATGGATGACTGAAGACACCTCCGTCGGCTCCCTCTCCCTCCGGGCGGTCCGACGTTTCGGGAGGGCTGGGGTGAGGGTGGCTTTTCAGCGCGGCAACTCGATCCGCTCAACTTCCCCTGGCACCGTCGGCCAGTCCCCGGTCGCCCACTTGCGCCGCGCTTCATCGATCGCCGCCGGATCGCTCGCCACAAAATTCCAGTTGATCCGCCGAGGCCCGTCCAGCGGCGCGCCGCCAAACACCACGGCGTGAACATCACTCTCGGCAAACAGACTCATCTCTTCCCCGGCCGGCAATACCGCCAGCGCATGCGGTTCAAGCGCTTCACCGTTCAGTTGCGCATCCCCACTCAGCACATAAACCGCCCGCTCTTCATGCTCGGTCGGAATCAGCAACGTGGTCGCGGTTTGCATCTGCACTTCCGCATACAACGTAGGAGAAAGCACCGGCACCGGCGATTCCAGGCAAAAGCCTGACCCGGCAATCATCCGGATCTGTACACCGAGGTTATCGCTGACCGGCAACGTCGCTGCCGGGTGATGGCTGTAATGCCCCGGGCCTTGCTCGTGATCCTTGGGCGACGCCAGCCAGATCTGCAAACCGTGCATGGTGAAGCTTTTGTCCCACAACGGCTCAGGCGTGCGTTCAACGTGAGCAATCGCGCTACCGGCAGTCATCCAGCTGACATCGCCAGCGCTGACCATCTGATCCGAGCCAAGGCTGTCCTTGTGCTGGATCTGTCCTTCGAACAGATACGTGAGCGTCGACAGACCAATGTGCGGGTGCTGTCGGATGTTCATGCCTTTGCCCGTCGGATAAACCGTCTCGAGCATGTGATCAAAAAACACGAAAGGCCCGACGCTGCGGCATTTGGCTGACGGCAGCGGGCGCAGAATCGGCTGGCCTTCGACGTCTTCGGCGCGCGGGCGGATGATCAGAGGTTGCGTGTCCATGGTGCATTCCAGGCTGAGCGGGTGATGCCAGAAGCATAACCCGCCGCTGGCATGAGGAGGATTACTGGCTGTCGAAGCCTTGCGGGGCGTGGGTTTCGATGCTGACGTCGGTTGTGGTCATCAGTTTATGAATCGGGCAGCGGTCGGCGACGCGCAGCAGTTCCTCACGCTGGGCATCGGTGAGTACGCCTTTGAGAGTGAGGGTGACGTGCAGGACGTATTTGCCTTTTTGTTCTTCGCTGTTGTCGCGTTTGACGTCGACCCCGACGCCGGTCAGCGGAATGTCTTTCTTTTTCGCGTACATCTTCAGGGTCAGCGCTTTGCAGGCGCCGAGGGCGGCATCGAAATAGTCGTGCGGCTCAGGCGCCGAGCCTTCGCCGCCGGCGGATTTCGGCACGTCGGCAAACAGTTCGTGGTCATCAATCTGTACGGTGTGACGAAAACCTTCAGCGGAGACGGTATTGACGGTAACGGTCATGGGAACCTCACTGGCAGTAGGAAAAGTCGTTCGATCAAAAAAGACCTTGCAGTTATAGAGCATTCCCACCGGCACGCGTTCCACTTTCCTGCGGGATGAACCCTTGTCGTCAGGGCGGGGTCTAGGCTATGCCTACTTGCCGGAGATTACTTGTGTCCCTGTATCGTTTGAGTCTTGCCTGTCTTCTGCTGCTTGCCGGCAACGTCAGCGCCCGCGAATACACCTACAGCGATGCGCACCTGCATTACGTGGATTTTTTCCAGGAAAGCGCAGGCATGGCGAAACTGCTGACGGCGATGAAGGACGGTTCCGTCGAGCATGTGATGATTTCTGGCATTCCGGTGGCGAAAAAATGGCATGAGGACGAACCCAAGCGTCCGCGCTACTACGCTGGCGATGACGCTGATGCCTATTGGTACAGTGCGACCGACGTGATTGTCGCCGACGCCGTGCAAAAGCTGAGCGCCGAGCAGCGGCCGTACTTTCATCCGTTTCTGTCGGGCTTCAACCCCAACGACAAGAACTCTGCCGCACACATCCAGCGCATGCTCGATCTGTATCCGGGGCTGTGGCAGGGCATCGGCGAGGTGTTCACCCGGCATGACGACCTCACGGCGCTGACGTCCGGCGACACGCCGCGGGCCAACAACGAGGCGATGACCAAGATCTATCATCTCGCCGCCGAGAACGATCTGCCGGTGATGCTGCATTCCAATATCACCTCCAAGCGTGAGAAGAATCCGCTGTATCTGAAGGAAGTCGAAGAGCCGCTGCGTAATCACCCACACACGCGATTTATCTGGGCGCACGCAGGCACCAGTGCTGAAATTCATCGGCATCAGACACAGTTGCCGTTCTTGCTGCCGACCCTGACGCGCATGCTCGAGGCTTACCCCAATTTGTTCATTGATTTGTCGTGGAGCATGCTCACGCCGTATCTGCTGGACGAGCAGGGCAAGCCGCGCCCGGAATGGCTGGCGCTGGTCGAGAAGTACCCGGACCGCTTCATGCTTGGCTCGGACGTGGTAGGGCGTTTCAACAAGCTCGGTGAGGAAATGCATAGCTTCAAGCCGTTCCTTGATGCGTTGCCCGAGGACGTTGCGAAAAAAGTCGCTCGGGATAATTTCCTGGCGATCTTGCCGCGAACGGTGCTCAAGTCCGGCAAAACCGCGCTGAATCGTTAATGCCCACGGTTCGGAGTATTAAGGCCTTTTGATATCACGTTTTGGTCTTACGCAAATTTTCGCCGGGCCGATACCTTCTAAAGCAACCAGCTGCAGGGTTGATGCAGCGCTTTTGGAAGGAACCAGAGCAATGAGTATCCGTAGTCTCAATATTGCCCCGCGCGCCGGCCTCGGTTTTGGGCTGTTGGCGCTGATGGTGTTTGCCCTCGGGGCGTTCGCTTTGCTGCAAATGTCGAACATGCGCGCCCAATCTGACGAGGTCGATAACAATTGGCTGCCCAGCGTCATGGCGGTCGGTGAGATGAGTCAGGACATGCTGCGCCTGCGCGCATTGACCATGCGCCTGTTGCTCAATCGCGATCCGCAGGCGCTGGAGCAGAATGTCGTCAAACTCAATGAGCTGCGTGGGGTGCTGAGTGAGGCTCAGCAGCGTTACGACGTGCTGATCGTGCTGCCCGAAGAGCGCAAGCTGTTTGATCGCTTCAAGGTTGCCGAGCATCAGTACCTGGAGTTTCAGGCGCAGGTCATGCAGTTATCTGCGCAGAATCGCGTGGAAGAAGCCGCGACCATTCTCAACGGCCAGATGAGTCCGCTGGCCGACGAAATCGCGGTGCTGCTGCGCGAGCTGGTCGAACTGAATAAACACAACGCCAATCTCGCCACTGAAGCGGCGCGACTGGTGTTTATCAATTCGCGGGTGTGGGTCGGGGTGATGATCGGCGTGACCGCGCTGATCACCATCGGCCTCGCCCTGCTGCTGACGCGCAGCATTGTGCTGCCGCTGGCGCAGTCGTTGGGTGTCGCCGAGGTGGTGGCGGGTGGGGACCTGACCGGTGATATCAGCATCAGCGGCAAGGACGAACCGGCGCGACTGCTTCATGCGCTCAAGAGCATGCAGCACAACCTGCGCGACACTATCCGGCAAATATCCGAGTCTTCCAGCCAATTGGCCTCGGCCTCGGAAGAGCTGAGCTGCGTCACGGAAGACGCCACGCGCGGGCTGCATCAGCAGAGTCTGGAAATCGAGCAGGCCGCTACTGCGGTCAATCAGATGACCGCTGCGGTGGAAGAGGTGGCCAGCAATGCGATGGCCACCTCGCAAGCTTCGCGTGAGTCCGATCGCATTGCTCAGCATGGCCGTGAACAAGTGCGCCAAACCGTTTCGTCGATAGAGTTGCTCGCCGAAGACGTGACCAACAATGCGTCGCAGGTCGAAGATCTGGCGCAGAAGGTTCATGGCATCAGCAAAGTATTGGATGTGATTCGTTCGATTGCCGAACAAACCAATCTGCTCGCGTTGAACGCTGCGATCGAGGCTGCACGGGCCGGTGATGCCGGGCGCGGGTTTGCCGTGGTGGCGGATGAGGTGCGGGCCTTGGCGCATCGCACCCAGCAGTCGACGCAAGAGATTGAACAGATGATCGGCGGCATTCAGCAGGGCACCGATTCAGCGGTCGGTTCGATGCAGCAAAGCAATGTGCGGGCGCGTTCGACGCTGGAATTGGCCAAGGCTGCCGGGACTGCACTTGAAGAGATCGCCTCGGCATTCACGCTGATCAACGAGCGTAATCTGGTGATCGCCAGTGCCTCGGAAGAGCAGGCAGCGGTGGCGCGGGAGGTGGATCGCAATCTGATGAACATTCGTGATCTGGCGATGCAGACCTCGGCGGGGGCTAATCAGACGAGTGCGGCGAGTCAGGAGCTGTCGCGGTTGGCGGTGGATCTGAACAGCATGGTGGCGAAGTTTTCGGTTTGAGGTTCGCCTTCAAAAGCCCCTCACCCTAACCCTCCCGAAACGTCGGACCGCCCAGAGGGAGAGGGGACTGACCGTGGAAGATTAGCGGGTTACGCCGACCTGATCTTGCTTTGGGGAATCCATAATCGACTCGACTTTTCAGGTCGATGCATGGCGCCAGACATCTCGGTCAGCTCCCTCTCCCTCGGGAGAGGGCTGGGGTGAGGGGCGAGCCAGGCACAAATCTCCAATCCAGCACGCAAAAAAAAAGCCCCGTATTTCGCGGGGCTCTTTGATGCAGCGGCGGATCAGCTGCCTTTAACGGTTTTGCCGTTGACCGTGCCGTCCTGGAGCATGATGTTGTACTCCTTGCCGTCGGTTTCAACCTGTTGCAGGCGAACCAGCAGGTAATCCCAGTCCTTGGCGAACCACAGGACGGTGATGCGCTTGCTTTGTGTCGGGTCGCGTACGCGCTCGACCTTGATTGCATCGATCTGACCAGCCTTGGTCTCGACTTTTTCCGAACCCAGCACGCGGAAGTCATAGGTATCGACTTCGCCGTCATCGACCACTTGATAGCTCATGGTCTTCTTGCCGGCAGCGACATCATGCTGCAGCGCCAGTTGATAGGTGGACTTGTCGACCATGCCGCGGTTCAGCGGGATTTTCACCGCGTCGCCACGGTCGGTGCCAGTGACCATCTTGCTGTTCCAGTCAAAATCCAGATCAGCCTTTTTCGCTTTGCCCAGGCCGCCACGTTCGAAGTGGTAGGACTGCGGCAGCAGGGTGTCCTTGTCCAGGGTCAGGGTGCTTTCTTCAGTCAGGCTGGCGATCATCATCGAGGCCTTGAAGCTGAGCTTCCAGACGCCGTTGGCTTCCTTGACCAGACTGCGCTCGGCGGTGCCGCTCATGGGCAGTTGCTTCCAGTCGGCGGTGTAGCTGGCGGAGAACGGTTGAAGTTCGGCTGCCTGCGCGAAGGGCAGGGCGAGCAGAGCGCAAGCGAAGAGCAGGGCGCGACGCATAATATCTCCTAGTTTCGAATCAAGTGGCCGCTGGCCGCGAGTAGCTGGCCATCCAGTAAAGCACCGTGTTCACCGAGTGCCAGCCTGCCTTCGGCAAACCAGCGTACTGCCATCGGGTAGATCAGGTGTTCCTGAACGTGTACTCGCTGCGCGAGACTCTGCGGCGTATCGTGCAACTCTACCGGTAATACTGCCTGTACGACCAGTGGTCCGCCATCGAGTTCCTCGGTGACGAAGTGCACGGAGCAGCCGTGCTCCGTGTCGCCGGCTTCCAGCGCGCGCTGATGAGTGTGTAACCCTTTGTATTTGGGTAGCAGCGACGGGTGGATGTTGAGCAGGCGCCCTTGGTAGTGGCGAACGAAATCAGCGCTGAGAATGCGCATGAAACCGGCCAGCACCACGAGTTTCGGTTGGAATTCGTCGATCAGTTCGATCAGAGCAGCATCGAAGGCCTCGCGGCCTTCAAATGCCTTGTGATCCAGCGAGCGGGTGGCGATACCCGCGTCACTGGCGCGTTGCAGGCCGTAGGCGTCGGCGCGATTGGAAATCACTGCAGCGATGCGGACCGGGCTGTCGCCGGTCCGCGTGCTGTCGATCAAAGCCTGCAAGTTACTGCCGGTGCCGGACAACAGCACCACGACATCACAGGTTGCGGACATTAATGAGCCTTAAGGTTCTGCAGATCAACCTGGGCAGCGCCTTCGGCAGCGGCAGCGATCTGACCGATGACCCAAGGCTGTTCGCCGGCGTCACGCAGGGTGTTCAGTGCAACTTCTACGTGTTCCTGAGCCACGCAGATAACCATGCCAACGCCGCAGTTCAGCACGCGGTGCATCTCGGTTTCGTCAACATTGCCTTTTTCTTGCAGCCAGTCGAACACGGCCGGGCGAGTCCAGCTAGCCACGTCAACCACCGCCTGAGCGCCTTTTGGCAGAACGCGCGGGATGTTGTCGAGCAGGCCACCACCGGTGATGTGGGCCATGGCTTTGACGGCGCCGGTGTCTTTGATCAGCTTGAGCAGCGGCTTCACGTAGATGCGGGTCGGGGCCATCAGCAGGTCGGTCAGCGGTTTGCCGTCGAGCTGGATGTTTTCGATGTCGGCGCCGGAGACTTCGATGATCTTGCGGATCAGCGAGTAGCCGTTGGAGTGCGGGCCGGAGGATGGCAGAGCGATCAGGGCGTCACCGGTGGCGACTTTCGAGCCGTCGATGATTTCCGATTTTTCCACGACGCCGACGCAGAAGCCGGCCAGGTCGTAGTCTTCGCCTTCGTACATGCCAGGCATTTCAGCGGTTTCGCCGCCAACCAGCGAGCAACCCGACAGTTCGCAGCCAGCGCCGATGCCGGTCACTACCTGGGCAGCGGTGTCGACATTGAGTTTGCCGGTGGCGTAGTAGTCGAGGAAGAACAGTGGCTCAGCGCCGCAAACCACGAGGTCGTTGACGCACATGGCAACCAGGTCGATACCGATGCTGTCGTGCTTGTTCAGGTTCAGCGCCAGACGCAGTTTGGTGCCGACGCCGTCGGTACCGGAAACCAGTACGGGCTGCTTGTAGCCGGCCGGGATTTCGCAGAGGGCGCCGAAACCGCCCAGGCCGCCCATGACTTCCGGGCGCGCAGTGCGCTTGGCGACGCTCTTGATGCGTTCGACCAATGCTTCACCGGCGTCGATGTCTACACCGGCGTCCTTGTAGCTCAGGGAGGGTTGCTTGCTCATGATCCAGGCCTTTAGGGGAGGGGATTCAGGGGTAACGACCGAGTTCAGCGGGAACTTCGAAATCGACGGGGCGATGGCCTCACGCGAGTTTCGAGGTGCCCGGCTGTTGCCGGTCTGCGAAGGCGCGCGATTTTATCAGGCTTGAGGGGCAGCGGCCATCCTCGCACCGACGGGCAGGGCCATATCTCGGGAAATTTTTTGCAATTAAGGCCTGCGGGTGCCTGTATAAGGTGTGGCGATTAACCGTCTATCGTTATCACTGTGCAAAAACTTACCGCTGTCGTGTGAATGTTTGGTGCTGGCAGATTGTCACAGCCTTGCTCAACCGATTCACGCGGCCTGTTCCAGCCGCTCCTGTCGACGGGAATT
The DNA here is from genome assembly GCF_949767845.1 of Pseudomonas sp. IT-232MI5. Classification (NCBI taxonomy): domain Bacteria; kingdom Pseudomonadati; phylum Pseudomonadota; class Gammaproteobacteria; order Pseudomonadales; family Pseudomonadaceae; genus Pseudomonas; species Pseudomonas sp. IT-232MI5. The sequence continues at coordinate 152,439 of NZ_CATKQE010000005.1, forward strand.
TTCCATGCGTTTTTGTAAATTGTTGTTTGTGGGTTGCTTGTCGCTGATCAGCCTGGCGAGTCACGCCGAAAACCTCAAAGGCCTCTATCAAGTACGTGAGCCGGTCAATGGCCAGGCACCGGAAGAGCGTGATCGCGCCACGCAGGCGGCGCTCGACACGTTGGTCTTGCGTTTGACTGGTGATCCGAAGGCTGCGCAAAACCCGGGGCTGGCGGCGATTCGCAAGGATCCGCAGCAGATCATCAGTCAATTCGGTTTTGATGCCGGGCCGCCGGAGGTGCTGAAAGTCGATTTCGATCCGGCGACCACCGAGCAGGCGCTGCGGCGTGCCGGGTTGTCGGTGTGGGGTGCGAGTCGCCCGTCGATTCTGAGCTGGTGGCTCAACGATTCGGCTGAGGGTTCCAGTCTGGTCGGTGATGGTCAGGCCGCTGCGGCGCCGTTGCGTACGGCAGCTCAACATCGCGGCTTGCCATTGCGTTTGCCGCTGGCGGACTTGAGTGAGCAATTGGTTGCCACGGCGCCAGCGCTGGAAGGCACGGATCCGGCGCCGTTGCGCGGCGCGTCCGAACGCTACAACGCTGATGCCTTGCTCGCGGTGCATGCCCGTGAAGAGGGCGGGCAGTGGCAGGCCAAGTGGCACCTGTGGCTGGGCGATCAGAAAGAGGCTGGCAGTGTGCAGGGCGCCGATCAGGCTGCGGTCGCTGACGCGGTGATGCTGGCGGTGGCTGAGCGGCTGGCGCCTCGGTTTGTTGCCAAGCCGGGCGCTTCGGGGCAGCAGACTCTGGAAGTGCAGGGGATGAATCTTGAACACTACGCGGCGCTGTTGCGGTTACTTGAGCCGTTTGGCGTGCGTCTGCAAAGTGTTGATGGCGATCGCATCGTCTATCGGGTCAACGGCAGTGCAGATCAAATGCGCGCGCAATTGTCGCTGGCGAAGTTGCAGGAGTTGCCGGCTGAAGCCCCGGTGCCGGTCGCAGCACCACAACCTGCGGTTGCGGGCGCAGCACCTGTCGTGGCTCCGGCCCCGGCACCAGCAGCACCTTCGTTGCGGTTTCGCTGGTAAGTCTTTCCTTATATAGAAGCTACAGGAGTGGTACATGGCCGATACGCGGCGTTGGTTCTGGCTCGGTGGGGTAATCCTGCTTTGCGCGTTTGTATGGTTGCTGCACCCGATCCTCACGCCGTTTCTGGTGGCGCTGTTGCTGGCTTATCTGTTCGATCCGCTGGTGGATCGCCTGGAAAGACTCGGGCTGTCGCGTACGTGGGGGGTAATCGCGGTATTTGCCTTGTTCACCCTGATCGTCACCGCGCTGTTACTGGTGCTGGTGCCGATGCTCGCCAAGCAGTTGCTGCGGTTATACGAACTGGCGCCGCAAATGCTCGACTGGCTGCAACACACGGCGTTGCCGTGGGCGCAGGCGAAGCTGGGTCTGTCGGATGGTTTCTGGAAGTTCGACAAGGTCAAAGCGGCGATCAGCGAACACATGGGCCAGACCACCGACATCGTCAGTGTGGTGCTCAGTCAGGCGACCGCGTCGAGTCTGGCGCTGATTGGCTGGCTGGCGAATCTGGTGCTGATTCCGGTGGTGAGTTTCTACCTGCTGCGTGACTGGGACGTGATGATGGCCAAGATCCGCAGTCTGCTGCCGCGCGATCGGGAGGAGACTATCGTATCGCTGGCCGGTGAATGTCATGAGGTGCTGGGCGCGTTTGTTCGCGGGCAGTTGTTGGTGATGGTGGCGCTGGGCGTGATTTACGCGGCGGGCCTGATGATTATCGGGCTGGAGCTGGGGCTGTTGATCGGTCTGATCGCGGGCCTGGCGGCGATCGTGCCGTACATGGGCTTTGTGATCGGTATTGGCGCGGCGTTGATTGCCGGTTTGTTCCAGTTCGGTGGCGATCTGTACCCGATGGTCGGGATCGTCGCGGTGTTCATGGTCGGTCAGGCGCTGGAAGGCATGGTGCTGACCCCGCTGCTGGTGGGCGATCGCATCGGTCTGCATCCGGTGGCGGTGATCTTCGCGATTCTGGCCGGTGGCGAGCTGTTCGGTTTTACCGGTGTGCTGCTGGCGTTGCCGGTGGCGGCGGTGATCATGGTGCTGGTGCGCCATGTGCACGACTTGTACAAGGATTCCGACATCTATAGTGGTGTTGACGATCCGCAGTTGTAATGGCGCAGGGGCGGCCCGGCAAATCGCCGGGTTGGCCCGTGTCCTGCAGGCGCTGGCGCCAAGGAATCTGTCATAAAACCGGTGCGTTAACGCAAACCTTTGATTTTGCTTGGACTCTGTCGCATTGTGCGCTCAGCTTCACGGGTATAAACTTCGCAAACTTTACACAGAGGCCACTAACGGTTCCTTGAGAACTGTTCAGTCAGCATGAAACCGATTCAGCTGCCCCTAGGTGTGCGTCTGCGTGACGACGCCACCTTCATCAACTACTACCCAGGCGCCAATGCCGCTGCACTCGGCTATGTCGAGCGTCTATGCGAAGCCGACGCCGGCTGGACAGAAAGCCTGATCTACCTGTGGGGCAAACACGGCGTAGGGCGTACGCATCTGTTGCAGGCAGCGTGTCTGCGTTTTGAGCAAATGGGCGAGCCGGCGGTGTATTTGCCGTTGGCCGAGTTGATGGATCGCGGCGTCGAAATCCTCGACAACCTTGAGCAGTACGAACTGGTTTGCCTGGACGACTTGCAGGTGATTGCCGGCAAGGCTGACTGGGAAGAGGCGATGTTTCATCTGTTCAACCGTCTGCGTGACAGCGGTCGGCGTCTGCTGATCGCCGCGTCAACCTCTCCGCGTGAACTGCCGGTCAAACTGGCTGACTTGAAATCGCGCCTGACCCTGGCGTTGATTTTCCAGATGCGCCCGCTCTCCGATGAAGACAAATTGCGCGCCCTGCAATTGCGCGCGTCGCGTCGCGGTCTGCATCTGACCGATGAAGTCGGGCATTTTATTTTGACGCGCGGCACCCGCAGCATGAGTGCGCTGTTCGACTTGCTTGAGCAGCTCGATCAGGCCTCGTTGCAGGCTCAACGCAAGCTGACCATTCCCTTCCTCAAAGAGACCCTAGGCTGGTAGCGGCGCGGCTTTCAGCGCGTTTCGGCATAATTCAGGCGCCAGAAAATCCGCTTTCCTGCAAGCTGTGCAGGCCGCGTCTCGGTTCAAATGGGCTTAAGCGCTTAGATGTAAACGAGAAACCGAGAAGTCACAAAAAGATCGATTGAATTTGCAAATGAGGCTGATAGCGGGCATAGTCTCGGCTTCTTTACAACTATCAGCCACGGTCGTGCCCATGCTAAAGCGCTTCGCACCCCTCGTGCCTCTCGCACTCGTCACCCTGTTGTACGGTTGCGCTGCTCATTCTCCAGTTCAAGAGCAGCCTCAACAGGTTAAAAATTCTGCCACGGCCCAATCTTCCGTTATTTATCAGGAAGAGCTGGACACCGAAAAAGAACTCAACGAATTCAATGGCAAGAAGCCTTATCAGCTTCCTGTTCTGGCCGACAGCATCCTCGAACGCGGCATGTCCCTGATCGGTACCCGTTACCGTTTCGGCGGTACCTCTGAAGCCGGTTTCGATTGCAGCGGTTTCATCGGCTACCTGTTCCGCGAAGAAGCCGGCATGAACCTGCCACGCTCGACCCGCGAAATGATCAACGTTGATGCGCCGCTGGTCTCGCGCAGCAACCTTGAGCCGGGCGATCTGCTGTTCTTCGCCACCAACGGTCGTCGCGGTCGTGTCAGTCACGCCGGGATCTACCTCGGTGACAACCAGTTCATCCACTCCAGCAGTCGTCGCAGCGGCGGTGTTCGCATCGACAGCCTGGGTGACAGCTACTGGAGCAAGACCTTCATCGAAGCGAAACGCGCTCTGGCCAACGCTCCAACTGTAGTCACTGCTCGCAAGTAATCCCTTGTTGTCGCTGCGTTCGCGGCGACAATCAGGCTTGCGGTAACGGAGTAGACTTAGACTTTACAAGGTGAAGTTAAAGTCTTACTTGAAGTTTGCCGCGTAGCCGCTAGAATCCTGTATCTATATTGATGGCAAACCGCCTGCGTGCTCACGCAGGCGGTTTTGTTTTCTGTCCATCGGCAGAAAAAGCCGCAGCCAGATCAGGATGTTCTGCTTATGACGATGTCGGCCCGCCTCACTTTGATCTTCTTCGCAGCGCTGCTCAGCGCCTGCGCCAGTCGCACACCGCCTCCTGCGCCGGTGGTTCGCGCACCGGTCGTGTTCGGCCCCTCCCAAGCTTTTTCGCCTGCTGCTGAAGACGTGCTGTTTCGCGCGCTCGGTCTGGTCGGCACGCCCTATCGTTGGGGCGGCAACACGCCGGATTCAGGGTTTGATTGCAGCGGGCTGATCGGTTTTGTCTACCGTGATGCGGCGGGCATCTCTTTGCCGCGTTCGACGCGTGAGCTGATCGTCATGCAGGCACCGAATGTCGGCAAAGAAGGCTTGCAGACTGGCGATCTGATCTTCTTCGCCACCAATGGCGGCTCGCAGGTCAGTCATGCGGGGATTTACGTCGGGGAAGGGCGCTTCGTGCATGCGCCGGCCACGGGCGGCACGGTGAAGCTGGACAGCCTGTCGAAGGCGTACTGGCAGAAAGCTTATCTGAGTGCCAAGCGGGTGCTGCAGCCGGAGCATCTGGCGCATAACCCGTAATTCAAGCAGCCCACAATCCCATGTAGGAGTGAGCCTGCTCGCGATAGCGGTCGTTCAGTCAATGATGATGTCGACTGATACGAAGTTATCGCGAGCAGGCTCACTCCTACAGTTGTTTGTGCATGGCGAAAATTATTTGCTGGCCGACACTCGCCACACCTTGTTGCCGACATCATCCGCCACCAGCAAGCCACCTTGCTGATCGATCACCACGCCCACCGGGCGACCGAGTGCATTCTCGTCCTTGTCGAGGAAACCGGTCAGCACATCCACCGGTTTGCCACTCGGCTTGCCACCGGTAAACGGCACGAAAATCACTTTGTAGCCACTGTGCGGTTTACGGTTCCATGAACCATGCTGGCCGATGAACGCGCCTTCCTTGAACTGCGCCGGCAGCGTGTTGCCCTCGGCGAAGCTCAGACCCAGTGAGGCGGTGTGCGGGCCGACTGCGTAATCCGGGGCGATGGCTTTGGCCACCAGGTCCGGATTTTGCGGCGACACACGCACATCGACGTGCTGGCCGTAGTAGCTGAACGGCCAGCCATAAAAACCACCGTCCTTCACGGAAGTGATGTAGTCCGGCACCAGATCACTGCCGATCTCGTCGCGTTCGTTGACCGCTGTCCACAGCGCGCCACTGACAGGCTCCCAGGCCAGGCCATTGGGGTTGCGGATGCCCGAGGCAAAGATGCGGTGATTGCCGGTCGCCCGATCGACTTCCCAGATCGCCGCGCGGCCTTCTTCTTTATCCAGACCATTTTCGCCGACATTACTGTTCGAGCCGACCGTGACGTACAGTTTGCTGCCGTCCTTGCTGGCGATGACGTTTTTGGTCCAGTGGTGATTCAGCGTGCCGCCGGGCAGATCGACGACCTTGATCGGCGGCGATTTGATCTCGGTCGCGCCGGGTTCGTAGTTGAAACGCAGCAGGCGATCGGTATCGGCGACGTACAGGTCATTGCCAACCAGGGTCATGCCGAACGGCGAGTTGAGGTTTTGCAGAAACACCGTGCGGGTCTCGGCGACGCCATCGTGATCGGCGTCACGCAGCAGGGTGATGCGGTTTGGGCTTGGCACGCCAGCGCCAGCCTTGCCCATGACCTTCTTCATCACCCAGCCGCGAATCCCGCTGCTGTCATCCGGTTTTGGTGGGGCATTGGTTTCCGCTACCAACACATCGCCATTGGGCAGCACATAGAGCCAGCGCGGATGATCGAGGCCTTCGGCGAATGCCGCGACCTGGGTGCCAGCCGCCGCTGTCGGTTTGCCGCCGTCGGGCCAGCCGATCGCCGGGGCGATATTCACCGTCGGGATCAGGGTCTTGTTCGGTTCGGGCAGCTTCGGTGACGGGCCGGTGCCGTCGGAGACTTGCAGGCTGGAGGTTTCACCGCAGGCGGCGAGTCCTCCGGCGAAGGCGATGACAAAAACGAGCTGGGGCTTGCGCATTGCTGATCTTCCCTATGAATGCATTCCTAATCATAGAGGAGGGCGCAAGCCCGATGGTTCAACTGCTCAACCGCGCGCTTCCTTGAACAGCACGGCGATGCCCGGGTGATAATTGCCGGCTTCGCTGCGTAACTTGCGGTAGGCGTAGGGGAAATACCAGGCGACCGCGCAAGTGTGTTCCTTTTGCAGGTCGTCGACCATGTCCTGCAGCTCTTCGGGGCTGGCGCTGTGCTGGGCTTTTTGCGGCGCGACAAACAGGCAGCCGAGCTTGAGGTCGCTGGCGTAGCTGATGCGTTTGGCGTCGTTGGTGATGTCCAGCAGGGCTTGGGTCAGATTGAGGTTGGTAACCTTTGGCCAGCGCTGGGTGGCCTGGATAAAGGCGCGGTCTTCGGCACCGGCGAGAAACAGATCGGCGCGGGCATTGCGCTCGCCTTCTTCATTCTGCTTGCGCGTGGCAGTGCCGTTCAAAGTCACCAGCTCAGCCATCCAGGCTGCGGCCGAGAGCAATCCGAGATTGGCTTTCTCGTCATGCCAGTAAGGGGTGTCGCTGTCGCCGCGCACGGCGTTGTAACGGTCGATACAGTCAAACCAGCGTTCAAGCACCGGGCGCAGGAATTCCAGGCGCGGGTTGCTGATGATCATGCCTTGCATCGTCATCATCCTTTATTGTTGTAGTGGGCTTTTCGGGAAAAGCATGGCTCTTTGATATCATTTGTATCAGTGTGGCACAAGATTGGCGTCAGATAATTGATCGGCGGCAGTTATTCGCCCGATGACCGCCTCTTTAATTGACGCTCCACCCCCAACCCTCTAACCTTCGCGGCTTGTTTCAGGTGCTCTGTGACCTGCGTCGACAGAGTGAAACAGGGAAGCCGGTGAGGGTTGTCTTCAAGCGAAGAACCACCACGATCCCGGCGCTGCCCCCGCAACGGTAAATGAGTGAAAACTGCGCCTTGAGCCACTGCCTCGAAAGAAGCGGGAAGGCGCGCAGTCAGGCGAAACGCCGCTCATGAGCCCGGAGACCGGCCTGATCCATCCAGCGGCATCACGGTGGGCGATGCCAGGCTTTTTGCCGTCTATTCTTGTGCCTGCCCGCCGTTATCCAGCCTCAACGGAGAGCTCCCCCCATGACCGATTCCCCCGAGCGCGACGAACGCCATCTGGCGCGTATGCAGCGCAAAAAAGCCGTGATCGACGAACGCATCGCCAACTCGCCTGACGAGTGTGGCCTGGTGCTGGTGCTGACCGGCAATGGCAAAGGCAAAAGCAGCTCGGCGTTCGGCATGCTCGCCCGCGCCATGGGCCACGGCATGCAGTGCGGCGTGGTGCAGTTCATCAAGGGCCGCAACAGCACCGGCGAAGAGTTGTTTTTCCGCCGCTTCCCTGAGCAGGTGCGCTTTCATGTGATGGGCGAGGGCTTCACCTGGGAAACCCAGGATCGTCAGCGCGACATCGCCGCCGCCGAAGCCGCGTGGGCCGTGTCCCGCGAACTGCTGCGCGATCCGTCGATCGGTCTGGTGGTGCTCGACGAACTCAACATCGCCCTCAAACATGGTTACCTCGATCTCGATCAGGTGCTCAGCGATTTGCAGGCGCGTCCGCCGATGCAGCATGTGATCGTCACCGGTCGCGCGGCCAAGCCGGAAATGATCGAAATGGGCGACACCGTGACTGAAATGGGCATGCTCAAACACGCCTTCCAGGCTGGCATCAAAGCGCAGAAAGGCGTCGAACTTTGAATCAGCCACGTCACTGCCCGGCGGTGCTCATCGCCGCGCCGGCTTCCGGTCAGGGCAAGACCACCGTCACCGCCGCACTGGCCCGTTTGCATCGCAATCAGGGGCGCAAGGTGCGCGTGTTCAAATGCGGCCCGGACTTTCTCGATCCGATGATTCTCGAACGCGCCAGCGGTGCGCCGGTGTATCAACTGGACATGTGGATGGTCGGCGAGCAGGAAAGTCGTCGTCTGTTGTGGGAAGCCGCCAATGAGGCGGATCTGATTCTGATCGAAGGCGTGATGGGCCTGTTCGATGGCACGCCGTCCAGCGCCGATCTGGCGCGGCACTTCGGCGTGCCGGTGCTCGGCGTGATCGACGGCACGGCCATGGCGCAAACCTTTGGTGCGCTGGCGCTGGGCCTGGCGAAGTATCAGCCGGACCTGCCGTTTGCCGGTGTACTGGCTAATCGCGTCGGCACCTTGCGCCATGCGCAATTGCTCGAAGGCAGCCTCACGGAAGGTTTGCGTTGGTATGGCGCGTTGTCCCGTGAGACCGGTATCGAACTGCCGAGTCGTCATCTCGGCCTGGTGCAGGCCAGCGAACTGAATGACCTCGATGTGCGTCTCGATGCCGCCGCCGATGCATTGGCCAGCAGTTGCGAGGTAGCGCTGCCACCGGCCGTGGAATTCGCCGCGCCTGATGTGATCGCTGTAGAGCCGCTGCTGAAGAATGTGCGAATCGCCGTTGCCCGTGATGAGGCGTTTGCCTTCACCTACGGCGCGAGTCTCGATCTGTTGCGGGCGATGGGCGCCGAGTTGAGTTTCTTCTCGCCGATCCGCGACACGCAATTGCCTGAGGCGGACAGCCTGTATTTGCCCGGTGGGTATCCGGAATTGCACCACGTTGCGTTGTCGCAGAACACCGCGATGCTGGAGGCGATTCGTGCGCATCACGCAGCGGGCAAACCGTTGCTCGCCGAATGTGGCGGGATGCTGTATTTGCTGGATTCTTTGACTGACGTTGAAGGCTCTCGCGCTGAGTTGGTTGGGCTGCTGAAGGGCGACGCGGTGATGCAGAAGCGTCTGGCTGCACTGGCGCTGCAAGCAGTGGATTTGCCGGAAGGATCGTTGCGTGGGCACACTTATCATCATTCGTTGACGACGACTGAGCTGACGCCGATTGCGCGTGGCTTGAGTCCGAATGGCGGACGCGGTGCTGAGGCGGTTTATCGTGAGGGGCGGATGACGGCCTCTTATGTGCACTTCTACTTCCCGTCGAGTCCCGCGGCTATCGCAGCATTGTTTGCACCCGACCTCCATGCCGCCATCGCTGGCAAGCCAGCTCCCACAGTGGGCGGTGAGCTTCCTGAAGAAATCCAATCCCCTGTGGGAGCTGGCTTGCCAGCGATGGGGCCATGACAGACAACGCATTTTCCGAAGCCGAACGCCAAGCGGTCTACAAAGCCATCGCCGAACGCCGCGACATGCGCCACTTCACCGGCGGCACCGTCGAGCCGGAATTGCTGCGCCGACTACTGGAAGCCGCTCACCAGGCCCCAAGCGTCGGCCTCATGCAGCCGTGGCGCTTCATCCGCATCAGCGATAGAACCTTGCGCGGCCAGATCCAGAACCTCGTGGAAGAAGAACGCATCCGCACCGCAGAAGCCCTCGGCGAGCGCAGTGACGAGTTCATGAAACTCAAGGTCGAAGGCATCCATGACTGCGCCGAAGTGCTGGTCGCCGCGCTGATGGACGATCGCGAAAAACACATCTTCGGTCGCCGCACGCTGCCGGAAATGGACATGGCCTCGCTGTCCTGCGCGATTCAGAATCTGTGGCTGGCCTCGCGCGTCGAAGGTCTGGGCATTGGCTGGGTTTCGCTGTTCGAGCCGCAGGCACTGGCGGATTTGCTGAAATTGCCCGCAGGCGCTAAACCTCTCGCCGTTTTGTGTCTGGGCCCGGTCAAGGAATTCTATCCGGCGCCGATGCTGGTACTCGAAGGGTGGGCGCAGGCGCGGCCGCTCAATGAGTTGCTGTATGAAAATTATTGGGGAGTGAGTCAATGAGTGTGGCGTTGTTGAGTGTCGCCGCGGTCGCGCTGGATGCGCTGCTCGGTGAACCGAAACGCTGGCATCCGCTGGTGGCGTTCGGCAATTTCGCCGGGCGCATCGAGCAACGTTTCAACGCCGGTGGTCGTGGCTGGCGCAGTCATGGCGTCACAGCGTGGGTGATCGCGGTGCTGCCGCTGACCTTGCTCGCCACCGCATTGTCCTGGGCGCCGTACGTGGGCTGGGTCGTCGAGATTCTTGCATTGTATTGCGCCCTCGGCATGCGCAGCCTCGGCGAGCATGTCGCGCCGGTGGCCGCTGCTTTGCGCGCAGATGATCTGGACGAGGCGCGCAAACGCGTGGGCTATCTGGTCAGCCGCCAGACCGATGAACTCGACAGCACCGCCGTCGCCCGCGCCGCCACCGAGTCGGTGCTGGAAAACGGCAGCGATGCGGTGTTTGCCGCGCTGTTCTGGTTTGTCGTGGCGGGTGCGCCGGGCGTGGTCCTCTATCGCTTGAGCAACACGCTCGATGCGATGTGGGGTTATCGCAACGAACGCTTCGAGCGCTTTGGTTGGGCCGCGGCGAAAATCGACGACGTGCTCAACTACATTCCTGCGCGTCTGGTGGCGTTGACCTACGCGCTGCTGGGTAAAACCCGACTCGCGTTGAAGTGCTGGCGCACACAGGCGCCGAAGTGGGACAGCCCCAACGCCGGTCCCGTGATGGCTGCCGGGGCCGGTGCCTTGGGCGTGGAGCTGGGCGGCGCGGCGATCTATCACGGCGAACTTCACGACCGTCCGCAACTCGGCGAAGGGCAACCGGCCGATGCCGATTCCATCGACCGTGGCTGGCAATTGGTTCAGCGCGGCGTATGGTTATGGCTGCTGATTCTCTGCGTGGGGGCTGAATTCTATGCTTGAGCACGGTGGCCGGCTGCGCAAGGCTGCACTCGATTACGGCATCGCTGAAGCTGACTGGCTCGACCTGTCCAGCGGTCTGGCGCCGTGGCCGTTTCCGATCCCGGAGATCCCGCTGCGCGCCTGGGCACGCTTGCCGGAAACCGATGACGGTCTGGAGCAAGCTGCGTGTGATTACTACGGTGCTGCGCAAGTGCTGCCGGTGGCGGGTTCGCAGATGGCCATCCAGTTGTTGCCGCGTTTGCGTCGCGCCGGCAAGGTCGGTGTGTTGTCGCCGTGTTATGCCGAGCATGCCGAAGCCTGGCGCCGCAGCGGTTACATCGTGCGCGAAGTGCTGGAGCAGGAAGTCGAATTCTTTCTCGACAGCCTCGACGTGCTGGTGGTGGTCAATCCGAACAACCCGACCGGCCTGAGTCTGACCCCGGCACGCCTGCTTGACTGGCATGCGCGGCTCGCCCGGCGCGGTGGCTGGCTGGTGGTCGATGAAGCCTTCATGGACAACACGCCGCAACTGAGCCTGGCACCGCATGCCCATCAAGTCGGGCTGATTGTGTTGCGTTCGTTCGGCAAGTTTTTCGGTCTGGCCGGGGTGCGTCTGGGCTTTGTCCTGGCCGAGCGCAAGTTGCTCAAGCTGCTCGCCGAACAGGTCGGGCCTTGGGCGGTGAGCGGGCCGACGCGGGTGCTTGGCCAAGCGTGTCTGCAAGACACCGAAGGGCACACACGCCAACGGATTCGCAGCGATGAAGCCAGTGAACGACTGGCAGCGCTGCTTGAACGCTACGGCTTCAAGCCGCAGGGCGGTTGCGCGCTGTTCCAGTGGCTGATCACCGAACACGCCGAGGCGTTGCACGCGTTCATGGCCCGTCGCGGCATCCTCCTGCGCATCTTTACTCACAACAGCAGTTTGCGTTTTGGCCTGCCTGCCGACGCGGCTGAAGAGGCGCGTCTGGAACACGCTTTAATCGCTTTCGCCAAGGATCACGCATGACCACCCTGATGGTGCAAGGCACCACCTCCGATGCCGGTAAAAGCACACTGGTGACGGCGCTGTGCCGCTGGGCGACGCGTCAAGGCGTGGCGGTCGTACCGTTCAAGCCACAGAACATGGCGCTCAACAGTGCTGTGACCGCCGACGGCGGTGAGATCGGTCGCGCGCAAGCGGTGCAGGCGCAAGCGGCATTCCTCGATCCGCACACCGACATGAACCCGGTACTGCTCAAGCCCAACAGCGACACCGGCGCGCAAGTGATCATCCATGGTCGCGCGGTGACGTCGATGAACGCCGTGGCGTATCACGACTACAAAGCCATCGCGATGAAAGCGGTGCTCGCGTCCCACGAGCGGCTCAGCGCTGCGTATCCGCTGGTGATGGTCGAAGGCGCGGGTTCGCCGGCGGAGATCAATCTGCGCGCCGGTGACATCGCCAACATGGGCTTTGCCGAGGCGGTGGATTGCCCGGTGCTGCTGATTGCCGACATCAATCGCGGCGGGGTTTTCGCGCATCTGGTCGGCACCCTGGAATTGCTCTCGCCGAGCGAACAGGCGCGGGTCAAGGGCTTCATCATCAACCGTTTTCGCGGTGACATCGCCTTGCTGCAACCGGGTCTCGACTGGCTCGAGCAACGCACCGGCAAACCGGTGGTGGGCGTGTTGCCTTATGTGATGGATCTGCACCTTGAGGCCGAGGACGGCATTGATCAACGCCAGACCGACAAGGTCGAACAAGTGCTGAAAGTGGTGGTGCCGGTGCTGCCGCGCATCAGCAATCACACTGACTTCGATCCACTGCGTCTGCATCCCCAGGTCGATCTGCAATTTGTCGGGCCAGGGCAGGCGATTCCGGCGGCTGACCTGATCATCCTGCCGGGCTCGAAGAGCGTGCGTAGCGATCTGGCCTACCTGCGCGCCAGTGGCTGGGATGCGGCGATCTCTCGGCACTTGCGTTACGGCGGCAAGGTGCTGGGGATTTGCGGCGGTCTGCAGATGCTTGGCGAGCAGGTGCATGACCCACTCGGCCTCGAAGGCGCGCCGGGCACGAGTGCCGGTTTGGGCTTGCTGACGTTCGAAACAACGCTTGAGGCCGAGAAGCAGTTGCGCAATGTGCGCGGACGATTGGTGCTGGAAGATGCCGACGTCAGCGGCTATGAAATTCATGCCGGCGTGACCAGCGGACCGGCGTTGGAAAACGCTGCGGTGCATTTGGATGACGGCCGTTGCGACGGTGCGCAGAGTGCTGACGGGCAAGTGTTCGGCACTTACTTGCATGGCTTGTTCGAATCGCCGGCGGCGAGTGCGGCGTTGCTGCGCTGGGCCGGGTTGAGCGATGTGCAGGCGGTGGATTATCACGGCTTGCGCGAACGCGATATCGAGCGGCTGGCGGATCTGGTGGAAAAGCATCTGGATACCGAGTTGTTGCGACAGCTCTGTGGGATTTGAGGTGAATTTAATGGCCTCATCGCGAGCAGGCGAAGGCCTACAGGGTTATGTGTTTTACACAAAACTCTGGGTTGCTCGAGATCCCTTGTAGGAGTGAGCCTGCTCGCGATAGCGCCTATGGCTTCAACACATAATTTTCAGGATGTCCCCCATGCTCCAACTGATCCTCGGCGGCGCCCGCTCCGGCAAAAGTCGTCTGGCCGAAAAACTCGCCAGCGACAGCCATCTATCGGTCACCTACATCGCTACCAGCCAACCTCTTGATGGCGAGATGAGCGACCGCGTCGCCCATCACCGCGCGCGCCGACCTGCCGAGTGGGCGCTCATCGAAGAGCCGCTGGAACTGGCCCGCGTCCTGCGCGAATCCGCCAGCGCCGAGCGTTGCCTGCTGGTCGATTGCCTGACCCTGTGGCTGACCAATCTGCTGATGCTCGATGACGCCGAACGCCTCACCGCCGAGCGCCAAGCCTTGCTCGACTGCCTGGCGTCCTTGCCGGGTGAAATCATTTTTGTCAGCAACGAGACCGGAATGGGTGTCGTGCCGCTGGGCGAATTGACTCGCCGTTACGTCGATGAAGCCGGTTGGCTGCATCAAGCTCTGGCCGAGCGCTTTCAGCGTGTTGTCCTGACAGTCGCCGGCCTGCCCCTGACTCTGAAAGGACCTGCGTTATGACTCAATCCTGGTGGCTGAACCCGTGCAAACCAGTCGACATCAATGTCGTTGAACAAGCGGCGGCGCGGCAGCAGCAACTGACCAAACCGGCCGGTTCGCTCGGTCGACTGGAATCGGTAGCGGTGCAGTTGGCCGGCCTGCAAGGCCAGATCAAACCGACGCTGGCGCAGGTGTGGATCGCGATTTTTGCCGGTGATCACGGCGTGGTGGCTGAAGGTGTTTCGGCGTTCCCGCAAGAAGTCACCGGGCAGATGCTGCTCAACTTTGTCAGCGGTGGCGCGGCGATCAGCGTGCTGGCGCGTCAGCTCGGCGCGCAGCTGGAAGTGGTCGATCTGGGCACGGTGAATCCAGCGCTGAACCTGCCGGGTGTGCGCCATTTGAACATCGGCGCGGGCACGGCGAACTTCGTGCAGGGCGCGGCGATGACTCAGGCCCAGGGCGAGCAGGCATTGCAGGCGGGTCGCGACAGTCTGCTGCGCGCAAAAGTGGCGGGCGCGCAGTTGTTCATTGGTGGCGAAATGGGCATTGGCAACACCACGGCAGCGAGTGCCTTGGCCTGTGCCTTGCTCGATTGCCCGGTGGCGCATCTGACCGGTCCCGGCACCGGACTGAATGCCGAAGGTGTCAGCCACAAGGCGCAAGTGATCGAGCGGGCGCTGGCATTGCACGCCGCACAGCGTAGCGATGCGTTGCAGACCCTGTTCAATCTGGGTGGTTTTGAAATCGCCGCGCTGGTTGGTGCCTATCTGGCCGCGGCTCAAGAAGGTGTTGCGGTGCTGGTCGACGGCTTTATCTGCACGGTCGCGGCGCTGGTCGCGGTGCGCTTGAATCCGGCCTGCCGCGAGTGGTTGTTGTTCGGTCATCGCGGTGCCGAGCCGGGCCATCGCCATGTGCTGGAAACCCTGCAGGCCGAGCCGTTGCTGGAACTCGGTTTGCGTCTGGGCGAGGGCAGTGGCGCGGCGCTGGCGGTGCCCTTGTTGCGTCTGGCCTGTGATCTGCACGGGCAGATGGCGACGTTCGCTGAAGCGGCGGTGGCGGATCGTCCGGCATGACATTAAATCTGGATCTGCTGCGCCATGGTGAGACTGAACTGGGCGGTGGCCTGCGTGGCAGTCTCGATGATGCACTGACCGAAAAGGGCTGGGCGCAGATGCGTGCGGCGGTGGTCGACAGCGGGCCATGGGATCGTCTGGTCAGTTCGCCGTTGCAGCGTTGCGCTCGCTTTGCCGCCGAACTGGGTGAGCAGTTGGATCTGCCAGTGCAATTGGACAAGGATCTGCAAGAGCTGCATTTCGGCGCATGGGAAGGGCAGAGCGCAGCGGCGTTGATGGAGACGGATGCCGAGGCCTTGGGGCTGTTCTGGGCTGATCCGTATTCCTTTACGCCGCCGCAGGGTGAGCCGGTCAGCGAGTTTTCCTCGCGAGTATTGGCAGCGGTTGCGCGCCTGCACACTGCATACGCCGGTGAGCGGATTTTGCTGATCAGTCATGGCGGCGTGATGCGTCTGCTGTTGGCGCAAGCGCGAGGGCTGCCACGCGAACAACTGCTCAGTGTTGAAGTCGCTCACGGCGCGTTGTTTGCACTGAAGGTTGAACCCGGTGGTTCGCTCAAGGAAGGTCACTGACATGTTGCCGCTGTGGATCGCCCTGCAATTTCTCAGTAGCCTGCCGATTCGTTTGCCGGGGATGCCTGAGCCGGAACAGCTTGGGCGATCGCTGCTGTTTTATCCGCTGGTGGGGCTGTTGTTCGGGCTGATCCTGTGGGCGCTGAATCTTGCCTTGAGCGGCGCGCCGTTGCTGCATGCGGCGTTGCTGCTGACGGCGTGGGTGGTGCTCAGCGGCGCACTTCACCTGGATGGTCTGGCCGACAGCGCCGATGCCTGGCTCGGCGGTTTTGGTGATCGCGAGCGTACGCTGACGATCATGAAAGACCCGCGTAGCGGGCCGATTGCGGTGGTCACGCTGGTGTTGGTGTTGTTGCTCAAGTTTGCTGCGCTGCTGGCGCTGATCGAACAGCAGCAAGGTCTGGCACTGATCATCGTGCCGTTGCTCGGGCGTGCGGCGTTGCTCGGGTTGTTTCTGACCACGCCGTACGTGCGGGCTGGCGGGTTGGGGCAGGCGCTGGCTGATCATTTGCCGCGCAAGGCCGGGTGGTGGGGGTTGGGCGTCAGTGCATTGGTCTGCGTGCTGATTGCCGGATTCAGTGCGGTCGTTGCGCTGGTAATTGCTGTCGTTGTGTTTGTCTGGCTACGGCAGGTGATGATGCGGCGGTTGGGCGGGACGACAGGCGATACGGCGGGGGCGTTGCTGGAATTGCTGGAGATGGTGGTGCTGGTGGGATTGGTTTTGGTCTAAGAGATTATTGCTGGATGGGCTGGCCCCATCGCGAGCAGGCTCACTCCTACAATTTGAAATGCATTCCCCTGTAGGAGTGAGCCTGCTCGCGATAGCGGTGTGTCAGGCGCCACAAATGTTATGGGTAAACTCATCTGTAACTTGATTTAACACAGTCGCGGGTATATACACGCATCATGCTTCCTTCTCAGTGTTTGTGCACCAACCTGCGTCGCGCCGCTCGTGGCGTCAGCAGGCATTACGACGGCGCTCTCGACGGCTTCGGGATCAATGTTGCCCAGTATTCTTTGCTGTGCAACCTGCAGCGTCTGGATCAACCGAGCATCTCGGAACTCGCCGAGGCGATGGGTCTGGACCGCAGCACCCTCGGGCGCAATCTGCGGGTGCTGGAAGGCGAGGGGCTGGTGGCGCTGGCCGAAGGCGAGGACATGCGCAATCGCATCGTCAAGCTCACCGAGACCGGTGTGCAACGCCTGGCAGCGGCACTGCCGGCCTGGGAAGCGGCGCAGCAGCGATTGATCGACAGACTGGGCGCCGAGAAGCGCGAAACCTTGCTCAGATTGCTGGATGAACTGGCCTGAGGCCGGTTTTTTCCAAACTCAAGCGGGTATATACCCGCAAGCGGAGAACAATAATGACATCGATGTGGCGTACGTGCGGTTGGGTGTTGGTCGGGAGTGCGCTGATCCTGGCGTTGTCATTGGGCGTGCGGCATGGTTTCGGCTTGTTCCTGTCACCGATGAGTGCGCAGTTCGGTTGGGGGCGTGAAGTGTTCGCCTTTGCCATTGCCTTGCAGAATCTGATCTGGGGCCTGGCACAACCGTTTACCGGCGCACTGGCTGACCGTTTCGGCGCGGCAAAAGTGGTGCTGGTCGGTGGGATCCTCTACGCGGCGGGCCTGGTGTGCATGGGCCTGTCTGATTCGGCGGTAACGCTGTCACTGAGTGCCGGTCTGCTGATCGGTATCGGTCTTTCGGGCACTTCGTTTTCGGTCATTCTTGGTGTCGTGGGTCGTGCTGTGCCGCCAGAGAAACGCAGCATGGGCATGGGTATCGCCAGCGCCGCCGGTTCTTTCGGCCAGTTCGCCATGTTGCCGGGCACGCTGGGCCTGATCGGCTGGCTCGGCTGGTCGGCCGCGCTGCTGGTGCTGGGCCTGCTGGTGGCGTTGATCGTGCCGCTGGTGAGCATGCTCAAGGACAAGCCGTTACCAGTGCTTGGCCATGAACAAACCCTGTCCGAAGCGCTGCGCGAAGCCTGTTCGCATTCGGGTTTCTGGTTGTTGGCGTTCGGCTTTTTTGTCTGCGGTTTTCAGGTGGTGTTCATCGGTGTGCACTTGCCTGCGTATCTGGTCGATCAGCATCTGCCCGCCAGTGTCGGCACCACGGTGCTGGCGCTGATCGGGCTGTTCAATATTTTCGGCACTTACACTGCCGGCTGGCTGGGCGGGCGCATGTCCAAACCGCGTCTGCTGACAGCGTTGTACCTGTTGCGCGCGGTGGTGATTGTGCTGTTTCTGTGGCTGCCGGTGACGACCCTGTCGGCGTACCTGTTTGGCATGGCCATGGGCTTCTTGTGGCTGTCGACGGTGCCGTTGACCAACGGTACGGTGGCGACCTTGTTTGGTGTGCGAAACCTGTCCATGCTCGGTGGCATTGTGTTCCTGTTTCATCAGCTCGGCTCATTCCTGGGCGGCTGGCTGGGCGGGGTGGTGTATGACCGAACCGGGAGTTATGACTTGATCTGGCAAGTGGCAATTCTGCTGAGTCTGCTGGCGGCCGCGCTGAACTGGCCGGTGCGCGAACGACCGGTCGCGCGTCTGCAAACCGCAGCGAGTGGCGCATGAGCCGATTCTGGCCACGATTGGCCATCACCGCACTCGGCGCTGCATTGCTGGCGCTGGTGTGGTGGGGCTGGCATCAGGGTGGCCTGGCGCTGATGCAGTTGGGCATGAGCATTTGCTAGAACGAGGCGTGGCGAGTAACGTCGAAGTCTGACGATTGCTCAAGGATGTTCGACATGCTGATGCGCTGGTGTGCTGTTCCCGCGTTGCTGATGGCGATGGCTGGCCTGGTCCAGGCCGCTGACTGTCCCGAATTGCTGCAAGGCTCGTTGCCCAAGTTGCGAGCCAAGGAATCCATCGATCTGTGCAAGCAGTACGCCGACAAACCATTGGTGGTGGTCAATACCGCGAGTTTCTGTGGTTTTGCGCCGCAGTTTGAAGGGCTTGAGGCGCTGCATAAGCGCTTTGAGCCGCAAGGGTTGCAAATGCTCGGTGTGCCCTCCAACGACTTCAAGCAGGAATCGAAGGATAGCGCCGAGACCGCCAAGGTCTGCTATGCCAACTATGGCGTGACGTTCGCGATGACCGAGCCGCAGAAGGTTCGTGGCGATGACGCTACGCATCTGTTCCAGGTGCTGGCGGCACAGAGCAGCGCACCGAAGTGGAATTTCTACAAATATGTGGTTGATCGCCAGGGCAAGGTGATCGCCAATTTCTCCAGCCTGACCAAACCCGATGATCCGGAGTTTATCGCCGCGATCGAAAAGGCGATTGCCTCGAAACCGCTGAAACCCTGATTTGTAGGAGCTGCGGCACGCTGCGATCTTTTGATTTTAAAAAAAAAGATCAAAAGATCGCAGCCTCGTTGCACTCGACAGCTCCTACAGGTCGTACAAATTTCAGGCATAAAAAAGCCCCGCCTCTGCAAAGAGAGCGGGGCTTTTTGTGGGCGAGGGATTAGCCTCGCCGCGCAGCATCAGAAGCGGTAGGTCGCGCCGACACCGAAACCGTTTGCCGAGTTTTCATACTTCGAGTTGTAGCTCTGGCCACGATCGTTCTGGTTGCGGATGTTGACCGACTCTTCCTTCAGGTACGAGTAGGCCACGTCGATGGTCAGATCTTCGGTCGGGCTCCAGCCGGCACCGATGCTGAAGATCGTCCGGTCGCCGGTAGGAATGCGTGGCGAGCGGTCGACGTTGTTGGTCGGCGACTGGTCGAAAGTCAGACCGGTACGCAGTACCCATTCCTTGTTCAGCTGGTACGACGTACCCACGGCGTAAGCCCAGGAGTCGTGCCAGTTCTGGTCTTCGGTGATCTCGCCGAACTGACCGGCCAGCAGCGGCTGCACACCGGAGTTCTTGACGGTGATTTTCTCCAGCTGGCTCCAGCGGGTCCAGGTAGTACCGGCATAAACGTTCCAGCGATCGTTGATCGCCTGGGTTACCGAGAGGTCGACCGATTCAGGGGTAGTGATCTTCAGCGAAGCGTCGTACTTCTGGTTGGCGCCCACACCGACCAGGGCCAGTGCGCCGTAGTTGACCTTGGTGTCGCCTTCGAGCTTGTAGTCGACTTTCGAGTGGTACGTCAGACCGACGCGAGTGCTGTCGGTGGCTTGTACCAGCAGGCCGACGTTGTAGCCCAGTGCGGTGTCGTCACCCTTGATCTTGACCTTGCCGTCCGGCAGGGCTTGAGTGATCGACAGGTTGGACTCCAGCGAGCCGTCAATGCGGTTGATGGTTGGACCGAAACCGATCGATACCTTGTCGTTGAAGGCGTAGCTGATGGTCGGTTGGAAAGTGATGACTTGCACTTCGGACTTGCTGCCAAAGTAACGGCCGGCAAAGCCGTTTTCATAATCAGTGATCAGGCCGAACGGCACATAAACACCGAGGCCGAATGCCCAATGCTCATCGATCGGTTTCACGTAGAAGCCCATAGGTACAGCGGTGAAAGGCACCATGTCGCCTTTGTTGCTGCCGCCGTTAGGGCTGGAGCTGGCATTGCTGATATCGGTATGAGCATCGACAACGGCTACACCACCGGTAACTTGTTCACGCTTGATGCGCGACATGCCGGCAGGGTTGCCATAAACAGTACTTGCGTCGTCAGCAGAAGAAGATCGCCCGGCAAAACCAGTCCCCATCCCACTGATGCTTTGTTCGTTGAGGGCAAAGCCGGCCGCGAAAATTTGAGTGGAGGCAAGGGTAACGGCGAGGCTAAGGGTGGTTTTGAGCATGACTTTTTTCATTATTAGAACTCCTGATGATCACCGGGGCGAAAATTACCAACATTTTCGTCCCAGCGCTATAGTCCGTATGCCTTGAGTTAGAGCGGTTTTGTAGGACAATCCGACCAAAATCGCGACCTGTTGTGCGATCTTTTGAAACCGGTCGGTCAGCAGGCGACCTGATTCACCGTTGAAACACAGGTGTGCCAGGCGTAAGTGAAGTCGCGCAGGCGACCTTGGGGTTGAAAGGTCTGACGCCAGATACGTGCCATTCCCAGCAAATCGTTGGAATCGGGGAGGGTGGGGTTTTGTTCTTCAACCAGCAGCCAGGCAATGGCCGTGGCGTAACGCAGGTTTACCGTCAATTCCAGGTGCGGGCCGGTCAGGAAGGCATGCTGGCTGGCGAGGCCGCGAACCAGGCTGGCGCGTTCCGGATCGAGTGCCAGGTAATCATCCCAAAGGGCTTGATGGCGGTGCTCGGCGATGCGGTAAAGCCCGTGGCCGCGGCGGTCATGCAGGGCGGAACCCAGGGCTGACTGGCTGGCGGCGATGCCCAGCAGCAGAGATTCGGCAGTCGCGCTGTGACGTCCCAGGTAGATCAGCGTAGGACGGATCACGTAGCGGCACAGTTCGCTGGCAGCGATACCCATAAAACCCTCGGTTCTTGTTATTAATGGCGAGTCCTGAAGGGGGCTTGGCAGCTGTGGATCGGTTCAGGCTCGCCGCAAGCGGATCACGCCGCTTGAGTTGAAGTGTAGTGTCATATTCGCGACGTAAAGGCCTGTTTTTAAAATATTTCCCGCTGCGGGGAATATTCGTTATATCCGATGGTGCTTAGCCGCTGAGGGGTAAAAGCGAAACATCGGGCAATAAAAAGCCCCGCATTTTGTGCGGGGCTTTTGCTTTTGCAGCCTTTTCGGCTTTCAGGCAACCAGTGCCTGACGGGTACGATCGATCACGGCCTGCAGCGGTTCAGCGCTGGAGTACTGATCGGGGTACAGACGCTCGCTGTGGCGGGCGATACCGTGTTCGTTGACCAGTGTGAAGCTGAAGCAGCCTTTGCGAGCGGCCATGATCAGGCAGTTCATTGGTGCAAAAGCGTTGGTTAGGGTGCGAATGGCATCCTGAGTATGGATTTGAGTAGACATAGTTATTAGGTGTTCCTACAAATGACACGGATAAGAACCGTGCAACGTTAAAACGTTCCAGTAACGTCGACCACCATTGGTCAAACGAAGAACCCGACTGGAACAAAGCAGCCAGTTTGAAGCGCTGATAAGTTGGCGCGCTTGGGCTGGCAGGTAGGTACTTAGGAGGGCAGGCATCACAACGAGGGCAAAGGTTCTGGGCCCGGGGTGAAGATCCTGATCAATTTGCAGGTTGGTTCGGTCAGAGTAAGTGTTCTTCGCAACACCCTTCGCATCATTCGAAGGCAGTGTCGTCGCAAGATTTACCTGGAAACCATCGAGGGGTCGTTCCCGCTTTTTCGGTAGGGCTTCTTGGTAGAAGGCTGACCGTGGGGATGTGTTCGACCGGAATTGACTTTCAGCTTGGTACTAACGCCGCGAATACTAACGGATCGAAACGGGTAAAGCAAACTTCGTGTAGAAAAACATCGCAGCCACAGCTTGAGGCTGCTTGGCGTGTTTGCTCAAATGCCCGGAATTGGCGCATTGATTGACCGTCGGTCGGTGAAGATATTTTCATCGAGGCGCGCGCCAGACTGGTTTATTCCCCCACCGATCGCCAAAACGACCCGAAAAAGCGCAGCGATATAACCAGGTAACAGGTACTTGTGCACATTAGTTGCGCAGGCTGTAACGGCGCTGTCATACCAATCCTGACCCCGATGGCTGCCTGCAACGAAAGTTTAAGTCAATGAAAAACATCGCTTTTTTTTGTTGGTGAAAAAATCGTCAGTTTGACTGCGAGCCCCATTCCATAAGGCTTTGCGAGGGTTGGAGGGCGGTTGTCCACTGAGTTATCCACAGCTTCTGTGGATTGTCCCGAGCGCTTGCTCTAGGACGGGCGTGCCGGGTTGTTTTTCGACTTTACCTGTAAGAAAAAGAGAGTAGAGTGGCGCGCCTTCCGATTCGTCCCACAGTGCTTTATGAAGTTTCGCTCAGTATCAGACTCTGTTACCTCACAGCCTTCTCCTGTTACCCCGCCCAAGCGATTTTCCGTTCGCGTTGCCGAATGGCTGCTCGACAGCCCGCGCCTGAGCGACAGTCACAATGCAAAACACCTCGCTGGCCGCCTGCTCAAACAACCGGCGCGTGATGGCGTGGTGGTTGCGCAAAGCCGTCTCGGCCAATTGATGTGCCGCGAATGCGGTAACGCACGGGACCGTCGCATCGGTCAGGATCTGTTGCGCCAGGCTGCTCGCGCCGGCGACCGTCGTGCGCAGCAGGAACTCGGTCTGCTCGAAGACTGAGCTGTCCAAGACCTGACACCTTGGTTAACCTTCAGGCTTTATAAGATCGGCGGGAGTGGCTATGGCTATGGACTTGACCAGCGTATTGCTGGGGCTTGCAGCAGCGGGATTGCCACTGCTGGCGCTGGCCTGGCAACTGCAACGCCGGGCGAGCAATGGGCAGGCCGAGGTGGCTCTGCTCGAAGAACGTCTGGCCATGGCGCAACTGGCACAGGATGGGCTCAACGCGCAGCTCGACGCCAGTCGCGATGAGATCGCCGATCTCGGTCAGGCCAATGCCGCCAAGCAAGCTGAACTGGCGGCTCTGCGCCGGGAAGTCGAACTGCTGCAGATCGAACGCGACGACGCTCGCGATGCCTCCCACGCCTGGAACCTCGAACGTGCGAACAAGGAAGCAGAACTGCGCCGCCTCGACGCACAGGCCGCCTCACTGAACGCCGAACTGCGCGAACAGCAGGAAAGTCATCAGCAACGCCTCAGCGACCTGCAAGGTTCGCGCGATGAACTGCGGGCGCAGTTTGCCGAACTGGCCGGGAAGATCTTCGATGAGCGCGAGCAGCGTTTTGCCGAGACCAGTCAGCAACGGCTCGGACAGTTGCTCGATCCGCTCAAGGAGCGCATTCAATCCTTCGAAAAACGTGTGGAAGAAAGCTATCAGGCCGAGGCCCGCGAGCGCTTCTCGCTGGCCAAGGAACTGGAGCGCTTGCAGGCGCTCAATCTGCGTCTGAGCGACGAAGCCACCAACCTGACCCGTGCCCTCAAAGGCCAGAAAACCCAAGGCAACTGGGGCGAGCTGATTCTTGAGCGTGTGCTCGAACACGCCGGTCTGGAAAAGGGCCGCGAGTACCAGACCCAGGTCAACCTCAAAGGCCCGGACGGCGAGCGCTTCCAGCCTGACGTGATCATTTACCTGCCGGGCGACAAGCAAGTGGTGGTGGACTCCAAGGTGAGTCTTACCGCGTATCAGCAATACGTGGCTGCCGACGACGACACCCTCGGGCAGATCGCGATCAAGCAGCACGTCCTGTCGTTGCGCAATCACGTCAAAGGCCTGGCCGGCAAGGATTACAAACGTCTGGAAGGCCTGCACAGCCTCGACTTCGTTTTACTGTTCGTGCCGATAGAAGCTGCGTTTTCGGCGGCGTTGCAGGCTGAGCCATCACTGTTTCAGGAAGCCTTCGACCGCAACATTGTCATCGTCAGTCCGACCACGTTGCTGGCAACGTTGCGCGTGATCGACAGTCTGTGGAAGCAGGAGCGCCAAAGTCAGAACGCTCGGGAAATCGCCGAGCGCGCCGGGTGGCTGTACGACAAGTTCGTGCTGTTTATTCAGGATCTCGATGAGGTCGGCAATCGACTGCAACAGCTGGATAAAGCCTACAGCTCAGCGCGTAACAAGCTGACAGAAGGGCGCGGCAATCTGGTCAGTCGCAGTGAACAGCTCAAGTTGCTCGGTGCACGGGCGAGCAAGAGTTTGCCGGCGGATTTGCTGGAGCGGGCGATGACCGACGTCGATGGTCTCGTCGAACTCCCTGAATAAAGATCAAAAGATCGCAGCCTCCGGCAGCTCCTACATTGGTACGGCGTACATCCTGTAGGAGCTGCCGAAGGCTGCGATCTTTTTGCTTCTATAGCGGCAAATACCGACTCAACAACGCCCGCAACGCCGCCGGCTTCACCGGTTTCGGCAGATAATCCAGGCCCGCCGCGTGCACCTGCGCGATCATCTCCGGTCGCCCGTCAGCACTGATCACCACCCCCGGCACCGGTTCGCCCAGGCGTGTGCGCAACCACGCCATCAACTCGGTACCGGTATCCCCGTGATCGAGGTGATAGTCGACCAACGCCAGTTGCGGTCGCACGCCGTCGTTCAACAACGCCGCGCATTCCTCACGATTACGCGCCGTCCATACCTGACAGCCCCAGCGGCTCAATAAGCTGTTCATGCCGATCAGAATGCTGTCTTCATTGTCGATGCACAGTACCTGCGCGCCGCTCAGCAACTTGCCATTCAATTCAGCGACGGCGCTGACCGGCACGGCTTGGGAGCGGGCCAGCGGCACGCGGACACTGAACACACTGCCGCGCCCCGGCCACGAGCGCACACGCAAGGTGTGGCCGAGTACACGGCACAAGCCATCGGCAATTGCCAAACCCAGCCCGAGGCCTTTTTCAGCGCGGGTCTGATGACTGTCGAGGCGTTTGAATTCCTCGAAAATCACCTGCTGTTTATCTTCCGGAATCCCCGGCCCGCGATCCCACACTTCCAGGCACAGTTCGCCGCCGCGTCGACGCACCCCGAGCAGCACCGGGCCCTTGGCATAGCGGAAAGCGTTGGTGAGGAAATTCTGCAGAATCCTGCGCAGCAATTTGATGTCGCTGTCGATGCGCAGATGACTGCCGCGCACACGGAAGGTCAGACCTTGTTCCTGTGCCAGTGCCTTGAATTCGGCACCGAGAGTGTCGAACAGCTCATTGACGGCGAACGGCTTGCGATCCGGGTTGATCTTGCCGTTTTCCAGTCGGGAAATATCCAGTAGATCGCTGATCAGATCCTCGGCCGAGCGCAGCGAACTGTCGAGGTGCTGCACCAGTTTCTGTGCCTCGCCGCTCAAGCCGTCGTCCTGATGGGAGAGGGCGGCGGAGAACAGCCGGGCGGCGTTCAGCGGTTGCATCAAGTCATGGCTGACTGCCGCGAGAAAACGGGTTTTCGACTGATTGGCCGCCTCGGCAGTGCCCTTGGCTTCGGTCAGGGCGACGTTGAGTTGCGACAGTTCCTGGGTACGTTCGCTGACCCGTTGCTCCAATCCTTCATTGGCTTCGGTCAGCGCCTGTTCGGCTTCGCGGAATGCGGTGATGTCAGTGAAACTCATGACGAAGCCGCCGCCCGGCATCGGGTTGCCGATCAACTCGATCACCCGGCCGTTGGGGAACAGCCGCTCAGACGTATGCGCGCGGCCCTGGCGCATCCAGTGCAAACGACGAGCAACGTGGACTTCCGCTTCACCGGGGCCGCACAAACCGCGCTCGGCGTTGTAGCGAATAATGTCGGCAATCGGTCGGCCGACACTGATCAAGCCGTCCGGGTAGTTGAACAGCTCCAGATAACGCCGGTTCCACGCCACCAGTTTCAGCGACTGATCGACGACGCTGATGCCCTGGGTAATGTTCTCGATTGCACCCTGCAACAGGGCGCGGTTGAACTGTAGGACCTCCGAAGCTTCATCGGCGATTCGGACTACATCCTCCAGTTGCATTTCCCGACCTTCTATGGCGGCTTTTACCACCGCGCGGGTCGAGGACGCGCCAAGCACACCGGCCAGCAAACGCTCGGTATGGGCGATCCACTCGCCGTCGGCATTTTGGTTCGGGTTGAAGCCTTTGCCTTGACGGTAAGCGAAACGAATAAAGCTCTGCCGCGCACGTTCCTCACCGACGAAACGCGCGGCCAATTGCAGCAAATCGTCAATCTGCACCGCCAGCATCGAGCGTGCACTCGGCCGTGCACTGATCTCCTGTCCGATGAAACGCCCGGCCTGCCAGTGCTCCGACACGCGCGTGCGGGATAACACCGAGACCCAGGCAAACAAGGTGAAGTTACCGGCCAGTGACAGCACGACGCCTTGGGTCAGCGGGGTAATCGGCAGGTTCAGCGGATTGCTGTGCAGCCAAGCCAGCCCCGGAAAACTGCTCAGTGACCAACCGAGACTGTGTGCGGCAATCGGCAGGATCAACGTGTAGAACCACAGGAAAGTACCGGCGGCCAGGCCTGCGAAAACACCGCGGCGGTTGGCCTGTTTCCAGTACAGCGCGCCGAGCATCGCGGGTGCCAGTTGGGTCACCGCAGCAAAGGCAATCTGGCCGATGGTCGCCAGGCTCGCGGTCGAACCGAGCAAGCGATAGCTGACGTACGCCAGCAGCAGAATCACTACGATGCTCACGCGGCGTACCGAGAGCATCCACTGGCGGAACACTTCGAACGGGCGCTCGGCGTTATTTCTGCGCAGCAACCACGGCAATAGCATGTCGTTGGAGACCATGGTCGACAGCGCCACACTGGCGACAATCACCATGCCGGTCGCCGCTGATGCGCCGCCGATAAACGCCAGCATCGCCAGCGCCGGGTGCGCCTGAGCCAGTGGCAGGCTGATCACGAAGGAGTCGGGCAAGACGTCACTTGGCAGCATCATCTGACCGGCTAAAGCGATCGGGACTACAAACAAAGCAGCCAATGCGAGGTACGCTGGAAACACCCATTTGGCCAGGCGCAGATCCTGCGGATCAATGTTCTCCACCACCGTCACATGGAACTGCCGGGGCAGGCAGATGATTGCCATCATCGCCACGCCGGTTTGCACCACCATCGATGGCCAGTTGATGGTTTCTTTCCAGTATTCCTCGAGGCGTGGGGCGAGCATGGCTTGGTTGAACAGGTCTTCGAAACCGTCATACAGGCCATAAGTGACGAAGGCGCCGACGGCGAGAAACGCGAACAGTTTGACCAGCGATTCGAAGGCAATCGCCAGCACCATGCCACGGTGGTGTTCGGTGGCATCGAGGTTGCGCGTGCCGAAGACTATGGTGAACAGCGCCAGTACCAGCGACACGATCAGCGCGGTGTCCTGGGCGCGGGTACCCATGGCGTCGGCACCGGCGCCGATCAGCAGGTTCACGCCGAGGACAATGCCTTTGAGTTGCAGGGCGATATAAGGAAGGACGCCGACCAGGCAGATCAGCGCAACGACCACCGCCAGCGATTGCGATTTGCCGTAACGCGCGGCGATAAAGTCAGCGATGGAGGTGATGTTCTCCTGTTTGCTGATCATCACCATTTTTTGCAGGACCCACGGCGCGCCCACCAACAGCAGGATCGGCCCGAGGTAAATCGGCAGGAATGACCACAGTTGTTCCGCCGCCTGACCGACTGCGCCGAAGAACGTCCAACTGGTGCAGTAAACCGCCAGCGACAGGCTGTACACCCAGGCACGCATGCGCGGCGGCAACGGCGCGCTGCGGCGGTCGCCGTAGAAGGCGATGGCGAACATGATGGCCATATAGGCCAGGGCGACGGCGGCGATCAGCCCGGTGGACAGCGACATGCAACACTCCCGACAAATGACTCCCCGGCACTCCTGCCCGGGCGGACAGTCTCGCATGCGCGGGGCGGTTAGTCAGTGTCGACCAAGGTCGTGGCGTGGCGGGGTGTCGCAGGTTTGAATGGAGGCGTTGTGCGTTGACATTGCCAGGCATCGAATCCTGTAGGAGCTGTCGAGTGAAACGAGGCTGCGATCTTTTGATCTTTCAAAATCAAGATCAAAAGATCGCAGCGTGCCGCAGCTCCTACATGAATATCGGTGTCAGTCCTGACGCAGCGCGATATCAATCAGCCGATGAAGCTCATCCACCTCCAGCGCTGCCGCCGAAAACAGAATCCGGAACACCACCGGCGCCACCACCAGATTGATCAGCCGATCGACACTCGGTGCCACTTCATCCGGATGCCGCTCGATGATCGTCTGCAACTGCGCGCCGATGATCGTCACGCAATACCCCGGCGTCGCGCTCGCTTGCACGTCACGCATCATGTTGCGCCCAGGCTCGGAGCTCATCTCGTCGAGATACTGCTCGGCCCACGCGCGGATATCGCTGCGCAAGCTGCCGGTTTGCGCCGGCTCGCTGTCCGGGCGCATGCGGGCGAGGGCGACGTCTGCCAGCAACGCCGACAGATCACCCCAACGCCGGTAAATCGTCGACGGCGTCACCCCGGCGCGCGCGGCAATTTGCGGGACGGTCACGGTCGAGCGCTCCTGTTCTTGCAGGAGCGCTCGAACCGCCGAATGAATTGCATCTTGCACCCGGGCACTGCGGCCGCCGGGGCGTAAACCTTCTTTAATAGCCATGCGGCAGACCTTAACACAAAGAATTTGCTTTAAGCGCGAGGCAGTAGCACACTCCGCAAAAGCAAAAAATTAGCTTTTGCGGAGTGTGCCCATGACCAGCCTTGCTAACAACCGATCCAGCCTGTGGTTTCTGGCGATGACTTTACTGAGTTTTCTCGCCGCCTCCACGGCGCCGACGCCGTTGTATCACCTCTATCAGGATCAACTGCAGTTCTCGGCCGCGGTGCTGACGCTGATCTTTGGCGTGTATGCACTCAGTCTGTTGGCGGCGCTATTAACAGTCGACTCGCTGTCTGATCACCTCGGGCGCAAACCGGTGATCTTCACCGCTGTGGTGCTCAACGCGTTGGCGATGCTGCTGTTTATCTACGCCGACAGTGTGACTTGGCTGATCAGTGCGCGTGTACTCCAAGGTTTTGCGACCGGCATGGCCACCGCCGTTTTAAGCGCGACGTTGCTCGACACCGACCGTCAGCAAGGACCGTTGATCAACAGTGTGGCGCCGTTGCTTGGCATGGCATTGGGCGGTATGGGCTGCGGTTTGCTGGCCGAATTTGCGCCAGCGCCGTTGCAACTGAGCTATTGGCTGCTGCTCGCACTGTTTGTATTGCAGGGCATTTATGTCTGGCGCTTACCGGAAAGCGTCACTCCGCAAGCGGGGGCGTGGGCCTCGTTGCGGCCGACATTGCACGTGCCGATTCAAGCGCGGGCCACCTTGTGGCGCGTGTTGCCGCTGAATACGGTAACGTGGGCGCTCGGCGGTTTCTACGCCTCGTTGGCACCGTCATTGGTGCGCACCGCCACCGGTTCGACGTCCAATCTGATCGGCGGCGCAACCGTGGCCGCCCTGACAGTGACCGGTGCATTGATGATTTTCACCCTGCGCAATCGTCCCGCCGCACGGGCATTGCAGCTAGGCGCGAGCCTGCTGCCGATTGGTCTGGTGTTGATTCTGCTGGGTGTGCACAGCGCCAGTCTGTCGCTGTTTTTCCTTGGCACGCTGGTGGCCGGTTGCGGCTTCGGTGCAGGATTTCTCGGTGCGGTGCGCAGCCTCGTGCCGCTGGCCTTGGCCCATGAGCGCGCGGGGTTGATGGCCGCGTATTACGTGCTCAGTTATCTGGCGTTCTGCCTGCCGGCGTTGCTCGCCGGGCACTTGTCGCGCAGCTACGGATTGCTGGTGACCACCGATGGTTACGGGGCGATTTTGATCGTGTTGGCTGTCGCCGCGTTGTTGCTCAGCCTGCGTCCTGCGCCAGCCAAAGTGTGCCGCGCTCCATAATCACTGCGGTTTCGGTTAGCCTTGGCCCGCCTTCTTCTCACGGATCGACTCATGAAGATTATTCGCAGCAAAACCTTCACCGCCGAGCGCGCCTGGGGTGCGCTGGACATCGCCAACATGAACGGCATCACCACGCGCCTGCACTGGACCGATCAGCCGTACAAATGGCACATCAACGACGGCGAGGAAGTGTTTGTGGTGCTGGATGGGCAAGTGCTGATGCATTACCGCGAACTGGGCGAAGAAAAACAGGTGCAGCTGGATGTCGGTGACATCTTCTATGCGAGCGTCGGCACCGAGCACGTCGCCCATCCGCAAGGTTCTGCGCGGATTCTGGTGATCGAGAGCGAGGGCAGCGTCTGAATGCTTATTGGTAAAACAGATAACAGTTAGAGATATTACCCGTTATATAGATATTCGATTCGGTTCTACCATGGACTCAACCTCACCGGAGGACAGGAGTTCATGATGATTTGCCCCAATAGCGCCAAACCCGGCATCATGCCGTTCAGCCAGCTTCAGCATCCACGCGAAGTCATCCGTCAGTTCACCCCGAACTGGTTCGCTGCCACCATGGGCACCGGTGTGCTGGCGTTGGCGCTGGCGCAATTGCCTTTGGCCATTCCAGGCCTGCACGCCATCGCCGAAGGTCTGTGGTTGTTCAACATTCTGTTGTTCAGCGTGTTTGCCGCTGCCTATGCCGCACGCTGGATCTTGTTCTTCGATGAAGCGCGGCGGATTTTCGGCCACTCCACCGTGTCGATGTTCTTCGGCACCATTCCCATGGGCCTGGCGACGATCATCAACGGATTTCTGCTGTTCGGCCTGCCGCGCTGGGGCGACGGTGTGATTCATCTTGCCGAAGTGCTGTGGTGGATTGATGTGGCCATGTCACTGGCTTGCGGCGTGTTGATTCCGTACCTGATGTTTACCCGTCAGGAACACAGCATCGACCAGATGACCGCCGTTTGGCTGTTGCCGGTCGTCGCAGCCGAAGTGGCAGCGGCCAGCGGTGGTTTGCTCGCGCCGCATCTCAACGATGCCCACTCGCAACTGGTGGTACTGACGACAAGCTACGTGCTCTGGGCTTTTTCCCTGCCGGTAGCGTTCAGCATTCTGACGATTCTGCTGCTGCGCATGGCCCTGCATAAACTGCCACACGAAAACATGGCCGCTTCGAGCTGGCTGGCCCTCGGTCCGATCGGTACCGGTGCGCTGGGCATGTTGCTGCTCGGCGGTGATGCGCCAGCGATCTTCGCGGCCAACGGTCTGCCGGGCATCGGCGAGATCGCCTCGGGTCTGGGACTCATTGCTGGCATTACCCTGTGGGGCTTTGGGCTGTGGTGGATGCTGATGGCGCTGCTGATCACCGTGCGGTATTTGCGTGACGGCATCCCGTTCAACCTTGGCTGGTGGGGATTCACCTTTCCGTTGGGCGTGTATTCGCTGGCAACCCTGAAACTGGCGAGCACCTTGAACCTGACGTTTTTCAGCGTCGTCGGCACGCTGTTGGTGATGTTGCTGGCGGTGATGTGGCTGATCGTCGGTAAACGCACCGTGCAGGGCGCCTGGCGTGGCGAGCTGTTTGTCTCGCCGTGCATTGCAGGTTTGAAGAAATAACCTGAAAAGTTTAGGTAAGGTGTGGCCTGGATCGCGCTTCGAGAATCCAATAAGCAGTACCCAGGCCTCTCTACCTTAAACATCAGGGAAACACGGAAGATGAGTCACCCCTCACAGTTCAACCTGCTGCGCACCCGGCGCTTCTTGCCGTTCTTCATCACGCAGTCGCTCGGCGCCTTCAACGACAACGTGTTCAAACAGTCGCTGATCCTCGCCATTCTCTATCGGCTGACCATCGAGGGTGACCGTTCGATCTGGGTCAACCTGTGTGCGTTGCTGTTTATCCTGCCGTTTTTCCTGTTCTCGGCACTGGCCGGGCAGTTTGGCGAAAAGTTCGCCAAGGACGCGCTGATTCGTCTGATCAAACTCGCGGAAATCGCGATCATGGCCGTAGGATCGGTCGGTTTCCTCTTCGATCATTTGTCGCTGATGCTGGTGGCGCTATTCGCCATGGGCACGCATTCGGCGCTGTTCGGGCCGGTGAAATATTCGATCCTGCCGCAAGCGCTGCGCGAGGATGAACTGGTTGGCGGCAACGGCCTGGTGGAGATGGGCACGTTTCTGGCGATTCTCGCCGGGACGATTGGCGCCGGGGTCATCATGTCTTCCTCGCACTATGCGCCGTTGGTGTCCTGCGCGATCGTCGGGATTGCCGTGCTGGGCTATTTGGCCAGTCGCAGCATTCCCCGTGCAGCGGCGTCCTCCCCGGAAATGCGCCTGAACTGGAACATCTTCAGCCAGTCGTGGGCGACGTTGAAACTCGGTCTGGGCCAGACTCCGGCGGTGTCACGCTCGATTGTCGGCAACTCGTGGTTCTGGTTTGTCGGGGCGATTTACCTGACGCAGATTCCGGCTTACGCCAAGGAATGGATGCACGGCGATGAAACCGTTGTAACGCTGATTCTCACGGTGTTCTCGGTCGGTATTGCGCTGGGTTCGATGCTTTGCGAGAAGCTGTCCGGGCGCAAGGTCGAGATCGGTCTGGTGCCGTTCGGCTCATTTGGTCTGACTGTGTTCGGCCTGCTGCTCTGGTGGCACTCCGGCGGAATTCCCGACAGTGTCACTGGCCATAGCTGGATTGAGGTGCTGGGCTTCGTGCACACCTGGGCGGTGTTGGTCGATATTCTCGGTCTCGGCATCTTCGGTGGTTTCTACATCGTGCCGCTGTATGCCTTGATCCAGTCGCGCACTGCCGAGAATGAGCGGGCGCGGGTGATTGCCGCCAACAACATTCTCAACGCGTTGTTTATGGTGGTATCAGCCATCGTCTCGATCGTGCTGCTGAGCGTGGCCAAGCTGTCGATCCCGCAGTTGTTCCTCGTGGTGTCGCTGCTGAATATCGGCGTCAACGCCTACATCTTCAAAATCGTCCCCGAGTTCAGCATGCGTTTCATGATCTGGCTACTCAGCCATTCCATGTACCGCGTCGAGCACCGTAACCTTGAGGCGATTCCCGATGAAGGCGCGGCATTGCTGGTGTGCAACCACGTGTCGTTCGTCGATGCCTTGCTGATTGGCGGCGCGGTGCGTCGGCCGATTCGCTTTGTCATGTACTACAAGATCTACAACTTGCCGGTGCTGAACTTTATCTTCCGCACAGCGGGAACAATTCCGATTGCCGGACGTAATGAAGACATCCAGATTTACGAAAAGGCCTTCACGCGCATTGCTCAATATCTGAAGGAGGGTGAGTTGGTGTGCATCTTCCCGGAAGGCAAGTTGACTGCCGATGGCGAGATGAACGAATTCCGCGGTGGGCTGACGCGGATTATCGAGGAGACGCCGGTGCCGGTGATTCCGTTGGCGTTGCAGGGGTTGTGGGGGAGTTTCTTCAGTCGCGATCCGAATAAAGGTGTGTTTCGGCGGTTGTGGTCGCGGGTGACGTTGGTGGCGGGTGCGCCGGTGGGCGTGGATGCTGCTGAGCCGGCGCAGTTGCAAGTGTTGGTGGGGGAGTTGCGCGGGGCCGTCAGATAGTCGGCGATTTTAAGGGCCTCTTCGCGAGCAGGCTCGCTCCCACAGTTGATCGTATTCCTCTGACGGAACGCGGTTGAGTGTGGGAGCGAGCCTGCTCGAAAGCGCTAGTGGCTTAAGCGCTGACCTTGAGGCCAATCAACCCGGTAATGATCAACGCTACGCTGGCCAGCCGAATCAACGCCATCGACTCGCCAAACAGAATGATCCCGGCAATCACCGTGCCCACGGCACCGACACCGGTCCAGATCGCATAGGCCGTGCCCAGCGGCAATTCCTTCATCGCAAGGCCAAGCAGGCCAAGGCTGATGGCCATGGCCGCAACGGTCAGAACGGTGGGCAGCGGGCGGGTGAAGCCGTCGGTGTATTTCAGGCCGACGGCCCAGCCGACTTCGAACAGGCCGGCGAAAAACAGAATGATCCAGGACATGCAAGACCTCCATCGATAGACGGGGTCGTCCCCAGATTAATAACTCGATCGAGCCGCAGGGTCGTCCCCGCGTTGCGCGCTAGTTTGACCAGCATTAACCCGGGGATCAAGTTTCGAGGTCAGTCAGCCGCTTGCTGCGCCAGGGTCTCGCGATCTTCCTTTTCACTCATGCGCCGGAAGTAAGTCGACAGCAGCGCGCCGGAAATATTGTGCCAAACGCTGAACAACGCGCTCGGCACCGCCGCCAATGGCGAAAAATGCGCACTGGCCAATGCAGCGCCCAATCCCGAATTCTGCATACCCACCTCCAGCGCCAGCGACTTACGCTGGGCCAGCGGCAGCTTGAATAGACGCCCGGTGAAGTAGCCCAGCAAATAACCGAAGCTGTTGTGCAGCATGACCACGGCCATGATCAGCAGACCGGATTCGGCGATTTTCGCCTGGCTGGCGGCCACGACGGCGGTGACGATAATGACGATGCTGACCACCGACACCAGCGGCAACACATCGACGGCGTGACGAACCTTGTCGCCAAGCAAACGCTGGGCAACCACGCCAAGAATGATCGGTAGCAACACCACTTGCAGGATCGACCAGAACAGCTCCATGAACGATACCGGCAGCCATGCCGAAGCCAGCAGCCAGATCAGCGCCGGGGTCAGCAGTGGGGCGAGGAGGGTGGTGACGGCGGCAATGGCCACCGATAACGCCAGATCACCCCGGGCCAGCCAGGTCATGACGTTGGAAGAAGTGCCACTCGGGCAGCAGCCGACCAGAATCACCCCGACGGCGATTTCCGGCGGCAGGTGGAACACTTGGCAGAGCAACCACGCCACACCGGGCATGATCACGAAATGCGCGACTACGCCCAGCGCCACGCGCCACGGATGGCGGGCGACGGCAGCGAAGTCGTCAAGTTTGAGGGTCAGGCCCATGCCGAACATCACCAGGCCCAGCAACGGTACGATCGCGCCTTTGAGGCCGAGGAACCACGCCGGTTGCAGGAACGCAATCACCGCGAAAATCAGAACCCAGTAAGCGAAGGTATTGCCGACAAAGCGGCTGAGTGCAGCCAGTGCGCGCATGGCTTGATCCTTATTATGTGAAAGCGTTAGGAAGCTAAGCATACGTCGCCAGCAAAAAGATCGCAGCCTCCGGCAGTTCCTACAGAAAAACACGTCCTCTGTAGGAGCTGCCGAAGGCTGCGATCTTTTAAGCGTTCACACAAAAAACCGATCAGATCCCCTGCGGAGTCTCTTCGCCACCTAACGCTTCCACCAGCGCCGGCAGGAAATCACCGAAGGTCAGCATCATCAGGGTGAAGCTGGCATCCAGTTGACCCAGTGCCTCATCACCACCGTCCTGTTCCGCCTGATCCTGCAACAGATCTTCGAACTTCAGACGTTTGACAGTCATCTTGTCGTCGAGCATGAACGACAGTTTGTCCTGCCATGCCAGCGACAACTGAGTGACCACTTTGCCGGTGCTCAGGTGCAGCTGGATTTCTTCGCTGGTCAGGTCCTGACGCTTGCAACGGACGATACCGCCGTCTTCGTGGGTGTCGCGCAGTTCGCACTCGTCCAGTACATAGAAGTCGTCGGCGGCTTTTTGCGTGGTGACCCATTCGGTCATGGTCGCGGTAGGCGACATTTTCACGGTCAGCGGACGGACGGGCAGGGTGCCGATCACTTCACGCAGGGTCGACAGCAGGTCTTCGGCACGTTTCGGGCTGGCCGAGTTGACCAGGATCAGACCCTGTTTCGGCGCGATGGCGGCGAAGGTCGACGAGCGACGGATAAAGGCGCGCGGCAGGAACGCCTGGATGATTTCATCCTTGATCTGGTCGCGTTCCTTCTTATAGACCTTGCGCATCTGCTCGGCTTCGATCTCTTCGACCTTTTCCTTGACCGCGTCACGCACGACGCTGCCCGGCAGAATGCGTTCTTCTTTACGCGCGGAAATCAGCAGGAAGTCACCGCTGACGTGCACCAATGGAGCATCTTCGCCTTTGCCGAACGGCGCGACGAAACCGTAGGTGGTCAACTCCTGGCTTGCACATGGACGCGCCAGTTTGGTGGCCAGTGCAGTTTCCAGCGCCTCGGCATCGACAGGCAGGTCTTGGGTCAGGCGATAGATAAGCAGGTTTTTGAACCACATGGGGTGAGTCTCTCCTTTATACAAAGGGGGGCATTATTGTCTTCGCCGTCTCATAGGCCAACCCTTCTCTAAGCCTTTGGAAGGCCTGAGAAAATTATTTAAAAAAGTGCTTGCCAGAGGTTGGGTCGCTCCGTAGAATGCGCGCCACACCGAAGCGAAGGGTGATTAGCTCAGCTGGGAGAGCGTCTGCCTTACAAGCAGAATGTCGGCGGTTCGATCCCGTCATCACCCACCATTCGTTTCAAGTGTTTAGCGCAGCGGTAGTTCAGTCGGTTAGAATACCGGCCTGTCACGCCGGGGGTCGCGGGTTCGAGTCCCGTCCGCTGCGCCATATTCGGTAACCTGGACCACTGAACGCCAGGTCACCACGGAAAAACCCGCCAAGGCGGGTTTTTTTCTGCTCCAAGGTTGTATCCGCGGGATGTGTCGTTTTACCGGTTTTCGGATTTATTTGAAAAAAATTCAATTAAATCAACACTTTACGAAAACTTGTGGCATAATGCGTCCCGTAACGAAGCGAAGGGTGATTAGCTCAGCTGGGAGAGCGTCTGCCTTACAAGCAGAATGTCGGCGGTTCGATCCCGTCATCACCCACCATTCGTTTCAAGCGTTTCGCGCAGCGGTAGTTCAGTCGGTTAGAATACCGGCCTGTCACGCCGGGGGTCGCGGGTTCGAGTCCCGTCCGCTGCGCCATATTCGGAATCTGGAACACTGAACGCCAGATTCCACAGAAAGCCCGCCTAGTGCGGGCTTTTTGCTGTCCCGGATTTGTTGATTTCAAGTTTCCACGGTGTCATGACACCGTGCTACTGCGCAGCATTTTGGCTGTGTCGATAGTCGCTCACTGCCTCATATACCGTTTTACGCAAGCGGTTGATCCCGCCAATCGGCCGATGCGCCTC
Source organism: Pseudomonas sp. IT-232MI5 (assembly GCF_949767845.1). Lineage (NCBI taxonomy): Bacteria > Pseudomonadati > Pseudomonadota > Gammaproteobacteria > Pseudomonadales > Pseudomonadaceae > Pseudomonas > Pseudomonas sp. IT-232MI5. The sequence goes on from NZ_CATKQE010000005.1 coordinate 189,404, forward strand.
AAGCCCGAACCACGGATTAAACGAAAGGTTGTCACACGCCAGATTTAGCGCCGGGGTATCGAAATCCTGCGGCGGCAGGGTAATCCGCGCGACCGTTTCAAAGGGTGAGTCCTGCTCGCGCCATTCGATGCTGGTGTCTTCGATCGGCATGTACTTGTTGGCATCCTGGCGCTGGATCTGCAGTACGAAACAGGCTGGTATCCGGTCCGTCGACAACTGCTGAGTCAAAGCGCTGCGCAGGAAATTCGGCAGGTCGTGGTTCTGTTTGGGCAGTGTATAGGCAGGGCAACTGTCCGGATCGGGTGCAACACGAAACTTTGCATTGGCTTCCCCGAACTTGTAGGGGGAAACCGAAAAGTATGTCGTCGCTGTCGGGCTGTCCGGTGGCGGCGATAGCGTTGCCAAGGCAATAAACAAATGGCGGATCTGCCAGCTGCGCGGATCCCAGCCGGGGAAAAACGCCATGACCTTTTTGCCGTCAGCCTGCGCCGCCACATTCTGACGGTACTCGGCGACATCGCTGACAAAAAAGTTCGGGTGGCTGAACATCACGAAATCCTGCTCAGGCTGTGACTGGCGATTGCCAAGCAGCTGTTTTCCCGATACGTCCAGCAGTTTGATCGCCATGCCCCGCGCGTCGCGGAGGCTGTCGAACTGTGGGTAGGCATTGCCATTGGACAGGCGAATCATCGCTTGCCAGGTTTTGCCGGGCTCACTGAACACGCCTTGTCGCAGCGACTGCGCGAGTTGCGGCAACACCTGCACCTGAGCTTTTACACAACCATGAGCCTTGGCATGGGCGTCGCGCAGATACCGTGTGCTTTCTCGGTGTTGATCGACGATGCGTACGGCGGTCTGGATCACGTCCTGGGTCATCGCCGCTTCGCCGGTGGGAATCTGCTCCTGCGCCGACACCGGGCCACGGTGTTGCCAGGCAAACCAGACCGTAGCGATGGCCCAGCCGAGCAAGCCGATGACAAGCGCTATCAACAGAACCTTGCCCAGCAAACGACCCAGCCACAACCAGAATCTGGCCAGCAGCGACTGTTCTTTCTTGAAGGTTGAGATCATGGCAGTTGCGCCTCCAGTGGGCCGCCGAGGACTTTCAGGTACTCAAGAAGCGCCCAGCGTTCTTCGGGCTGCAATAGCCGGCCAATCACGCCGTTACCACGTTCGCCGGCGCGGAACTCATGGCCGCTGTTGTGGTTGCCGGTGATCCGCGTATCGAACAGGAAGCCATTGGTAAACGCTTCGGTGCGATACCCCAGATGTCGCGGATCGTATTCAAAGGTGCCTTTGAAGAAGGTTGTGGCGCGCTCATCCTGCGGCGACAGCAACTGATAGATGTTCGGTACCGAACCGTTGTGCAGGAACGGAGCGGTGGCCCAGATACCGGCCAGCGGGCGGGCCTTGTAAGCGACTTTTTCGCGAACGCCGATCGGCAGGCCAAAGCCGTCCACGCGTGGTTTTTCCTGCGGCGTGACGTTGGCTTCGCGATAGGCGCGGTCTTCGACGAAAGCGGTGACGTAAGCCAAGCCCTTGGCCACCGATAACTGGCTCAAATCCAGTGGCTCCTTGGGTGTCGGATGCAGTTTGACGTCCATTTTTTCCAGTTCTTTCAGATCCCACTGCAGGGCTGTCAGGTCGAAACGGTGGTTGGCGATATTGTCGGCAGCGGTCGGGTCGGTGCCGATGACATTGACCGGCAGCATGTGCAAATGCTGCACCCAGCGCTCACCTTCCTGAGTCTGGCGCGGTACGTGACAACCGGCGCAGTTCTCGACAAATAGCGTGCGGCCCTTGGCTGCCAAGGGTTTGTCGATGGCGCCAAACAGATCCTCTGGCCAGGCTGGCGGCTTGAGTCTTTGCAGGGTTTCTTCGATTTTGTGCAGATCACGCACGCGCACGCTGGAGGCATAGCGTGCTTCGCCTTGCAGCGGCTGGCCGTTGGCATCGAAAAAATTCAGGGTGGCGCCGACGCCTAACGCTTCACCGATATTGCGCGCCATTGGTTGCTGCGCCGAGCCGTTCCACTGCACCCAATCGAACGTCCACATGTCCCAGAGCTGCGGGTAATCCACCGGAGCATTGGCCACGCGGTAGTTGGCGGGGGAAATCGCATCGCCAAACGTCGCATTGGCAATGCGTCCGAAAGCATCGGCGCGGCCGGGACCTTCTTCGGTCGGGTAGAGGCCGCGATGGGTATCGTTCCAGGCGACTTTGAGGAATGTATTCAGTGAGGTTTTGAAGTCTTTGCGCAATTGCTCGTGACGCGTGTCGTATTCGTCCCCCAGCACGGTCCGGGCAAAGCGTTCGAATTTCCATGGGTTGTAATAAGTCGCGGTCAGACTTGCCACCAATGCCTGTCCGAAACTGCCACCACGCAAAGTAGGAACACTGGAAGGCAACACATGTTGCGCGGTACCCCCGTCAATTCGCACGGCCTGGCCGTTGATGCGCAATTCGCCGGTATGGCAAGCGGCGCAAGTAATGTCCAGATATTGCTCAGAGCTGCCGGGATTCTGATGGCGGGCAAAACCGACGGGGAGGTTGCCGGGGTTGTTCGCCGTGGCTTTGTGCTGCGGATCAATCAGAAAACCGAAGCGCGCGAGGTAATCGGAGGACGCGAAACGCTGTTCAGAAAAAGGCAGCTCCAAGGCCTGGAACCACTCGTAGCGAAGGCCTTTGACCTGCGTACCCTGAGGCGTGAAATAGTAGGTTTGCCGGTCTTCGTCACTCCACTGATCGAGGTAATGCACCTGCTCGGCGGGGGTGTAGAAGGGCAATTTCGGGTTGGCGACGTAATACAGGACCACGGCAAGAACCAGTCCCAGCAGCACGACGATCAGGGTCAGCACACGGAATAAGAGGCGCAAGATAAACATCCTTGTCGATTTGTTCCGCTGTTATGCCTGAGCACGCCCCCATGCGGCAAGTGGCCATTACGCCAGATGATGCGAGAAGGAACGACGCTGATTGTCGGGACAAGATGACAGAAGCTTCATCGTCGCTTCGCCTCGATGCGTTTTAATCCCTGAACTTATCGGAAGTTTCCTGCTCTCATGCCGGTAGCCATTGGTCGTGGCGGCCTGATAAGCTCGCGGCTTTACTCGATTGCCCTTTCGGCGCATGAACAAGGAAATAGCATGAAACAGCATCGGTTGGCGGCGGCGGTTGCCCTGGTTAGCCTGGTCCTCGCGGGTTGTGATTCGCAGACCAGCGTAGAGCTGAAAACCCCGGCGCAAAAAGCTTCCTACGGTATCGGCCTGAACATGGGCAAGAGCTTGGCTCAGGAAGGCATGGATGATCTGGACTCCAAAGCGGTAGCCCAGGGCATCGAAGATGCCGTCGGCAAGAAAGAACAGAAGCTGAAAGATGAAGAACTGGTCGAAGCCTTCGCCGCGCTGCAAAAGCGTGCTGAAGAGCGTATGGCCAAAATGAGCGAAGAGTCGGCTGCGGCTGGCAAGAAGTTCCTCGAAGAAAACGGCAAGAAGGCGGGTGTAACCACCACTGCTTCCGGCCTGCAATACGAAGTGGTCAAGAAAGCCGACGGCCCACAGCCCAAGCCGACTGACGTAGTGACTGTTCACTACACCGGCAAGCTGACCAACGGCACCGTATTCGACAGCTCCGTCGAGCGCGGCAGCCCGATCGATCTGCCGGTAAGCGGCGTGATTCCGGGTTGGGTTGAAGGTCTGCAACTGATGCACGTTGGCGAGAAGTACAAACTGTACATCCCTAGCGATCTGGCTTATGGCGCTCAGTCGCCAAGCCCGGCAATCCCGGCCAACTCGGTTCTGGTCTTCGACCTGGAACTGCTGGCCATCAAGGATCCAGCCAAAGAAGCCGCTGCTGCCAAGTAATTGGTAAAGGCTTCAACAACAACGCCTCGCTTATGCGGGGCGTTGTTGCATCTGGACCCTGGCAAGGGTAAACAGAGCGAACCGATGGCGGTCGGGAGAGTCATAGCCAATGAGACTGCCATCGCTAGCCGCCCTGAGCAGCCAAGTCAATGAAATATTGGGGTTTTTTATGTGAGTAAAAAACGCCCGATCTGAGCGCAGCCCTTATGAAACGGGGCTTTCAGCGCTGAAATGCAGCTCTGTTCACAAGGTTATCCACAATTTGTGTGGATAACATTTCAACGGGAGGAATAGATGAAAGCTCCGTGGAATTTTGCTCGATTCCTGCCCTTGGCCGGCCGCCTGCTCGCACGCGGCCGTTTGCCGACCTTATTGTTTGCGGTTGCCAGCAAAGGCGCTGCGCAGGGCAATCGCCTCGGTAAACTCAAGGACGATTTACGTTTACTCCAGGCTTTGTGCCTGGCCTATTGGCGCGGCGAGTACCGGGCCATCAGTGGCAAAGCGCTGGTGTCGGTGGTGGCAGGTTTGATGTACTTCCTCAGCCCGGTGGATGCGATTCCGGATTTCATTCCCGTATTCGGCATGCTCGACGACATCGCCGTCCTCGCCTGGCTGATGAAAACCCTCGACGATGAGCTCAATGCCTTTCGCCTGTGGCGCAATCGTCAGCAACCGGAAAAGCTCGCAGTCGTCGAACGCCTGCCGGATACCCCCGAGCAACTGCAACTTCAGGGGCCGAAAAAAACCTGATTCCTCAACACCCGCCTACAGATAGATACCCCCCGCGACCTTGGCCGCTGTTAGGATTACACTTCTAGGGAAAAGTGCCGACTCGCTAAGTGTTGTTGTCCTACGGGGTAGTCATGGATATTCAGATAATTGCACGCGATGGCGAACCCGAATACGCGGTTCTGCCGTGGGCTCAGTATCAGGCTCTACTAAAAGCAGCAGGCATTAATGAAACACCGTCGCGTCCGGCACCTACGCCGCTCGCGGCCTCACCAGACACGATTCTTCCAGGTCTGGATCAACTACGCAGTTTGCGCGAAGGGAAGGGCATCGCCATTGAGGCGTTGGCCCGCACGGTAGGCATCAGCCCGTCTTATCTGGCCATGATCGAAAGTGGCGAGCGTCAGCCCGACGCCGCGATTCGCCGCAGCCTGGCCTGGGAATTGACGGTGCCAGGGTGGAGGGATGAATCGTGAGCGTACGCATCAGTCGTCAACATTGGGACGGATTGCTCGGAGAACTGGATCAAGCGCGCCGTCAGCGCCATCTACTGACTTATCGGGCCTTGCTCGAGCGATTGCAATTGCCGACACCGGCCATGCAAACCTTGACCGCCGCGCTTGAGCATCTGGCCGCGCTGGATGCCAAGGCCGAACAACCGTTGCGCAGTTCACTGGTGATCAGCCAAGGTGCCAGTCGCCTGCCGCGTACCGGTTTCTTTGAGTGTGTTGAACGTCTGGGGCGTTTTTCCGGGCCGTCCGATGGTGTTGCTGCGGCCTCTTGGCATGCTTCGGAAGTTGTCCGTGTTTTTGAATACGAGTACCCGGAATCGGCGGAGGCCTGAGTGTTTTTACGACTCAAGGCGCGGGCCAGTTACTGGCTGGCCCGTAGGCTGTTTCACTGGTCATGGTTCGTTCGACAACCGCGTGGCTGGCGCTGGCTCGAAGGGCAGTTTGCGCGCATGGCCAACCTTGGCGATGTCGGTGCGCAGAGCTTCTATGGGCACATCCTGACCTTTCGCGGTGTCGGCTTGGGCGCGCGTGAAGAAGGTGTGCGCCTGTTGCGCTTGGCGGCGCTCGCAGGCGATGGCAAGGCGGCTTATCAGGTCGGTGTGATCAGTCTGGCCGGGACGCTGGGTAAACTCCCGGACCCTGTCGAAGCCGCACGCTGGTGGGGGATGGCTGCCAAAGCCGGGCATCCGTTGGCTGAGCTCAAATTGAAAGAGCTGAGCGCTCGGGATTCAACGCAGTAAATCCATTTGTGTCCGCACGATAAACGCGGCGTGAGGTTTTCCTCACGCCGCGTTTGCGTTTCTGTGCACCTGTTTAGCTGCTGGTGATGCTTTACAGATAAGTCCTACAGTCATCGCCTACTTGCCTGACTTCTTTCCTGATTGATCCCCCGCACAGTTCCCGCGCCTAATTTTTGCGCGAGGGAACGCTCATGTTTGATCCGCTTATTCAGTCCACTTCGCACACCCGCGTGCGCTGATGGACGCCGTCACCCGCATCGAGCAAGCACTCGACAGCTTTCCCGCCACCCTCAGTATTTACCGCGAACAGCTCAAGCATTGGGCCAGTCACGCGGCGGACAAGGTCAGCCACGCTGCGGATCTGCCGTCGCTGATGGGCATGGAGCGGATCATTCGCTTCGGCTCCGATAGCACTGCCGTCAGCAGCACCGACAACGAATTTTTCTCAGGTGTCGTCCAGTGCCCGAAGGGCGGGTTGATGCAGATCGAGAGCAAGTTCGAGTCGGTCTACGACATTCCGCTGGGCAACATCGTGGTCGATGTGATCGCCATGGACGGTGGCGTAACCACCCCTATCACCCTTGATGAGCAAGGCAAGGGCTCTTTCAAAGGAATACCTGGCAGGTTCTACCGGGTGCAGGTGCACAGCGATGTCACTCCGGATCAGGTCGAGGACCTTTTCAAAGCTTATGACGGCCTGACCGCTGAGCTGGATGGCTGGCTACGCAGTGAATGGAAGAGTTTCAAGCCGCAGTGGTCGCAGTCGGTGGCGACGGCGGCAGGCAACGGCATGCTCGCCGGGAGCTGGGCGGCCATCGAGGGGGTGTGGGACAGCATTGGTTTGCTCTCGGACATTCTCCAGGATCCCGGCCAGTTTGTTGAGCGCTTGGGCAGTGGCGCGGCAGATCTGATCGAGCTGGCGAAAACTGCGCCCGAGGTCATGGAGAAGCTGCAACTGCTGGTCAGTGACGAAGCTGCACTGTGCTTATTGCTGCGCACTGCCAGCCTTTGGCTTGAGATGCTGCCGCCCAGTGAAGTCGCCGGCAAAACGGCGGAAGCGGCGTCGATGATGATGGTGCAGTTGCTCATCGATGTGCTGATCAGCGTCGTCTTGACGTTTGTCAGTGGTGGCGCAGGCATCGCTTATCTGACGCTGCGTCTGGCGGATCGCGCCGTGCAATTGCTGTCGGCGGTGAAGCGTTTGGTGAAGGCGATGTTCGGCATCGTCGAAGGGTTCATCAAATACGTCGATCAATACAAAAGCGTTGCCGCCCGAGGCATCGCCACCGGGGTGAAAAAGGGCCGGATGCAATTGCGCTGGAATGCGCAGCGCAACACCTTGTTGAAGAAAGACGAGCCTCACGACGACTCGCCGGATCAGGCGAAAAACCCCAACGGCGACAGCGCCGATTGCGTGCCGCGCACCTGCACCAACGGCTGCCCGGTATCGATGGTCACCGGTGAAGAACTGCTGACCCTGACT
>NZ_CATKQE010000006.1:0-185388 GCF_949767845.1 Pseudomonas sp. IT-232MI5
CTGCGGCACGCTGCGATCTTTTGATCTTCGAGCTGAACTCTCATCGCTCGCCACCAGTCAGCTTTATAAGCCCTCACTCAAGGCGAGACCCCGCATGCACATCTCCCTCACCGGACAAACAGCCCTGATCACCGGCGCCAGTTCCGGCATCGGCCACGCGTGCGCAAAAGCCCTCGCCGCCGCCGGCGCCGCAGTAATCATCAACTACAACCGGCAGGCAGAACCAGCCGAGGCACTGGCCCGACAGATCATTGCCGATGGTGGCCAAGCCATCGCCATCCGCGCCGACGTATCAAAGGAAGACGAGGTTGAACGGCTGTTCGCCGAAACCCTCGATGCCTTCGGTTCACTGGACATTCTGGTGGCCAACTCGGGTATGCAAAAAGACGCCGCCGCTGTGGATATGTCGCTGGACGACTGGAACGCAGTGATCGGCGTCAACCTCACTGGGCAGTTCCTCTGCGCCCGCGCTGCCCTGCGCATCTTCAATCGCCAAGGCATTCGTGAAGGCGTGTCCCGTGCGGCCGGCAAGATCATCCACATGAGTTCGGTGCACCAGCGCATTCCCTGGGCCGGGCACGTCAATTACGCCGCGTCCAAGGGCGGCGTCGACCAACTGATGCAGACCCTCGCGCAGGAAGTCAGCCACCAACGCATTCGTATCAACGGCATTGCGCCGGGGGCCATTCGCACGGCGATCAATCAAGACGCCACTGAAGGCGCTGCCGGCGAAAAGCTGCTTGAGCTGATTCCCTACGGGCGCATCGGCGATGCTGAAGACGTCGCCAATGCGCTGGTCTTTCTCGCCTCCGACGCCTCCGATTACATCGTTGGCACCACCCTGTTCATCGACGGCGGCATGAGCCTCTATCCGGAGTTTCGCGGCAATGGCTGAGCATCACCTGGAACGACAAAGCCCGATCGACGCCCACGGCATCATCGGCGACATGCGCAGTGCGGCACTGATCAACGACCGTGGCAGCGTGGATTTTTTCTGCTGGCCGGAGTTCGACAGCCCGTCGATTTTCTGTTCGTTGCTGGACACCCCCGACGCGGGGATTTTTCAGTTGGCGCCGGACCTGCCCGATGCCCGCCGCGAGCAGATTTACCTGCCAGACACCAATGTTCTGCAAACCCGCTGGCTGAGTGAGCGTGCGGTAGTCGAGGTCACCGACCTGCTGCCGATCGCCGATAACGCAGACGATTTGCCGTTGCTGATGCGCCGGGTGCGCGTGGTCAGCGGTGAAGCGACCTTCCACGTGCGTTGCGCGGTGCGCCATGACTATGCCCGCGCCGCCACCCGCGCGCGGATGGACCAGCAAGCAGTGATCTTCAGTGCCGATGGCCAGCCATCGATGCGGCTGACCTCGGATCAACCACTGCACATCGAGACCGACGCAGCGGTAACCTCATTTACCTTGAAACAGGATCAGACAGCCGCGTTTCTGCTCGGCGGCGAAGACGATCCGCGCTTCGAGGAAGGCGCTGCGCAATTGTGCATGGAGCGCACGCTGAAGTTCTGGCGCGACTGGCTCGGGCAGTCAATCTATCGTGGACGCTGGCGCGAAATGGTCAACCGTTCAGCCCTTGCGCTCAAGTTGCTGACCTCGCGCAAACACGGCGCGATTCTCGCCGCCGCCACCTTCGGTCTGCCGGAAACGCCGGGCGGCGAGCGCAACTGGGATTACCGCTACACGTGGATCCGCGACGCCTCGTTCACGGTGTACGCGTTCATGCGTCTGGGCTTTGTCGGCGAAGCCAACGACTACATGGGCTGGCTGCGCGGACGGGTCAGCGATTGCCACGGGCAACCGATGAAACTGAATATTTTGTACGCCATTGACGGGCAACAGGAATTGCCGGAAACCGAACTGACCCATCTGTCCGGACACGGCGGCGCGCAACCGGTGCGCATCGGCAATGGCGCGTACGATCAGATCCAGCTCGACATCTTCGGCGAACTGATGGACGCGGTGTATCTGGTCAACAAATATGGCGACGCGATTTCCCACGAGGGCTGGCGACACGTGCGCGAAGTGGTCGATCAAGTCTGTGAAACCTGGCAGACCACGGACGTCGGCATTTGGGAAATGCGCGGTGAGCAACATCATTTTCTGCATTCGCGGCTGATGTGCTGGGTGGCGCTGGACCGGGCCATTCGCCTGGCTTCGAAACGCTCGCTGCCGGCCCCGTTTGCGCAATGGGACAAGACCCGGCAGGCGATTTACGCCGACATCTGGGACAACTTCTGGAACGAGGAGCGCGGGCATTTCGTCCAGTACAAGGGCGGCACGGCGCTGGATGGCTCGATGTTGTTGATGCCGCTGGTGCGTTTCGTCAGCGCCAAGGATCCGCGTTGGCTCGCGACCCTCGCGGCCATCGAAAAGACCCTGGTGCGCGACGGCATGGTTTACCGCTATCGCAATGACGACAGCAATATCGATGGCCTGGCCGGCACCGAAGGCGCCTTCGCTGCGTGCTCGTTCTGGTATGTCGAATGCCTGGCTCGCGCGGGGCAGGTTGAAAAAGCCCATCTGGAGTTTGAGCAATTGCTGCGCTATGCCAATCCGCTGGGCCTTTACGCCGAAGAGTTCGACGCCCATGGCCGGCACTTGGGCAATACCCCACAGGCATTGACGCATCTGGCGTTGATCAGCGCGGCGAGTTTTCTGGATCGGCGTTTGAGCGGGGAAAAGAGTGAGTGGCAGCCTTGAACTCGTCCGATTCTTCGTCAGCGTCTGTCAGATAAATCGCATTTTAAACGCCTCTTGTGGGAAGCCGGCCTACACGCCACACACATCACCCAGCGCCGAGTTTCGGCGCTGGGCCTTGCAGCGGTTACCTGCGGCGACACTTTGTGTAAATCAATGCCCGCAAAAAACTCACAAACACCACGCCAAGCTCCCCTCGTAACTTGCACTTACACCCCGAAATACCTTGTTGCCAGCGGTTACATCCGCCCCTACCATCCACCGCAACGGGCACAGCGGAGCTGTCCAACAAAACCCGAATTCAAGGAACCAGAATGAGCCAGCACGTCCAGCGCAACATCGCCGCCCCTCTTCGCACGGGCCTGACCCGCACCCAGCTCTGGGAAGCTGCCGACCAGGGTCTGATCAAATGCTGGGAAGTCGGCCGACAGCGCGCCGCGCGTTTCCCCCATATCGCCCAACAGTGCCTCGACGGTGAACTGCCGGTGCTCGGCTGGAAAGGTGGCGTGAGTCGCAGCCTGAAAAAGCTCGAAAAATACGGCTCGCTGAAATACCTGGCGCAGTGGCAAGGCTTGCGCGGCGAGGATCTGAATATTGATTTGAGTGAAGAGCGTTCGCTGACGTGCTCGCGGACGAAGATGGTGGTGACGTTTACCCCGGACCGGACGAAGTACTTTAATCAGATGGCGGAAGCCGAGGCTTAGCCGTACGGAAGTCCGCTCGGTAGCAATCCGGGAACAGCGCGCAGACGCCGTACTGGGCATCCAGATCGGCCATGTGCTGGTAAAACTGCTCAATTTCCCAGAACGTCTCATCCGCGACGGTGATCAAGTAGAAGTAACTGAGTTGATGATCATTGGGCAGCACCAGCGCAAACTCTGGCAGCGCGTCCATCCTCGGCGCATTAGCCAGCGCCGTGAGCATAGGTGTCGGCGCCTGGGACAACTGTTCGAAGTACTTCTCTTTATAAGCCGCCAGGCCGATAGCTTCGCCCTTGGCCCTGGCATCGATCAGTTGCGCCAGGTTGGCGCGGCGCTGCTGCCAGTACGCGGCTGGCAGGTCGACATTCATTTGTTGTTTATGCTTGGCCACTGCCTCATCTGCAGAGATTTGGCGTTTTGGTTCGCCCGGCTCGGCGGCGGCGCGTGCGTCGAGTTCCTTGAACGACAGCATGATCTTCGACTTGGCAAACATGCGCTCCATCAGTTCACGGCGTTGCGGGGTGTCCGGCAGTGACGGTGGCGGTGAAGCGCAACCAGCCAGCATCGCGACGAATACCAGCAGAGCAAGCAGCGATTTGAGTGACATGCATCGTCCTTGAAGTCGGTCGGCAGAATAAGCTGTGCAGTCTATCTGAACCCGGAGAGAGCCCCGCCGGAAATGCTCAAGGCATTACCGGATCTACTGCAGTGCTGAGCGAAAACCGCTCGCGATACGCCTGCGGCGTCACGCCAATCGCCCGTAGAAAGCTACGGCGCAAGGTTTCTTCACTGCCAAATCCGCAATTGGCCGCGATCCGTTTCACCGGCAGGCCGGTGTCGCTGAGCAAGCGCCGCGCCGTCTCGACACGGATCAGTTCAATCGCCCGCGCCGGGGTCTGGCCGGTGTCGGCACGATAATGGCGGACGAAACTGCGTTCGCTCATGCCCGCCTGCTCGGCAAGGGTCGGCACGCCAAGATCGCAGGTCAGGTTTTCGGCGATCCACGCGTGCAGTTCATCAAACCGATTGCCCTGATTCTGCAGTGACAGGGTCACGCTGAACTGCGATTGCCCACCGGGGCGCTTGAGGAACACCACCAGATGGCGGGCGACGTCCAGCGCGATGTCGCTGCCCAGATCTTCTTCGACCATCGCCAGAGCCAAGTCGATGCCGGCGGTGACACCTGCCGAGGTCCAGACCGGGCCGTCGTTGATGAAGATCGGATTGGCCTCGACTTGCAGTTTTGGGTGCTGCTGCGCCAGTTGTTCGCAGCGGGTCCAGTGGGTGACGACTCGGCGACCGTCGAGCCAGCCGCTGGCAGCCAGCAAAAACGCGCCGGTGCAGACCGAGGCCACGCGTCGACATTTGGCGGCGTGTTCGCGCACCCAATCCACCAGCGCCATGTCTTCAGCCGCCGGATAGATGCCCCAGCCGCCGGCGATGATCAATGTGTCGCTGGGCGCTTCGGGCAACGGTTCGGCCAACACCGCCAGACCAGCCGACGACATCACCGCCCCGCCGCCGCTGGCAATCACGCTCGGCGCATACGGAATGGGCAAACGGCGCTGACGGGCGATGTCGTTGGCCGAAGCGAACACCTGCAATGGCCCGGTGACGTCGAGAATCTGCATGTTGGCAAACGCGAGTACGTGGATGGCTTTGGGCATTTGGCGTAATTCGTGGGGTTATTGGCGTATGCGCCAGAACCTACGCGCCTACAGTGAAGCCGTCCACCCCTTTTCATGGAGCAAGAACAATGACGCTGCAGATCGGTTTTCTATTGTTTCCGCAGGTTCAGCAACTCGACCTGACCGGGCCGTACGACGTGCTCGCCTCGTTGCCGGGCGTGCAGGTGCATCTGATCTGGAAGGATCTGATGCCGGTCACCGCCAGCACCGGCCTGCTGCTGAAACCGACCATCACGTTTGAGGATTGTCCCAATCTGGATGTGATCTGTGTGCCCGGCGGTGGTGGCGTTGGGGCGTTGATGGAAGACCTAGTGACGCTGGACTTCATCAAGCGTCAGGCTGCTCAGGCGAAGTACGTGACATCGGTGTGCACCGGCTCGCTGGTGCTCGGCGCGGCAGGCCTGCTGCAAGGCAAACGCGCGACCACGCATTGGGCGTATCACGATCTGCTGCCGACACTGGGCGCGATTGCAGTGAAGGATCGGGTGGTGCGTGACGGCAATCTGTTTACCGGCGGTGGGATTACGGCGGGGATCGATTTTGCCTTGGTGTTGGCGGCTGAGTTGGTGGATGCCGACACCGCGCAACTGATCCAGTTGCAACTGGAATATGCGCCGGCGCCGCCGTTCAACGCGGGCAGCCCGGAGACTGCGCCGGGGGCGATTGTCGATGAGGCCCGTTTGCGCGCCGCGCCATCGCTGAAGCTGCGCACGGAAATCACCGAGCGTGTGGCCGCGAAACTTAACCTGCACTGATTCCCAGCCATCCACAAAACCCTGTGGGAGCTGGCTTGCCAGCGATAGCGGTGTACCAGTCGATGAAGATGTCGGCTGTGCAGGCCTCATCGCTGGCAAGCCAGCTCCCACAGGGGACCAGTGTTGGTCACAGGTTCGCGCACTGTCCCGGTTTGCCACCACACCTTCACTTGTCCCCACGCCCCCACCCGTGTAGAAAGCCCTTCCACAAAATTTGCACAGGGACTTTCGATGAAGGCTTTGCCATGGCTCTATCTGGCGCTTCTCAGCCTCGGTTACGGATGGGCGCTGAGTTACGGTCACCTTGGCTGGCTGGCGTTGATTTCCGTTGGCCTGCTGGTATTCGCAGGCTTTGCCGTGCGCCAACAACAGGTGCCGGTCGCACGTTTTCTCGGTCATGGCCTGTTTATCGTGCTGGCTTTGGCGCTGGCCCTGCATTGGCTGCCGGGTTTCGCCAACGGTCGCGCCATCAACCCGCAGCGCTTCACCGACAACGCCGTGCCGTTTTCGATGTACCTGAATCTCGACAAACCACTGATTGGCTTCTGGCTGTTGCTGGTCTGCCCGTGGATTGTCGGGCGACGTTCGTTGCGCCTGAGCGTGTACGCCACCGCCCTCGCCCTGACGCTGAGCGCAGTTCTGGCCCTTGGCGGTGCGCTGTTGCTGGGTGTGATTGCCTGGGCGCCGAAGTGGCCGGATCAGGCGTGGCTGTGGGTGCTGAACAACCTGCTGCTGGTGACTTTGGTCGAGGAGGCGCTGTTTCGCGGCTATATACAGGGCGGCCTCAGCCAGCGCTTCAAACACCTGCCGTACGGTGAAAACCTCGCCCTGCTGCTGGCCTCGCTGCTGTTTGGTCTGGTGCATGCCGGCGCAGGCTGGACGTGGGTGTTGCTGGCGGGTCTGGCGGGTGTCGGCTATGGTCTGGCCTACCGTTTTGGCGGGCTCGGCGCGGCGATCGCCACGCATTTCGGCCTGAACCTGCTGCATTTCGGTTTGTTCACCTATCCGATGCTCGCTGGCTGAAGCAAGCGCCGTTTTGCGACGCTGTGCTGATTATTGAAAAAAAATTTCAATAAAAAGCTGTCACCGCCGACAACCTTTCAAAGCCTTGCGGATTGAAAAACCATGCGTAACAACCAGCCCATTACACAACGCGAACGGACTTTCCCGGCTCAGCAGCGGTTGATCTCCACAACCGACGCCAAGGGCGTGATCACCTACTGCAACGACGCCTTCGTCGAGATCAGCGGGTTTTCGCGTGAAGAACTGATCCGTGCGCCGCACAACCTGGTCCGTCACCCCGACGTCCCGGCGGCGGTGTTTTCGCACATGTGGGGCACACTGAAACAAGGCTTGCCATGGATGGGCATTGTCAAGAATCGCTGCAAGACCGGTGACCATTACTGGGTTAACGCCTATGTAACACCGGTGTTCGACGGCAATCAGGTAGTCGGTTACGAGTCGGTGCGGATCAAACCCACCGCCGAACAGATCCACCGTGCCGAAGCGCTCTACCAACGCATCAACCAAGGCAAGTCGGCGATCCCTTCCAGCGACAAATGGCTGCCGGTGCTGCAAGACTGGCTGCCGTTCATTCTGGTCAGCCAACTGAGCTTCGTGATCGGCGCGACCCTGAACTCGCAGTGGGGCTTCGCCCTCGCCGCCGGTCTTTCGGTGCCGCTGGGTCTTATGGGCCTGCAATGGCAGCAACGCGGGCTCAAGCGCCTGCTACGTCTGGCCGAGCAAACCACTTCCGACCCGCTGATCGCGCAGATGTACACCGACAGCCGTGGCGCCCAGGCGCGTCTGGAAATGTCGATTCTCAGCCAGGAAGCACGCCTGAAAACCTGCCTGACCCGACTGCAGGACACCGCCGAACACCTGACCGATCAGGCCAAGCAATCCGACCGACTGGCACACAGCAGCTCGACCGGCCTGGAACGTCAACGCGTGGAAACTGAACAAGTGGCCACCGCCGTCAACCAGATGGCCGCGACCACTCAGGAAGTGGCGAGCCACGTGCAGCGCACCGCTGACGCGACTCAAGAAGCCAATCGCCTGACCGGTCGCGGTCGTGACATCGCTGGCGAAACCCGCGAAGCCATTCAGCGTTTGTCTGTGGTCGTCGGCGAAACCGGCCTGACCGTGACCCAACTGGCCAAGGACAGCGACGAAATCGGCGGCGTGGTCGATGTGATCAAAGGCATCGCCGACCAGACCAACCTACTGGCACTGAACGCTGCGATCGAAGCCGCGCGTGCCGGTGAGATGGGCCGTGGCTTTGCCGTGGTGGCTGACGAAGTGCGTCAACTGGCGCAACGCACCAGCGAATCGACCGGGCAGATTCATGCCCTGATCGCCAAGTTGCAGCAGACGGCTTCGAGTGCCGTGCAAACCATGGAAGCCGGGCATCGTCAGGCTGAAGAAGGTGTGGCGCGAGTGCTGGAAGCGGATCAGGCGTTGGTCGGGATCAGTGAAGCGGTGGCCAACATCACCGACATGACCACGCAGATTGCTGCGGCGACGGAAGAGCAAAGTGCGGTGGCTGAAGAGATCAGCCGCAACATCAGCAATATTTCGGAGCTGGCGGATCAGACGTCGGAACAGGCGCATAACTCGGCGTTGCTGAGTGAAGAACTGACGAAGACGGCTAACACGCAATACTCGTTGGTGGAGCGGTTTAACCGCTGATTGTTCTAGCAGGATAAAAAAACCGGACAGCGAAAGCTTCCGGTTTTTTATTACCTGAAAAAAAGAAAAAGGCGAAAATGCACATTCCGCGAACTTTGTCTAGCTGACAACTCTGACAGTAGACAACATTCTAACAACTGAATATCTATGAAATACCGCTCGATCAATCGACGGGATACCCCCTACGAGACAGAAGGATTTCATCGTGAACTTCAGAGATTTTTATAACGAAGAAAACACCCCTCAGACAAATAACTTCGAAACAGAGGACAACGAATTTCAGTGGCAGATCGATTCTTTATCCACCGAAGCGCAAAGAACACTATTCTATAACTCAAGCACGATAACTAATAACTCATGGATATTTTACGGCTCCGTAGGCTCCGTCGATTCAGAGAATCTTTTTGGTTTTATGCTCGCAGTGCCGTATATCAACGAAGACATACTGAAAGGCACTTATACACTTGCAACGGGCTTGTACTGTGACCACAGACATTCAATCAATAAGGGCGGACTGAAAGGCTGGCGAGTTATCCCAGCGGGTGATGCGACATTGAGCATTAAGCTTGATCCTGTACAAGGGACTGTTGAAGGTGAATTCGAAGCGACATTTACAAAAACAAAACCCGACGACACGCCCGAACAAATAAGACCCAAAGGTACTTTCAATTTAAAGAGAGATGACTTGAAAGCCAAACAGTATTTTGAGGCATTACCGGATACTGTTTGATGTACCGCAAAGAAATAGCGGGAAGTTGGCCTGTGATTTTTTGGTGTTGTCTGTGATGCCGCTTTCGCGAGCAGGCTCACTCCTACATTGGATATGCGGTGGTCACAGATATGTGCCCGACAACAATCCCCTGTAGGAGTGAGCCTGCTCGCGATGCGGCCATAACAGCCAGTTAAATTATTGAGGCAACTTCAGCTTATCCAGCAGCCGATTGACCAACAGCTCGTTGAGCATGATCACCTGTTGTAGCGCCAGCAACGGTTTGCGCTCCGGGCCGCCGATTGAGTTGGCGATGTTGCCGGCCATGGCGTGGGCGTATGAAAGCGACTCGCTAGCCTCGACCAGGAGGGTTTCGTCATCCAGCGTGGGGTCGACGAGATAGACGGGGCGAAACTTGGGCGAGCTTGGTGGAGCACCCAGGGCTTCGGGTCGGAGGTAGTAGTCGAGGGCGCGGTCGGTTGCTTCTTTGATCTTTTGCGGGCTGAGCGCTGGGTCGTGGGGGATTGGATCAGTGGCTGGAGGGTTGGGCGTGATTTTGAACATGGATGAAACTCCTATCGCAGTTTAAGGAACCATCACCCTCGCTACCAAACGAGTGGGTGGTGGCCGTACGCGGGTTGGTAGACCGGCTGCAATAGGAACCCGGCGCTCACGAGTGAGCCCCACGCATGACCACCATTGAACTGGGCCTCTACAAAGAGACAGAACAGGGTGTTGCCACACGGCTATTACAGACGGGCTACCAAACCCGATCACTGATTTGCAGTGACAGGCAAACGATATAGCCCGGCCCATAGCCGCGTAAGCCGGCGGATTCTGGCGTACGCGTAGGTAACGGCGCAAGGTGTTGTAGGCCCGATGGCGTAACGGATTGTGTGATTTAAACGTGCTTACAGGATTGCGTTTGCGGGCAGAAAAAGCGCGAAGTCGGGCTGTGATTTTAATGTTGTCTGTGATGCCGCTTTCGCGAGCAAGCTCGCTCCCACATTTGGACCGGGTGCATCAGTGAGAGGTTGGTTAGTCGTCAGGCCGTCATCGCGAGCAGGCTCACTCCTACATTGGATATGCGGTGGTCACAGATATGTGCCCGACAACAATCCCCTGTAGGAGTGAGCCTGCTCGCGATGCGGCCATAACAGCCAACGACTTTATTGAGGCAACTTCAGCTTATCCAGCAGTCGATTGACCAACAGTTCGTTGAGCATGATCACCTGTTGCAGCGCCAGCAACGGTTTGCGCTCCCGGCCGCCGATTGAGTTGGCGATATTGCCGGCCATGGCATGGGCGTATGAAAGCGACTCGCTAGCCTCGACCAGGAGGGTTTCGTCATCCAGCGTGGGGTCGACGAGATAGACGGGGCGAAATTTTGGTGAGTTTGGTGGGGCTCCCAGTGCTTCGGGTCGGAGGTAGTAGTCGAGGGCGCGATCCGTCGCTTCTTTTGTCTTTTGAGACTCAAGCGCTGGGTCGTGAGGGGTTGGGTCGATGCCCGGAGGGTTTGGCGTGGCTTTGAACATAAATATCTAATTCCTGATCAAGGGCCGCGACCGTTCTCTACTAAAAGAAGGGTGGCGGCTGTGCGCAGGTTAGTAGACCGGAGGAATTAGCAAGACCGGCGCGCTCGAAAGCGCCCTGAGCACAGCCACCATTGAGTACAGGCAGATGCGCCTGACTTTATGGGACCTATGCACTTACTAAAACCATACGAGCTACTAAACCCGACCACTGATGGGCAGTGGCAGGCAAACGATATAGCCCGCGCTATGTTCGTGTAAGCCGGCGGATTCTGGCGTACGCGTAGGTAACGGCGCAAGGTGTTGTAGGCCCGATGGCGTAACGGCTCGTGTACTTTAAACGCGCTCGCGGAATCATGTTTACGCACAGGAAATGCTGGGTAGTGAGCGCTACCAGTTCTTGATCGTGTCAGCGAAATAGCCCCTCACCCTAACCCTCTCCCAGAGGGAGAGGGGACTGATCGAGGTGTTTGGTAGAGTTACGCCGACGTGAAAGTCCGAGTTGAACGCAAATTTTGAGAGACCCACCATCGGCTCCCTCTCCCTCGGGAGAGGGCTGGGCGGGCGGCGTTCCGATGAGGGGCAAGAGCACCACAAAACCAAAGCCGAACACCGCTTTTCACCACTCAATAGGCCGAGTGTCAGCTCGCCTGCTTTTGATCTTGATCCACGGGCGACGTCGGAAGGCTGAGTGGAGGGATTGATCCGGGGGTGGGAGCGCAGCGACCGTTTGGCGAAGCCAAACACAGCGAGAGGAGGTGCAGCGAAGCAAACCGTAGGCGCTGCGCCCGGATCGATCCCGGAGCGAAGGAACCCCGAGCCTTAGCGAGCGGGCCGCACGTAGGAGCAAGCCTTTTGGGTTACCTTTTCGGCGTTTGGAAAAGGTGACCCGCCGTAAGGGCGGAACCCTGAGCGGCCTTTACCGCAGCAACGGATATGTACCCAAAACGAAAAACTGTGTCGCAGCTGAAATCGATCCCCCTCACCCCAGCCCTCTCCCCCATGGGGGCGAGGGGGAAGGGAGCAGATCTTCATGCAGTTCAAAATCTCAGCCCAGCTCGGTCAGTTGCAGAGAAACTCGGCTATTTTCTGCGCAGCGCTGGCCAAATGCTGTTCATGGGTAAACCCGGAAACCTTTAATGGCTTGAGATCATGATCGCCGGCAGCTAACCACGCCACCTCAATACTCGGTGACAAGGTGTAAGCCTCGACAGCCTCCCGATTGCCCAGCGCATCCCGCTCGCCTTGCACAATCAACGTCCGAGTCTGCAAAGAAGCCAAATGCTCAACCCGAGGCTTCTCCGGCTTCCCCACTGCATAAAACGGATATCCCAGACACACCAGCGCATCAGCCCCCAACTCATCAGCAAGCAGACTCGCCATCCGCCCACCCATCGACTTCCCGCCAATGGCCAAAACCCCAGCGACATGACGCCGCACCTCGGCATACACCTCACGCCAACATTCCTGCAGTTTCGCAGCAGGATTCGGCGGCCGCTTCACCCCATCCACCCGCCGCTGCGCCATATACGCAAACTCAAACCGCAACACATTCACCCCAAGCCCGGCAAGGCGCCCAGCCATATCATTCATCCAGTCACTGTCCATCGGCGCCCCCGCCCCATGCGCCAGGATCAACGTCGCAGAAACTTCACCATTGGCGGCATCCCAAAGCCACCCATGATCACGCACGCACTGCGCCCATTGATCCCCGTCAATACTGGCCTTGTGCTGTTTGTCCATGCTTGCCTCGCTTTTAGTCTGCCTATAACTCCAGACGAAGGATTCGCGGCGTTTCTCGCGCGCGCTCACTTCGGCTGAACCGTGGATGGGGAACCATGAACACTTCTATCAGTACCGCCTACAACTACAAGGTGGTCCGCCAATTCGCCATTATGACGGTGGTGTGGGGCATCGTCGGCATGGGCCTCGGGGTTTTTCTCGCGGCCCAATTGGTCTGGCCCGAACTCAACTTCAATTTGCCCTGGACCAGTTTCGGCCGTCTGCGCCCGCTGCACACCAACGCGGTGATCTTCGCGTTCGGTGGCTGTGCGCTGTTCGCCAGTTCGTTCTACTCGGTGCAACGCACCTGCCAGACCCAGTTGTTTGCACCAAAAATCGCCGCGTTCTGCTTCTGGGGCTGGCAGTTGGTGATCCTGCTGGCGGCGATCAGCCTGCCACTGGGTTACACCAGTTCCAAGGAATACGCTGAGCTGGAATGGCCGATCGACATCCTGATCACCATCGTCTGGGTCGCCTACGCCATCGTGTTCTTCGGCACGATCATGCAGCGCAAGACCAAGCACATTTATGTGGGCAACTGGTTCTTCGGCGCGTTCATCATCACCGTGGCGATTCTGCACATCGTCAACAACCTTGAGTTGCCGGTGAGTTTCACCAAGTCGTACTCGGTGTACGCCGGTGCAACCGACGCGATGGTGCAATGGTGGTACGGCCACAACGCCGTAGGCTTTTTCCTCACCGCCGGTTTCCTCGGGATGATGTACTACTTCGTGCCGAAACAGGCCGAGCGTCCGGTGTATTCGTATCGCCTGTCGATCGTGCATTTCTGGGCACTTATCACCCTGTACATCTGGGCCGGCCCGCACCACTTGCACTACACCGCGCTGCCGGACTGGGCACAGTCGCTGGGCATGGTGATGTCGCTGATCCTGCTGGCACCGAGCTGGGGCGGCATGATCAACGGCATGATGACCCTGTCGGGCGCCTGGCATAAGTTGCGCAGCGACCCGATCCTGCGTTTCCTCGTGGTCTCGCTGGCGTTCTACGGCATGTCGACCTTCGAAGGTCCGATGATGGCGATCAAGACCGTCAACGCCCTCTCCCACTACACCGACTGGACCATCGGCCACGTCCACGCTGGCGCCCTCGGCTGGGTGGCGATGATCTCGATCGGCGCGCTGTACCACATGATCCCGAAAATCTTCGGCAAGGCGCAGATGCACAGCGTCGGTTTGATCAACGCGCACTTCTGGCTCGCGACCATCGGCACCGTGCTCTACATCGCCTCGATGTGGGTCAACGGCATCGCCCAGGGCCTGATGTGGCGCGCAGTGAACGAGGACGGCACGCTGACCTACTCCTTCGTCGAAACCCTGGTGGCCAGCCATCCAGGCTTCGTCGTGCGGCTGATTGGCGGGGCGATCTTCCTCAGCGGCATGTTCCTGATGGCTTACAACACCTGGCGCACCGTGCGGGCCTCGCAGCCTGCTGACGTCGTTGCTGCCGCGCAGATGGCCTGAGGAGTCCGCCATGAAACACGAAACGATTGAAAAGAACGTCGGCCTGTTGATGTTGCTCATGGTGTTCGCCGTGAGCATCGGCGGCCTGACCCAGATCGTCCCGCTGTTCTTCCAGGACGTTACCAACAAACCGGTGGAAGGCATGAAGCCCTACACCGCGCTGCAACTGGAAGGCCGCGACATCTACATCCGCGAAGGCTGCGTCGGTTGCCACTCGCAGATGATCCGCCCGTTCCGCGCCGAAACCGAGCGCTACGGGCACTACTCGGTTGCGGGCGAAAGCGTTTGGGATCACCCGTTCCTGTGGGGCTCGAAACGTACCGGTCCGGACCTCGCCCGGGTCGGCGCGCGTTACTCGGATGACTGGCACCGCGCGCACTTGTACAACCCGCGCAACGTCGTACCGGAATCGAAAATGCCGGCCTACCCATGGCTGGTCACGCAAGCGGTCGACAGCAGCCACACCGAAACCAAGCTCAAGACCATGCGCACCCTCGGCGTGCCGTACACCGACGACGACATCAGCGGCGCGGTGGCCAGCCTCAAGGGCAAGACCGAAATGGACGCCCTCGTCTCCTACCTGCAAGTGCTCGGCACTGCGATCAAGAGCAAGAGGTGAGCACGATGATCATTGAAATGAGTGCAGGCCTGATTCGCGGCCTCGGCACGGTCGTGGTGTTCGTCGCCTTCGTCGGTTTGACGCTTTGGGTGTTCAACCGCAAGCGCACGCCGGAATTCGCCGAAGCGCGCCTGCTGCCGTTCGCCGACGAGCCGCAAGCCGAAACAACCCAAGCAAATGAGACAAGGAGTACCCGGCCATGACCACCTTCTGGAGTACGTGGATCTGCGTACTGACCATCGGCAGCCTGATCGGCCTGACGTGGCTGCTGATCGGCACCCGCCGGGGCGAGACCAAAGGCAGCGTCGACCAGACCATGGGCCACAGCTTCGACGGCATCGAGGAATACGACAACCCGCTGCCGCAGTGGTGGTTCATGCTATTCGCCGGCACGCTGGTGTTTTCCGTGGGCTATCTGATCCTCTATCCGGGTCTGGGCAACTGGAAAGGCATCCTGCCGGGTTACGAGGATGGCTGGACCGGCGTGCACGAGTGGGAAAAGGAGATGAACAAAGCCGATGCCAAGTTCGGGCCGATCTTCGCCAAGTTTGCCGCCATGCCGGTGGAAGAAGTGGCGAAGGATCCACAGGCGCTGAAAATGGGTGGCCGCTTGTTCGCCTCCAACTGCTCGGTATGCCACGGCTCCGACGCCAAAGGTGCGTTCGGTTTCCCTAACCTCGCCGACAGCAACTGGCGCTGGGGTGGCGAAGCCGAGACCATCAAGACCACCATCATGGGTGGCCGGATGGCGGCGATGCCGGCCTGGGGCGAAGTGCTCGGCGAGGCCGGGGTGAAGAACGTGGCCGCTTATGTGCGTCACGAGCTGGCCGGTCTGCCATTGCCCGCCGACAGCAAGGCCGACCTGCAAGCCGGACAGCAAGCGTTCAGCACCACTTGCGTAGCCTGTCATGGGGCAACCGGCCACGGCACTGAAGCCATGGGTGCGCCGAATCTGACGCACCCGGCCGGGTTTATCTACGGCACCAGCCTGACCCAACTCGAGCAGACCATTCGCCATGGTCGTCAGGGTCATATGCCGGCGCAGAACGAACTGCTGGGTAACGATAAAGTGCAATTACTGGCCGCTTATGTGTACAGCCTGTCGCACGGATTGAATACAGAAAAACTGATTACTGAAGACAACAAGAAGTAATCATTGCGTACACCTCTGCCGCACCATTCTCGGTGCGGCAGCATCCAGCCCCTTTGCGACGCATTGTCGCACCCCTTCACACCCTCTCCTTTCGGTTCCTCTGATTCGGGTCTACGCTTGCTCGATGCGGACTGGCTTGTGCCGGTTCCAGGTCAACGCTGACTGCTGTGTTCCGCGAACCGGCTGACTGATGTGGCCGCAAACGCCGGTAGATACCGGCTGTCGTGCCATTCACCGTCCGTCACCCGAACCGAGCGTTTGAACACACCCCGTTACAAGCGACCTGAACCCCTCGCTTTTTTCGTCCGCTGCGACATTTTGTCCGAGGCTGATTTTGTCCTTACGCGGCGCATGGAAAGGCCGCAGAATCAGCGTTGGAAAGCATTGACCCAGGTCATGGCGCGTTGCAATGACCCCCTGCTCTCTGCATACTTGCGGCCGATTTTAATCCTAATAAAACACCCAAACCGTGGAACCTTAGAATGAGCACAGCAATCAGTCCGACTGCTTATAACTATAAGGTAGTCCGCCAGTTCGCCATCATGACGGTGGTCTGGGGGATCCTTGGCATGGGGCTCGGTGTCTTCATCGCCTCGCAACTGGTTTGGCCGGAGTTGAACTTCGGTCTGCCGTGGACGAGCTTTGGACGCCTGCGCCCGTTGCACACAAACCTGGTGATTTTCGCCTTCGGTGGTTGTGCACTGTTTGCCACTTCCTACTATGTCGTGCAGCGAACCTGCCAGACGCGACTGATTTCCGACAGCCTCGCCGCCTTCACCTTCTGGGGCTGGCAAGCGGTAATCGTCGGCGCGATCATTACCTTGCCACTGGGTTACACCACCACCAAGGAATACGCGGAACTGGAATGGCCGATCGCCATTTTGCTGGCCATTGTCTGGGTCACCTACGGTCTGGTGTTCTTCGGCACCATCACCAAGCGCAAAACCAAGCACATCTACGTGGGTAACTGGTTCTACGGTGCGTTCATCGTGGTCACGGCGATGCTGCACATCGTCAACCACATGTCGCTGCCGGTGAACCTGTTCAAGTCCTACTCCGCCTACTCGGGCGCGACCGACGCGATGATCCAGTGGTGGTACGGCCACAACGCCGTAGGCTTCTTCCTCACCACCGGTTTCCTCGGGATGATGTACTACTTCGTGCCGAAACAGGCCGAACGTCCGATCTACTCCTATCGCTTGTCGATCGTGCACTTCTGGGCACTGATCACCCTGTACATCTGGGCCGGCCCGCACCACTTGCACTACACCGCCCTGCCGGATTGGGCACAATCGCTGGGCATGGCGATGTCGATCATCCTCCTGGCGCCAAGCTGGGGCGGCATGATCAACGGCATGATGACCCTGTCGGGCGCCTGGCATAAGCTGCGCACCGACCCGATCCTGCGCTTCCTTGTGGTCTCGCTGGCGTTCTACGGCATGTCGACCTTCGAAGGTCCGATGATGGCGATCAAGACCGTCAACTCGCTCTCGCACTACACCGACTGGACCATCGGCCACGTACACGCCGGCGCTCTGGGCTGGGTGGCGATGATCTCGATCGGCGCGATCTACCACATGATCCCGCGTCTGTTCGGCCGTGCGCAGATGCACAGTGTCGGCCTGATCAACGCGCACTTCTGGCTCGCGACCATCGGCACCGTGCTGTACATCGCGTCGATGTGGGTCAACGGCATCACTCAGGGCCTGATGTGGCGTGCAATCAACGACGACGGCACCCTCACCTACTCGTTCGTTGAAGCGCTGCAAGCCAGCCACCCGGGCTACATCGTCCGTGCGCTGGGCGGTGCATTCTTCGCCAGCGGCATGTTCCTGATGGCTTACAACGTCTGGCGCACCGTGCGCGCCTCGAACCCGGCGGAAGCCGAAGCCGCTGCCCAGATCGCTGTCGTTGGAGCTCACTGATGAAGCATGAAGCTGTCGAGAAGAATATTGGCCTGCTGGCCTTCTTCATGGTCATCGCCGTCAGCGTTGGCGGCCTGACCCAAATCGTTCCGCTGTTTTTCCAGGACGTCACCAACAAGCCGGTCGAAGGCATGAAGCCGCGTTCGGCGCTGGAACTGGAAGGCCGCGACGTTTACATCGCCAACGGTTGTGTCGGCTGCCACTCGCAGATGATCCGTCCGTTCCGCGCCGAAACCGAACGCTATGGCCACTACTCGGTCGCCGGTGAAAGCGTCTGGGATCACCCGTTCCTGTGGGGTTCCAAACGTACCGGTCCGGATCTGGCTCGCGTCGGTGGTCGTTACTCCGATGACTGGCAACGTGCGCACTTGTACAACCCGCGCAACGTGGTGCCTGAGTCGAAAATGCCGGCTTACCCGTTCCTCGTGGAAAACAAGCTCGACGGCAAGGAAACCGCCAAGAAAATGGAGGTTTTGCGCACCCTCGGCGTCCCTTACACCGACGAAGACATCGCCGGTGCACAGGATGCCGTGAAGGGCAAAACCGAAATGGACGCGCTGGTGGCCTATCTGCAAGGCCTGGGCACCATCATCAAAAGCAAACGGTGAATCAGATGGATATCGGGATGATTCGTGGCCTGGGCACCGTTGTTGTGATGGTGGCCTTCATCGGTCTGGCGCTGTGGGTGTTCAGCCCCAAGCGCAAGTCGGAGTTTGAAGACGCGACCTTGCTGCCTTTCGCGGATGATCCCGAAGCCATCAAGCACGTCGAGCAAGCTTCTAGGAGTAACAAAGAATGACTACATTCTGGAGTCTGTACGTCACAGTCCTCAGTCTCGGTACGATCTTCGCCCTGACCTGGCTGCTGCTGTCGACCCGCAAGGGCCAGCGCAGCGAGCAGACGGACGAGACGGTCGGGCATTCCTTCGACGGAATCGAGGAGTACGACAACCCACTGCCGAAATGGTGGTTCATGCTGTTTGTCGGCACCATCATTTTTGCCCTGGGTTACCTGGTGCTGTACCCGGGTTTGGGCAACTGGAAAGGCCTGCTGCCGGGCTATAACTACCTCGATAACGACAAGCAGACTGCGTTCGCCAACGGCCAGACCGGCTGGACCGGCGTGCACGAGTGGGAAAAGGAAATGGCTCGCTCGGACGCCAAGTTCGGTCCGATCTTCGCCAAATTCGCTGCCATGCCAATCGAAGAAGTCGCCAAGGATCCGCAAGCACTGAAGATGGGCGGCCGTCTGTTCGCCTCCAACTGCTCGGTGTGCCACGGTTCCGACGCCAAGGGTGCCTACGGTTTTCCTAACCTGACCGACGCCGACTGGCGCTGGGGCGGCGAGCCGGAAACCATCAAGACCACCATCATGGGCGGTCGTCACGCGGTGATGCCGGCCTGGGCGGAAGTCATTGGTGAGCAAGGCGTTGCCGACGTGGCAGCGTTTGTCGTGACCAATCTGGATGGGCGCAAACTGCCGGAAGGCACCAAGGCTGATCCGGCCAATGGCGGCAAACTGTTCGCCGCCAACTGCGTGGCCTGCCACGGTCCGGCCGGCAAAGGCACTCCCGCCATGGGCGCGCCTGACCTGACCCACCCGGGTGCGTTCATCTACGGTTCGAGCTTCGCGCAACTGCAGCAGACCATTCGTTACGGCCGTCAGGGTCAGATGCCTGCGCAGGAACAACTGCAAGGCAACGATAAGGTGCACCTGCTGGCGGCGTATGTTTACAGCCTGTCCCACGGTGAAAAAGCACCGGAAGCGAACGCCGAGTAAGGCCATCGCTTGAAACAGAAAAGGCCCCGCCAATCTTGATTGGCGGGGCCTTTTTTCATGCCGGCATTCATGACTTGAAACGTTTGCTCAATAGACCTGAGGAAAGGTGCCCTGTAGGTTTTTATCACCCCGATGAGCAGCATCGGGTCAACCTTCAAGGATGAAGCCTACATGTCAAAAAATGACGAAAACACATTGCCAAAACGTTTGCAGCCCTGCCCTGATCATCACGCAACACCGGTAAAAACGCCTGCTGCGCCCGCACGCTCAACATCGCCAGACACCATGGACCATCCAGGTAACGGGGGCGGTCTGGACGGTCTCGGCGGCGGGCGATTGCCCTGACGCGGAGCAGCAAAACACAGCGAAAATTTGCCCAATACCCAGCGCCCCTGCCTTCTGGCAGGGGCGCTTTCGCCGGTGCCGTTATGACAGTGATAAACCGATCGTCCGCAACCCGCCTTTTCGATTGCAGCGCAAACTTCAAGGTAGTAACGTTTCTACACCCGAATCACTGGAGGCCAAAAATGATGGCCATCACGACCATTTCCAGCCGCGAATTCAATCAGGACACCAGCGCTGCGAAAAAAGCCGCGCATCAGGGTCCGGTCATCATTACCGATCGTGGCAAGCCTGCCCATGTACTGCTGAGCATTGAGGAGTACCAGAAGCTGACCGGTAGCCAGGCGAGCATCGTCGATCTGCTGGTCATGCCGAATGCGTCTGACATCGAATTCGAAACCGAGCGCGCCGTCATCACTCCTCGTAGCGTGGATCTGTCCTGATGTTCCTACTCGATACCAATGTCGTTTCCGAGCTGCGAAAACCCCAAGCCGACCAGCACGTGGTGACATGGGCAAACAGCGTCGCCCCGGCCAGCCTGTATCTATCGGCAATTACCGTACTGGAACTGGAAACCGGCATTCTGCGCATCGAACGCCGTGACCCGCCACAAGGAGCAAGGCTGCGTCACTGGCTCGAGCGTCACGTCAAACCCGCATTTTCGGGAAGAATCCTCTCGGTCGATAGCGCCGTCGCTACCCGATGCGCACAGTTGCATGTGCCTGATCGCAGCAATGAATGCGACGCCTTGATCGCCGCCACCGCGCTTGTACATGGGCTGACGTTGGTCACCCGTAATGTTGCCGATTTTCAACTCAGCGGCGTGCATCTGATCAATCCATGGACCTCTGCCAATCCCTGAATCCGAAAGCCCCGCCAGATCACTGGCGGGGCTTTGATCATGGACGGTTGGCAAAGATTGAATGCACCGCCGTGGTATCGATCAGCGTTCGATTGCGCCACTGATTGTTCCTCACCAGATAGACCTGCAACTGCTTGCGGTCCTCGGTAAAACTGGCAATCAGATAGGTTTGCTGAGACGTACTGCCGCTCAGGTACATGGGCACGCTCCCCTCCCAATAGGCATCACCGCCATCCTTATGCAAATGGCCAGCAAAGATCGCCGTCACTTGATATTTGTTGACCATGTCGTGAAAGCGTTTCTGCTGGGCCTGGGTCCCTTTGTGGTCCAGCGGCTTGTGCATATTGATGATGATCGCGTACCCCGAGGCTCGGGCCAGTCTCAGGTCCTTCTCGAGCCAGTCCAGTGCATGGTTGATTTCAAACGTCGTCGGGTTCAGTGGATGAGCGATCCGTGTGGTGTAAGTCGGCTCGTTATTGAGCTGAACCATATGAACTTCGCCGATATTTTTAGAATAGGCAAGACTGCCGGAATACGTCTTGCCGAGAAATCCACTGGTGATACTCAGATCAAAGCTGTCCACCTTGCCTTCATGATGCTCCTTGAATTCGACGATACTTCCCGCCGCACAGCTATTGCTAAAACAATCATCAACATTGTTTTCATAATCGTGATTACCCAAGCCATACAAGTACTCACCCTTAAAGTACTTGCTCAACATATCTTTCATAAAAGACCGCTGCCAGCCATGACCGAAAGCGGTTATATCACCATTGATCATCAGTGGCACCTGGGCTTGCGAACCATGCTGATTTCTGAAATCAGCAATACTCGCAAGTTGACTGTCGACCAGCCACTTGGAGCGAACTTCGAATTCCGAGTCGGATTCGGGATCACGGTTATCTGTCTTGTCGGTCCAGGGATATTGAGTATCCGAGGCAAACACCATGTGTTTCGGGGTTCCAGTCACAGCCTGAGCGGAGACGACCGAAGCCCATAAACAAACCCCTAGCACTATGCTTGTAAACTTATTGAAAGCCATACTTATAATTCCATTTAAATTAATCAAATACACGCGAACACGTTTTCGCGACAACAGAACTTATTAGAAAAAACAGAAAACCTCAAAGCACCAAGCCACAACAATCAAGTAGATATGTTTCCGACACAAAAAAACTTACAACAATGCCTGATGCAAAAAGCAATGTTCAACGTTGCGCCTTTAACTATTCATTCGGAATCTTGTGCAATTGATAACCTGAAGATGACATCGGCCGTGCTCGCCGCCCTCAAGTCGGTCCGGTTTTTTCACGGCTTGCAGTGGCAATCGCATCGAACCGATCCGCCCTGAACAACAATGGATTAGCCGCTGCGCCAAAACCGTCCATACTCAACAAGTCAATTGACCTGCATCAGGCTTTACTGCATTCGCTACACCATTCAGGTTTTTTACCCAACGCGACCAAAGGTCGCACCCTTGACCCAGAGCGACCGGCGTATCATTGCTCCACTGCAACACCCCTTTTTGACCTTGGTTGGCACGTATCGACCGAGGCATTTTTCCACTGCCGTGGGATGCAATGATGAGCAATCAGATTCCGGTACACGACGTCACACCACCAAGCAAAAACGCGAACAACAGCGTTGACCTTTACGCCTCCAGAGAAAAAATCTACACCCGTGCCTTCACCGGCCTGTTCCGCAATCTGCGGATGATGGGCGGTGCCGCCTTGTTCCTGCTGTATTTCGGCACGGTTTGGCTGAACTGGGGCGGCCATCAGGCCGTGTGGTGGAATCTGCCGGAGCGCAAGTTCTTCATTTTTGGCGCCACCTTCTGGCCGCAGGACTTCATCCTGCTCTCAGGCCTGTTGATCATTGCCGCGTTCGGTCTGTTCTTCATCACCGTGTATGCCGGGCGCGTCTGGTGCGGTTACACCTGTCCACAAAGCGTGTGGACGTGGATTTTCATGTGGTGCGAGAAGGTCACCGAAGGCGACCGCAACCAGCGCATCAAGCTCGACAAGGCGCCGATGAGCGCCAACAAGTTGCTGCGCAAAGCCGCGAAACACTCGATGTGGCTGCTGATCGGTTTTGTCACCGGCATGACCTTCGTCGGCTACTTCTCGCCAATCCGCGAACTGGTCTTCGAGTTCTTCACCGGCCAGGCTGATGGCTGGTCGTATTTCTGGGTCGGTTTCTTCACCCTCGCCACCTACGGTAACGCCGGTTGGTTGCGCGAGCAGGTGTGCATCTACATGTGTCCGTATGCGCGTTTCCAGAGTGTGATGTTCGACAAGGACACGCTGATTGTTTCGTACGACCCGCGTCGCGGCGAAAGCCGTGGCCCGCGCAAGAAAGGCATCGATTACAAGGCCCAAGGCCTCGGTGACTGCATCGACTGCACCATGTGTGTGCAGGTCTGCCCGACCGGTATCGACATCCGCGATGGTCTGCAAATCGAGTGCATCGGCTGCGCCGCGTGTATCGATGCCTGCGACAGCATCATGGACAAAATGGACTACCCGCGCGGGTTGATCAGCTACACCACCGAACACAACCTGTCCGGGCAGAAAACCCATAAACTGCGGCCACGCCTGATCGGCTACGCCGTGGTGCTGCTGGCGATGATCAGCCTGTTGGTCACCGCGTTCTTCATGCGTTCGCTGGTCGGTTTTGACGTCAGCAAGGACCGCGTGCTGTACCGCGAAAACGCTGAAGGCCGGATCGAAAACGTCTACAGCCTGAAGATCATGAACAAGGATCAGCGCGACCACACCTACGTGCTGGAAGCCAGCGGTTTGCCGGATCTGCGCCTGCAAGGCAAGCGCGAGATCAAGGTCGCGGCCGGCGACATCGTCAGCATGCCGGTCGAGTTGTCGAGCGCACCGGAACAACTGCCATCGAGCACCAACGAGGTGAAATTCCTCCTCAAGGATGCCGATGACGACAGCGTCCACGTTGAAGCCAAGAGCCGATTCATCGGCCCACAAATCCGTTGAGAGAACTGAACATGCCCGCAGCAAACGCCGCAAGTCCCTGGTACAAGCACCTTTGGCCATGGATCATCATCGGGATTCTGGCCTGTTCGGTGACCCTGACCCTGTCCATGGTGACCATCGCGGTGAACAACCCGGACAACCTCGTCAACGATAACTATTACGAGGCCGGCAAAGGCATCAACCGTTCGCTGGACCGTGAACTGTTGGCGCAGACTCTGAAGATGCGTGCGGCGGTGCATCTGGATGGCGTGACCGGTGAAGTCGATTTGCGCTTGAGCGGTGACAGTCAGCCTAAAACACTGGAGTTGAACCTGATTTCGCCGACGCAGCCGGAGAAAGATCGCAAGATCGTGTTGACCCGCAGCGAAACTGAAACCGGGCGTTACATCGGTCAATTGGGTGACAAGGTTGAAGGTCGCCGGTTTGTCGAATTGCTCGGCAGTCAGGATGATCACGTGTGGCGCATGTTCGAGGAAGAGCTGGTGAGCCATGACAAGGATCTGTTGCTCGGTGATGAGCCGCTGCAAGGTGCCGAAGACTTGAAGAAGTAAACAACTTCAAAAGCCCCCTCACCCTAGCCCTCTCCCCCAGGAGAGGGAACTGATCTCGAGCGTTTGCACGTTTAGTGTATGACAGTGAAAATCCAGGCTCACACCGATCGGCTCCTTCTCCCTCCGGGAGAGGGAACTGATCTCGAGCGTTTGCACGTTTTGTGTATGACAGTGAAAATCCAGGCTCACACCGATCGGCTCCCTCTCCCTCCGGGAGAGGGCTGGGGTGAGGGCAAGCGGACAACCCTAATGCAAGGGCTTAACCCCTCAACGATGCCATGACCACCCCACTCCCCTGCTACCACTGCGCCCTGCCCGTTCCGTCCGGCAGCCGCTTCACCGCTGTTGTACTCGGGCAATCCCGCGAATTCTGCTGCCCGGGTTGTCAGGCCGTGGCTGAAGCGATCGTCGCCGGTGGTCTGGAAAGCTATTACCAACACCGCAGCGAAGCCTCGGCCAACCCCGAAGCACTGCCGGTGCAACTGACCGACGAACTCGCGCTGTACGACCGCGCCGATGTGCAGCAACCCTTCGTGCGCCACGAAGGCGAGCTGGCCGAAACCACCCTGTTGATGGAAGGCATCAGTTGCGCCGCCTGCGGCTGGCTGATCGAGAAACACCTGCGCACGTTGCCAGCGGTGGCCGAGGCGCGACTGAACCTGTCCAACCATCGCCTGCACGTGCGCTGGGCCGACGCTCAACTGCCACTGAGCCAGATCCTCGCCGAACTGCGCCACATCGGCTACGCCGCCCACCCGTATCAGGCCGATCGCGCCAGCGAACAACTGGCCAGCGAAAACCGCCTCGCTCTGCGCCAGCTCGGCGTGGCCGGTTTGCTGTGGTTTCAGGCGATGATGGCAACCATGGCCACCTGGCCGGAGTTCAATATCGACCTCAGCCCCGAGCTGCACACAATCCTGCGCTGGGTCGCACTGTTCCTGACCACGCCGATTGTGTTCTACAGCTGCGCGCCGTTCTTCAAAGGCGCAATGCGCGACCTGCGCACGCGCCACCTGACCATGGATGTTTCGGTGTCGCTGGCGATCGGTAGCGCCTACATTGCCGGGATCTGGACGTCGATCACCGGCGTCGGCGAGTTGTATTTCGACGCGGTCGGGATGTTTGCGCTGTTCCTGCTTGCCGGGCGCTATCTGGAACGTCGTGCCCGCGAGCGCACTGCCGCCGCGACGGCGCAGCTTGTGAATCTATTGCCGGCTTCGTGCCTGCGTCTGGATGCCGCCGGTCAGAGCGAACGTATCCTGCTCAACGAGCTACGCCTCGGCGACCGGATTCTGGTGCAGGCGGGCTCGATCCTGCCGGCGGACGGCAAGATCATCGACGGCCAGTCGAGCATCGACGAATCACTGCTGACCGGCGAATACCTGCCACAACCGCGCGTGCTCGGCGATGCAGTCACCGCTGGCACGCTCAACGTCGAGGGCGCGCTGACCGTGGAAGTGCAGGCGCTGGGCCAAGACACGCGCCTGTCGGCCATTGTCCGTCTGCTCGACCGCG
Source organism: Pseudomonas sp. IT-232MI5 (assembly GCF_949767845.1). NCBI lineage: Bacteria > Pseudomonadati > Pseudomonadota > Gammaproteobacteria > Pseudomonadales > Pseudomonadaceae > Pseudomonas > Pseudomonas sp. IT-232MI5. The sequence continues at coordinate 25,796 of NZ_CATKQE010000006.1, forward strand.
CCCAGGCAGAAAAACCGCGACTGGCGGAAATCGCCGACCGCGCCGCGCAATGGTTCCTGCTGCTATCACTGATCGCCGCAGCCGCCATTGGCCTGCTCTGGTGGGAGCTGGATTCATCTCGGGCGTTCTGGATTGTCCTGGCCATGCTCGTCGCCACCTGCCCGTGCGCCCTGTCGCTAGCGACGCCGACCGCGCTCACGGCCGCCACCGGCACCTTGCACAAACTTGGGTTGCTGCTGACTCGCGGCCATGTGCTGGAAGGCCTGAATCAGATCGACACAGTAATCTTCGACAAAACCGGCACCCTCACCGAAGGGCGACTGGTGCTGCGTTCGATTCGCCCACTTGCGGCGCTCGACAGTGATCAATGTCTGAGCCTCGCCGCCGCTTTGGAAAACCGTTCGGAGCACCCGATCGCCCGCGCTTTCGGCCGTGCGCCGCTGGCCGCTGAAGACGTCCACAGCACGCCGGGGCTTGGCCTCGAAGGTCTGGTGGGTGGGCAGCGTTTGCGCATCGGCCAGGCGGAGTTTGTCTGCGCCCTCAGCGGCACTGCAACACCGTCGATGCCGAACGAGGCCGGCCAATGGCTGCTGCTTGCCGACACTCAGGGGCCACTGGCCTGGTTCGTCCTCGATGATCGCCTGCGCGACGATGCCCCTGCCCTGCTCGCCGCCTGCAAGGCACGCGGCTGGCGCACATTGCTGTTGTCCGGCGACAGCTCGCCGATGGTCGCCAGCGTTGCCGCTGAACTCGGTATCGACGAAGCCCGTGGCGGCTTACGCCCGGACGACAAACTGCAAGTCCTGCAGCAGTTGCACAAGGAAGGTCGCAAAGTGCTGATGCTTGGCGACGGCGTCAATGATGTGCCGGTGCTCGCGGCGGCCGACATCAGTGTCGCCATGGGTTCGGCCACCGATCTGGCGAAAACCAGTGCTGATGCGGTGCTGCTGTCCAACCGCCTCGACGCTTTGGTGCAGGCGTTCACCCTCGCGCGCCGCACCCGTCGGGTAATCATCGAGAACCTGCTGTGGGCGGCGCTGTACAATGGCCTCATGTTGCCGTTCGCCGCCCTCGGCTGGATCACGCCGGTGTGGGCCGCCGTCGGCATGTCGATCAGTTCGTTGACCGTGGTGCTCAACGCGCTGCGCCTGACTCGCTTGCCGAGTCCGCCGCCCGCCAGCACCCGATCGCACACCCGCCCGCTGCCGGCCTGAGCCGCGCGGGCGCCTGGAGTACAGATGCCAGCTCTTTACGTGATGATTCCGGCCGCGCTGCTGATCGTGGCCATCGCCGTGTACATCTTTTTCTGGGCGGTGGACAGCGGTCAGTACGACGACCTCGACGGCCCGGCGCACAGCATCCTCTTCGATGATCAGGATCCGAACCACACCGCCGCCGTGGACGAAGCCAATTCCAACAAACCCGACGACAAGGCCCCACCCCATGCTTGAACTGGCGCCCTTGCTGGTCTCGGCATTGATCCTCGGCCTGCTCGGTGGCGGTCATTGTTTGGGCATGTGCGGCGGTTTGATGGGCGCGCTGACCCTGGCGATTCCCAAGGAACAGCGCAGCCGCCGCTTTCGTTTGCTGCTGGCGTACAACCTTGGGCGAATTCTCAGTTATGCCACGGCGGGCCTGCTGATCGGCTTGGCCGGGTGGGCGGTGGCGAACAGTCCGGCGGCGCTGTTCATGCGTGTGCTGGCCGGGTTGTTGTTGATTGCCATGGGTTTGTATCTGGCCGGCTGGTGGAGCGGGCTGACGCGCATTGAAAGTTTGGGGCGCGGTCTGTGGCGCTACATTCAGCCGGTCGCCAATCGCTTGCTGCCAGTGTCGAGTCTGCCTCGCGCGCTATTGCTTGGCGCGTTGTGGGGCTGGCTGCCGTGTGGGCTGGTTTACAGCACATTGCTGTGGTCGGCGAGTCAGGGCAATGCGCTGGACAGTGCGTTGCTGATGCTTGCGTTTGGCCTCGGCACCTGGCCGGTATTGCTCGCCACGGGCCTTGCGGCAGAACGCGTCACGGCCATTTTGCGCAAACGCAGCGTGCGTATGGCCGGTGGATTGCTGGTGATCCTGTTCGGGATCTGGACCCTGCCTGGCCCTCATCAGCATTGGCTCATGGGCCATTAAGATCAGAAGATCGCAGCCTTCGGCAGCTCCTACCTTTGGAATGCGTTTCCCTGGAGCTGCCGAATGCTGCGATCTTTTGATCTTATGCTGTTGATGCAAATCAAGAGCCCCATCGCCGCCCCCCGATAGACTCGCTCACACTGCCAGCCTATCCGGGGGAATGCCCGCATGCTCGACGCCATTCGTTGGGACTCTGATCTGATCCGCCGCTACGACCTGGCGGGGCCGCGCTACACCTCGTATCCGACCGCCGTGCAATTTCACAGTCAGGTCGGCACGTTCGACTTGTTCCATGCCCTGCGCGACAGCCGCAAGGCTCTGCGCCCCTTGTCGCTGTACGTGCATGTGCCGTTCTGCGCGAACATTTGCTACTACTGCGCGTGCAACAAGGTCATCACCAAGGATCGCGGCCGCGCGCTGCCCTACCTGCAGCGGCTGGAGCAGGAAATCCAGTTGATCGCCTGCCACCTCGACCCGGCCCAGAAAGTCGAGCAATTGCACTTTGGCGGCGGCACCCCGACCTTCCTCAGCCATGACGAACTGCGCCAGTTGATGGCGCACCTGCGCAAGCACTTCAATCTGCTGGACGACGACTCCGGCGACTACGGTATCGAGATCGATCCGCGCGAAGCCGACTGGTCGACCATGGGCCTGCTGCGCGAACTCGGCTTCAACCGGGTCAGCATCGGCCTGCAGGATCTTGATCCGGCGGTGCAGCGCGCGGTCAATCGCCTGCAAAGTCTGGAGGAAACCCGCGCAGTGATCGATGCGGCGCGCACCCTGCAATTTCGCTCGATCAATATCGACTTGATTTACGGCTTGCCCAAGCAGACCCCGGAAAACTTCGCCCGCACCGTTGAAGAGGTTATCAGCCTGCAACCGGACCGACTCTCGGTGTTCAACTATGCACACCTGCCGGAGCGCTTCATGCCGCAGCGGCGGATCAATGGCAATGAGTTGCCGGCGCCGGCGCAGAAGCTGGAAATGCTCGAGCGCACCATCGAACAACTGACCGCCGCCGGCTATCGCTACATCGGCATGGATCACTTCGCGCTGCCTGACGATGAACTGGCGATTGCTCAGGAAGAGCAGACTCTGCAACGCAACTTCCAGGGATACACCACCCACGGTCATTGCGATTTGATTGGTCTGGGGGTGTCGGCCATCAGCCAGATCGGCGACCTGTACTGCCAGAACAGCAGCGACCTCAACGCCTATCAGAACACCCTCGCCGCCGCGCAACTGGCGACCAGCCGGGGTCTGGTGTGCAACGCCGATGATCGCTTGCGCCGAGCGGTGATCCAGCAACTGATCTGCAATTTCAGCCTGGAATTTGCCGAGATCGAGCAGCAGTTCAACATCGATTTTCAGGGTTACTTCGGTGCACTGTGGCCGCAGCTGCAAGGCATGGCCAGCGATGGCCTGATTGAGCTGGATCGCGAGCGGATTGCCGTGTTGCCGGCGGGGCGTCTGCTGGTGCGCTCAGTGTGCATGGTGTTCGATGCGTATCTGGAACAGCAAAACCGCCAGCGGTTTTCGCGGGTGATCTAGTTTTTCGTCAGCAACGAACCGACTTTCATATTCTGATCCGCCGTCAGGCCCGACTGCCCCACCACTCTGGACAAGGCCAGGTTGGCGGTGATCAGACCCGTATTCAACGCGGCGATGGCGCCGCGCAGAGCGGCCACCTTGATGATCTTTTCTTCGTTGGAAAGGCGCTTGTCGGCCATGACCGCTTCAATGAGCGCCTTTTTCTCGGCAATCTGCTTTTGCAATTTGCGGATCATTTTCAGCAATTGCTGGATGTTCTCCGGCAAGCCGCTGTCTTCGATGTCGCTGTTTTCGCCACCAGTACTGGCAGCCTTTTCAATCGACGCACCGGACAGCGACACTTTGACGCCCTCGACCAAGGTCGGGGTTGCCTCTTCGGACGAACCTGGGTCGCGTGCATTGCCTGACGTCGTTTTAAACGTTTCCGGCACTGCCGCAACGTCGCTGTTACCGGGGCCCAGCGTGCCAATGACGGCCATCGATTCGTTCCTTGTATGCACTTTGATACCTGTTTATCGGCTGCTGGCCCTGTGGCTTTACGCCTGTAGGGCAAAGTCGCCCCAGACTGGCCTGAATGTCCTCCCGTGAGTTACCCTTACGGCTTATGTGTGTTTTCCCACAAGGATCTAAGAAATGTCCGAGCCAGTTAAACTGCGCGCTCACAACCAGGCCCATTGCAAGGATTGCAGCCTGGCCCCTCTCTGCCTGCCACTTTCTCTGAATCTGGAAGACATGGATGCGCTGGACGAAATCGTTAAACGCGGCCGCCCGCTGAAAAAGGGCGAGTTCCTGTTCCGCCAGGGCGACACGTTCGATTCCGTTTATGCAGTACGCTCCGGCGCCCTGAAGACCTTCAGCCTGAGCGACAGCGGCGAAGAACAGCTCACCGGTTTCCACCTGCCGAGCGAACTGGTCGGCCTGTCCGGCATGGACACCGAGAAGCATCCGGTCTCCGCCCAAGCGCTGGAAACCACCTCGGTCTGCGAAATACCGTTTGAACGCCTCGACGAATTGGCCCTGCAACTGCCGCAGCTGCGCCGCCAGTTGATGCGCGTGATGAGCCGGGAAATCCGCGATGACCAGCAAATGATGTTGCTGCTGTCGAAGAAAACCGCCGACGAGCGCATCGCCACGTTCCTGGTCAACCTGTCGGCTCGCTTCCGCGCTCGCGGTTTTTCCGCCAACCAGTTCCGCCTGAGCATGTCGCGCAATGAAATCGGTAACTACCTCGGTCTGGCGGTAGAAACCGTGTCCCGCGTCTTCACCCGTTTCCAGCAGAACGAACTGATCGCCGCCGAGGGCAAAGAGATTCATATCCTCGACCCGATCCAGCTCTGCGCGCTGGCCGGTGGCTCGATCGAAGGCTGATCTCGATCCGCGGTTGAGCGAAGCGTTTCAGCCGCGGGTATACTGCGCCGTTTGCAGCCCTGCCAGGACACCTCGACGATGGTCTTCGACTCCTTCGACATCAAATCGCTTATCCGCCCTGTGATCGACTTCCCGAAACCGGGCGTGATCTTTCGCGACATCACCCCGCTGTTCCAGTCGCCAACGGCCCTGCGCCTGGTGATGGACAGCTTCGCCCACCGCTACGTCGAAGCCGACTTCACCCACATCGGCGCGATGGACGCCCGGGGCTTTCTGATCGGCTCGGTGCTGGCGTATCAGTTGAACAAGCCGCTGGTGCTGTTCCGCAAGCAAGGCAAACTGCCGGCGGACGTATTGGCCGAAGGTTACGCGACCGAGTACGGCGAAGCGTTTCTGGAAGTGCACGCCGACAGCCTGTGTGAAGGCGACTCGGTGGTGATGTTCGATGACTTGATCGCCACGGGCGGGACGTTGATTGCAGCAGCCAACCTGATTCGCCGCATGGGCGCGCGGGTGCATGAGGCGGCGGCAATTATTGATTTGCCGGAGCTGCAAGGTTCGCAGCGTCTTGAGGACATGGGCATTCCTACTTTCTGCCTGACGCAGTTTGCGTTGACCGATAAATAATCAAGATCAAAAGATCGCAGCCTTCGGCAGCTCCTACATTGGAATGTGCGTTTCCCTGTAGGAGCTGCCGAAGGCTGCGATCTTTTGCCTTTAAAGCCCCATCTGCTTACTGATGATCTCGTTCATCACCTCCCGCGTCCCGCCGCCAATCGACAGAATGCGGTTATCCCGATACAGCCGCTCCACCAGACTTTCGCGCATGTAACCCAACCCGCCAAGAATCTGCACCGCCTCCGTGGTAATCCGGTCCGAGGTGTCCGTGGCAAAGTTCTTCGCCATGGAAATCTCCTTGATCACGCTCTGCCCCGCCGCCATCTTCGCCGCTTGCCGGTAAGTGAACTCCCGCGACACTTCCAGCGCCGTGGCCATCTCCGCCAAGCGATGTTTGATTACCTGAAACTTGCCGATCGGCTTGCCAAACGCTTCACGCTCGCGCGCCCATTTCAGACTCTCTTCCAGCGCTAGCTGTGAAGTCATGTTGGCCATCAACGCCAACGCCAGCCGTTCGCTCTGAAAGTTGCCCATGATGCAGGCGAAGCCCATGTTCTCGGCGCCGATCAGATTGCCCACAGGTACATGGCAGTCGTCGAAGAACAATTCGGCAGTGTCCGACGCCCACCAGCCCATTTTTTTCAACTGACGGCCGACGGTGAAGCCCGGCGTGCCCTTTTCGATCAACAACAGACTGATACCGCCAAACCCCGGCGCACCGGTACGCACCGCGACGGTGTAGAAATCAGCGCGTACGCCACTGGTGATAAAGGTTTTGCTGCCGCTGACGCGATAGACATCGCCGTCGCGCACGGCGCGGGTTTGCAGGTTGGCGACGTCGGAGCCGCCGCCGGGTTCGGTGACCGCCAGGGCGCTGATCCTTTCGCCGCTGAGCACTTGCGGCACAACGCGCTCACGCACTTCGGGGCGCGCCCATTTGACGATCGGTGGCAGACCGATATCCAGCGATCCCAGCCCCGCTACCAGGCCGCCAGAGCCACAGCGCATCAATTCCTCACTGGCGGCAACCTTGGCGAACAGATCGCCTTCATGACTGCCTCCGAGAGCTTCGGGATAGCCGATGCCGAGAATGCCCGCCGCACCAGCCTTCAAGTACAGCTCGCGGGGGAAACTTTCGGCTTCTTCCCATTGATCGATGTCCGGCAGGATCTCGCGTTCGACGAAACGTCTGACGCTGTCGCGAACCAATTGGTGGCTGGGGTCGAAGTATTCCTGAAAGGCGGGCATGGGCGAGCTCCACGGAAGGGTCCGCCGAACTTAACCGAGCGCTTGCTTGGTTTACAAGGTACAGAAGATCAAAAGATCGCAGCCGTCGGCAGCTCCTACAGGGAAACGCGTTCCAAGGTAGGAGCTGCCAAAGGCTGCGATCTTTTGATTTTTATTAGAGGGAAATCGGTTTCCGCCCGGCAAACGAATGCGCCAGCGTGCCGCCATCGACCAGTTCCAGCTCCCCGCCCAACGGCACGCCGTGAGCGATCCGCGAAGCGATCAGGCCTTTGTTGCTCAGCAGCTGGGCGATGTAATGCGCCGTCGCCTCACCTTCCACGGTCGGGTTAGTTGCGAGGATGACTTCGGTAAACGTTCCCGCCTCTTCGATTCGCGTCATCAACTGCGGAATGCCGATCGCCTCAGGTCCCAGGCCATCAAGCGGCGACAAATGCCCCTTGAGCACAAAGTAGCGGCCACGGAAGCCGGTCTGCTCGACCGCATACACGTCCATCGGCCCTTCCACCACACACAACAGCGTGTCGTCACGGCGGGTGTCGGCACATTGCGGGCACAGATCGTCTTCGGTCAGCGTGCGGCACTGGCGGCAGTGGCCGACCCCTTCCATGGCCTGGCTGAGGGCCTGGGCCAGACGCAAGCCGCCGCTGCGGTCACGCTCGAGCATCTGCAACGCCATGCGCTGGGCGGTTTTCTGACCCACGCCCGGCAAAGTGCGCAAGGCGTCGATCAGTTGGCGAATCAAAGGGCTGAAGCTCATGGGTAAAAAGTCCGACAAAACAACGAGACGCGGTTTATACCCGCGCCTCCGGCCAGCGTCAAATACTCAGTCCTGGGCAACCTTCACCACCAGTTTGCCGAAGTTGCGCCCCTCCAGCAGGCCGATAAACGCCTCGGGTGCCTGCTCCAGACCTTCCACCACGTCTTCGCGGAATTTCACCTTGCCGTCGCGCACCCACGGCACCATATGGCTGATGAATTCCGGCTGACGATCACCGTAGTCGTCGAACACGATGAAGCCCTGAATGCGCACGCGCTTGGTCAGCAGGGTGCGTTGCAGCATCGGCAGACGATCCGGGCCTTGCGGCGCTTCGGAAGCGTTGTAACCGGCGATCAGGCCGCACAGCGGAATGCGCGCCTTGGGGTTGAGCAACGGCACCACGGCATCGAACACATGACCGCCGACGTTCTCGTAATAGATGTCGATGCCATCAGGACAGGCCTTGGCCAATTGCTCGGCAAAGTCGGTAGCCTTGTGATCGATGCAGGCATCGAAACCCAGTTCCTCGACCACGTATTTGCACTTCTCGGCTCCGCCGGCCACACCGACCGTGCGCAGGCCTTTGATCTTCGCCACTTGTCCGACCACCGAGCCGACCGCGCCGGATGCCGCAGCGACGACTAGCGTTTCGCCCTCTTTGGGTTGACCGATGTCCATCAAGCCCATGTACGCGGTCATCCCCGGCATACCCAGCACACCCAGCGCCATCGACGGGCTCGGCAGCCCGGCCGGGATCGGAATGATGTTGCGGCCGTCGCTGATGCTGTGGCTCTGCCAACCGGTGGCGCCAACCACCAGATCGCCTTTATGGAATTTCGGATGACGCGAATCCTCGACACGGCTGACCGCGCCGCCGGTCATCACTTCGCCGATTTGTACCGGGGCAGCGTAGGACGGCGCGTCACTCATGCGTCCGCGCATGTAGGGGTCGAGGGACAGATAGAGGGTTTTCAGCAGCACCTCACCGTCCGCAAGATCCGGCAGCGCTTCGCGTTCGAGGCGGAAGTTTTCCGGGGTCGGCGCACCGACCGGGCGTGAGGCGAGGACGAAGCGTTGGTTGAGAGTAAGAGGGTCGGACATGTCAGCGTCTCCTGTGAATGGTGAATTCAGCGGGTATAGGGAGCAGACCGTTGAGGCTTTTGCGCGTTCGATGTTTATTCAGATGGCCGGGATTGATCGTTCCCATGCTCCGCGTGGGAATGCCTCAACGGACGCTCCGCGTTCGGCTCTGTACTTGGGACGCGGAGCGTCCCGGGCTGCATTCCCACGCAGAGCGTGGGAACGATCAGTCAGAAACAAAAATGCCAGGCGCAATGCCTGGCATTTTGTGTAGCTCATCTGCCGCCGATTGGCGAATCAGAATGGCAGTTTCATACCGGCTGGCAGGTTCATGCCGGCGGTCATGTTGCCCATTTTATCCTGGCTGTTTTTTTCGATCTTGCGCACAGCGTCGTTGACGGCAGAGGCGATAACCGCTTCCAGCATCTCTTTGTCATCTTCGCTCATGCCTTCGACCAGGCTTGGGTCGATGCTCACGCTTTTGACGTCGTGACGACCGGTCATCACCACGGTGACCATATCGCCGCCGGCCGTACCGGTGACTTCGGCGTTGGCCAGTTCTTCCTGCATCTTGGCCATTTTTTCCTGCATCTGCTGCGCCTGCTTCATCAGGCCGGCCATGCCACCTTTCATCATGGGAATCACCTCAAAGTACTTGGATCAAAACAGCGCCCGGCCAGCGCGGCCGAGCACCCTCAGTTATTAGCCTTGGGCGACCAAGGCGTCGACAGGTTCAATAGTATCGTGTCGCACCACCGCGCCGAACTGCTGAACCATCTGCTGGATGAACGGATCGCCGTGAATCGATTCCTCCGCTTCGCGCTGACGGTTGGCACGGCGACGGGACGCGGCCTGGGCCGGGGTTTCCTGCTCGGGCTTGATCAGCTCGATGGTCAGGCTCAGCGTGCGACCGTGGAACTGGTTCAACGCATCGTTCAGACGCCGCTGCTGCGTGGCGTTGAACAGTGCGCTGTGCGCCGGGTCAAGGTGCATCAGCCAATGGTCGCCATCGACGGCGATCAACGTGCAGTTGGCGGCGATGCTGCCGGTCATGCCGGAAATCGGCAGTTTCGGAAACAGCTCCAGCCATTGCAACGCCAGACCGGTGGCCGGTGCCGCAGCCGGTTCTGGCTCGGGTTCCGGGGCAGGCTCGGCGGCGTGCTCACTGGCCAGTTCGTCGAGATAGCTGTACGCCGAGTCCATGTCCGGCTCGATGTAATCCTCATCCAGCGGCGGCTCATCGTCCATGTCCATGCCCGGGGTAGCGGCATCGACGTCGGCGACTGACGGCTCGGGGATCGGCGCGGCGGCCCACTCAGGGGCCTCCGGAACGACGCTGTCCGGGGTCGGCAGCGGCATCGGCGGCAACTCGGGCTGCTCGGCGGCGGTTTCCAGCACCGGTTCGACGGCGGGTTGCTGCGCTGGTTCGGGCTCTGACTCGGGTTCAACCGGGTCATTCCACGGCAGGTCGACGACTTCTTCAGCGACGACAGGCGCTGGCTCAGGTTCTGGCGCGGCAACAGGAGCAACCGGCGCCGGCTCGGGAGCCGGTGCAGATGCAGCCACTGGCGCAGGCGCTGCAGCAGGCGTCGGCGCAACAGCCGCAGCGACTACCGGCGCAGGTTTAGGCGCGGCAGCCACGGAGTTTGCGGAATCAACTGTGGCCTGGCTGATCCCCACTGGCTTTAGCGGTTGCCTCGGGGCGTCCGCCGTATCTGCCGGCCGGAAGGCCAGCATCCGCAACAGGACCATTTCGAAACCACCGCGCGGATCCGGCGCCAGCGGCAAATCGCGACGACCGATCAACCCCATCTGGTAATAGAACTGCACATCTTCGGCCGGCAAGGCCTGCGCCAATGCCAACACGCGATCGCGGTCACCGTGCCCGTTGTCGACGCCTTCCGGCAACGCCTGAGCGATGGCCACCCGGTGCAATACGTTGAGAATTTCCGAGAGCACGCCGTTCCAGTCTGGGCCTTGCTCAGCCAAGTGACGCACGGCTTCGAGCAACGCCTTGGCGTCGCCTTCGATCAACGAATGCAGGACGTCATAGACCTGACCGTGATCCAGCGTGCCGAGCATCGCCCGCACGTCGGTAGCGAGAACCTTGCCTTCACCGAAGGCGATGGCCTGATCGGTCAGGCTCATGGCGTCACGCATCGAACCGTCAGCGGCGCGACCGAGCAGCCACAATGCATCGTCCTCGAACGGCACGTTTTCGGCAGTGAGAACGTGGGTCAAATGCTCGACCACACGCTCCGGTGTCATGTTCTTCAGCGAGAACTGCAGGCAGCGCGACAAAATCGTTGCCGGAAGTTTCTGCGGGTCAGTGGTCGCCAGGATGAACTTGACGTACGGCGGCGGCTCTTCGAGGGTTTTCAGCAGCGCATTGAAGGAATGACTGGAAAGCATGTGCACTTCGTCGATCAGGTAGACCTTGAAGCGCCCACGGCTTGGCGCGTACTGCACGTTGTCGAGCAGTTCACGGGTGTCTTCGACCTTGGTGCGGCTCGCGGCGTCGATCTCGATCAGGTCGACGAAACGACCCTCGTCGATTTCACGGCACACCGAGCACTCGCCGCACGGGCTGGAAGTGATACCTGTCTCACAGTTCAGGCATTTGGCAATGATCCGCGCAATCGTGGTTTTACCCACCCCGCGCGTACCGGTAAACAGGTACGCGTGGTGCAGCCGCTGGCTGTCCAAGGCATTGATCAGAGCCTTGAGCACATGGGTCTGGCCGACCATTTCGCGGAACGAGCGCGGACGCCATTTACGTGCAAGAACCTGATAACTCATCGAAAACCGTCGCAACGAAGGAAGCTGAAGCGGCTAATGCTAGCGGAGCAAGGGCAAAATTGCATCCGGTGTCCTCGTCTAATATGGCTAAGCTGCATCAGCAGAGGCTTTTATCGGCTCGGGATCGGGAATTACCGGAGCGTTTATGCGTTGGGCCTTGGGGGCACTGCTGGGAATCAGCCTGAGCGTAACGGCAGCGGAAACCCCGTTGCGCTTCGCCATGCCCGACAGCTGGGCGATGCCGATGGTGCAATACGAACGCGGCCGCCCGACCCAGGGCATCCTTTACGACCTGATGCTCAGCCTGGCCACGCAGGTCGGCGTACCGGCCGAGTTTCACGTCCTGCCCCGCGCTCGCGTGCAGACCGCCATGGAGCATGGCGAGATCGACGTGCGCTGCTATGCCGCACAGTCGTGGCTGCCGAATCAGTCGGGGGATTACATCTGGAGCATCCCGCTGCTGTTTCAGCGAGATCTATTGATCAGCCGCAAGGATCAACCGGCCAGCGCCGATCCCGCCCGCCTGCCCCGCCAGTCCATCGGCACCGTGCTTGGTTATACCTACCCTACCCTGCAACCGCTGTTCGACGCTGACCAACTTCAGCGTGAAGATGCGCGCAACCAAGAGCAGGTGCTGGAGAAGCTGCTGGCCGGGCGTTATCGCTATGCGGTGAGTAATCAGTGGACGCTGGACTGGTTTAATCAGCGGTTGATGCCTGAGCAGCAACTGCAAGGTGTCGCCGTGTTGCAGGAGCAGAAGGTGGGTTGCTATGTGAGGAATGACCCGAAGGTACCGGTGCAGCGGATCTTGCGCACGTTGCTGCGAATGAAAATGTCGGGGGAGATTGATGAGATTATCCGGCTCTATACCGGCAGCTCTGAAAACACCCCATAACCCCTGTAGGAGTGAGCCTGCTCGCGATGGCGTCCTGTCTCCCAAAAATGAACTGACTGACACACCGCCATCGCGAGCAGGCTCACTCCTACAAGGGATTTGTGCCGACCTGACAAATCGCAAGCACAAAAAAACCGCAGTGGGCGAAACCCATGCAGTTCTGGTTGAAGCGTTCGATTGTTCGTTAAGGTGGTAACCCCACCAGCCACACCCCGGCACACAATGTTCCCGCTGTGGCTGCTGCCTTCCGGCTCTGACCAGGTTCACGGGTAATCGTTGCGGGGGGACCGATGGGGTCACCATAACGACGCTTGCCTGTCGGCGAGCCGCGCCATTGTACCTATCTGAGACGAAGTTACAACCGTTGGTTGCAGATTAAAAATATGAACGGGTTCAAGGACATAAAGATCGCAGCCAGCGGCAGCGCCTACAGGGCCAGAACTTCATCCGCCTTGCCGCCCGCCTGCTGGATCACCAGATGAATAAAGTGCAGCTTGGCAATCGCCGGGGCCGGCAGCACGAACGGATAGAAATCCGGCTGGCCCATGCTGCGTGACAGCTCATTGAGCATCCCGGCCAGTTCGATCCACGCGTTGACGAACGACAGAAACGCCTCGCCACCGGGATGCTCCGGGTCGTACAGCGTGCTGGTGGGAAACGGCTGGTAATCAAAATCCATTTCCCGCGCGCTCATGCCAAAACCCAGCGCGGTGTCCACGGCGTCCATCATGTGCAGGTAATGCGCCCAGGTTTCCGCCCAGTCTTCCCACGGATGCATGGTTGCGTAGGCGCTGACGTAGTGCTGCGGCCAGTCGAGTGGCGCGCCTTGCTGATAGTGACGATCGAGCGCCTCGGCGTAACTGGCGCGCTCGTCGCCGAACAGGTTGCGGAATGAGCCGAGCCACGGGCCGTTGGCGATCAGGCGATCCCAGTAGTAATGCCCGACCTCATGACGAAAATGCCCGAGCAGTGTGCGATAGGGTTCGTGCATCGCCGCCCTCACCTGCTCGCGGTGGGCGTCGTCGGCTTCTTTGATGTCGAGGGTGATCAGGCCGTTGGCGTGGCCGATCATCGGCGCGTTGCCTTCAAGGTCGACGCCGATGAAATCGAAGGCCAGCCCTGTGTCTTCATCGACGGTTTTCGGGATGACCTGCAAGCCGAGGGTAATCAGTTGCGCGACGAGACGCCGTTTAGCGATTTCGACTTTGCGCCAGCGCTCAGGGTTGTCCGGGTCGGACAGGTCGGGGATGGTGCGGTTGAGTCTGCAAGCGATGCACAGGCTGTCGTGGTCGTTGGCTGGCAGCAGCCAGTTGCACGCGGCGGCTGTGTCGAGGTTGGCGCAGCGGCGGAACAATCCCGAGTCGGGATCGGCGTCGAGCGTCCAGGTGCCCTCGTAGGGCCCCGGTTGCAGCGAGGTCAGGCGGCTTTCTTCGGGTTGATAACCGAGCAAGGCATTACACGCCAGGCACTGGCTGTTGCGAAAGAACAGCGACTGGCCGCAGCGGCACGGCCAGACTTTGCTGTTGCGTGAGGATTCGCCCATGAACGGCGCGATGATGCGGGAACTGAGCTGCTCGAAAAAGCGGTGCATGGCGATCTCTCCCTGGGGCTTGCCAAGACTAGATCATTCTTGCGAGCTGATCGTTCCAACGCTCTGCGTGGGAATGCATCCCGTGACGCTCCGCGTCACAGCGGACGCGGAGCGTCCGGGGCGGCATTCCCACGCGGGAGCGTGGGAACGATCAAACGTTCAGGCCATGGGTTTTGAGGAAGGCGATAAAGCTTTCTTCGTCCATCACCTTCACGCCCAGCTCATTGGCCTTGGTCAGTTTGGAGCCGGCGCCGGGGCCTGCAACAACACAATGAGTCTTCGCCGACACGGAGCCGGCAACCTTGGCGCCAAGGCTTTCCAGGTGTTCCTTGGCGACATCACGGCTCATCAACTCAACCTTGCCGGTCAGCACCCAGGTCTCGCCGGACAGCGGCAAACCTTCGACGATTTTCTTCTCGCTCTGCCAGTGCATGCCGAAATCGCGCAGTTGCTTTTCGGATGCCTCAGCCAGTTGCCGGTTCTCAGGCAGTGCAAAAAACTCGCGCACCGAATTCGCCTGCTTCTCCGGCAAGGCCTGACGCATGTCCAGCCAGTCAGCATTCATCACCGCTTCCAGCGAGCCGAACTTGTCCGCCAGTTTCTGCGCGCCGCCGGGGCCGACCGAGGGAATGTGCAGCTTGTCGAGGAAGCCACCCAGTGTGGTGCTGGCGGCAAACTCGGCGCCCAGCTCACCCTGATCCTGAATTTGCAAACCATGCCCCAGCAACTCGGTGATGACCTGCTGGTTATGCGCATCTTCAAAGAAGCTGTGAATCTCGTGCGCTACTTCCAGACCGACATCCGGCAGGTAGGTCAGCACTTGCGGCAGCGCCTGCTGCACACGCTCCAGCGAACCCAGCGAGCGCGCCAGCACCTTGGCCGTCTCCTCACCGACATCGGGAATGCCCAGCGCATAGATGAAACGCGCCAGCCCCGGTTTCTTGCTGTCTTCAATGGCCGCGAGCAACTTGTTGCTGGAGACTTCGGCAAAACCTTCCAGATCGACGATGTCATCGAACTTCAGCGCATACAGATCGGCCGGCGAACTGACCAGACCTTCATCGACCAACTGCTCAACGCTCTTGTCGCCCAGGCCTTCGATGTCCATCGCTCGGCGCGAGACGAAGTGAATAATCGCTTGCTTCAGTTGCGCGCCACAGGCCAGTCGACCCACGCAGCGATACACAGCGCCTTCACTGACGGTTTCCTTGCCCTTGCTGCGTTTGATCAGTTGCGTGCGCTCGACGTGCGAGCCGCACACCGGGCAGCTCTCTGGAATCTGTACCGCGCGCGCGTTTTCCGGACGGCGATCCATGACCACTTGCACTACTTGCGGAATCACATCACCGGCGCGGCGAATGATCACGGTGTCACCGATCATCAGGCCCAGACGCGCGACTTCATCCATGTTGTGCAGCGTGGCGTTGGCCACGGTGACGCCGGCAACCTTGACCGGTTTCAATCGTGCCACCGGCGTAACAGCGCCAGTACGGCCAACCTGAAACTCGACGTCGAGCAGTTCCGTGAGTTCTTCCATCGCCGGGAATTTATGCGCAATCGCCCAGCGCGGCTCGCGGGCGCGGAAGCCCAGTTCGCGCTGGTCGGCAATGCTGTTGACCTTGAACACCACGCCGTCGATTTCGTAAGCCAGCGAGTTACGGCGCTCGCCGATGTCGCGGTAGTAGTCCAGGCATTCGCCGATGCCCTTGGCCAGTTTCAGCTCGTGGCTGATCGGCATGCCCCACTTCTGCAACTGCTTGAGGTTGCCGATGTGCGTGTCGGAGATGTCGTGGGAAACCTGGCCGATGCCGTAGCAGCAGAATTCCAGCGGACGGTTGGCGGTGATCTTCGAATCGAGCTGACGCAAGCTGCCGGCGGCGGCGTTGCGCGGGTTGGCGAAGGTCTTACCGCCGACTTCCAGTTGCGAGGCGTTAAGACGCTCGAAACCAGCCTTGGACATGAACACTTCACCGCGCACTTCCAGGGTCGCCGGCCAGCCTTCGCCGTGCAATTTCAGCGGGATGTTGCGCACGGTGCGCACGTTGACGCTGATGTCTTCACCGGTGGTGCCGTCGCCGCGCGTGGCGCCGCGTACCAGCACACCATCCTGATAAAGCAGACTGACCGCCAGGCCATCGAGTTTCGGTTCGCAGCTGTACTCCACCGCCGCACTGCCGCCGAACAGATCGCCGGCCGGCAGATCCAGACCTTCGGTGACGCGGCGATCAAATTCGCGCATGTCGGTTTCTTCGAAGGCGTTACCGAGGCTGAGCATCGGCACTTCGTGACGCACCTGAGTGAACGCGGTCAGCGCCACGCTGCCGACGCGCTGAGTTGGCGAGTCGCTGGTGATCAGCTCCGGGTTGGCCGCTTCCAGCGCCTTGAGCTCGTGGAACAACCGGTCGTACTCGGCATCCGGAATACTCGGCTCGTCGAGGACGTGGTAACGGTAGTTGTGCTGATCGAGTTCAGCGCGCAGCTCGAGAATGCGGTTTTTGGCGGCGGTCATGGGTGTTCTCTCATAAAGCAAAAGAGCAGCCGAGGCTGCTCTAATTCATCTATCTCTGGCAGCAGAAGCAAAAGATCGCAGCCTTCGGCAGCTCCTACAGAAATCATTCCTGCAGGAGCTGTCGAGTGAAACGAGGCTGCGATCTTTTGATCTTGGCCTTAGCGCTTCTGGGTCAGGGCGCGGCGTTCGAACTCGACGATGCGCTGACGGTAGTGCTCGATGGTCTGCGCGGTCAGGACGCTGCGCTGATCATCTTTCAGTTCGCCGTTCAGTTCCTGCGACAGCTTGCGAGCTGCGGCCACCATCACGTCGAAGGCTTGCTTCGGATGACGCGGGCCTGGCAGGCCGAGGAAGAAGCTCACCGCCGGGGTGCTGAAATGGTCGATGTCGTCCAGATCGAAGATGCCCGGCTTGACCGCATTGGCCATGGAGAACAGCACTTCACCGTTGCCGGCCATGCTTTCGTGACGGTGGAAAATATCCATCTCGCCGAAACGCAAACCGCTTTCGAGGATGTTCTGCAACAATGCCGGGCCTTTGAAACCGGCAGCGTCACGGCAGATCACGCTGATCACCAGCACTTCTTCAGCTTGCGGCTGGTCTTTGTCGACCACCGCCGGCGAAGGCTTGGTGTCTTCGGCGAAATCGTCGTCACGGCTGCTGAAGCTCGGGCCGCCGTCCAGATCCAGGTCGAGGTTCAGGTCACCCTGCGCCGGACCGTTGCTGCCACGCTTGCCACGTTTCGAACCGGATTCGCGAGGCTCGCGTGCTTCGCGGGCCGGCATGCTCACCGACGGCAGATCGTGTTCGTCCAGCTGTGGTTCTTTATGGTTGTCCAGAACACGGGCCGGGCCCAACAGCTCAGCGCTGGTGTCCTCGTCCGGCAGGTTGGACAGACTTCGGTCAAGACGGAATTTCAGTTTTCCCTTGCCGCCGCGCATACGGCGCCAGCCATCGAAAAGAATACCGGCTATCACAATGATGCCGATGACGATCAGCCACTCGCGCAGACCGATTTCCATGTAATCCCGTGCCTCTATAAAAAATGCTGAAAAATAAGGGGTTTACATTGTGCAAACCGCTTTAAAACGTGGCGCCAACTCTATGTTCTGACAGGCGTTTTGCCCACGTATACGAAAAATTGACATTAAACTAGCACGACCAAAGACAACTTTACACCGTCTGTCTCATTGGCTTGCGCGAATATGTCGATTGGCCAGCAAGTCGAACCCGGTAAAAAAGTCCTACAACACCAAATTACCTTTCCGACACCACGCTGACTCAGGCGTCCACCATCGCCATCGCCTCCTCGACATCCACGGCTACCAGTCGCGAACAACCCGGTTCATGCATCGTCACGCCCATCAACTGCTCGGCCATTTCCATGGCGATCTTGTTGTGGGTGATATAGATGAACTGCACGGTCTGCGACATCTCCTTAACCAAGCGTGCGTAGCGTCCAACGTTAGCGTCATCCAGCGGTGCGTCAACTTCATCGAGCATGCAGAACGGCGCCGGGTTCAACTTGAAGATGGCAAAAACCAGTGCCAGTGCGGTCAGGGCTTTTTCCCCGCCGGAGAGCAAATGGATGGTGCTGTTCTTCTTCCCTGGCGGCTGCGCCATGATCGTTACCCCTGTATCGAGTAGATCTTCGCCCGTCAGTTCCAAATACGCGCGCCCGCCACCGAAAACTTTTGGGAAAAGCGCCTGTAAACCACCATTGATCTGATCAAAGGTATCTTTGAAGCGGTTACGAGTTTCCTTGTCGATCTTGCGGATTACGTTCTCAAGTGTCTCCAGCGCTTCAACCAGATCGGCATCCTGCGCATCCAGATAACGTTTACGCTCGGACTGTTGCGTGTATTCGTCGATGGCCGCGAGGTTGATCGCACCCAGGCGCTGAATCCGCGCATTGATGCGTTCGAGTTCTTCTTCGGCTTCGCGTTCACTGGCTTGCGCGGTTAATGTCGCGAGCACGCCGTTGAGATCGTAGCCGTCTTCGAGCAATTGATCCTGCAAGGCTTTGCGGCGCACGGTCAGGGCTTGCCATTCCATACGCTGCTGTTCGAGTTGGCCGCGAATCAGCTGCGATTGCTGCTCGGCCTGAGTCCGGCGTTTTTCCGCGTCGCGCAATTCGCGATCGGCATCTTCCAAAGCGATCTGCGCGGTCTTGAGTTCTTCATCGACGGTCATGCGCTTGTCGAGCAGTTCTTCGAGTTTCAGACGCAGCTCTTCCAGCGGTGCCTCGCCCTCCTCCAGGTTCAGACTCAACTGTTCGCGTTTTTCCGTCAGACGCTCGGCCTGCATTTCCAGACGCTCCAGCGCCTGGCGCGTGGAGTCGTGCTGCGCGCGCAATGAGCCAAGACGCACGGCCAATTGATGGGCGTGATCCTTGTGCTGCCGCGCTTCCTGACGCACGCGGTCGAGGCGTTCGCGCAGGCTGTCGCGCTGAGCCAACAGCAATTCGCGTTGCTCGGTGTCCAGCGCCATGGCATCCAGCGCTTCCTGCAATTGCATGCGCGCTTCGCCGATTTGTTCGTGCTCGAGTTCGCGCTGTTCGCCGAGCTCGACCAGCTCTTCATCAAGACGGGTACGACGCAGCGTCAACTGTTCGGCCTTGGCTTTGCCGGCAGATAACTGCGCTTTCAGTTCACCTTGCTGACGCGCTTCGTCTTGCAGCAAACGACGTAAATGTTCGCGGCCGTTTTCCTGCTGACGCTGTTGTGCGCGCAGGGTTTGCAGACGGGTTTCCATGGCCTCGACCGTGGCTTCTTTCTCTTCGCGTTCGAGGTGCAGCGCTTCGATTTCCTGGCCACGGGCGAGCATGCCGCTTTCCGCTTCGCTGGCCCGGCGCACGCGCAAGAAATGCCGGCCGACCCAGTAACCGTCGCGGCTGATCAAACTCTCGCCAGCGCTCAACTGCCCGCGCAAGGCCAAAGCCTGTTCAAGGCTGTCGACCGGTTTGACCTGACCGAGCCACGGCGACAGATCGATCTGCGCGTCGACCTTGTCGAGCAAGCTGCCAGCGACGCGCACGCCATCGCTGGCCGGGCTGAGCAGGCGCAGATCGCCTTGGGTGAAACCGGATAAATCGAAACCGCTGAAATCGTCGACCAGCACCGCTTGCAGGTCAGCGCCGAGCACGGTTTCCACCGCCAATTCCCAACCGGCCTCAACCTTCAGGCCTTCGGCCAGGCGCGGGCGCTCGGCGAGGTTGTGTTCCTTCAGCCATTCGGCGGTGCCGGTGCCCGGGTCGAGCGCAGCTTGCTGCAAGGCTTCGAGGGACGCGAGGCGACCGTTAAGACGCTGCAAATCGCCCTGCGCCTGTTGTTGCGCGGTCAACGCCTGCTGCAATTCCTGACGCAGTTGTTCAAGCTTTTCGACCTGCGCTTCTTCGCTGGTCTGCAGGTCTTCGAGGGTCGCTTCCGACTCGGCGAGCTGCTCGTTGAGTTCCATGATCGCCGCGTCTTCCGGGTCAGCCGAAAGCAACGCGCGCTCTTCGCCGAGACGTTTTTGCCGGTCGGCGAGACGCTCCATGCTGGTTTCCAACTGCTGGATGCGCGACTGCTGCACTTCGGCCTGACGACGCGGTTCGGCAGCGGTCAGGTTGAAAGCGTCCCACTGCTCCTGCCAGCCGTGCATGACGGATTCGGAATCTTCCAGCGCGGCAGCAGCCTCTTCGGCGGCAGCGCTGGTGACTTCCTGTTCGGGAGTGAGCATGTCCAGCTCTTCGCCGAGGGTCAGCAGCAACGTACGGTCGTGGCCCAGGTGCGATTCGGTTTCCAGGCGTGCGCGTTCGGCTTCTTTCAAGTCGTCCTGCAACTGCCGCAGACGTTGCTGGCCGTGCTGAATACTCTGTTCGACCCGGGCGATGTCGCCGCCGACCGAATAGAAGCGCCCCTGCACCAGATTGAAGCGCTCGGACAGGTCATGGTGACCGTCACGCAGGCGTTCGATGGCCGCATCCGCATTACGCTGCTCAGCAACCAAGGCTTCGAAACTGATTTCCTGGGTACCGATGATTGACTCGCGCTGGCCGACCTGATCGTTGAGATCCTGCCAGCGCAAGGCCGACAGTTGCGCCTTGAGCTGACGCTCCTCGGCTTTGAATTCCTGATACTTCTTCGCCGCTTCGGCCTGGCGGTGCAGGCGCTCGAGTTGACGCTCGAGTTCTTCGCGCAGGTCAGTCAGACGCGCGAGGTTTTCGTGGGTGCGGCGGATACGGTTTTCGGTCTCGCGGCGACGCTCCTTGTACTTGGAGATGCCGGCCGCTTCTTCGATGAAGTTACGCAGGTCTTCGGGTTTGGACTCGATCAGCTTGGAGATCATCCCCTGCTCGATGATCGAATAGCTGCGCGGGCCGAGACCGGTGCCGAGGAAAATATCGGTGATGTCGCGACGACGGCATTTGGTGCCGTTGAGGTAATAGGTGGTCTGGCTGTCGCGAGTGACTTTGCGGCGGATGGAAATCTCCGCGTAGGCCGCGTACTCGCCGAGCAAGGTGCCATCGGAGTTGTCGAAGACCAGTTCGATACTGGCCTGACTCACCGGTTTGCGGCTGGTCGAGCCATTGAAGATGACGTCGGTCATCGACTCGCCACGGAGGTTCTTCGCCGAACTTTCGCCCATCACCCAGCGTACGGCGTCGATGATGTTCGACTTGCCGCAACCGTTCGGCCCGACAACCGCCGCCATGTTACTGGGGAAGTTCACCGTGGTCGGGTCGACGAAGGATTTGAATCCCGCCAGTTTGATGCACTTGAGCCGCACGCTTAGGCAACCGTCAGGGCGGAAACCACCAGATCGCAGCTGCGCTGGGCATAAGCCGTCAGCACGATGCGGATCTGCGGTAAATCACGGGCAAGCACGGCGGCCAGCAGGCGTTCGAACAGTTCGAGGAACTCGCTCATTGAAGCCTTGCGCTGTTCGAGGGCGAGGAAGTAGGCGCGGCTCATCGCCGGTTGCAGGTTCTCGACGGTCTCTTGCAGGTACGGGTTGTTGGCGAACGGATAGGCGGCGCGCATCACGGCGAAGCTTTCATCGACGAAGCTGCGGATGTCCTGACGCTCGTAGCTGGCGGTCAGGCGCTGCTGGATCTGCACGAACGGCGCCATGTCCGACTGCACTTGCCAGCCATTGGCCACCGAATTGCCGAGCAGGATGTACAACTCGCTCATCAGCGTGCATAGGCTCTGCACCTTGTGCGGCGTCAGTTCGGTGACGTGCGCGCCACGACGCGGCAGGATCGCGATCAGGTGGCGGCGTTCGAGGATCAGCAAGGCTTCGCGGACCGAACCGCGGCTGACGTTCAGCGCCAGCGTGACCTTCTGTTCCTGGATGCGCTCTCCCGGCTTCATTTCGCCACGAATGATGCGTTCGGCGAGGTGGTGAGCGATTTGCTCGGCGAGGCTGTCCGGCGCCTTGAACGTCATGGTTGTCCTTCAAACTCTATCGATCTGCACAAGCGGCGCAGTGTAGCGCAAATGCACGGTCATGGCGGAGTGCCCACTCAGCGGTTTTTGGCACGATTCCCGCAAAAAAGCAGGGGATCCAATGAGGGTCAATACTGAATAGACACGTAGTTGATCGACGAAACGCATTTTCCTGACCTTTAAGTCAGAAAACCATTGACCGAAAAGTCAGACCTGCTAAATTCGGTTCACGTCGGTTAACAACAATAATGAGTCTGCGAGGCCTTCCGTGATCCAGTTTTTACTTAACCAGGAACTCCGTAGCGAGCACGCCCTGGACCCGAATCTGACTGTGCTCAATTACCTGCGTGACCACGTGGGCAAGTCCGGCACCAAAGAAGGTTGCGCCAGCGGTGACTGCGGCGCCTGCACCGTGGTGGTCGGCGAGTTACAGACGGATGACGCTGGCCGCGAACACATTCGCTATCGCAGCCTCAACTCGTGCCTGACCTTTGTGTCGTCGTTGCACGGCAAACAACTGATCAGCGTGGAAGACCTCAAACACCAAGGCGAACTGCACAGCGTGCAGAAAGCCATGGTCGAGTGCCATGGCTCGCAGTGCGGTTTCTGCACCCCCGGCTTCGTCATGTCGCTGTTCGCCCTGCAAAAGAACAGCGATGCACCGGATCAGGCCAAGGCCCACGAAGCGCTGGCCGGCAACCTCTGCCGCTGCACTGGCTACCGGCCGATTCTGGCCGCTGCCGAACAATCCTGCTGCGGCAAGCAAGCGGATCAGTTCGATGCCCGCGAAGCGGAGACCATCGCCCGCCTGAAAGCCATCGCGCCGACCGATATCGGCGAACTCAACAGCGGCGACAAGCGCTGCCTGGTGCCGCTGACCGTCGCTGATCTGGCCGACCTTTATGACGCGTACCCACAAGCGCGCCTGCTCGCCGGCGGCACCGATCTGGCACTGGAAGTCACTCAGTTCCACCGCACTTTGCCGGTGATGATCTATGTCGGCAACGTCGCCGAAATGAAGCGCATCGACACCTTCGACGACCGCATCGAAATCGGCGCTGCCACCGCCCTCTCCGACTGCTACGAAGCGTTGAACGCCGAGTACCCGGACTTCGGCGAACTGCTGCACCGCTTCGCCTCCCTGCAAATCCGCAACCAGGGCACCCTCGGCGGCAACATCGGCAACGCCTCGCCGATCGGTGATTCGCCACCGCTGCTGATCGCCCTCGGCGCGCAGGTGGTGCTGTGCAAAGGCGAAACCCGCCGCACCCTGAACCTCGACGATTACTTCATCGATTACAAAGTCACCGCCCGTCAGGAAAGTGAATTCATCGAGAAGATCATCGTGCCGCGCGCCAGCGCCGAGCAACTGTTCCGCGCCTACAAAGTCTCCAAGCGTCTGGACGATGACATCTCCGCCGTCTGCGCCGCGTTCAACCTGCGCGTCGAAAACGGCGTAATCACCGATGCGCGCATGGCGTTCGGTGGTATGGCCGCGATCCCGAAACGCGCCGCCCACTGTGAAGCCGCACTGATCGGTGCGCCGTTCAACAACGCCGTGGTCGAGCGCGCCTGCGCTGCGCTGGCGGAAGATTTCACCCCGCTCTCGGACTTCCGCGCCAGCAAGGAATATCGCCTGCTCAGCGCGCAGAACCTACTGCGCAAATACTTCATCGAACTGCAAACACCGCACATCGAGACTCGGGTGACCGCTTATGTCTAACCATCACGGCGTAGAGAAAACTCAAGCTGAACTGGCTGAATTGTTCGCCAAGGACCTGACCACAGGTGTCGGCCGCAGCGTCAAGCACGACAGCGCCGCCAAGCACGTGTCTGGTGAGGCGCAGTACATCGATGACCGCCTGGAATTTCCCAACCAGTTGCACCTGTACGCACGCCTGTCGGACCGCGCCCACGCGAAAATCATCAGCATCGACACCTCGCCGTGCTACGCCTTCGAAGGCGTGCGCATCGCCATCACCCACGAAGACGTGCCGGGCCTGAAAGACATCGGCCCATTGTTGCCGGGCGACCCGCTGCTGGCCATCGATGACGTGCAATTCGTCGGTCAGCCAGTGCTCGCCGTCGCCGCGAAAGATCTGGAAACCGCGCGCAAAGCCGCGATGGCGGCGATCATCGAATACGAAGATCTCGAGCCGGTGCTGGACGTCGTCGAAGCCCTGCGCAAACGCCATTTCGTGCTCGACAGCCACACCCACCAGCGCGGCGATTCGGTCTCGGCACTGGCGACCGCTGAACATCGCATTCAAGGCACGCTGCACATTGGCGGCCAGGAACACTTCTATCTGGAGACGCAAATCTCTTCAGTGATGCCGACCGAAGACGGCGGCATGATCGTCTACTGCTCGACGCAGAACCCGACCGAAGTGCAGAAACTGGTCGCCGAAGTGCTCGACGTGTCGATGAACAAAATCGTCGTCGACATGCGCCGCATGGGCGGTGGCTTCGGCGGCAAGGAAACTCAAGCCGCCAGCCCGGCGTGCCTGTGCGCGGTGGTTGCGCACCTCACCGGTCAGCCGACCAAGATGCGCCTGCCACGCGTCGAAGACATGCTGATGACCGGCAAGCGTCACCCGTTCTACGTCGAATACGACGTCGGCTTCGACAGCACCGGGCGCCTGCACGGGATCAACATGGATCTGGCCGGCAACTGCGGCTGCTCGCCGGACTTGTCCGCGTCGATCGTTGACCGGGCGATGTTCCACTCGGACAACTCGTACTACCTCGGCGATGCGACCATCAATGGTCACCGCTGCAAGACCAACACCGCGTCGAACACCGCTTACCGTGGTTTCGGTGGTCCGCAAGGCATGGTCGCGATCGAGGAAGTGATGGACGCGATTGCCCGTCACCTGCAGCTCGACCCACTTGCCGTGCGCAAGGCCAACTACTACGGCAAGACCGAACGCAACGTCACCCACTACTACCAGACCGTCGAGCACAACATGCTCGAAGAGATGACCGCCGAACTGGAAGAAAGCAGCCAGTACCACGAGCGCCGCGAAGCCATTCGTCGCTACAACGCCAACAGCCCGATCCTGAAAAAAGGCCTGGCGCTGACCCCGGTGAAATTCGGTATTTCCTTCACCGCCAGCTTCTTGAACCAGGCCGGCGCGCTGATCCACATCTACACCGATGGCAGCATCCACCTGAACCATGGCGGCACCGAAATGGGTCAGGGCCTGAACACCAAAGTCGCGCAGGTCGTGGCCGAAGTGTTCCAGGTCGAAATCGATCGTGTGCAGATCACCGCGACCAACACCGACAAGGTGCCGAACACCTCGCCGACGGCAGCGTCGAGCGGTGCCGACTTGAACGGTAAAGCGGCACAGAACGCGGCGGAAATCATCAAGAAACGCCTGATCGAATTCGCTGCCCGTCACTACAAAGTCACTGAAGAAGACGTTGAATTCCACAACGGCCATGTGCGTGTTCGCGACCATATCCTGACCTTTGAAGCGCTGATCCAGCAGGCGTATTTCAATCAGGTGTCGCTGTCGAGCACTGGCTTCTACAAGACTCCGAAAATCTACTACGACCGCAGCCAGGCGCGTGGGCGTCCGTTCTACTACTTCGCCTTCGGCGCGGCGTGCTGCGAAGTGATCGTCGACACCCTGACCGGCGAGTACAAGATGCTGCGCACCGACATTCTTCACGACGTCGGCGCCTCGCTGAACCCGTCCATCGACATCGGTCAGGTCGAGGGTGGCTTCATCCAGGGCATGGGCTGGCTGACCATGGAAGAGCTGGTCTGGAACAACAAAGGCAAGCTGATGACCAACGGCCCGGCCAGCTACAAGATCCCGGCGGTGGCGGACATGCCTCTGGATCTGCGGGTGAAACTGGTGGAAAACCGCAAGAACCCGGAAGACACCGTGTTCCATTCCAAGGCTGTCGGTGAACCGCCGTTCATGCTCGGGATTGCTTCGTGGTGTGCGATCAAGGATGCGGTGGCGAGCCTCGGTGATTACAAGCATCAGCCGCAGATCGATGCGCCGGCGACGCCGGAGCGGGTGTTGTGGGGGTGTGAGCAGATGCGTCAGCTCAAAGCGGTGAAAGCCGTTGAAGCTGAAACCGAACTGGCTCCGCTCTAAAGACCGAGGCGCGGCCAATCGCTGGCAAGCCAGCTCCCACAGGTTTTTGTGGCGTTTAACCGATAGGCGTTACACCGCAAATCCTGTGGGAGCTGGCTTGCCAGCGATGAGGCCCGAACAGACAACGATGTTGTAGGGGTGAACTATGTACAACTGGATCGACGCCCTCGCCGACCTGCAGAACCAGGGCGAACCCTGTGTGCTGGTGACGATCATCGAAGAACTCGGCTCGACGCCACGTAACGCCGGTTCGAAAATGGTCATCAGCGCGAACCAGAGCTTCGACACCATTGGTGGCGGGCACCTGGAATACAAAGCCATGCAGATCGCCCGCGACATGCTCGCCAGCGGCAAGCAGGACACTCATCTGGAGCGCTTCAGCCTTGGCGCCAGCCTGGGCCAGTGCTGCGGCGGCGCCACCGTGTTGCTGTTCGAACCGATGGGCCAGGTGCAGGCGCAAATCGCCGTGTTCGGTGCCGGTCACGTTGGCCGCGCTTTGGTGCCGCTGCTCGCCAGCCTGCCCTGCCGGGTGCGCTGGATCGATTCGCGCGAGGCCGAATTCCCCGAACAGATCCCCCACGGCGTGCGTAAAATCGTTTCCGAAGAGCCTGTGGATGAAATCGATGAGCTGCCCGCCGGCAGTTATTGCATCGTCATGACCCACAACCATCAGCTCGACCTTGAACTCACTGCCGCGATCCTCAAGCGCAACGACTTCGCCTACTTCGGCCTGATCGGTTCGAAGACCAAACGCGCGAAGTTCGAACACCGTTTGCGTGATCGCGGTTTCGACAGCGGCGTCGTGCAACGCATGCGCTGCCCGATGGGCATCGGCGAAGTCAAAGGCAAACTGCCTGTGGAAATCGCCATCTCCATCGCCGGCGAAATCATCGCCACCTACAACGCCAACTTCGGCCAGCAGACTGCCAGCGCCGAACCGATTGCCAAACTGCTGCCGGTTTCGCGGCGCAGTCAGGCGACCAAACTCAAAGCCTCAAACTGATTAGAGAACCCTCATGCCTCTGACTCGCAAAGCCTACCGCGCCGCCATCCTGCACAGCATCGCCGACCCCGCCGAAGTCGGGATCGAAGCCTCCTACGAATATTTCGAGGATGGCCTGCTGGTGGTCGATGGCGGCAAGATCAGCGCCCTTGGCCACGCCAGTGATTTGCTGCCGACCCTGCCGGCGGACATCGAAATCGAGCACTACAAAGACGCGCTGATTACCCCGGGCTTCATCGACACCCACATTCACCTGCCGCAAACCGGCATGGTCGGTGCCTACGGCGAGCAATTGCTCGACTGGCTGAACACCTACACCTTCCCGTGCGAAAGCCAGTTCGGCGACAAGGCCCACGCCGATGAGGTCGCGGACATTTTCATCAAGGAACTGCTGCGCAACGGCACCACCACCGCGCTGGTCTTCGGCAGCGTGCACCCGCAGTCGGTAAACTCGTTCTTCGAAGCCGCCGAAAAGCTCGACCTGCGCATGATCGCCGGCAAGGTGATGATGGACCGCAACGCGCCGGACTACCTGACCGACACCGCCGAATCGAGCTACGTCGAAAGCAAGTCGCTGATCGAGCGCTGGCACGGCAAGGGTCGCCTGCACTATGCAGTTACTCCACGCTTCGCGCCGACCAGTACTCCGGAACAACTGACCCTCGCCGGGCAACTGCTGAGCGAATACCCGGATCTGTACATGCAGACCCACATCAGCGAAAACCTCAAGGAAATCGAGTGGGTCAAGGAGCTGTTCCCGGAGCGTAAAGGCTATCTCGACGTTTACGATCACTACCAATTGCTCGGCGAGCGCTCGGTATTCGCCCACGGCGTGCACCTGTGCGACGACGAATGCGCGCGCCTGGCGGAAACCGGCTCGGCGATCTCGTTCTGCCCGACCTCGAACTTGTTCCTCGGCAGCGGTCTGTTCAACTTGCCGATGGCCGAGAAGCACAAACTCAATGTCGGTCTGGGCACTGACGTCGGTGGCGGCACCAGTTTCTCGCTGCTGCAAACACTGAACGAAGCGTACAAAGTGATGCAACTGCAAGGTGCGCGACTGAGCCCGTTCAAGTCGCTGTATCTGGCGACGCTGGGCGGCGCGCGGGCGCTGCGTCTGGAAGACAAGATCGGCAACCTGCAACCGGGTTCGGATGCTGACTTCCTGGTGCTGGATTACAACGCTACGCCGCTGCTGAGCTATCGCTTGAAGCAGGCCAACAATATTGCCGAGACGTTGTTTGTGTTGATGACACTGGGCGATGACCGCACGGTGCAGCAGACGTATGCGGCAGGTGCTTTGGTGCATCAGCGCTAAGCTTTTCCAAGGCATAAAAAATCCCCCGGTGGTGTGTACCCCGGGGGATTTTTTGTTGCCTGTCAGATTGCTATCGCTGGCAAGCCAGCTCCCACAGGTTTCTCGATGTATCGCAGATTTGGTGAACCCCACAACTCCCTGTGGGAGCTGGCTTGCCAGCGATTGGGGCGACTCGGTGTCATTTAGAGCTTGGCCGCAGGGCGCCCCGGCTTCTTGGTCTGCAACAAATGCGAGAACACCGCATGCAGATCATCCGACGCGCCTTCCTCGTCGAGATTGAGCTTGCTGTCGATGTGATCCATGTGATGCATCATCAGATTCACCGCCAGCTCACCGTCGCGCTTCTCGATCGCGTCGATCAACTGGGTGTGTTCGTCATACGAGCAGTGCGAGCGGTTGCCGCTTTCGTACTGGGCAATGATCAGCGACGTCTGCGAAACAAGGCTGCGCTGGAAGCTGATCAACGGGGCGTTCATCGCCGCTTCTGCCAGTTTCAGGTGGAATTCGCCCGACAGACGAATACCGGCGCCGCGATCACCGCGCGAGAAGCTGTCGCGCTCGTCGTTGACCATCTGGCGCAACTCGGCAATCTGCTCGGCGGTGGCGTGTTGCACGGCCAACTCTGTGATCGCACGCTCGACCAGACGGCGAGCGAGAAACACCTGACGCGCCTCTTCAACACTCGGGCTGGCGACGACGGCGCCACGGTTCGGCCGCAACAGCACCACGCCTTCATGGGCCAGACGCGAGAGCGCGCGGCGAATGATGGTGCGGCTGACCCCGAAGATTTCCCCCAGCGCTTCTTCGCTCAATTTTGTGCCGGGCGCCAGACGCTGTTCGAGGATGGCCTCGAAGATATGCGCGTAGACAATATCGTCCTGGGTTCCGCTGCGGCCGGCTTTGCCTGCTCGCGGTTGTTTCTTGAGGGGTTGCAACTGTTCGTTCATGGGCACTCGAGTCGGGAGAACTGCGGCGAATAGACCGTGACTGTAATACGGCACAGTAGGTCGCTGGCAAGTATCGCGTAAAAAACAGCGCGATTGTACACAATGGATGGTGGCAACACGACTGTATGGCTGTTTGTGACCTCCGCTGTATTGCAACGATCCGTTACGTTTGAGTTTAGGCTTGATCGCAGAATCCGCTGCCAGAACACCACCTACCCTGTAGGAGCTGCCGAAGGCTGCGATCTTTTGACTTTGATTTTGAGAAGCAAGATCAACAGATCGCAGCCTTCGGCAGCTCCTACAAGGGTTTGCGTTATGGCGGACATCTTCATTGGTATAAGGAACACCGTTGTCATGAACGACGCCACGCACACTCAACTGCGCCCGCTGGCCGATACCTCGCCTTCAGCCATCGTCGCCGGGTTCATCGCGATGATGACCGGCTACACCAGCTCGCTGGTGCTGATGTTCCAGGCCGGGCAAGCGGCGGGTCTGACCAGTGGGCAGATTTCTTCGTGGATCTGGGCGATCTCGATCGGCATGGCGGTGTGTTCGATCGGCCTCTCGCTGCGCTATCGCACGCCGATCACCATCGCCTGGTCGACACCGGGCGCAGCGTTGCTGATCACCAGCCTCGGCGGCGTCAGTTATGGCGAGGCCATTGGCGCCTACATCACCTGCGCCGTGCTGGTGACGATCTGCGGCCTGACCGGCAGCTTCGAACGCCTGGTAAAAAAGATCCCGGCCTCCTTGGCGGCAGCACTACTGGCGGGGATTCTGTTCAAGATCGGCAGCGAAATCTTCGTTGCCGCG
Source organism: Pseudomonas sp. IT-232MI5 (assembly GCF_949767845.1). Taxonomy (NCBI): domain Bacteria; kingdom Pseudomonadati; phylum Pseudomonadota; class Gammaproteobacteria; order Pseudomonadales; family Pseudomonadaceae; genus Pseudomonas; species Pseudomonas sp. IT-232MI5. The sequence goes on from NZ_CATKQE010000006.1 coordinate 55,967, forward strand.
CAGCATCGCACCGGGCTGGTGCTGGGGATGTTCTTCACTTATTTGCTGGTCAAGCGTCTGTCGCCGCGTTATGCCGTGCTCGCCGCGCTGCTGATCGGCACCGCGCTGTCTGGCTTCATGGGGCTGCTGGATTTCAGCGGTTTTCATCTGGAAGTGGCGACGCCGGTGTGGACCACGCCGCACTTCTCGTTGGCAGCGACCATCAGCATTGGCATTCCGCTGTTCGTGGTCGCGATGACCTCGCAGAACATGCCCGGCATCGCCGTCCTGCGCGCCGACGGTTACAACGTCCCGGCCTCGCCGCTGATCACCACCACCGGCATCGCTTCACTATTACTGGCGCCGTTCGGCTCCCACGGCATCAACCTCGCGGCCATCAGCGCGGCGATTTGCACCGGGCCGCATGCCCATGAGGATCGCAACAAGCGCTACACCGCTGCGGTCTGGTGCGGGATTTTCTACGGGATTGCCGGGGTGTTCGGCGCCACGTTGGCAGCGTTGTTTGCCGCGCTGCCGAAGGAATTGGTGCTGTCGATTGCCGCGCTGGCGCTGTTTGGTTCGATCATCAATGGTTTGAGCATTGCCATGGCCGAGGTGAAGGAACGGGAGGCGGCGTTGATTACCTTTATGGTCACGGCGTCGGGGCTGACGTTGTTTTCCATTGGTTCGGCGTTTTGGGGGATCGTCGCGGGGGTTTTGACGCTGGTGATTTTGAATTGGCGTAAAGCCTGAGGTCAAAAGCCCCTCACCCTAACCCTCTCCCAGGGGGAGAGGGGACTGACCGTGTTGTATGCGGGAGTTATAGCGACACGTGATACCGAGTCGAATCAGGTTTTGAACAGCCCATAAATCGGCCCCCTCTCCTTCGGGAGAGGGCTGGGGTGAGGGGTAGCCTCACCACAAATCCCAAACCAAACACCCAAACACCAGACGAAAAAAAACGGCGACCCTCAGGTCGCCGTTTTTTTCAGTATCACTTAGCCGCGTTGATCGGCTTTTCCGGATACCAAACGTCCAGCAACGGGCTGACTTCATACTTGGTCAGCTCGGAGCGGGTTTTCAGCCAGGCTTCAACGGCAGCGCGCTGCTCTTCGTTGACCGAGCCACGCTTCTGCAGGCATACCAGACCGAAGTCGTCGCCGCCAACATAACCCAGACCGTTGGCTTCCATGGCTTCTTTGATGAATGCTTCGAGGAAAGCGTCAATGGCTTCTTCGGACAAGTCTTCTTTGAAGTCCAGGTTCAGTTCGAAACCCAGCTCTTGAAATTCATCAACGCACAGTTTTTTGCGCAGACGCTGGGAACGGTTAGTCGCCATTGGAACAATCCTCTTAAGTAAATACGGCGGGCACTTTACCAGTTTAAGCAATCGATTGCCCGCCTCTCTGGACACAGCGGCCGACCGTCTGTAAAAAAATCAACGAATCGCCACCCCGAGGACGGCACAATCGGTTACACCTTGGGGCATAATGCCGACACTTTCGTGACCACTGAGGACCTTTTCATCCATGTCCTCGTCTTTTTTCCCCTCGGCTGTAGGGTTTTATTTCATATGATCAAATCGTTGCGTCCACTGTTTCTCGCCGGCCTTCTTCTGCCACTGGCCCTGAATGTTTCTGCTGCCACCATCAACACCTCCCTCACCCCGAATGTCGAAAAAGCCCTCAAGGCGAGCAAATTGCAGCCCAGCGCTCTGTCGCTGGTGATGGTGCCGCTCGACGGCCCGGGCACGCCGACCGTGTTCAACGCCGACGTGTCGGTCAACCCGGCCTCGACCATGAAACTGGTGACTACCTACGCGGCGCTGGAAATGCTCGGCCCGAACCATCAGTGGAAGACCGAGTTCTACACCGACGGTGACCTCAACGGTGGCATTCTCAACGGCAACCTCTACCTCAAGGGTGGCGGCGATCCGAAACTGAACATGGAAAAACTCTGGCTGCTGATGCGCGACCTGCGCGCCAACGGCGTGACGCAGATCACCGGTGATCTGGTGCTCGACCGCAACTTCTTCGTGCAGCCAGTGCTGCCGGAATTCAACGATGACGGCAATGACGAGAACAAGCCGTTCCTGGTCAAACCCGATTCGTTGCTGGTCAACCTCAAAGCCCTGCGCTTTGTTGCCCGTAACGATAACGGCCGGGTGCTTATCTCGGTTGAGCCGCCAATCGCCAGCGTGCGCATCGAAAACACCGTCAAGGCGTTGCCCTCCAAGCAATGCACCGGCGGCGTGCGCTACAACCCCGTGCCGCAAGCCGATGGCAGCGTGACCGTGACCGTGGCCGGCCAGTTGGGCGAAGGCTGCAGTTCGCAGACTTATCTGTCGCTGCTCGACCACGCGACTTACACCGCCGGCGCAGTGCGCGCGATCTGGAAAGAGCTGGGCGGCAGCATTCAAGGCAAGGATCGTCTGGCCTCGACACCGGGCAATGCCAAGCTGCTGGCCCGTGCCTACTCGCCGGATCTGGCGGAGATCATCCGCGACATCAACAAATACAGTAACAACACCATGGCCCAGCAGCTGTTCCTCAGCCTTGGCCAACGCTTCCGCAACGACGCCGACGGTGACGACGCCAAGGCAGCGCAACGCGTAGTGCGTCAGTGGATGGCGAAGAAAGGCATCACTGCACCGCATCTGGTGATGGAAAACGGCTCCGGTTTGTCTCGCGCAGAACGGGTCAGCGCCCGCGAGATGGCGAGCATGCTGCAAGCGGCGTGGCACAGCCCGTATGCCGCCGAGTACATCAGCTCGCTGCCGATCGCCGGCACCGACGGCACCATGCGCAAGCGCCTGAAAACCACGGCGATGCGCGGTGAGGCGCACGTCAAGACCGGTACTTTGAACACCGTGCGGGCGATTGCCGGTTTCAGCCGCGACGTGAATGGCAATACCTGGGCGGTGGTAGCGATCCTCAACGACAAGGCGCCGTTTGGTGCATCGTCGGTGCTGGATCAGGTGCTGCTGGATCTGTACAAACAGCCGAAACTGGCGCAGACCGCTTCGGTTTTGTAACGCAGTTCAAGCAACACCACAAAAACCTGTGGGAGCTGGCTTGCCAGCTCCCACAGGGGTTGCGCTGTATTGAAGTCAGCTCATCTGCTCGACACGATCACGCCCGCGCTGCTTTGCCATATACACACCCGAATCCGCCCGCAGCAACAGCGCATCCGCGCCCTCCCCCGGTCGCCAACTGGCGATACCGAAACTCGCGGTGACCACGCCGACCACATCCACCGGCGCACTGCGCAAACCCTGCCACAGCTCAACCGCCAACATGTACGCGTGTTCGCCGTCGATGTCCGGGCACAGCACCATGAACTCTTCGCCGCCCAACCGACAAAACACATCGGTACGCCGCAGACGATGGCCGATGCGCTCGCACACCGCTTGCAGCACCCGGTCGCCCACAGCGTGACCGTACTGATCGTTGATACGTTTGAAATGGTCGATGTCGAGCATAATCACCGACAGTTCGCCCCCGCCGCGCTCGACCCGGGCCATTTCCGTGGTCAGGCGTTCCTGGAAATAGCGGCGGTTGTGGATACCAGTCAGCGAGTCGGTCACCGACAGCGCGCGCAATTCTTCTTCCACACGTTTCAGGTCGGAAATATCCGAAATATAGCCATGCCACAGCACGCCGCCGCCCGGCAGTTCTTCCGGCGTCGCTTCGCCGCGCACCCAGCGCAAGCCGCGCTCGGGCAATTGCACGCGGTATTCTTCGCGCCACGGGCTGAGGCTGTCGGCCGAAGTGCGAATGGAAGAGCGCACACGGGTGACGTCCTGTGGATGAATGCGCGTGAAGATCGCCTCGGCGTTGAACAGCAGCACATCCGGCTCCAGTTCGTAGATCTCGCGGATGCCGTCGCTGGCGTAGATCACACTGAAGCGCCCATCGAATTCCATCTTGAACTGATAGATGCCGCCGGGCACATGCGCGCTGAGTTTCTTCAGCAACACGTCCCGCGCCGCCAGCACCTCGTGCACGCGCTTGCGCTCGGTGATGTCGATGCAGATCGCCAGATGTCCGACCCACAAACCCTGCTCATCGAGCACCGGGGTGGCCAGCATGTTCACCGGAATATGGCTGCCATCGCTGCGTACCAGCGTCCATTCGCGAGCCTCGTGGCCACCGACTTCGCCGCCCTCGACCAACATCGCGTGGCAGGTCGGGATGCTTTTACCGTAACGCGCACTTAGCTCGGCGGCGCGGGCTGTCAGTTCTCGGGGCAGATGCAGGTTTTCCAGGGTCATGTGCCCGACGACGTCGGCGCTGCTGTAGCCGAGCATTTGTTCGGCGCCGGGGTTGAAGGTGTTGATCACGCCGCGCAAGTCGGTGGCGATGATTGCCACCTGCGTCGCCGCATTCAACACGCCGCGCAACTGACCGTGGGTGCCGCGCAATTCCTGTTCGCTGGCGTGCAGCTCCTGGGTGCGCAGTTCGACCATGCGCAAGGCGCGCTGACGCTGACTGACCAACACGTAGAGCAAGGCGCTGAGCAGCAGACTGAGCAAGCCACCGAGGATGATTACGCTGCCGACCGACGAATGATTTGCCTGTGCGAAGGCGTCGCTCGGCAAGATATCGACCTGATAGTCGTGATCGGCCATGCGCAGTAACCGCGTGGCCGACAGGTCGCTCGGCGCCGGCTCGTTGGTCGACTCGAACAACACTTCGTGCTGATCATTGGTCGACATGTCGAGAATGCGCACCGACAGATAGTCATGGAAAGCGTCCGGCAAACCGTCGGCCAGCAACTGACGCATGCTGATCACCGCCATGACGTAGCCAAAGGATTGCTGCTCGCCACTGTGACTCACGGGCGCCACCAGCAGCACGCCGCGCGCGTAGGACGGCTCAATGCTGACTAGGTGCATCGGTTGCGACACCGCCAGTCCGCCGAGCTTGTCGGCCCGTTGCAGGGTGTCACGACGCAAGGGTTGCGCGAGCAGGTCATAACCCAACGGTGAGCCGAGCCGGCTTTGCGTCTGGCTGTAGAGCACCGGCACGTATTCATCGCGCACGCCAGCCAGTTGCAGCTCGCCCTGGGCATTCAGTTCACGCAAGGTGAAGTTACTCAGGCCTTCATCACGCACCCGCTGCTCGAATGCGGCGCGCTCGGCTCCATTGACCTTGAGGGCAAACGAATAGGCCTGGGTACGCATCAATAAGGGTTGGGTGTAACCGTCGAATTCGGTGCGGGACACCGATTCGGAGTTGGCGAAGAAGCGGCGCAGGCCGTCGAGGCGTTGCTCCTGGTCCTGAAAGCGTTCTTCGATGCGGGTGTAACGTTCGTTGGTCAGCAGTTGAAAACGCTGGCGGGTTTGTTGCTGAAACTGATTGAGGGTGGCCCAGGCGAGCAGCCCCGTGAGAATCCCGCCGGCGAGCAATACCAGCACCGCGACCAGCCAGGCCGAGACGTCTTCGCTGATAAAACCCAGAATCTTTGGGCGCACGGGGTGCAACGACATAAGGACAACTCACTACGCCAGCATTTACGGGAAAACCCCATTGACCGTGTGTGAGTTATAGCTATTAGCCACTAATTTAGCTAGCGCGGGCAGATCCACGGAGCCTTTAAAAATCAAGGCTCTGTGGATCCAATTGCGCAAAGCGTCAACGAGCCGTGATTTTCCAGGCGCGGTGGATCTTGGTGTTACGGGCGAAATCCGGATCGATGGTCTGCGCGCTGATTTCCTCGACCGCGTAACGCTCGGCGAGGTTTTCTTCCAACTGGAACTTGCGGAAGTTGTTGGAGAAATACAGCACACCGCCCGGCGCCAGACGCGCCATGGCCAGGTCAATCAACTGCACCTGATCACGCTGCACGTCGAAGACGCCTTCCATGCGCTTGGAGTTGGAGAAGGTTGGCGGATCGATGAAGATCAGGTCGTACTCGTCGCGGCTGCTCTCCAGCCACGCCATCACATCGCCCTGCTCCAGACGGTTCTTGTCGGAGAAACCGTTCAACGACAGGTTGCGACGCGCCCAGTCGAGGTAGGTTTTCGACAGGTCAACGCTGGTGGTACTGCGCGCACCGCCCTTGGCCGCGTGCACGCTGGCGGTCGCGGTGTAGCAGAACAGATTGAGGAAGCGCTTGCCGGCGGCCTCTTTCTGAATACGCATGCGCATTGGCCGGTGGTCGAGGAACAGACCGGTGTCGAGGTAGTCGGTGAGGTTGACCAGCAACTTCACGCCGCCCTCGCTGACTTCATTGAACTTGCCCTGCGCAGCCTGACGCTCGTACTGCTTGGTGCCGCTCTGGCGTTCGCGGCGTTTGACCACCACGCGGCTCTTGTCGACGTTCAGCGCCTGCGGAATGGCCGCCAGGGCATCGAACATGCGCGCCGAGGCTTTTTCCGGGTCGATGGATTTTGGCGCGGCGTATTCCTGGACGTGCACCCAATCGTGGTACAGGTCGATCGCCATCGCGTACTCGGGCATGTCGGCATCGTAGACACGGTAGCAATCAATGCCTTCGCGCTTGACCCACTTGCCCATGGCCTTGAGGTTTTTTTGCAGACGGTTGGCAAACATCTGCCCGCCTTCGCTCAAGCGCGGCTGCTCGATCACTGGCGCCGGAGCCGGCGTCGGTTTGATCGGGTTGCCGTTCTTGTTGAACTTGCGTTCTTGCGGCTCGTCCGGGGTCTGATCGTAAGCGGCTTGCTCGCGCTCGGCCTGACGCTGTTCCGGAGTGCGACGCTCACCGGTGACGAACTGATCCGGCAGCACTTTGATCAACAGCAGTTTGCACGGCAGCGCGCCATTCCAGAACGAATACTGTTTGTGGCTGCGGATACCCATGCGCTTGCCCAGATCCGGCGCGCCGGTGAACACCGCCGCTTCCCAGTTCAGGCAAGCCTGACGCAGACGCTCGCCTAGGTTCTGGTAGAGGTACAACAGGCTGGCTTCGTCACCGAGACGCTCGCCGTACGGTGGGTTGCAGATCACCAGACCTTTCTGGTTCTGATCCGGACGCGGCTCGAAAGTCGCCACTTCGCCCTGGTAGATCTTGATCCACTCGCTCAGGCCGGCACGCTCAACGTTGTTGCGGCCCGGCTGAATCAGACGCGGATCGGCTTCGTAGCCACGAATCCACAACGGTGGCTTGGCCAGACCGGCAGCGGCACGCTCGACGGCCTCTTCATGGAGTTTTTTCCACAGTGCCGGCACGTGACCGAGCCACGCGGTAAAGCCCCACTGCTCACGACGCAGGTTCGGCGCCATGTCGGCGGCAATCATGCCGGCTTCGACGAGGAACGTACCGACACCGCACATCGGGTCAGCCAGCGCGCCGCCTTCGGCAGCAATGCGCGGCCAGCCGGAACGGATCAGAATCGCCGCCGCGAGGTTTTCCTTCAACGGTGCAGCGCCCTGCTGCAGACGGTAACCGCGCTGATGCAGGCTGTGGCCGGACAGATCAAGGGAGAGAATCGCTTCGCCGCGATCCAGACGCAGGTGAATGCGCAGGTCCGGGTTGAGCTTGTCGATCGACGGACGGTCGCCCTGTGGGGTGCGCAGTTTGTCGACGATGGCGTCTTTGACTTTCAAGGCGCCAAAGTGGGTGTTGTCGATACCCGAGCCATGGCCACTGAATTCAACAGCCAGGGTGCCATCGCTGAGCATGTGATCCTGCCAGTCGATGTCGAGCACACCGTGGTACAGGTCTTCAGCGTCTTTCATCGGGAAACGCTTGAGCACCAGCAGCACGCGGTTGGCCAGACGCGACCAGAGGCACAGGCGATAAGCGGTTTCCATGGTCGCCATGCCACGCACGGCGGAAGTGTGCTCGCGCGCTTCTTCAAGGCCAAGCCCGACGGCTTCCTCGATGAGCAGGCCTTCAAGGCCTTTAGGGCAAGTGAGGAAGAGTTCGAAACGGTCGGACATGGTATTTCCAGAGCCTTTGGCTAGTGAATCGGCAACGCATTGCCGATCCGGTTTTCAATCAGGCGCTTTTCTAAAAGAACGCCCGCGTGGCACGAAGGTGTGCCGTTCCATCCCCGCTGCTCGGGTTAAAAGAGCTTAGATGCCGGGACAGATAAAAAAGTTGATGAAACAAAAAGTCTTAAAGCGACCCTTCGTCGCTTTATACCCCAGCGCAAACGTGGGTCATTCTCACTAAAGAATTAACCCCATCATCCAGCGCGGGGCCGATCATACCGGGGTTTGCTGAAAAACCGTGCATGAAACCCGTCGTTACTTATGGCTGTAGCACTAATTTCGTTACGTCCTTATGACAAAACGATCATTCCCTCGGTGTGACTCATTGGTTAGAACTGAACACAGGTTGACGTCGCAACGGCGTCAACACCTTGGCTCGCCACGCCGGCAGCGAGCCGCACCATGGCAGGTTTTTTCTGCCAGACCTCAGTTGAGGTCAACGCGATACAAAACAGTCAACAAGTGAGGGAAACACCCTATGAGAAGACTTAAGCGTGATCCGTTGGAAAGAGCATTTTTGCGCGGATATCAATATGGCGTTGGTGGCAAATCCCGTGAGCTTTGCCCATTTACTCTACCGTCGGTACGTCAAGCCTGGATTAACGGCTGGCGAGAAGGACGCGGCGACAACTGGGACGGTATGACCGGCACTGCGGGAATCCACAGACTCAACGAACTTCACGCCGTCGGCTGACACAGGGCACTTATTCCGACACGACAATCTGAATTTGTAACGACTTACCATGCACGTCCTTCCCGGACGGCGGGCTGCGGCCCAGGGGCTCCTTCGAGGAGCCCTTTTTTATGCCTGTCACATTATCTGTGCCATACACAAAACCTGTAGGAGCTCGCGATAGCGGTCTGTCAGTCGCTGATGAAGTGACCGAAAGAAAGCTATCGCGAGCAGGCTCACTCCTACAAGGGAACAGTGGTGTCTATGGATCAGCGCAAGGCGGCGATCGCGTCTACGGATTCACGGATCAGCGCCGGGCCTTTATAGATGAAGCCGGAGTAGATCTGCACCAGGCTCGCACCGGCGAGAATCTTCTCCGCCGCATGCTTGCCTTCGGTAATCCCGCCAGCCGCAATGATCGGCAACCGCCCCGCCAATTCACTGGCCAGCACCTTCACGGTATTCGTACTCTTCTCACGCACCGGCGCGCCAGACAACCCGCCCGCCTCGTCGCCATGCTCCATGCCCTCAACGCCAACACGGCTGAGGGTGGTGTTGGTCGCGATTACCGCGTCCATGCCGGTTTCGATTAACGCCTGGGCGACCTGCGCAGTTTCTTCATCGGTCATGTCCGGCGCGATCTTGATCGCCAGCGGCACATGCTTGCCGTGACGCAGGGCCAGTTCGGCACGGCGCGTGGCCAGATCCGCGAGCAACTGCTTGAGCGAATCGCCAAACTGCAGGCTGCGCAGGCCCGGGGTGTTCGGCGAACTGACGTTGACCGTGACGTAGCTGGCGTGGGCATAAACCTTGTCCAGGCAGATCAGGTAGTCGTCGACCGCGCGTTCAACCGGGGTATCGAAGTTCTTGCCGATATTGATGCCCAGCACGCCTTTGTATTTCGCTGCGGCCACACGCGCCAGCAGGTTATCGACACCGAGGTTGTTGAAACCCATGCGGTTGATGATCGCCTCGGCTTCCGGCAAGCGGAAAATCCGTGGTTTCGGGTTGCCCGGCTGCGGACGCGGGGTCACGGTGCCGATTTCAACAAAACCGAAACCCAGCTGTGCGAAACCGTCGATGGCCGCGCCATTCTTGTCCAGACCAGCCGCCAGACCTACCGGGTTCGGAAACTCGAGGCCCATGACCGTCACCGGTTTCTTCGCCGGCGCCTTGCACAGCAAGCCGTTGAGGCCCAAACGCCCACCCGCGCCGATCAGATCCAGCGACAGATCGTGGGAGGTTTCCGGGGAAAGTTTGAACAACAGCTGACGGGCCAGGGAATACATGGGCGGCAATGACTCGGGCGGCGAAAAGAGGCGGCGATTATAGCCGGGCATCGACCTGCCGCGCGAGGCGCACGCGCAAATCACTGGCAGTGGCATATGCCTTGCACCCTCCTTGACTATCAGCGCGCAGGCCAATGACGGCAGGCGGGCAAGGACAATGGCGTCGTCCCGGGTTTTGCCTGCGCAAAGTCCGCGGCGGCGCTTTTTTTCGAGGTGGCGGTGTATGAATGAACCTTCGGTAGGGCCACTGGCCTGGGTCAATGGCAGCGATGCTCCGGAAAAGACTGCAATCAACCTCGGTTTCATGGCGTTGAGCGACTGCGCATCGGTTGTCGTCGCGGCCACGCAGGGCTTTGCCCAGCCTTACGGGCTGACCCTGAATCTCAAGCGCCAAAGCTCCTGGGCCAACCTGCGCGACAAACTGGTCAGCGGTGAACTGGATGCTGCGCACAGTCTGTACGGTCTGATCTACGCCGTGCATCTGGGCATTGGCGGTGGGGCGTCGAGCGACATGGCGGTGTTGATGGGGCTGAACCAAAACGGTCAAAGTCTCAACCTGTCCCACGGCCTGCAGAACATTGGTGTGACCAGTCCTGAAGCGCTGGACCGCCACGTGCACCAAAGCCGCGCAAAACTCACCTTCGCCCAGACGTTTCCCACTGGCACTCATGCGATGTGGCTGTATTACTGGTTGGCGAGTCAGGGCATTCATCCGTTACAGGATGTCGACAGCGTGGTGGTGCCGCCGCCGCAAATGGTTGCGCATCTGCAAGCCGGACGCATCGATGGTTTTTGCGTCGGCGAGCCTTGGGCTGCTAGCGCGGTGCAGCAGAATCTGGGTTTTACCCTGGCCACCAGTCAGACCATCTGGCCCGATCACCCGGAAAAAGTCCTTGGTTGCACCCGTGAATTTGTCGAGCAGTATCCGAACACGGCACGGGCGCTGGTGATGGCGATCCTTGAAGCCAGTCGCTTTATCGAAGAAAGTCCGGAAAACCGCCGCAGCACCGCGCAGTTGCTCAGCGCGCCGGAATATCTGGACGCTCCGCTTTCGTGCATTGAGCCGCGTTTTCTCGGTGACTATGCCGATGGCCTTGGCAATCGCTGGCAGGATCCGCACGCGCTGCGTTTTCACGGCAACGGCGAGGTGAATCTGCCGTATCTGTCGGACGGTATGTGGTTCATGACCCAGTTCCGCCGCTGGGGCCTGCTGCGCGAAGATCCGGATTACCTCGCCGTCGCCCGTCAGGTTCAGCAACTGGATATCTACCGCGACGCCGCCACCGCTGTCGGCGTGGCGGCGTGGGGCACCGACATGCGCAGCAGCCAGTTGCTCGACGGCAAAATCTGGGACGGCAGCGACCCGGCCGCTTACGCGCGCAGCTTCAAACTGCATGCGTTGAACGACGACGCTCCCCTTCTCGCCCGCCGCTGACAGGAGACCGCGAACATGTTGCGCATTCTGCTGATCAATGACACGGCGAAAAAAGTCGGTCGCCTGAAAGCCGCGCTGACTGAAGCCGGTTTCGAGGTGATCGACGAGTCCGGCCTGACCATCGACCTGCCCGCGCGCGTCGAAACGGTGCGCCCGGACGTAATCCTGATCGATACCGAGTCACCGAGCCGCGATGTCATGGAGCAAGTCGTGCTGGTCAGCCGCGACCAGCCACGGCCAATTGTGATGTTTACCGATGAGCATGATCCGGGGGTGATGCGCCAGGCAATCAAGTCCGGGGTCAGCGCCTACATCGTTGAAGGCATTCATGCACAGCGTCTGCAGCCGATTCTCGATGTAGCAATGGCGCGCTTCGAGAGTGATCAGGCGTTGCGGGCGCAGTTGCAGGCGCGTGATCAGCAACTGGCTGAGCGTAAGCGCATCGAGCTGGCCAAGGGGTTGCTGATGAAGATGAAGGATTGCAATGAGGAAGAGGCTTACACCCTGATGCGGCGCCAGGCGATGAGCCGGCAGCAAAAGCTGATTCAGGTGGCGGAGCAGATTATTGCGATGAGTGAGTTGCTTGGCTGAAAGTACTGAACGCTTGAAAAGCCCCTCACCCTAGCCCTCTCCCGGAGGGAGAGGGGACTGACCTAGGTGTCTGGCGTCAAACATCGACCTGAAAGACCGAGTCGATTATGGATTCACAGCAGAAAATCACAGGTCGGCGTACTTCTCGAGCATCCCCCAATCAGTCCCCTCTCCCTCTGGGCGGTCCGACGTTTCGGGAGGGCTAGGGTGAGGGGCTTTTGATTTTCCGCCTGTTGGCACAAATCTCGCTAAGTAAAACGCACAGGTAACCAACGGCGGTTGCCCCACCCACGACAAAGACGTCGCTCACCCGTTCGCCCCAACCGGCGCATCAGGTAGCGGCGTTTTTGCGTTTTGGCCCCACAGCCCGGGGTCGGTGGTGCGGCCGTGGCGGCGCCCCACCTGCTGTTGCATGACTCCTTTCGAGACTCTTTTCAGCTGAGGTGCGCGATGAATTCAAGCTTCTGGAAATCCGGCCACACCCCGACTCTGTTCGCGGCCTTCCTCTATTTCGACCTGAGCTTCATGGTCTGGTACCTGCTCGGCCCGCTGGCGGTGCAGATTGCCGCCGACCTGCACCTGACCACACAACAACGTGGCCTCGTCGTCGCCACGCCGATCCTCGCTGGCGCGGTGCTGCGCTTTGTGATGGGCATGCTCGCCGATCGGCTGTCGCCGAAAACCGCCGGGCTGATCGGCCAGGTCATCGTGATCTGCGCACTGTTCGGTGCCTGGAAAATCGGCATTCATAGCTACGAGCAGGCGCTGATACTCGGCCTGTTCCTCGGCATGGCTGGCGCATCGTTTGCCGTCGCTCTGCCACTGGCGTCGCAGTGGTACCCGCCGCAGCATCAGGGCAAAGCCATGGGCATCGCCGGTGCGGGCAACTCGGGCACCGTATTTGCCGCACTGCTCGCTCCGGTACTGGCGGCTGCGTTCGGCTGGAGCAATGTCTTCGGCTTCGCGTTGATTCCGTTGATCCTGACGTTGGTATTGTTCGCCTGGCTGGCAAAAAACGCCCCTGAGCGGCCGAAAGCCAAAGCCATGGCTGACTACTTCAAAGCCTTGGGCGACCGCGATAGCTGGTGGTTCATGTTTTTCTACAGCGTGACCTTCGGCGGCTTCATCGGTCTGGCCAGCGCCCTGCCCGGCTATTTCAACGATCAATACGGTCTGAGTCCGGTGACGGCCGGTTACTACACCGCCGCCTGCGTGTTCGGCGGCAGTTTGATGCGACCGCTGGGTGGCGCACTGGCTGATCGCTTTGGCGGTATCCGCACACTGCTGGCGATGTACACCGTCGCCGCCGTCTGCATCGCCGCGGTCGGTTTCAACCTGCCGAGTTCCTACGCGGCGCTGGCACTTTTCGTCTGCACCATGCTCGGTTTAGGGGCAGGCAACGGTGCGGTGTTCCAACTGGTGCCGCAGCGTTTTCGCTTGGAGATCGGCGTCATGACCGGACTGATCGGCATGGCCGGCGGCATCGGCGGTTTTGCCTTGGCCGCCGGCATGGGCGCGATCAAACAGAGCACCGGCAGTTATCAACTGGCCCTGTGGTTGTTCGCCAGCCTAGGCGTGTTGGCGTGGTTTGGCCTGCACGGCGTCAAGCGTCGCTGGAGAACCACCTGGGGTTCGGCGGCGGTGACGGCAGCGCGGGTCTGAAGCGTCGATGGCCCTGCAACTGAGTTTTGCCGAAGCCAGCGCCACCGGCCCGCGTGCGGAGAATCAGGACGCTTTGCGCTTGGTCACGCCCGCTCCGGCGCTGGCGGCGAGCAAGGGTTATCTGTTCGCTATCGCTGATGGCGTCAGCCAGTGTGCCGATGGCGGAATGGCTGCGCGTTCGACCTTGCAGGCGCTGGCGCTCGACTACTACGCCACACCGGAAACCTGGAGCGTGGCGCAGGCACTGGACCGACTGCTGCTCGCGCAAAATCGCTGGTTGCAGGCCAACGGTGGTGGGCAACCGTTGCTCACCACGGTCAGTGCTTTGGTCATGCGCGGTCGGCGTTTTACCCTCGCCCACGTCGGCGATTGCCGGGTGTATCGCTGGCACGACGATAGTTTGCAGCGGATCTCGGAGGATCATGTCTGGGAGCAGCCGGGCATGCAGCATGTGCTCAAGCGTGCATTGGGGCTGGATCAGCATCTGGTGCTGGATTTCCTCGACGGTGAGCTGCGTGACGGTGAAAGCTTTGTGCTGCTCAGTGACGGAGTCTGGTCGACGCTGGGCGATACCGCGATTGCCGCGATTCTGCGTGATCAACCGGATCTGCACAGCGCCGCGCAGACGCTGGTCAATGCCGCGCATCTGGCGGGGAGTCAGGACAATGCCAGTGCATTGCTGGTTCGCGTCGATGCACTGGGTGAAGCGAATATCGGCGATGCATTGATTCATTTGCAGCAATGGCCCCTGCCGCCGCCGCTGAAACCTGGCCAATCCTTCGAAGGCTGGCAGGTTCAGGGGATTGTCGCTCAGAGTCAGCAATCGCTGCTGTATCGGGTTGTCGATGGACAAGGCCAGGCATGGCTGTTGAAAACCCTGCCGTCGCGCTCCAGCGATGATCCTCGCGCCGGGCAAGCGCTGCTGTCCGAGGAATGGTTCCTGAAACGCGTGGCCGGCCGGCACTTTCCTGAAGTCCATGCCTGCCAGCAGCGTCAGCATTTGTACTACGTGATGCGCGAATATTCCGGGACAACGCTGGCTCAGCTGTTTCAGCAGTCCGGCCCATTGCTGCTGGCGCAATGGCAGGATATCGCCGAGCGCCTGCTGCGCGCGGTGGGGCTTTTGCATCGGCGGCAGATTCTGCACCGGGACATCAAACCGGAAAACCTGCATTGGGGTGACGACGGCGAGTTACGCCTGCTGGATTTTGGCTTGGCGTATTGCCCGGGCTTGTCCGAAGACGCGCCGTCAACGCTGCCCGGAACCCCAAGTTACATCGCCCCGGAAGCGTTTCGCGGTGATCCGCCGAGTGCGCAGCAGGATTTGTATGCAGTCGGCGTGACCCTGTATTTCCTGCTTACCGGGCATTTTCCTTATGGCGAGATTGAAGCGTTTCAGCGGCCGCGCTTTGGTCTGCCGGTGAGCGCCAGTCGCTATCGGCCTGATCTGCCGGAATGGTTGGCGCAGAGTCTGCAGCGTGGCGTGGCGGCGGATCCGCAACAACGGTTTGAAACGGCTGAAGAGTGGTTGTTGGTGCTGGAACAGGGCGAGCGGCAGAGTTTGAGTGTGCGGCCTCGACCGTTATTGGAGCGGGAGCCGCTGAAGGTCTGGCGGACGATGGCATTGCTGGCGTTGCTCGGGAATCTGGTGCTTCTGGTTTTGTTGTTTCATCACTGACACCGCGTCGCGGCCATCGCGAGCAGGCTCACTCCTACAATTCGAAACGCGTTCCACTGTAGGAGTGAGCCTGCTCGCGATGACGTCAGCCCAATCACCACAAATCCATCTACCTGAGCGCCCCACGAACGAGCAACCCGCCTCGATTCAGTGCAAAAAATCACCCTCAGAACCTGCCAAACCCCAATAAACCCGCCACTGTTCCCACTTGGCACAACCACTGCATTACCCCTCTCAACACACACATAAAGCCCAACCTTCAACGACGAAGGCTGCGCTTCCCGAGAGAACGGGACCAGGACAAAGGCGTCCTCGCTAGGCAACTAGCGGGACGCCTTTTTTTGTTTGCGCAAAATTTGTCGAGCAAGGCCTGACTGCCCACAAGAGGCCAGCCGCAGCTCCCGGAGAACCTGATGAAAAAACTCAAACTGGTGATGATCGGCAATGGCATGGCCGGGGTCCGCACCCTCGAAGAATTGCTCAAGCTGAGCAACGAGCTGTACGACATCACCGTCTTCGGCGCCGAACCACACACCAACTACAATCGCATCCTGCTCTCGCCGGTGCTGGCCGGTGAGCAGACCTTCGAGGAGATCGTGCTCAACGACCTCGACTGGTACCTGGAAAACAACATCAAGTTGTTGCTCAACCGCAAAGTGGTGGAGATTGACCGGGTCAAACGCCGGGTGATCGCCGAGGACGGCACCGAAGCCGAATACGATCGCCTGCTGATCGCCACTGGCTCGACACCGTTCATCTTGCCGATCCCCGGCAATACCCTGCACGGCGTGATCGGCTATCGCGACATCGCCGACACCCAGGCGATGATCGACACCGCGAAAACCCACAAACACGCGGTGGTCATCGGCGGTGGCCTGCTCGGCCTCGAAGCCGCCAATGGCCTGATGTTGCGCGGCATGCACGTCACCGTGGTGCACATCGGCGAATGGTTGCTGGAACGCCAACTCGATAAAACCAGCGGTCAACTGCTGCAAAGCGCCCTTGAATCCCGTGGCTTGCATTTCCGTCTGTGCGAACAGACCCAGGCCTTGCATGACGCCGGCAATGGCCGGGTCGGCTCGGTGCAATTCAAGAACGGCGACATTATCCCCGCCGACCTGGTGGTGATGGCCGCCGGTATTCGCCCCAACACCGAACTCGCGGAAAAGGCCGGCATCCCGTGCAATCGCGGGATCCTGGTCAACGACACCCTGCAAACTTACGACCCACGCATCTACGCCATCGGCGAGTGCGCCAGCCACCGTGGCATTGCCTACGGTCTGGTCGCGCCACTGTTCGAGCAGGCCAAGGTTTGCGCCAACCACCTCGCACAACTGGGCTTCGCCCGTTATCAGGGTTCGGTGACCTCGACCAAACTCAAAGTCACCGGCATCGACCTGTTTTCCGCTGGCGACTTCATGGGCGGCGAAGGTACGGAAACCATCACCCTCTCCGACCCGATCGGCGGCGTGTACAAAAAACTGGTGATCAAGGATGACGTGCTGGTCGGCGCCTGTCTGTACGGCGATACGGCAGATGGCGGTTGGTATTTCCGCCAGATTCGTGAGAATCACGCCATCGGCGAGATCCGCGATCACCTGATGTTTGGCGAAAACGCTTTGGGTGACGTAGGACATCAGGGCCAGGACAAAGCCATGGTCATGGCCGACACCGCCGAAGTCTGCGGCTGCAACGGTGTGTGCAAAGGCACTATCGTCAAAGCCATTCAGGAACACGGCCTGTTCAGCGTCGATGAGGTGAAGAAACACACCAAAGCGGCCAGCTCCTGCGGCTCCTGCGCCGGACTGGTCGAGCAGATCCTGATCAACACCGTCGGCGGCGCAGCGGATGTCAAACCGAAAAGCGAAAAAGCCATCTGCGGTTGCAGCGACCTCAACCACGGACAGATCCGCCAAGCCATTCGCGAGCAGCATCTGCTGACCATCGCCGGCACCATGAGCTACCTCAACTGGCGCACGCCGAACGGTTGCGCAACGTGCCGCCCGGCCCTCAACTATTACCTGATTTCCACCTGGCCCGGCGAAGCCAAGGACGATCCGCAATCGCGCCTGATCAACGAACGTGCACACGCCAACATCCAGAAGGACGGCACCTACTCGGTGGTACCACGCATGTGGGGCGGCGTGACCAATCCTTCGGAACTGCGGCGGATTGCCGATGTGGCCGACAAGTACAACGTGCCGATGGTCAAGGTCACCGGCGGCCAGCGCATCGATTTGCTCGGCATCAAGAAGCAGGATCTGCCTGGCGTCTGGAAAGACCTCGACATGCCGTCCGGGCATGCCTACGGCAAATCCATCCGCACGGTGAAAACCTGCGTCGGCAGTGAGTTCTGCCGCTTCGGCACGCAAAACTCGACACAACTGGGCATCGAGCTTGAGCACGACCTGTTCAACATGTGGTCGCCGCATAAAGTGAAACTGGCTGTCTCCGGATGCCCACGCAACTGCTCGGAAGCGGGGATCAAAGACGTAGGAATCATCGGCGTCGACTCCGGTTGGGAGATGTACATCGGCGGTAACGGCGGGATCAAAACCGAAGTCGCCGAATTCTTCGTCAAGCTGAAAACCGCCGAAGAAGTGCGCGAATACAACGGCGCATTCCTGCAGCTGTATCGCGAAGAAGCCTTCTACCTCGAACGCACCGTGCACTACCTGCAACGGGTCGGCATGGAACACATCAAGAAAGCCGTGCTGGAAGACCCGGAGCGCCGCAAAGCGCTGAACGAACGCCTGCAATTCTCCCTGTCGTTCGAACAGGATCCGTGGAAAGAACGTCTGGCGCAGCCGCAACTGAAGAAAGAATTCGACGTAATTTCAGTGAAAAACCTGGAGGTGCCGGCATGAACTGGCTGGATATCTGTGCCCTCGACGAGATCAATACCCTCGGTTCGCGAATCATTGCCGGGCCGAAAGGTGACATTGCGATTTTTCGTACGAGCGACGACGAAGTTTTCGCCCTCGACGACCGCTGCCCACACAAGGGTGGGCCGTTGTCACAAGGTTTGATCTACGGAAAACGCGTGGCCTGTCCGCTGCACAATTGGCAGATCGACCTGCAATCCGGCGAGGCGCAGGCGCCGGACATCGGTTGCGCGCACCATCACCCAGCGCGAGTCGAAAACGGTCGTGTGCAACTGGCTCTGCGGGACGCCATCTGATGAACCGCCAGACGACCGCCTCGACCTGCTGTTATTGCGGGGTCGGCTGCGGCGTGCTGATCGAGCATGACGGCGAGCGCATCCTCGGCGTCAGCGGCGATCCGGCGCACCCGGCCAACTTCGGCAAACTGTGCAGCAAAGGCTCGACCCTGCACCTGACCGGCGACCTCGCGGCCCGCGCGCTGTACCCGGAACTGCGTTTGGGCAAAGGCTTGGCGCGCAGCCGCACGGATTGGGACACTGCGCTGGAACATGCCGCCAACGTGTTCGCCGAAACCATCACCGAACACGGCCCGGACAGCGTCGCGTTCTATATCTCCGGACAGTTGCTGACCGAGGACTACTACGCCTTCAACAAACTGGCGCGGGCGTTGGTTGGCACCAACAACATCGACAGCAATTCACGCCTGTGCATGTCTTCAGCCGTGGTCGGCTACAAACGCAGCCTCGGCGCCGACGCCCCGCCGTGCAGCTATGAGGACCTGGAGCTCAGCGATTGCGTGATGATCGTCGGCAGTAACATGGCCTACGCCCATCCAGTACTTTTCCGTCGGCTGGAGGAAGCAAAATCCCGCCGCCCGCAGATGAAAGTCATCGTCATTGATCCACGACGCACCGACACCTGCGACCTCGCCGATCTGCACCTGGCGATTCTGCCCGGTACCGATGTCGCTTTATTCCATGGGATTTTGTACCTGCTGTTGTGGGAAGACTGGATTGATCGCGACTTCGTCAAGGCGCACACCGATGGCCTCGCCGAATTGAAGAATCTGGTGCGCGATTACACCCCACAAATGGTTTCACAGTTATGCGGCATCAGCGTCGAGCAACTGCAGCAATGCGCCGAATGGGTTGGCACTTCGCCGAGTTTTCTGTCGTTGTGGTGCATGGGTTTGAACCAGTCCACGGCCGGTAGCGCAAAAAACAGCGCGTTGATCAATCTGCACTTGGCCACCGGGCAAATCGGTCGTCCGGGTGCAGGACCTTTCTCCCTCACCGGTCAGCCGAACGCCATGGGCGGGCGCGAAACCGGTAGTTTGTCGAATCTGTTGCCGGGCCATCGAGACGCGGCCAACCCTGAACACCGCGCTGAAGTGGCGGCTTATTGGGGCGTTGATCGGTTGCCGGAAAGCACTGGTCTCAGCGCCATCGAACTGTTCGAGCAAGTGCGCAGCGGCAAGATCAAGGCGTTGTGGATTGCCTGCACCAACCCTGCGCAATCGATGCCGGATCAGAGTGCGGTGCGCGCGGCGCTGGAAGCTTGCCCGTTTGTGGTTCTGCAAGAAGCCTTTCGCACGACTGAAACCGCAGCATTCGCCGATCTGCTGCTGCCCGCCGCCAGTTGGGGCGAGAAAGAAGGTTCGGTGACCAATTCCGAGCGACGCATTTCCCACGTGCGCAAAGCCATTCTCCCACCGGGTGAGGCGCGGCCGGATTGGGCGATTACGGTAGATTTCGCGCAGCGTCTGGAGAAACGTCTGCGCCCCTCTGCATCGAGCCTGTTTACTTTCACCCAACCTGCGCAACTGTTCGATGAGTTCAAAGGGCTGACGCGTGGGCGGGATCTGGATATGTCCGGGATCAGTCACGCGCTGATCGACGAGATCGGACCGCAGCAATGGCCCTTCCCTGTCGGAGCGCGGCGAGGAACGCCACGACTGTACGAAGACGGGATTTTCCCAACCGCCAACGAGCGCGCGCAATTCATCGCCGACCCGTATCGTGCCGCCAAAGAACAACGCGATGCACGCTTTCCACTGACGTTGATCACTGGCCGCTTGCGTGATCAATGGCACGGTATGAGCCGCACCGGTACGGCGGCGCAACTGTTCGGGCATGTCAACGAAGCGGTGTTGAGCCTGCATCCAGATGAAATGCGCCGGCATCGTTTGCAGCCGGGCGATCTGGTCAATCTGAAAAGTCGTCGCGGCGCGGTAATTGTTGCGGTCGCTAGTGATGACAGCGTACGTCCGGGACAAGCGTTTCTACCGATGCACTGGGGCGATCGCTTCCTCAAGGGCGGCGTGAACAGCCTGACCCTGCCGGCCTTCGATCCTTTGTCGAAACAACCGGAACTCAAACACAGCGGCGTGCGCCTGGAACCGGTCAATCTGCCGTGGCAGCTTTTCGCACTGATCGAAGGTGATGTTCAACGGCACTTCGAGACGCTACGACCGCTCTGTGAGGCATTTTCCTACGTTAGCCTCAGCCTTGTCGGACGTGAACGATCGGCATTGCTGATACGCGCTGCCAGCAGCGAGGCACCGGATGCGCAATTACTCAGTGAAATCGACCGATGCCTGTCGCTGATCGACGGTCCGGTTTTGGCCTATGACGATCCGCGCCGGGCCATTGGCAAGCGCGTGCGTATTGAAAACGGCCGAATCACCGCGATTCGCCTGGCCGGCGAAACCCTCGCCCGGCATTGGCTGCAAGGGTTGTGGCTGGAAGGCCGTGCCGACGAACAACTGCGGCGTTGGTTGCTGGCACCGATGAGTGCGCCGCCGGGCAGTGCCGGGGCGCAGATCGCTGCGGATAAGACCCTGTGCAACTGCAACAACGTCAGCCTCAACGCGGTCTGCGCCGGCATTCGCCAAGGGCTGGATCTGCAAGGCTTGAAAAGCAATTTGGGTTGCGGCACGCAATGCGGTTCGTGCGTCCCGGAAATAAAGCGTTTGCTGGCTGCCGAGTTGCAGCCGGTCGCCATCATCTGATGAGGAAAGCAGCATGAATGCAAAAGTCTGGCTGGTAGGCGCGGGCCCCGGCGATCCGGAACTGCTGACCCTCAAAGCGGTGCGCGCTCTGCGCGAGGCCGACGTGGTGCTGATCGATGATCTGGTCAACGAGGCGGTGCTGGAGCACTGCCCTGATGCGCGCATCATTGCCGTGGGTAAACGCGGTGGTTGCCGCTCGACACCGCAAGCGTTCATTCATCGACTGATGCTGCGCTATGCCCGCCACGGCAAGTGTGTGGTGCGGCTCAAGGGTGGCGATCCGTGCATTTTCGGTCGAGGGGGTGAAGAGGCGCATTGGCTGCGTGAGCGTGGCGTCGAGGTGGAGTTGGTCAATGGCATCACCGCCGGGCTGGCCGGGGCGACGCAGTGCGATATTCCGCTGACGTTGCGTGGGGTCGCACGCGGGGTGACGCTGGTGACTGCGCATACTCAGGATGACAGCCAGTTGAACTGGCAGGCACTGGCGCAGGGCGGCACAACGCTGGTGGTTTATATGGGCGTGGCCAAGCTGGGCGAGATTCGCGATCAGTTGCTGGCGGGCGGGATGGCAGCGGATACGCCGGTGGCGATGATCGAGAATGCGTCGTTGCCAGAGCAGCGCGAATGCCGGAGTGATCTGGCGAGCATGAGTGCTGATGCGTTCAGGTTTGGGCTGAAAAGCCCGGCGATTTTGGTAATTGGTGCGGTGGCAGCCATTGTTGAAGAGCAAAAGATCGCAGCCTGCGGCAGCTCCTACAGGACGTATGCAGATTTCATGTAGGAGCTGCCGAAGGCTGCGATCTTTTAAAACTGCAAAGCCAAATCGCAGACAAAGAAAAGCCCGGCCTAAGCCGGGCTTTTCTCAGAGCGGCAGCTAATTACTTAGCTTGAGCTTCAACCTGCGCTTCTACGCGACGGTTTACAGCGCGGCCAGCTTCAGTTTTGTTGTCAGCAACTGGGCGGGATTCGCCGTAGCCAACAGACTGAACGCGGGACGATTCAACACCGTACTGGTTGGTCAGAACTTGCTTAACGGCGTTTGCACGACGCTCGGACAGTTTCTGGTTGTAAGCGTCAGGACCGACGGAGTCAGTGTGACCTTCAACAGTAGTGGTGGTGGATGGGTACTGCTTCATGAAGTCAGCCAGGTTCTTGATGTCGCCGTAGCTGTTTGGCTTCACAACCGACTTGTCGAAGTCGAACTTAACGTCCAGCTCAACACGAACAACTTCAGCAACTGCTGGGCAGCCGTCAGCGTCAACAGTTACGTTGGCTGGGGTGTCCGGGCACTTGTCAACGTTGTCGCAAACGCCATCGTTGTCGCTGTCGGAGCAGACTTCAGCTGGTGCTGGAACTGGAGCAGCAGCAGGCTTGGAGCCGCCACCGAAGTTCACACCGATACCAACGCTAGGAGCCCACTCGGTGTCGCCCTGGTCGATGTTGTACTGAGCTTCAACGCCGGCACGGGCGTAGAAGTTCTCGGTGAAGTACAGCTTGGCACCGCCGCCAACGTTGGCGAAGGTGGAACGGTTACGACCGCCGGAACCGTTCTGACCGATGCTCTGATCGGAGAAACCAGCCGATACGTACGGACGCAGCATGTCGCCTGGGTTGTTGAAGTGGTACAGAGCGTCCAGAGCGGTGTTCGCGCCCTTGATGTTACGACCGTCGTCGGAACGCACGTTGTGCACTTCGTCGTAGCCCAGACGCAGTTCAACGTCGTCGGTCAGGAAGTAACCGATCGAACCGCCGAACAGGTTGCCGTTGTTCTTGAAGTTACGAGCGCTGTCGAATTGTTCTTTCTTTGCGAAGCCTTCGATTTCAACTGCGCCTTGGCCTTGTGCCAGAGCGCCGAACGAAGTGGCGGCAATCAGAGAACCAATGGCCAAGCCCAAGGTGTTTTTCAGTTTCATCCGTTAAATCCCCATCTGGTGATTGTGAAGCAGTCCCGCAAACCGGGGGACAACTCGGCGGCAAGTCTATCAGAACTTGCCTACACGTAAGAGATATTTGCGCTGAACTAAGTTTCAGCAATGCCTGCAAATTTCTCACGCAATTTATCTAGAGCACGTTTGTAACGCATTTTTGTCGCACTCAAACCCATGTGCATGATGTCTGCGATCTCCTGAAATTCCAGCTCTGCGACAAATCGAAGCACCAGAATTTCGCGGTCAATCGGGTTCACATACACCAGCCAGCGATCAAGTCCGCCCTTCTCCTCGGGTTTCGGCGCCTTTTCTTCGGACGCTTCCTCGAGGGGGTCAAGACTCAATGCGTCCATCAAGCGACGCTTTCGCCGTTCCTTCCGATACTGCGTAATACATTCGTTGTACGTGATGCTGTAGAGCCACGTTTTGAACTTCGATTTCCCCTCGAAGTTCTTCAGGCCATACAGCACCTTCAACATGACTTCCTGACAGACATCGTCTGCGTCGCGATCGTTCCCAAGATATCTCGCACAAACGTTAAATAATGTTCGCTGGTAACGCCGCATCAGTTCTTCATAGGCGCGCGTTACGTGAAACAGCTCGGTATGCGAGCGCGCGACCAACTCCTCATCAGAGAGCTCGCGGGGGTCGTAGCGCGTGGATAGCGTTTGGGCTTTATTCAAAACAAGTCGTGCCGACAGTCAGGTCAATGTCCACCGCGACCAGCATCAGCTGGCATTTCGCGGCGGCATACATTAGCAGGGTTTGCCGGATTAGCGGCTACTCACATGCTGTTCCAGCAGGATCCGATTGGAAAGAGAGACTAGCTCACCCTCATCGGTCAGCAATGTGGTTTTAACCGTGCCGATCTCCTCGATCTGGCCTTCGACCTCGCCAACACGCACTTGTTGCCCAACCTGATACAACTCACGCACATAGATTCCCGCAAGAATCTGACCGGCAATTTCCCGGCTTCCCAAACCCATGGCCAGCGCAACAGCCAGACCAACGGTAATCAAAACGATGACAATCACATGGTTCAGCAGGTCGGTCTTGACCTCAAGCTGACTGATCGCGACCGAGATGCTGATGATGATCACCAGCCCCTGGGCAATTCGCCCAAGCCCCGAAGCGTAGTCCAGGCCCACACCTTCTGCCGCCCCGCGCACCAGCCCGTTGGCCAGTTGTGCGAGCAAAACACCCACCAGCAACACCAGCGCCGCGCCGAATACTTTCGGCAAATAGAGCGCCAACATATCCAGCGTAGCCGAAACTCGCTCGAGGCCAAGGGATTCTGCTGCAGAAACCAGAAAAATCAGCAGAACGAACCAGTAAACGATTTTACCGATCAGCGTTGAAATCGGAACTTGCAGCCCCGCACGCGACATCAACTTGGTCAGCCCGGTACCACCCATCAGGCGATCAAGACCCAGTTTGGCGAGCAGCTTGGAGAGCAAGGTATCGAGCAGCTTGGCCACGACGAAACCCAACAGCAGCACGACCAGTGCGCCGAACAGGTTCGGGATGAAGTTGGCTACTTTGGTCCACAACGCAGTCATTGCAGTGACGAGGCTCTGAGTCCAGAGGTCGAGTTCCATATTCAATCAGCCTTATCAGCAGTGCGAGCGGTAGGTTTACGACGGGAAACCGGCGAGACATGGGCCGAGCCGTTATTCAGGGCGATCATCAGCGCGGGCAGCCAGCGGCCCAGCAGGCTGAACAAATCACCGGCGCCGACCTGGCGGTTGGCGGTTTTGAGTACGCGGCCCAGGCACGCATCGTCGTCGCGGCTGGACGGCGAAGCGTTGAGCATGTCGCGCAAAGACTGTTCAAACGGATCGTGCATACGCACCTCTCGTGATGTCTGTGAAAGACGCGGGCAGATTTGGTCGGGTCACATGCGCCATCGTCAGACCCAGCGCAAACGACGGAATAACCACCACTGACCGAAGGCCAGGGCGAGCACCGTCAAGCAGGCGATCAGGAAACCATAAGGGCTGCTGGAGAACGGAATTCCGCCGACGTTGATGCCCAGCAGACCGGTGATAAAACTCATCGGCAAAAAAATGCAGGTGATGATGCCGAAGCGGTACATGGTGCGATTCATGCGCTCGCTCAAACGCCGATCTTCAGCCTCCAGCACAAGCCCCACGCGCTCTCGGGTCAATTCGAGTTCTTCGAGATAGCGGGTCAGGCTGTTGTTCAATTCGTTCCAGTAATCGGCATCGTCATCGACAAACCACGGCAGTTTTATCCGCGTCAGTTGTCCGAAAATATCCCGCTGCGGCGCAAGAAAACGCTTCAACCCAGCGGCCCGGCGGCGGATGTGCAGAATGGCGCCATGCTCGGGGGTATACCGTTCGTCGGCATCCATTTTTTCTTCTTCCTCATCGGCGATTTCCGAGAGGCAAGTGACCAGATCCTGCACCTTGTTGGTGAGGAACTGCGCTAGATAAAGGATAAGTTCAGACGAGGTTTTCGGGCCTTTGCCGTCCGCCAATTGCACCAGCAGTTCATCGGTGGCACGCAATGGGCGCAAACGCAGGGAAATCACCCGCTGAGCTGAAGCGAAAATGCGCACCGATACCATGTCTTCCGGCTCTGCACCCGGATTGAGATTGACCCCACGCAGAAACAGCAGCAACTCGGAATCCGGCAACGGCAACAGGCGCGGTCGAGTGTTCTCTTCCAGCAGCAGATCGCAGGTGAATTCATTGAGACCGCTGGATTTGCGCAGCCAGGTCTGCGTTTGCGGATGGCTGCGATCCCAATGCAGCCACAGGCTTTCATGGGCCTGCAGCTGCAAATCGTCGAGCTCAGTCCGGGCTATCGAACGCGCACCGCCTTTTCCGTCCAGCACCAGGGCATGCACCAGCCCCCATTGCGCGTTTTCTTCCTCGAACATCCGCATCCCTTTGTCGAAAATCTTATTCAGGCATCTGCAGCGGACTCGGCGAGACGATCACGCCGTTGTTGTCCGCATAAATGTACTGGCCCGGGTGGAACGTCACACCAGCGAAAGTCACCGGGACGTTGAGGTCACCAATGCCGCGTTTTTCGGTTTTCATCGGGTGGCTGGCCAAAGCCTGCACGCCCAGATCGGTCTGCGCAATGACGTCGACGTCACGGATGCAGCCGTAGATGACCAGCCCTTCCCAGCCGTTTTTAGCGGCTTTCTCGGCGATCATGTCACCCAGCAGCGCGCGACGCAGCGAACCGCCGCCATCGACCACCAGGACTTTACCGTTGCCCTTGAGTTCAGCCTGTTCCTTGACCAGCGAGTTGTCTTCGAAGCATTTGATGGTCACGATTTCGCCGCCGAACGAATCACGGCCACCGAAATTGCTGAACATCGGTTCCAGCACCTGCACCAGCTCCGGATAGGCGTCGCACAGGTCAGGCGTAAGGTAATGGTTCATCGAAAAACTCCTGTAAAAAGCAAGACGATCAAGGATGCCGCGTTCTGAAGAGACGAGTTCCGGTGGTCGCTGTTTACCTTAGCTCATTGAATGTTCGCTGAATGAACCTGAACAAACCCTGAAACGTAATCGCTAAACTGCCACCGAATATGACCAGAACCGCACAATTCGTCATATCTTAGCCGCAAGCCGACCTGAACGAAATGCCCTTTACCCTGCCCCGTCTCAGACCGCAGCAGCCAGATCAGGCTTCTCGTCCAGCAATGGCGTGCGCTGATCGTTCAACCAGCGCGCCACCAACGGCCACACCTCAGTCTGCGCCGCTTTGCTCACCAACATTTCGACATGACCGAAATTATCGGTAAAACCCTGCTCGCGGCCCAGATTGATGAACTGCTTGTGCTCGGAGCCGATCTGCTCGAACAACTTGCGACAGGCCCACGCCGGATCCTGATGATCCCCCGCCGCCGTCACTGCCAGCACCGGCACCTTGACGTCCGCCAGACCCGCCCACCAATCCTTGTCCTTGTCGCCAAAACGGCCGAACAAGCCGTACCAGCGCATGCTTTCCAGCGCCAGGCCGATCGGCTCATCTTCCGGGCCACGCTTGAGGCGCGAACCCGACAGTTGCGCGAAGCGCTTGAGAATAAAGCGCCCACTCCACTCCACTGGCGGGATTTTCAGCGGCCAATAGGTGCGGCTGACCTGAGTACCGAAAAACGCCGCAGAAGCTACGGCAGGCTCGCCAAGGTATTCGCCACCGAGCGCCGCGGCCAAGGTGATGCCGCCCAGCGAATGGCCGATCCAGTGTGGAATCTGCCCGCTCTGCTCACGCACGAACGCGGCAATCGCCGGCAGATCGTAACGGGCATAGTCGGCGACACGGTTGCGCCGGTATTCCTCGTTGCGCTGCGACAAGCCGTGACCGCGCATTTCCGGAATCCACACGTCAAACCCCAGTCGCGTCAGATACGCGCCCAGGCCCAGACCTTTGGGTGAGAACCAGAAACGGCGATTGGAAAAACTGCCGTGCAGCAAAATCACCGGCACACCGCGAGGCGCCGAGTCATCGGCCATGCCCAAACGGGTCACAGCGATTTCCACAGACCAGTCGGGACTGTTGCCGGGTTTCAGGCGATACACGTCTTCGCTCAGATCGCCACGCCGTTCGGCGCTGATCAGGGCGACAGGAAATAGGTCACTGCTGCTTTGCATAATGCTCTTGCACAAAAAAGGGCGGCATCCGGAGACCCCGCCCTGTTTGAATCATAAGGAGCCGAATCGTGTAGGAGTGAGCCTGCTCGCGATGGCGGTGTGTCATTCGAATCGATGCTGACTGTCATGACGCTATCGCGAGCAGGCTCACTCCTACAGGGAGACGCGGTCCGTTCACATGTTGATCAAGCCGGGGTTTGGCCTTCGGCGAGGAAGAACCAGGTTTCCAGCACGGTATCCGGGTTCAGCGAAACGCTTTCGATGCCCTGCTCCATCAGCCACTTGGCCAGATCCGGGTGGTCCGAAGGACCCTGACCGCAGATACCGATGTACTTGCCGGCTTTGTTGCACGCGGCAATCGCGTTGGCCAAGAGTTTCTTGACCGCCGGATTACGCTCGTCAAACAGGTGCGCGATGATACCGGAATCGCGGTCCAGACCCAGAGTCAGCTGAGTCAAGTCGTTGGAGCCGATCGAGAAGCCGTCGAAGAATTCGAGGAATTCTTCAGCAAGGATCGCGTTGGATGGCAGCTCGCACATCATGATCACGCGCAGACCGTTTTCGCCGCGCTTCAAGCCGTTTTCGGCGAGCAGATCGACGACCTGACTCGCTTCGCCCAAGGTACGGACGAACGGCACCATGATTTCGACGTTGGTCAGGCCCATCTCGTTGCGCACACGTTTCAGCGCACGGCATTCCAGTTCGAAGCAGTCACGGAACGATTCGCTGATGTAACGCGAAGCGCCACGGAAGCCCAGCATCGGGTTTTCTTCTTCCGGCTCGTACAGCTTGCCGCCGATCAGGTTGGCGTATTCGTTGGACTTGAAGTCCGACAGGCGCACGATGACTTTCTTCGGCGTGAACGCCGCCGCCAGGGTGCTGATGCCTTCCACCAGTTTGTCGACGTAAAAGTCGACCGGGTCGTTGTAACCGGCGATACGCTTGTCGACGCTGTCTTTGATTTCCTGCGGCAGACCGTCGTAGTTCAACAGCGCTTTCGGGTGGACGCCGATCATGCGGTTGATGATGAACTCCAGACGGGCCAGGCCGACACCGGCGTTCGGCAGTTGCGCGAAGTCGAAGGCACGATCCGGGTTGCCGACGTTCATCATGATCTTGAACGGCAGCTCCGGCATGGCGTCGACGGAGTTCTTCTTGATGTCGAAGCCCAGCTCGCCTTCGAAGATGTAACCGGTGTCGCCTTCAGCGCAGGACACGGTCACGCCCTGGCCATCCTTCAGCAATTGGGTGGCGTTGCCGCAACCGACGACTGCCGGGATGCCCAGCTCGCGAGCGATGATCGCTGCGTGGCAAGTACGCCCGCCACGATTGGTGACGATGGCGCTGGCGCGCTTCATCACCGGTTCCCAGTCCGGGTCGGTCATGTCGGAAACCAGCACGTCGCCCGGCTGGACTTTGTCCATCTCGGAGACATCCTTGATGATGCGCACTTTACCGGCGCCGATACGCTGGCCAATCGCACGACCTTCCACCAGCACGGTGCCGGTTTCTTTCAGCAGGTAACGTTCCATGACGTTGGCCTGGGTGCGGCTTTTCACGGTTTCCGGACGCGCCTGCACGATGTACAACTTGCCGTCGTCACCGTCCTTGGCCCACTCGATGTCCATCGGGCAGCCGTAGTGCTTCTCGATGATCATCGCTTGCTTGGCCAGTTCGCTGACTTCAGCGTCGGACAGGCAGAAACGCGCGCGGTCAGCCTTGTCGACGTCGATGGTCTTGACCGAACGACCGGCCTTGGCCTCGTCGCCGTAGATCATCTTGATGGCTTTGCTGCCCAGGTTGCGACGCAGGATCGCCGGGCGACCGGCCTCCAGCGTGCCCTTGTGCACGTAGAACTCGTCCGGGTTGACCGCGCCTTGTACGACGGTTTCGCCCAGGCCGTAGGCGCCGGTGATGAACACCACGTCACGGAAACCGGATTCGGTATCGAGGGTGAACATCACGCCGGCAGTGCCGGTTTCCGAACGCACCATGCGCTGCACGCCAGCCGACAGGGCGACCAGTTTGTGGTCGAAGCCCTGGTGCACGCGGTAGGAAATCGCACGGTCGTTGAACAGCGAAGCGAACACCTCTTTGGCGGCGCGGATAACGTTTTCCACACCACGGATGTTCAGGAAGGTTTCCTGCTGACCGGCGAACGAGGCGTCCGGCAAGTCTTCGGCGGTGGCGGAAGAACGCACGGCCACGGCCACGTCAGGGTTGCCGGCCGACAGCGCGGCAAACGCGGTGCGGATTTCGGCATTCAGTTTTTCAGGGAATTCGGCTTCCATGATCCATTGACGGATCTGCGCGCCGGTCTTGGCCAGGGCGTTGACGTCATCAACGTCGAGCGCGTCGAGGGCCTGGTGGATCTGGTCGTTGAGGCCGCTCAGTTCGAGGAAATCACGATAAGCCTGAGCCGTCGTGGCGAAGCCGCCGGGGACCGAAACACCGGCGCCTGCCAGGTTACTGATCATCTCGCCCAGGGATGCGTTCTTGCCCCCCACATGCTCAACATCGTGTTTGCCGAGCTTATCGAGGGAAACTACGTACTCTACCAAGGTGATCTCTCCACTAACTGTGTTGGAAAAGCTCAGAAACCGGCGGCCCGGGGGAGCCTTGGCCGGTTGTATGGCCTGGACCTGGAAAATAAGTGAGAATGCGGGCCAATCGCGGCCGACAAATCGCGCCTATCATATCCAAGATTCGTTACTAGCTTAAGGCCCAAGGTGCAAATGAAACGATCTGCTTTCTTCATCTCCGATGGCACCGGCATCACTGCCGAAACCCTGGGTCAAAGCCTTCTGGCGCAGTTCGAAAACATTACCTTCAGCAAATTCACGCGACCGTACATCGACAGCGTGGATAAAGCGCGGGCCATGGTACAACAAATCAACAAAGCCGCCGAAACCGACGGCTTCCGCCCGATCATCTTCGACACCATCGTCAATCAGGACATCCGTGAGATTCTCGCAACCTCCAATGGTTTCATGATCGACATTTTCTCGACCTTTCTTGCCCCGCTTGAGCAGGAACTGACCGAGCATTCTTCCTACACCGTCGGCAAGTCGCATTCGATCGGGCATAACTCCAATTACATGGAGCGCATCGAGGCGGTGAACTTCGCCCTCGACAATGACGACGGTGCGCGCACGCACTATTACGACAAAGCCGATTTGATACTAGTGGGCGTGTCGCGATGCGGTAAAACGCCGACGTGTCTGTACATGGCCATGCAGTTCGGCATCCGCGCGGCCAACTATCCGCTGACCGAAGACGACATGGAGCGCCTGACCCTGCCAACGGCCCTGCGCGCCCATCAGCACAAGCTGTTCGGCCTGACCATCGACCCGGACCGCCTCACCGCTATCCGCAATGAGCGCAAGCCCAACAGCCGTTATTCGAGCTACGCCCAGTGCGAATTCGAAGTGCGTGAGGTGGAGAATCTGTTCCGCCGCGAGAACATCCCGAACATCAACTCCACGCATTTTTCGGTGGAAGAGATTTCGGCGAAGATTCTGGTGGAGAAAGGTGTGGAGCGGCGGTTCAAGTAGATTGCTGGTGTCTGTGCGACCGCTATCGCGAGCAGGCTCACTCCTACAGTTGATCTTCAGCGGGCACAGATCATGTGGACGACAGAGATTCATTGTAGGAGTGAGCCTGCTCGCGATGAACGATTACACGATCTCTGTCAGTGCCCGGCTTAAAGCTTCAAACCCTGCAAGCAACAACCGATCATCCCCCACCGCATTACACACACTCACCCGAATAAATTGCGGCACCGCTGCATGCCCCACCGCAAACGCCTCAGCGGTGGCCACCAGATAGTTGTTCTCCTTCAACTCCGCCGCAATCTGCGACGCCCGCCACAGCTCAGGCACTTGCACCCAGAAATGCGGACTGTAAGGGTGAGTCTTGTAGTCCAAGCCTTGCAGAACAGGTGCCACCAAAGCCTTGCGCCGAGCGATCTCGCTGATCTGTTCGTCCAGCAAACGCTCGGCCATACCGCTTTCAATCCACAGACTGGCCACTTCCATCGATAACGGATTGGCCATCCAGCACGTTGCGCGGATGGCGGCACTCAAACGCCCGATCAACGCTTGCGGCGCGTGCAGGTAACCGACGCGCAAACCCGCGGAAACCGCTTTGCTCAAACTGCCGATCAACACCGAACGCTCCGGCGCGAAATAACTCAGCGGCAACGGGCGCTGACGATCCAGCACGGCATGGGCTTCATCCTCAATGATCAGCAGGTTGTACTGGCGACAGAGGTCGGCAATCGCCTCGCGCCGTGGGATCGACATCACAGCGGCTGTAGGATTCTGGATCGTTGGGGTGCAATACAGTGCAGAAACGCGATGCTGACGGCAGATTTCTTCCAGTGCCGACGGCACAAGTCCTTCGTCATCCATCGCCGCGCCAATGAGTTTTATCCCGAGCTGACGTGCGACGCCGATCAATCCCGGGTAGGACAAATGCTCGGTGACCAGCGTGTCGCCGGCCTTGAGCAAACCCATCAACGCGCACAACAGACCATGTTGGCCGCCGTTGACGCACAACACCTGATCGACATGCGGGACAAACGTCCCGTGCTGCAACCAGACCGCCCCCGCCAAGCGGTGCCGTGCCAGCCCACCTTCAGCGGTGTATCCAGTCAACTGCCGTAACACCCGTGGATCACTCGCCAGCTCCTGAAGACTCTGGCTCATGAACGCCGCCTCTTGTCCTGGCATCGGCTGATTGCGGCTCATGTCGAAGCAGGCTGACGGCTCATCGCTGACATTACGAAAGCCTTTGTCCTGTGGCCGCTCCATCCCGCGCTGACACACATAAGTGCCATCTCCTACGCGAGCAACCACCAATCCGACACGCTCAAGTTCACCGTAAGCACGGCTGATAGTGCCGATGGTCACGCCCAGACTGTCAGCCAGCAATCGGTGGGGCGGCAACTTGCATCCCGTATCGATCACACCTTCGTCGATGGCCTGTGCGACCGCATCGGCCAAGCGTTTGTACTTCACGCCGACGCCATTGGCGAGGCCGTCGCGGAGGATTGACACCATGGCAATACTTACTTTGACAGTCATTCTCGCCCCGAATAGCGTGCTGAAAACAGGTTCAATCAGAAATAGACCGATTCCACGATCAGGTCAATTCCACCGTTCGGAGCACGCCGCATGTCGACCGCCGTCAGCACACCGATGAACATCAGCAAACCCTGGCTCGCCGGATTGCTCACCAGCACGCTGTTTCTGATCGTCTGCCTGAGTTGGGGTACGACGTGGCTGGGGATCAAGATCGCGGTGGAAAGCGTGCCGCCGCTGACCGCTGCCGGCCTGCGTTTTCTGATCGCCTTTCCGCTGTTCCTGAGCTTTGCGCTGTTGCGCAAGGAACCGCTGTTGTTTCCTCGACCAAGCCGCTGGTTTTTTGTGTTCGTCACGCTGTCGTATTTCAGTCTGCCCTACTACCTGCTCAACTATGGCGAGATGCACGTGTCGTCCGGCCTGACAGCGCTGCTGTTCAGTTGCATGCCGGTGTTTATCCTGCTGTTTTCCGCGCTGTTTCTGCGCGAGAAAATCTACCCGTCGCAAATGCTCGGTATCGCGATCGGTTTCGGCAGTCTGTTCATGATTATTCGCAGCCAGGGTCTGCATCTGGATCAGGCCGAATGGCTTGGCGTGTTGGCGATTCTGTGTGCGGCGGTGATGCATGCGCTGTGTTACGTGGTGACGAAAAAACATGGCAGCGCGATCAGCGTGATTACCTACAACACGCTGCCGATCGGCATTGCCGGAGCGATGTTATTTATTGTCGGATTGAGCGTCGAAACGCCGGTGTTTGCGCAAGTGACAACACGCTCGTGGGCCGCCCTGTTCTATCTCGGGCTGGTGGCCTCGGTCGGCGGATTCATCGTTTACTTTTTGCTGCTTAAACGCCTAAGCCCAATCATCCTGTCGTTCGTGTTTATCATTTTCCCGGTGTTTGCCGTGATCATCGGCGCCTGGTACGAGGGACAAACCCTGTCCCGGGAGCTGATGATCTATTCGGCGATTTTATTGAGCGGCTTTGCGATCACCAAATTGCCCATCGAAAAATGGCGTACGCGGTCCATGTAGGAGCTGCCGAAGGCTGCGATCTTTTGATCTTGTTTTTTACAATCAAAGTCAAAAGATCGCAGCCTGCGGCAGCTCCTACAGGTTTTTCGTCAGATCACAAATAGGTCGACGAAACGGTTTACCGGGGTGGACTCCAGCTGCGTCTGATCCTTGCACAACGCGAAGATTTCGCCGCTGCGCTGGCCTGTGAAACGCGTGGCCAGGTTGGCTTTGAACTTGTCTTCCAGCAACGGAATGCCCTCGACACGGCGGCGGCGATGACCGATCGGGTATTCCACCACGACATTGTCGGTGCTGCTGCCGTCCTTGAAAAACACCTGCACGGCGTTGGCGATCGAGCGTTTGTCGGCCTCCAGATATTCGCGAGTGAAACGCGGATCTTCGACGATAACCATTTTCTCGCGCAGCACATCGATGATCGGGTGCGCCTTGTGGAAATCATCTTCGTACTGCTCGGCGACCAGATTGCCGAACGCCAGCGGCACGGCGGTCATGTACTGGATGCAGTGGTCGCGGTCGGCGGCATTGGCCAGCGGCCCGACTTTGGAAATGATGCGAATCGCCGATTCGTGAGTGGTGATGACGATCCGTTCGATTTCATGCAGACGATTGCGCACTTGCGGGTGCAACGTCACCGCTGCTTCACAGGCGGTCTGCGCGTGGAATTCGGCGGGAAAACTGATCTTGAACAGCACGTTTTCCATCACGTAACTGCCGAACGGCCGCGAGAAACTGAAGGCGCGTTTGTTCTCGGGTTTCAACGCCAGATCACTGTTGGTGTGGCTGAACAGCACGTCATAAAAACCCCACTGTTTCGCAGTCAGCACTCCGGGAATGCCCATCTCGCCGCGCAGGGCAATATCGGCCAGACGCACGCCACGACTCGACGCATCCCCTGCTGCCCAGGATTTTCGCGAACCGGCGTTTGGGGCGTGCCGGTAAGTGCGCAGCGCCTGACCATCGGCAAACGCGTGAGACAACGCCGACAACAGTTGCTCACGATTGGCGCCCATCAGTTTGGCGGTGACAGCGGTTGAAGCAACTTTCACCAGAATGACGTGATCGAGTCCTACGCGGTTGAAGGAGTTTTCCAGAGCGATCACGCCTTGAATCTCGTGGGCCATGATCATCGCTTCCAGCACATCGCGAATGGTCAGCGGCGCTTCAGCGTTGGCCAGACGCTTCTGTGAGAGGTGATCAGCCACCGCAAGAATCCCGCCGAGATTGTCGGATGGATGACCCCACTCGGCGGCGAGCCACGTGTCGTTGTAATCGAGCCAACGGACGATGCAGCCGATGTCCCACGCGGCTTTGACCGGGTCGAGGCGATAGGAGGTACCGGGAACGCGTGCGCCGAACGGGACGACGGTGCCTTCGACGATCGGGCCGAGGTGCTTGGTGCATTCGGGGAAACGCAGTGCCAGCAGGCCACAGCCCAGTGTGTCCATCAAGCAATTGCGGGCGGTGTCGAGGGCTTCGGCAGAGGGGGCTTTGAAGGTGAGGACGTAATCGGCGATGTCCTGCAGGACATGGTCGTAGTCGGGACGGTTGTTCAGGTCGACGTTGGCGCTCATTGCGGTTCTCCTGTGCGGGAATGATGAGTGGTGCGGTCTTCCTCAGGGCTTGGCGGGTTTGGTTGATTGCAGGTCTGGGGTGCCTGCTTGTTTGGTGTTTCTTCAGTGGGTGGGGCCCCTCACCCTAGCCCTCTCCCGAGGGAGAGGGAACTGATTGGGGGATGCTTTAGAGGTTCACCGACGTGAGCGATCTCCATTGAATCCATAATCGATCGGGTCAATGCATAATTTCAAAAACCTCGATCAGCCCCCGGATCCATAATCGCCGCAATCTTTCAGGTCGATGCACAACCCCAGACACCTCGGTCGGCCCCCTGAATCCATAATCGACTCGATCTTTCAGGTCGATGTACAACCCCAGACACCTCGGTCGGCCCCCTGAATCCATAATCGACTCGATCTTTCAGGTCGATGTACAACCCCAGACACCTCGGTCGGCCCCCTCTCCCTTTGGGAGAGGGATGGGCGGGCGGCGTTCCGATGAGGGTGAAAAATCTCAAATCAGAAAGAATCACCCGGGATGCGCACGTAGCCTTCCATGAGAACGCGTGCGCTACGGCTCATGATGGCTTTCTTCACCACCCACTCACCGTTCTCCAGACTGGCTTCAGCGCCAACGCGCAACGTTCCGGACGGATGCCCGAAGCGCACGGCGTTGCGTTCAACACCACCGGCCGCAAGGTTGACCAAGGTGCCGGAAATCGCTGCCGCCGTCCCGATCGCCACCGCCGCCGTGCCCATCATCGCGTGGTGCAACTTGCCCATCGACAACGCGCGCACCAGCAAATCGACATCCCCAACGCCAACCGCTTTGCCACTGGAGGCCACGTAATCCGCAGGCTTGGCAACAAACGCAACTTTCGGCGTATGTTGCCGTTTCGCCGCTTCATCCAGATTCGATATCAGCCCCATGCGCAACGCGCCATAAGCCCGAATCGTTTCGAACATCTGCAATGCTTGCGGATCGCTGTTGATCGCGCTCTGCAGTTCGGTGCCGGTGTAACCGATGTCTGCGGCGTTGACGAAGATCGTCGGGATACCCGCGTTGATCATGGTCGCCTTGAACGTGCCAACACCCGGCACTTGCAGCTCATCGATGAGGTTGCCGGTGGGGAACATCGAACCGCCGCCGCCCTCTTCTTCTGCCGCCGGGTCCATGAATTCGACTTGCACTTCGGCGGCCGGAAAGGTCACGCCGTCGAGCTCGAAATCACCGGTTTCCTGCACTTCGCCGTTGGTGATCGGCACGTGGGCAATAATCGTTTTGCCGATGTTGGCCTGCCACACGCGCACCACCGCGACACCGTTGTGCGGAATGCGGCTGGCATCGACCAGGCCATTGCTGATGGCAAACGAACCGACCGCTGCCGAGAGGTTGCCGCAGTTACCGCTCCAATCCACAAAGGGCTTGTCGATGGAGACCTGACCGAACAGGTAATCGACGTCGTGATCAGCCTTGATGCTTTTCGACAGGATCACGGTTTTGCTGGTGCTTGAAGTGGCCCCGCCCATGCCGTCGATTTGTTTGTCGTACGGGTCGGGGCTGCCGATCACGCGCAGCAATAAAGCGTCGCGAGCAGGGCCTGGAATCTGCGCCGCTTCGGGCAGATCCTTGAGGCTGAAGAACACGCCTTTGCTGGTGCCGCCGCGCATGTAGGTGGCGGGGATTTTAATCTGTGGTGCGTGAGCCATATTGCTCCTTACCGAAAGCATGGGACTTAAAATCCCATGCCCGCATCAGTTGATTTAAACGGCAACCGCCGACTCTTCGAGGAAGTCCTGAGCGAAGCGTTGCAACACGCCGCCAGCCTCGTAGATCGACACTTCTTCAGCGGTATCCAGACGGCAGGTCACCGGCACGTCAACGCGCTCGCCGTTCTTGCGATGGATCACCAGCGTCAGATCCGCACGCGGTTTGCGCTCGCCGATTACGTCATAGGTTTCGCTGCCATCGATGGCCAGCGTGTGACGGTCGGTGCCCGGCTTGAACTCCAGCGGCAACACGCCCATGCCCACCAGGTTGGTGCGGTGAATGCGCTCGAAACCTTCTGCGGCAATCGCCTCGACACCGGCCAGTCGCACACCTTTCGCCGCCCAGTCGCGGGACGAACCCTGGCCGTAATCGGCGCCGGCGATGATGATCAGCGGCTGCTTGCGCTCCATGTAGGTTTCGATGGCTTCCCACATGCGCATCACTTTGCCTTCCGGCTCGACACGCGCCAGCGAACCCTGTTTGACCTTGCCGTTTTCCACGACCATTTCGTTGAACAGTTTCGGGTTGGCAAAGGTCGCGCGCTGCGCAGTCAAGTGGTCGCCACGGTGGGTTGCATAAGAGTTGAAGTCCTCTTCCGGCAGGCCCATTTTTGCCAGGTATTCGCCGGCGGCGCTGTCGAGCATGATCGCGTTGGATGGCGACAGGTGATCGGTGGTGATGTTGTCCGGCAGCACCGCCAGCGGGCGCATGCCCTTCAGCGGACGGGCGCCGGCCAGTGCGCCTTCCCAGTACGGTGGACGACGGATGTAGGTGCTCATCTCGCGCCAGTCGTACAGCGGCGTGACTTTCGGGCCTGTGTCTTCGTGGACGGCGAACATCGGAATGTAGACCTGACGGAACTGCTCAGGCTTGACCGAAGACTTCACCACCGAGTCGATTTCTTCATCGCTCGGCCAGATGTCTTTGAGGCGGATTTCCTTGCCGTCCACAACACCGAGCACGTCTTTTTCGATATCGAAACGGATGGTCCCGGCAATGGCGTAAGCGACCACCAGCGGCGGTGACGCGAGAAACGCTTGCTTGGCGTACGGGTGGATGCGGCCGTCGAAGTTGCGGTTGCCCGAGAGCACAGCGGTCGCATACAGATCGCGGTCGATAATCTCTTGCTGGATCAGCGGATCGAGCGCGCCGGACATGCCGTTGCAGGTGGTGCAGGCGAAGGCGACGACGCCGAAACCGAGCTGCTCCAGTTCAGTGGTCAGCCCTGCTTCGTCGAGGTACAGGGCGACGGTTTTCGAACCCGGCGCCAGCGAGGATTTCACCCACGGTTTGCGGGTCAGGCCGAGCTTGTTGGCGTTGCGTGCGAGCAGGCCGGCGGCAATGACGTTGCGCGGGTTGCTGGTGTTGGTGCAACTGGTGATGGCGGCGATGATCACCGCGCCGTCGGGCATTTGCCCCGGCACGTCATCCCACTGCCCGGAGATGCCTTTAGCGGCCAGATCCGCCACCGCGACGCGGGCGTGCGGGTTGCTCGGCCCGGCCATGTTGCGCACCACCGACGACAGATCGAAAGTCAGACCGCGCTCGTATTGCGCGCCTTTCAAACTGTCGGCCCACAGGCCGGTGAGCTTGGCGTATTGCTCGACCAACTGCACTTGCTGGTCTTCACGACCGGTGAGTTTCAGGTAATCGATGGTTTGCTGGTCGATGTAGAACATCGCCGCCGTGGCGCCGTATTCCGGGGCCATGTTGGAAATGGTCGCGCGGTCGCCGAGGGTCAGCGCCGCCGCGCCTTCGCCAAAGAATTCCAGCCATGCGCCGACGACTTTCTGCTTGCGCAGGTATTCGGTCAGCGCCAGCACCATGTCGGTGGCGGTGATGCCCGGTTGCAGCTTGCCGGTCAGTTCGACGCCGACGCTTTCGGGCAAACGCATCCACGACGCGCGACCGAGCATCACGCTCTCGGCTTCGAGGCCGCCGACGCCGATGGCGATCACGCCCAGCGCATCGACGTGCGGGGTGTGGCTGTCGGTGCCGACGCAGGTGTCGGGGAACGCAACGCCTTCACGCACCTGAATCACCGGCGACATTTTCTCCAGGTTGATCTGGTGCATGATGCCGTTGCCCGGCGGGATCACATCGACGTTTTTGAAGGCCTTTTTGGTCCAGTTGATGAAGTGGAAACGGTCTTCGTTGCGCCGGTCTTCGATGGCGCGGTTTTTCTCGAACGCTTGCTTGTCGAAACCGCCCGCTTCTACTGCCAACGAGTGGTCGACGATCAATTGCGTCGGCACTACCGGGTTGACCTGCGCCGGGTCGCCGCCCTGCAAGGCGATGGCGTCGCGCAGGCCGGCAAGGTCGACCAGCGCGGTCTGGCCGAGAATGTCGTGGCAGACCACACGCGCCGGGAACCACGGGAAGTCGAGGTCGCGTTTGCGTTCGATCAGTTGTTTGAGGGAATCGGTGAGCGTGGCCGGGTCGCAGCGACGCACAAGGTTTTCCGCCAGCACGCGGGAGGTGTACGGCAGAGTGTCGTAACTGCCGGGCTGAATCGCCTCGACCGCCGCGCGGGCGTCGAAATAATCCAGAGGGCTGCCGGGCAGGGTTTTGCGGAATTCTGTGTTCATCGGGTCAGGACTCGGGTCACGGTAGTTTCAAAGGGTGGGGCCAGACACCGACCTCAAAATTCACACTGAACCCTGTGGGAGCTGGCTTGCCAGCGATGCGGTGGGTCAGTCAGCATCATTGTTGGATGTGACGCCGTCATCGCTGGCAAGCCAGCTCCCACAGGGATTTAGGTGAGCTTCGAGATCAGTATTCGGCCCTCACCATTTCAGCGACGTTCGATTGGCACGAACTTGCGCTGTTCGACGCCGACGTATTCGGCGCTTGGACGGATGATGCGGTTGTTGGCGCGTTGTTCGAACACATGCGCGGCCCAGCCGGTCAGGCGCGAGCAGACGAAGATCGGCGTGAACAGCTTGGTCGGGATGCCCATGAAGTGGTACGCCGAGGCATGGTAGAAATCGGCATTCGGGAACAGTTTCTTCTGCTCCCACATGGTCTTGTCGATGGCTTCGGAAACCGCGAACAACACCTTGTCACCGACTTCATCGGCGAGTTTTTTCGACCAGCCCTTGATCACCTCGTTGCGCGGATCGCTGTCCTTATAGATCGCGTGACCGAAGCCCATGATCTTGTCCTTGCGCTCGAGCATGCCGAGGGTGCCTTTGATCGCCTCTTCCGGCGACGAGAAGCGCTCGATCATTTCCATCGCCGCTTCGTTGGCGCCGCCATGCAGCGGGCCGCGCAACGAACCGATCGCCGCCGTTACGCAGGAGTACAGGTCGGACAGGGTCGAGGCGCAAACGCGGGCGGTGAAGGTCGAGGCGTTGAATTCGTGCTCGGCGTAAAGGATCAGCGAAACGTTCATCACTTTGACGTGCAGTTCGCTTGGCTTCTTGTCGTGCAGCAAATGCAGGAAGTGGCCGCCGATGGTTGGCTCGTCGCTGACGCAATTGATGCGTTTGCCGTCGTGACTGAAGCGATACCAGTAGCACATGATCGCCGGGAACGCGGCGAGCAAGCGGTCAGTCTTGTCACGCTGCTCGGAGAAGTCTTTCTCCGGTTCGATGTTGCCGAGGAACGAGCAACCGGTGCGCATCACGTCCATCGGGTGGGCGTCGGCGGGGATGCGTTCGAGCACTTCTTTCAGCGCTTGCGGCAGGTCGCGCAGCTTGCTCAGCTTGCCTTGGTATTCTTCGAGTTGCGCCTGGGTTGGCAGCTCGCCGTACAGCAGCAGGTACGCGACTTCTTCAAATTGTGCATCGGCTGCCAGTTCACGCACGTCGTAGCCGCGATAGGTCAGCCCGGCACCGGCCTGGCCCACGGTGGACAGTGCGGTTTGCCCGGCAACCTGGCCACGGAGCCCGGCGCCACTGAGTACTTTTGCTTCGGCCATTGCTGTCTCCAATTCTTGAATTTGTTAGGGAATCTGCAATTACGGTGTTGTTCGCAAAAGATCGCAGCCTCGTTGCACTCGTCAGCTCCTACAAGGGAATGCGGTTCATGTAGGAGCTGCCGCAGGCTGCGATCTTTTGATCTTTATTTCTTGGCGGCAAACAACGCATCGAGCTTCTGCTCGAAGGTGTGGTAATCGATGCGATCGTAAAGCTCCATGCGAGTCTGCATGGTGTCGATGACATTCTGCTGCGTGCCGTCGCGACGGATCGCGGTGTAAACGTTTTCCGCAGCCTTGTTCATCGCGCGGAACGCCGACAGTGGATACAGCACCAGCGACACGTCGGCGCCGGCCAGTTGCTCGGTGGTGTACAGCGGTGTCGAACCGAACTCGGTGATGTTGGCCAGGATCGGCGCTTTCACGCGGTTGGCGAACAGCTTGTACATCTCCAGTTCAGTGATGGCTTCCGGGAAGATCATGTCGGCGCCGGCCTCGATGCACGCCGCTGCGCGATCGAGAGCCGACTCCAGACCTTCCACCGCCAGCGCATCGGTACGCGCCATGATTACAAAGCTGTCATCGGTACGGGCATCGACGGCGGCTTTGATGCGATCGACCATTTCCTGCTGACTGACGATTTCTTTGTTCGGACGGTGGCCACAGCGCTTGGCGCCGACCTGATCCTCGATGTGAATCGCCGCCGCGCCAAACTTGATCATCGACTTGACCGTGCGCGCGACGTTGAACGCCGACGAACCAAAACCGGTGTCGACGTCGACCAGCAGCGGCAGATCGCAAACGTCAGTGATCCGCCGAACATCGGTCAGCACGTCATCCAGACCGGTGATGCCCAGATCCGGAACGCCGAGGGAACCTGCGGCCACCCCGCCACCGGACAGGTAGATCGCCTTGAAACCGGCGCGCTTGGCCAGCAGCGCGTGGTTGGCGTTGATCGCGCCGACCACTTGCAATGGGTGCTCGCTGGCGACCGCATCGCGGAAACGCTGGCCTGGAGTGCTGTGCTTGGAACTCATGACTCACCTCGTTCAGTGGCTGTCTTATTGTGGGCGCCGTCCTGGTAATGACGGGCGATGTTGCGTTTCGAGGCGCCGATGTGACGGCGCATCAACAATTCCGCGAGT
The DNA here is from genome assembly GCF_949767845.1 of Pseudomonas sp. IT-232MI5. Taxonomy (NCBI): domain Bacteria; kingdom Pseudomonadati; phylum Pseudomonadota; class Gammaproteobacteria; order Pseudomonadales; family Pseudomonadaceae; genus Pseudomonas; species Pseudomonas sp. IT-232MI5. The sequence continues at coordinate 98,199 of NZ_CATKQE010000006.1, forward strand.
TCGCCGTCACGGTCGGCGATGGCATCGAGAATCCGGTGGTGTTCGGCAAAGGCCTGGCGCGGGCGGTTCGGCGTGGTGGAGAACTGGATGCGGTACATGCGCACCAGTTGATACAGCTCGCCGCAGAGCATCTGCGTCAGCGTGCGGTTGCCGCTGCCTTGGATGATCCGGTAGTGGAAGTCGAAATCGCCTTCCTGCTGGTAATAGCCAACGCCGGCCTGAAACGCGGCGTCGCGCTCATGGGTTTCCAGCACTCGGCGCAGTTCGTCGATTTCTTCGACGCTCATGCGTTCGGCCGCCAGACGGCAGGCCATACCTTCGAGGGATTCGCGGATTTCGTAGAGTTCGAGCAGTTCGGCGTGGCTGAGCGACACCACCCGCGCGCCGACGTGCGGTACCCGCACCAGCAGGCGCTGACCTTCCAGGCGATGAATCGCCTCACGCAATGGCCCACGGCTGATGCCGTAAGTGCGCGCCAGCTCCGGCTCGGAGATCTTGCTGCCCGGGGCGATCTCGCCTTTGACGATGGCCGCCTGAATGCGTCGGAAGACGTTTTCCGAAAGCGTCTCGGAATCGTCGCCGCTGATGACCGGGGGATCGAGTTGATCCAGCATGATTGTCGACACCTTTAAATCCAATGCGGCAAAAACTAGCCAATTCGCCCGCATCAGTCAAAGGATAAATAGACATTGTCGACAATCGTCTAATAACCTTAAAAGATCGCAGCCTTCGGCAGCTCCTACAGGGCGCACGCAAATCCAATGTAGGAGCTGCCGAAGGCTGCGATCTTTTGATCTTTTATAGACCGGTGCAGGCGCTGGCGCCATAAACCCACCGTGCTAGAATGCCGCCCGCATTTGCTGGCCATTTGTACGGCTTGTCATAAAAAGCTGATAGGCACACGAAGGGCCTTGCGCAAGTTTTGCCAAGGACCTGAACCGAAAACGGAACGCTGCGCACCAGGATTTATGAGACTCAAGCCTTTCCCCACATTCTTTGCCCTGTTTTGCCTGCCCGGCCTCGCCGCCGCGGGGGAAAAAACCGTGTACGGCCTCAACGAATACGCTTCGCTTGACGGCATCAATCTGGAAGTCGCGGCCAAACTCGACACCGGGGCGAAAACCGCCTCGCTGAGTGCCCGCGACATCAAACGCTTTAAACGCAACGGTGAGTCCTGGGTGCGCTTCTACCTGGCCATCGACGCCGCGCATTCGCACCCGATCGAACGGCCGCTGGCGCGGGTCAGCAAGATCAAGCGCCGCGCCGGCGACTACGACCCGGAAGAAGGCAAGAAGTACACCGCCCGTCCGGTGATCGAGCTGGATATCTGCATGGGATCAGCGCTGCGCAGCATCGAAGTGAACCTGACCGACCGAAGTGCGTTCCAATACCCGCTTTTGATTGGCTCCGAGGCGCTGAAACGCTTCGACGCGCTGGTCGACCCCAGTCTTAAATACGCTGCCGGCAAACCCGCCTGCACCATCGCCGCTCATACCGCCGAGTAATTTCCATGCGTTCTCTAACCTTCCACCTGAAAATCCTGATCACCATTCTGGTGCTCCTGGGCGTTTCGGTTACGGCCTATCAGATTTTCGTGCTCGGCATCCCGGTGACCGAAGATGCGACCGACGACTTGTGGAACATCGACGCCAAGGTCGAATTCGTCGCCAGCACCAAGGATCCGGTGAAGATCCAGATGTTCGTGCCGCCGTTGAGCCGCGATTACGTCAGCCTCAACGAGAGTTTTATCTCCAATAACTACGGCGTCGCCGTGAACCGCGTCGACGGCAACCGCAAGGTCACCTGGTCGGCGCGCCGGGCCAAAGGGAATCAGACGCTTTATTACCGTCTGGTGCTGACCAAGCGTTACACCGCGGAAAAATCCAAGATCAAAGGCCCGACCTTCCGCGACAGCATGGTCATCGAAGGCCCGGAGAAAATCGCCGCCGAAGCCCTGCTCGCGCCGATCCGCCAGCATTCCGCCGACGTCGAAACGTTTATTGGCGAGGCGATCAAACGCGTCAACAACGTTAACGACGACAACGTGAAACTGCTGCTGGCCGGCGATCCGTCGACGCCGCACAAAGCCAAAATCGTTGAACTGCTGTTGTCCATCGCCCACGTGCCGGTGGAAAAAGTCCACACCATCCGCCTCGTCGCCGACCAGCCGCAAACGCCTGAACTGTGGCTGCGCAGCTTCAACGGCAACGACTGGCTGTACTTCAATCCGGAAACCGGCGAACAAGGCCTGCCGACCGACCGTCTGCTGTGGTGGACCGGCGATGAGAACCTGATCACCGTCGATGGCGGCAAGAAGGCCAACGTGACCTTCAGCCTGAATAACAGCGAGATGAACGCGATTCGTCTGGCCAAGCTGACCGACGAAAACACCGACGCCAACTTCCTCGAATACTCGCTGTACGGCCTGCCGCTGCAGACCCAACAGACGTTCATGATCATGGTGATGATCCCGATCGGTGTGCTGGTGATCCTGATCCTGCGCAACCTGATCGGCCTGCAGACCCTCGGCACGTTCACCCCGGTACTGATCGCCCTCGCCTTCCGCGAAACGCAGCTGGGCTTCGGCATTCTGCTGTTTACCGTGATCACCGCGCTGGGTCTGTCGCTACGTTCGTACCTGGAACACCTGAAGCTGCAAATGCTGCCGCGACTCTCGGTGGTGCTGACCTTTGTCGTGGTGTTGATCGCGGCGATCAGCCTGTTCAGCCATAAGCTCGGGCTGGAACGTGGTCTGTCGGTGGCGCTGTTCCCGATGGTGATTCTGACCATGACCATCGAACGCCTGTCGATCACCTGGGAAGAGCGCGGCGCCAGCCATGCGATGAAAGTCGCGATCGGCACGCTGTTCGCCGCTTCTCTGGCGCACCTGATCATGACCGTGCCTGAGCTGGTGTACTTCGTGTTCACCTTCCCGGCGATCCTGCTGATTCTGGTCGGTTTCATGCTGGCGATGGGTCGCTATCGCGGCTACCGCCTGACCGAACTGGTGCGTTTCAAGGCTTTCCTGAAGAAGGCTGACGCCTGATGTTCGGTTTCTGGAAGACCTGGAAGGCCCTCGAGGCGCGGGGCATCATGGGCATCAATCGGCGTAACGCCGACTACGTGCTCAAGTACAACAAGCGCAGCCTGTACCCGATCGTCGATGACAAGATCATCACCAAGGAGCGCGCCATCGCGGCCGGCATTCACGTGCCAGAGCTGTATGGCGTGATTTCCACCGAGAAGGAAATCGACAAGCTCGGCGAGATCATCGGCGGGCGCAGCGACTTCGTGATCAAACCGGCCCAAGGCGCTGGCGGTGACGGCATCATTGTCATCGCCGACCGTTTCGAAGGTCGCTATCGCACGGTATCGGGCAAAATCCTCGCCCACGAAGAGCTTGAGCATCACATCTCGAGCATCCTCACTGGCCTGTATTCGCTGGGCGGCCATCGTGACCGGGCGCTGATCGAATACCGCGTGACCCCGGATCAGATCTTCAAAAGCATCAGCTACGAAGGTGTGCCGGACATCCGCATCATAGTGCTGATGGGTTATCCGGTGATGGCGATGCTGCGCCTGCCGACCCGGCAGTCGGGCGGCAAGGCCAACCTGCACCAGGGCGCGATTGGCGTGGGTGTCGATCTGGCGACCGGTTTGACCCTGCGCGGCACCTGGCTGAACAACATCATCACCAAACACCCGGACACCACCAATGCGGTGGACGGCGTGCAACTGCCCTACTGGGACGGTTTCATGAAACTCGCCGCGGGCTGTTATGAGCTGTGCGGGTTGGGCTATATCGGCGTGGACATGGTGCTCGATCAGGAGAAAGGTCCGCTGATTCTGGAGCTGAATGCGCGGCCGGGGCTGAATATCCAGATCGCCAATGACTGTGGGCTGACATTGCGCACGCACGCGGTGGAAGCGCGACTGGAAGAGCTGAAGGCGCGTGGGGTGACGGAATCGGTTGAAGAGCGGGTGGCGTTTACCCAGGAAATGTTTGGGCATATTCCTGCTGTCGAGGGCTAAAAGCTGAAGAGCCCCTCACCCTAACCCTCTCCCAAAGGGAGAGGGGACTGACCGAGGTGGATGTTGGAGGTACGCCGACCTGAACGTCTTGAGTCGAACTCAGGCTTGAAAGGCATGGAGATCTGCTCCCTTCCCCCAAAATATCAAGCCGAACCCTGGCCTTGAAAAGCATGCAGATCGGCTCCATCCCCCAAGATATCGAGCCGAACCCAAGTTTGGAAAAGCCCCCGATCTGCTCCCTTTCCCCTTCGCCCCCCTTGGGGGAGAGGGCTGGGGTGAGGGGGTAGGCTTTTGATTTTGATCTGACAGCCGAGAGAGGACTACAATCCCCACCCCGCCTCAACGGCCGATCTGCCCCGCCCATGTTGACCTGCTCCGTACACCCGCTGCCCTACCGCGCCAATCCCGCCGACTATTTCGCGGCCATCCGCAACGCGCCTGGCGCCGTGCTGCTCGACAGCGGCCGACCGAGTGCCGACCGTGGCCGTTATGACCTGCTCAGCGCCTGGCCGCTGGAACAACTGGCGGTAATGCCGGACGAAAGCGGCGATCACTTCCTGCAGCGTCTGCGCGACAATCTGAATCGCCTCGGCGAAGCTGATTTGCCAACGGGTTTCGACCTGCCCTTCGCCGGCGGTTTGATCGGCTATCTGAGCTACGACTTCGGCCGCCATCTGGAAAACCTGCCGAGCCAGGCCCGCGATGATCTGCAATTACCGGATGCACGTTTTGGCCTGTACGCCTGGGCACTGATCAGCGATCACCAGACGGCCAGCAGCCAACTGGTGTTTCATCCATCCGTGATCGATAGCGAGAAACAGCGGCTGATCGCGCTGTTCAGTCAGCCGCTTGTCGAGTTGATGGCGCCGTTCAAACTGAACCAGCCAATGACCGCCGATCTCTCGGCTGACAACTACCGCCAAGCCTTCGAACGCATTCAGCATTACATCCAGGCCGGCGACTGCTATCAGGTCAACTTCGCCCAACGCTTCCGCGCTTCGTGCCAGGGCGACCCATGGCTGGCTTACTGCGCATTGCGCAAGGCCTGCCCAACGCCGTTCTCCGGTTTCCAGAGCCTGCCCGACGGCGGCGCCGTGTTGAGCCTGTCGCCGGAGCGCTTCGTCAAAGTCAGCCAGCGTCAGGTGGAAACCCGGCCAATCAAAGGCACTCGCCCGCGTGGCCTGACGCCAGCCGAAGATACCGCGAACGCCGCCGAACTGCTGGCCAGCCCCAAGGATCGTGCGGAAAACCTGATGATCGTCGACCTGCTGCGCAACGACCTCGGCCGCACTTGCCGCATCGGTTCGGTGCGGGTGCCGGAGTTGTTCAGCCTGGAAAGCTATCCGAACGTGCATCACCTGGTCAGTAGCGTCACCGGTGAACTGGCCGATGATCGCGACGCACTGGATTTGATTGCCGGCAGTTTCCCCGGCGGCTCGATCACCGGCGCGCCGAAGATTCGTGCAATGCAGATCATCGATGAACTGGAGCCGACCCGGCGCGGGTTGTATTGCGGCTCGTTGCTGTACCTGGACGTGCGCGGCGAGATGGACAGCTCCATCGCGATTCGCAGTCTGTTGGTCAAGGATGGGCAGGTGTGTTGCTGGGGCGGTGGCGGGATTGTCGCTGACTCGGATTGGCAGGCTGAGTATCAGGAGTCGATCACCAAAGTCAGAATCCTCCTCGAAACCCTGCAAAACCTCTGAGTAATGATCGTTCCCACGCTCCGCGTGGGAATGCAGCCCGGGACGCTCCGCGTCCCATCCAAAGCCGAACGCGGAGCGTCCGTTGAGGCATTCCCACGCAGAGCGTGGGAATGATCGTCAGGTGGTTGGGTTTACAGGCTGAGGTCGCGGTTTGAGGCCTTAAGGAACTCCTGCTTCAACTCGGCAAAGGTGTGCACCGCGGGGAACTGCGGGAACTCGCGAATCACATTCTCCGGCGCGTGGAACAGAATCCCCGCATCCGCCTCGCCCAGCATCGTCGTGTCGTTATACGAATCCCCCGCTGCAATCACCCGGTAATACAGGCTTTTGAACGCCAGCACCGACTGGCGCTTGGGATCTTTCTGACGCAACTGATAGCTGGTCACCCGCCCGGTTTCGTCAGTGATCAGGCGATGGCAAAGCAAGGTCGGGAAGCCCAACTGGCGCATCAGCGGCTGTGAAAACTCGTAAAACGTATCCGACAGAATCACCACCTGAAAGCGTTCGCGCAGCCAGTTGACGAACTCCACCGCGCCGTCCAGCGGCTTCAGTGTGGCGATCACTTCCTGAATGTCCGACAGCTTCAAACCGTGCTCATCGAGGATGCGCAAACGTTGCTTCATCAGCACGTCGTAATCGGGAATGTCCCGGGTGGTGGCCTTGAGGGATTCGATTCCGGTTTTTTCGGCGAAGGCGATCCAGATTTCCGGCACCAACACCCCTTCAAGATCCAGGCAAGCAATTTCCACAAGACACTCCCGTTTGTATTGATTATTTGAGTCGAGCGATGCCGAACTCTAGCGACTCACAGGCAGACGCGCAACGCACGGCAGGCCCCCGAGCCGTGCAGCTTTTTGTTACCATCAGCCCCATATAGAGCGCCCAGCGCCACCGACCTGTAGGAAGCCGCCCTGATGAGTGCAACGTTCGACGTCGTGGAACTCGCCACGACCTATGCCAACAAATCCGCGCAAGACATTCTCAAACTCGCGTTTGCCGAGTTCGGCGATGACTTGTGGATATCTTTCAGCGGCGCCGAAGATGTGGTGCTGGTGGACATGGCCTGGAAGCTCAACAAGAACGTCAAGGTGTTCAGCCTCGACACCGGCCGTCTGCACCCGGAGACCTACCGCTTCATCGATCAGGTGCGCGAGCACTATAAGATCGACATCGAACTGGTGTCGCCGGACTACACGAAACTGGAACCGTTCGTGAAGGAAAAAGGCCTGTTCAGTTTCTACAAGGACGGCCACGGCGAATGCTGCGGCATCCGCAAGATCGAACCTTTGCGGCGCAAACTGTCCGCCGTCAACGCCTGGGCAACCGGCCAGCGCCGCGACCAGAGCCCGGGCACTCGTAGCGCCGTGGCGGTGATGGAAATCGATACCGCGTTCTCCACCCCGGAGCGCACCCTGTACAAGTTCAACCCGCTGGCGCAGATGACCAGCGAAGAGATCTGGGGTTACATCCGCATGCTCGAGCTGCCGTACAACAGCCTGCATGAGCGCGGCTTTATCAGCATCGGCTGCGAACCGTGCACCCGCCCTGTCCTGCCGAACCAGCACGAGCGCGAAGGCCGCTGGTGGTGGGAAGAGGCGACGCAGAAAGAATGCGGGTTGCATGCCGGGAATATCATTAGCAAAGCGTAACTCCCTGCCGCGCTGATTTCCCCCTGTAGGAGTGAGCCTGCTCGCGATAGCGGTGTCTCAGTCGATGAATTTTTTGGCTGATACACCGCTATCGCGAGCAGGCTCACTCCTACATGGATTTGTAGCGACTCCATAAATGTGTACACACGAATGTCACCATCGGTGCCATTTATGTGTGCACTTTTTACTTTCAGCGCCCTGAAAAGTTACATCCCTGCCAAAAGCACCTCGCCTCCGCCCGCCATCAAAATCCCCCGCCAAAAATAAATACCTGTTCGAACGGTCAATTTTTAACCAGCCAATTTCAAAGACTTAGCACTCATCGATAATTTTTCGAAATGAACACGGCCGCCTATAGATCCGCAACTGGCACAAATCTGGCTTTGGTGCATGCATGTTTTGTATACAAAACTGCAAAACATAAAACCACTTTCGATCCGCAAGCCTGAAGCGCCCTATCCCGTACAGGCTGCAGATGCCCCGTAACCAGTGATGCTTTCACTGCTGCGACGAAGATTTGTCGAGCCTGACGGCTTATGCACAGTCATCGCAGCCTTGAACATCAGGAGCCTGCCGGAATGCGTACAAGTCTCTCCAACAACATCGCGCTGAATCTGCCCGCCTCTGTCCCCGCTCAACCGTTACCTCATGACGGTCTGAGCGAGCCGTTACAACTCAGTCCGCGCCTGCACAACAATGATCTCGCGCCGACCAAGGCCGAAGGTCGGCGCTGGGGCAAATACAGCATCTTCGCCCTGTGGACGAATGACGTGCACAACATCGCCAACTACTCGTTCGCCATCGGCCTCTACGCCCTGGGTCTGGGTGGCTGGCAGATTCTGCTGTCGCTGGGGATCGGCGCGGCGCTGGTGTACTTCTTCATGAACCTGTCCGGTTACATGGGGCAGAAAACCGGCGTGCCGTTTCCGGTGATCAGCCGGATCAGTTTCGGCATCCACGGCGCGCAAATTCCTGCACTGATCCGGGCAGTAATCGCCATTGCCTGGTTCGGGATTCAGACGTATCTGGCGTCAGTGGTTTTCCGCGTACTGCTGACTGCCGTGCATCCGGGCTTCGCCGAGTACGACCACGACTCGATTCTTGGCCTGTCGACGCTGGGTTGGGTGTGCTTCGTGGCGATCTGGTTCGTGCAACTGGCGATTCTGGCCTATGGCATGGAGATGGTTCGCCGTTATGAAGCGTTTGCCGGGCCGGTGATTCTGTTGACCGTGGCCGCCCTCGCCGCGTGGATGTACTTCCAGGCGGACGCGACCATCGCCTGGTCGATCCGCGAACCGCTGACCGGTGGCGAGATGTGGCGCAACATCTTTGCCGGCGGCGCGTTGTGGCTGGCGATCTACGGCACGCTGATTCTGAATTTCTGCGACTTCGCCCGCTCTTCGCCGTGCCGCAAGACCATCAAGGTAGGAAACTTCTGGGGTTTGCCGGTGAATATTCTGGTGTTCGCTGCGATTACCGTCCTGCTGTGCGGTGCGCAATTTCAGATCAATGGCCGGATCATCGAGAGCCCGACCGAGATCATTGCCTCGATTCCCAACACCTTCTTTCTGGTACTCGGTTGCCTGGCGTTCCTGATCGTCACCGTGGCGGTGAACATCATGGCCAACTTCGTCGCCCCGGCCTTCGTGCTCAGCAACCTGGCGCCGAAGTACCTGACCTTCCGCCGCGCCGGGCTGATCAGCGCCACCATCGCCGTGTTGATCCTGCCGTGGAATCTCTACAACAGCCCGTTGGTGATCGTGTACTTCCTGTCTGGCCTCGGCGCCCTGCTCGGCCCGTTGTACGGCGTGATCATGGTCGACTACTGGTTGATCCGCAAAGGCCGGATCAACGTGCCGCAGCTCTACAGCGAAGATCCCAACGGCGCCTATTACTACAGCCGAGGCGTCAATTTCCGCGCGGTGGCGGCGTTTATTCCTGCGGCGTTGATTGCCATCGTCCTGGCGCTGGTCCCGGGTTTCCACAGTGTCTCGCCGTTCTCCTGGCTGATCGGCGCCGGGATCGCCGGAATGCTCTATCTGATCATCGCCAAACGCCAACCGCACTACGCCGACATCAGCGGCGAATCGATCGCTGTCGACAACGTCTGCCATTAACTCCCTCGCGGCCCGGACTTCGGGCCGCAGAACTGCCCGCTATAAGGATTTCCCCATGCGTATTCTCGTGGCCAACGTCAACACCACCGAATCCATCACCGAAGCCATCGCCCGCTCGGCGCAGGCTGTTGCGTCACCCGGTACCGAAATCGTCGGTTTGACACCGTACTTCGGTGCCGACTCGATTGAAGGCAACTTCGAAAGCTATCTGGCGGCCATCGCGGTAATGGATCGGGTGATGTCTTACGATCAGCCGTTCGATGCGGTGATTCAGGCCGGTTACGGCGAGCACGGCCGCGAAGGCCTGCAGGAATTGCTCAATGTGCCGGTGGTGGATATCACTGATGCGGCGGCGAGTACGGCGATGTTTCTCGGCCATGCCTATTCGGTGGTGACCACGCTGGATCGCACCGTGCCGTTAATTGAGGATCGGCTGAAATTGTCCGGTCTGTGGAATCGGTGTGCTTCTGTTCGGGCCAGTGGTCTGGCCGTTCTAGAGTTGGAGCACGAACCACAACGCGCCCTGGAAGCGATCGTGCATCAGGCTGAACTGGCGGTGACGCAGGACAAAGCCGAGGTGATTTGCCTGGGTTGCGGTGGCATGGCCGGGCTGGATGAACAGATTCGTCGACGCACTGGCGTGCCGGTGGTGGACGGGGTGACAGCAGCGGTGACGATTGCGGAATCGCTGGTGCGCTTGCGCTTGTCGACGTCGAAAGTGCGGACTTATGCAACGCCACGGCCGAAGAACATCATTGGCTGGCCGGGGCGGTTTGCCCGCTGAGGTCATCAGCGAAAACCGAGTCGACCCATTCGCGAGCAGGCTCGCTCCCACAGGGGAAGTGCACTCCAAATGTGGGAGCGAGCCTGCTCGCGAAGGCCACACCTCGGTCTGATACCTTGCTCAGATAGCACTGAACCGCCGCGCCAACCCCTGCTCCGCAAACTGCTCAATCACATAATCGACAAACGCCCGCGTCTTGCCCGGCAACAACTTATGTTCGGCGTAATAGATCGAGATGTTGCCATCATCGACAAACCAGTCCGGCAACACCCGCTGCAACGTCCCCGCCTCCAAGTACCCCACCGCAAACGGCATACTCACCAGCGCAATTCCCAAGCCTTGCGCTGCTGTCCTGCAAGCGGCCTCGGAATCACTCATGGTCATCCGCGCCTTGAGCATCAACGGCTGACAGTTCTGTGGATTGCGTCCGGTCAATTGCCAGGAACGCACGCGTCCGGTCTGCGGCGAGCGGATCAGAATGCCGTCGTGATGATTAAGGTCATCCGGCTCGATAATCAGCGGATGGGCCTGTAAATAGTCGGTAGACGCGACCAATATCCGGTGCGCCGGACTCAGCTTGCGCGCGATCACGCCTTGCGGCAGTTCGAAACCGCCACCGATGGCCGCATCAAAGCCCTGGGCGATCAGATCGACCTGTCGATTATCGAAATGCCAGTCCGGATTGATCGCGGGGTAGCGCTGCAGAAACTCACCCAGCATCGGCACGATATGCAGACAGCCAAACGCGGCGCCCATGCTGACTTTCAGCGTTCCCGCCGGCAGCCCTTCGACGCTGGAGAGATTGGCCACGGCATTTTGAATGGTGGTCAGGCTACCGCTGACTTGATCCAGAAACAGTTGTCCGGCCTCGGTCAGTGTCAGGCTGCGTGTACTACGCTGGAACAGCCGCACGCCGAGCCGAACCTCGAGTTTGGCCACGCTCTTGCCGACGGCTGCCGGGGTCAGACTCAAGCGTCGTGCGGCCTCGGCAAAGCTGCCGACTTCGGCACTGCGCACGAAGCATTCAATGCTGCTGAAGGTTTCCATGATCGCCACTATAAACTTCTGGTTTACACAGACTATAGCAATCATGGTCTACACAGTTGTCGATACTACGCCGATACTCGCCACCAACACCAAGGCACTCCCGCCTTGAACACTCTGGAGATCGAACATGACCACTCAACACCTCGGCGGCAAAGTCGCTCTGATTCAAGGCGGTTCCCGTGGTATCGGCGCAGCCATCGTCAAACGTCTGGCCGCTGAAGGCGCTGCAGTAGCCTTCACTTACGTCAGCTCCGCGGCGAAAGCCGAAGAGTTGCAGAACAGCATCACCAGCAACGGCGGCAAAGCCCTGGCGATCAAGGCCGACAGCGCCGATGCCGCCGCCATCCGCCACGCCGTCAGCGCCACGGTCGAAGCCTTTGGCCGCCTCGACATTCTGGTCAACAACGCTGGCGTGCTGGCTGTTGCACCGCTGGAAGACTTCAAACTCGAAGATTTCGACCAGACCGTGGCAATCAACATTCGCAGCGTTTTCATCGCTTCCCAGGAAGCCGCCAAACACATGGGCGAAGGCGCACGCATCATCAACATCGGCAGCACCAACGCCGACCGCATGCCCTTCGCCGGCGGCGGTGTGTATGCGATGAGCAAATCGGCGCTGGTCGGTTTGACCAAAGGTCTGGCCCGCGACCTCGGTCCTCGTGGCATCACCGTCAACAACGTGCAACCCGGCCCGGTCGATACCGACATGAACCCGGCGCACGGTGATTTCGCCGAAAGCCTGATCCCGCTGATGGCGGTCGGTCGTTACGGCAAAGCCGAAGAAATCGCCAGTTTCGTTGCCTATCTGGCAGGCCCGGAAGCCGGTTACATCACCGGTGCCAGCCTGACCATCGACGGTGGTTTCGGCGCCTGATTTATCTGAGTCGACTGAACGAAAAACGCCGCCCCTCTGTTTACACAGGGGCGGCGTTTTTTTGTCAGATGTTTACGCCCATTCCAGCGCCGGCAAGCCACAGGCACTTGGCGTGAACGCTTTCAGGCTACGAAGAATCCCGTCAGCGTGTGCGTATTTTTCATCGGCCATGGCGGCATCGGGGATGGCGATCGCGGTCATGCCGGCGGCTTTCGCGGCGGTCACACCGAACGGTGAATCCTCGAACACCAGGCAATCCTCAGGTGCCACGCCCAGGCGTCGGGCAGCGGTCAGAAAGATATCCGGCGCCGGTTTGGCCGCGCCAACTTCCGGATCGTCTGCCGTGACAATGAAATCGAACAGCGCGAACCAGTCGCGGTGCAGCGTGGTTTTCTGGCCGAACGACTGACGCGAGGAACTGGTCCCCACGGCAATCGGGATGTTGTGCGCCTTGAGATGGCGGATCAACTCTTCGGCACCCGGCATCGCTTGTGCGGTGGGAAAACGCTCGCGCATCAGCGGCTCGCGAATCACCAGAAATTCTTCGGCGGTGATCGGTAGATCCAGTGCCTGCACCACGTAATTGGCCAGATCGTTGGCCCCGCGACCAATGATGTTCTGCTTGATGCTCCAGTCGAAGGTGCGCCCGTAACGCTGGGCAATCAGCGAGGTGACTTCGGTGTAAATGCCCTCGGTGTCCAGCAGCAAACCGTCCATATCGAAAATCACGGCCTTGATCGGGCCGAACGCCTTCAGCGGTGCATTCATCATCGGATCCGTTAACAAAGACATCCCGGGCGGCACGGTTGGTGCCGCTACGCGGATCTGATTAAAGGGTTCAGCAGCATAACGAGCGCGACGGACATTGAGCAACGGGCAATGTTTGTTGGGCGATGAACTACTCGCAGATATTTAGCGAAACATCCTACAGATAACGCCTACTCGCCCGACTTCTTTCCTGATTGATCCCCCGCAAAGTCCCCGCACCTTTTTGATGTGCGCGAGAGACTGCGAATGCTTCCAACCGATCGGCTTCTGGTCCTGAACAACAGCATCGGCCTGCTCGTTGTTGCTGCTTTGAATCCCGATGAGCCGGACTTCGAACACCTGATCCGCGAGTTTCACCTGTGTCTGAACCACTACGACGCTTGGGCCGAGCAGTTCTGGACCGGGACCGCGCTGGATGTCGAGCAGGTGTTTACTGTCGGCAACGACGTGCGCCTCAGCGCGCCGATCAAGTCGCGTCAGCCGCTCAGTTCATCGGTGGTCATGTGCCCGGCCAGCGGGGCGCTGACGCTGGTGCACATGTTCGACGCCGCGCGGTTTGTGCCGATTGGCGATACCCCGGTGACCCTCGAGCCGGTGCTTGCCGATGTCGGCGGCGTGCTGACTTTCGGCGAAGCGCTGCATTACACCATCGGCCCCAGCGGCATTCTGCAGGTGACCGACTGCGATCGGGGCCAGCGTTATCGCATCACCTTCTTTCCCGATGTTTCCACCGACCATGTGCGTGCTCTGTATGCCTCTTATCAAGGTGTCGTTGCAGGCCTGGAAGGCTGGCTGCGCGCTGAGTGGGCAGGGTTTCAACCACAGTGGACGGAGTTTTCCAGCGCCGGATTTCTTGAGCGTTACGGTCAGCTGCAACAGGCCGACTGGCGTGGATTCGAGAAAGCACTGAATGGTGTTTGGGATGACATCCGCCAGGTATTCGCCCTGCTCGCCGATTTGCAGGCCAACAGTGAAAAATTGCTGGAATACCTCAGCGAGGCCGAGCTTGAGGCGTTGTTGAATGCCTCCAGCGACGCCATTGCCAACGGTCTGCTGGTCCTCAGTGACGAACCGCTGCTGTTCATTCATCTGGCCGCGTTTACCAGTTGGTTGAAGATGCTCCCGCCGCAGTATCTGGCTGAAGTGGTGGCCGAGGTTCGGGCCGAACTGCTGATCGGTCTTCTGCTGACGTCGTTGTCGGGTGGCGTCGGCGTGCCACTGCGTTTGAGCAGCAAAGTGCTGGCGAAGATCAAGTCGCCCCGGGCTCGAGAGTGGTTGGCGGCATCCGCGTTGCGGTTGGCGGAACTGACTTCTGCGCCGGAGCTGAATAGACACGCGGGCGCGTTGAAGCCACTGATGTTTCACGCGCGTGACGTTGAGTTGAAACCGACACCGTCGATACCGCTGAACATTCGTCAGGCCGATTCGCTGGTGTTGACGGTGCCGAATCCGGCGCCTGTGGTGCGGGACAAGCCTGGCGCTTCGAGCCGAATGGAACGGCATGAGCCTCACGACGACTCGCCGGATCAGGCGAAAAACCCCAACGGCGACAGCGCCGATTGCGTGCCGCGCACCTGCACCAACGGCTGCCCGGTGTCGATGGTCACCGGTGAAGAACTGCTGACCCTGAGCGATGCGGTGCTCGATGGCGTGTTGCCGTTTGAGTTCACGCGGTTGTATCGCAGCAGTGCCGCCGAAATCGATGTCGGGTTGGGGTTTGGCTGGAGTCATTCGCTGGCGCATCGGCTGGAGTTTTTCGCTGATGAGGTGGTTTGGGTCGATCACGAAAACCGTCGTACCCGCTTTCCAGTGCCGAGCGTTGAACGACCGGCGATTCACAACAGCCTGTCGCGGGCGGCGATCTTTCTGGGGGATGAACCGGAAGAGCTGATCCTGGCGCTGGCCGGGGAAACGGCGCGGTTCTATCACTTTCGCGCAGGACGGCTGACGGCGATCAGCGATAGCTATGGCAACCGTCTGACGGTGCAGCGCGATCGCTCTGACCGGGTGCAGCGACTGGACAACGGCGCCGGGCGTTCGCTGTTGTTGCGCTATGACCGGGCGCAGTTGCTCGGTGTGGATTACCAGATGTTTCGCGACGGTGCCTGGAGCACTGAACAGGCGCTGGTCAGTTACCGCTACGACGCTTATCAACACCTGATCGAGGCCAGCAACGCCGTCGGTGACAGCGAGCGTTACGACTACGACGACGCTCACGTGATCCTGCAACGACAACTGGCGGGCGGCGCGAGCTTCTTCTGGGAGTGGGAACGGTCGGGCAAGGCTGCGCGTTGCGTGCGCCACTGGGCGTCGTTTTCGCAGATGGACACGCGTTACGTCTGGAACGACGACGGCAGTGTCGCAGTGCATTACGTCGATGGCACCGAAGAGACTTACGTCCACGATGATCGTGCGCGGCTGGTGAGTAAAGTCTCAGCGGATGGTGGCAAGCAGCTCAAGGCGTACGACTCTTCGGGGCGGTTGATCGCCGAACAGGATGCCTTGGGTGCGGTCACCGAATACCGCTACGACGAGGTCGGACGGCTGGTGGCGCTGATTCCGCCGGCTGACGCGCCAACGTCCTACGAGTATCGCAACGGTTTCCTGCATAAACGCTCTCGCGGTGACGCGGTGTGGATCTACCGGCGCAATGCCGAGGGCGATGTCACCGAAGCGGTCGATCCCGATGGTCAGGTTACCCATTACTACTACGACACTCGTGGCCAGTTGCTGTCGATCCGTTACCCGGACAGCAGCCGGCATCGGCTGGTCTGGAATGCCCTCGGCCAACTCATTGAAGAGACCTTGCCCGACGGCGGCGTGCGGCGTTTTTCCTACGACGCACTGGGGCGACGGACCACAACCGCCGACGAACACGGTGCGGTCACCCGTCAGCATTGGGATGCGGTTGGCCGACTGATCCAGACGACATTTCCTACCGGCAGCACCCGCGCCTACAGCTACGGCGCCTACGGTCAGGTCACTGCCGAGCGCGATGAACTCGGGCGCATCACCCGCTACGAATACGACGACGACCTGCACCTGGTCTCGCGGCGGATCAACCCCGACGGCACGCAGGTGCAGTACCGCTACGACCATGCGCAACTGCTGCTCACCGAGATTGAAAACGAGTCCGGGGAAAAGTACCGGCTGGATTACACGCCGACCGGGCTGATTCGCCAGGAAAGCGGTTTTGATGGTCGGCGCACGGCGTACGCCTATGACCTCAACGGCCATCTGCTGGAGAAGACCGAGTTCGGTGATGACGGCTCTTGTTTGCTTACCGCTTATGAGCGCGATGCTGCCGGGCGTCTTCTGGCCAAAACCCTGCCCGACGGCATCAAGGTCACCTACCAATACGACCGCCTCGGCCGTTTGATTGGGGTCGACGACGGCCAGCAACACCCGCTGGCCTTCGAGTACGACCGTCAGGACCGTTTGATCACCGAGCATCAAGGCTGGGGCTCCCTGCGTTACCGCTACGATGCCTGCGGCCAGCTCAAGCGCATGCGCCTGCCGGACGACAGCGTGCTCGACTACCGCCACGCCAAGGGTGGCGCGCTGACCGACATCGACCTCAACGGCACGCCGCTGACCCGTCATGTCTATCAGTCCGGACGCGAACGGCAACGCCAGCAGGGTTTGCTGCTCAGCGAATACACCTACGACGATCAAGGACGATTACTCGCCCACGCCGTAGGCCATCAGCGCGATGCGTTGTTCCGCCGCGATTATGCCTACAACGCCAACGGCAATCTCGCGCACATCGCCGACAGCCGCCACGGCCAACGCACCTACGGCTACGACGCCCTCGACCGCCTCATCCGCGTACGCCACTCACGTGACGAACTGCCGGAATCCTTCGCCCACGACCCGGCCGGCAACCTGCTGATGCAGGACCGCCCCGGCCCGAGCCAGATCAAGGGCAACCGCCTGCTGATGCAGGGCGACCGCCACTACGACTACGACGCCTTCGGCAACCTGATCCGCGAACGTCGCGGCCGCGCGCAGACTCTCGTCACTGAATACCGCTACGACAGCCAGCACCGCCTGATCGGCCTGACCCGCCCCGACGGCCAAACCGCCAGCTACCGCTACGACGCCTTCGGCCGGCGCATCAGTAAAACCGTCGGCGGCGAGACCACCGAGTTCTTCTGGCAGGGCGACCATCTCGTCGCCGAAAGCAGCGAAAACGAATACCGCAGCTACGTCTACGAACCCGGCACCTTCCGCCCGCTCGCCCTGCTCGACGGCAAAGGCCCGAAAAAGGCCTGCCCGTTCTACTACCAACTCGACCACCTCGGCACCCCGCAGGAACTCACCGACTACAGCGGCGACATCGTCTGGTCCGCGCAATACGACGCCTACGGCAAAATCGCCGCACTGACCCTGGCTGGCGAGGACTACCTGAACCAGCCGCTGCGCTTTCAGGGACAGTACTTCGATGCGGAAAGTGGGCTGCATTACAACCGGCACCGGTACTACGACCCGAGGCTGGGGCGGTATCTGACGCCGGATCCGATCAAGTTGGCCGGTGGGCTGAATCAGTACCAGTACGTGCCGAATCCGACGGGGTGGGTGGATCCGTTGGGGTTGAACTCCAACTGCCCGCCGCCGAATAAGCCTGGGTGTGAGGTGCCGGGTGGGGTTGCTGGGGCTAAGGTAGATGAGGGTGAGCCACAATTACCGGGCTTGATTCATGGCGTTGACCCACATTCAGTGAAGCGAACGCACGCAATTATGGGGAAAAAATCAACTAAACACGTCGAAAAAATAAGGGATGCAATGCGAGCAGATGGGTACGACATGAACTATCCCATAGATGTAGCGGAACATCAGGGCACCCTCTATATTCTAGATGGGCATCACCGTGCAGCGGCTGCAAAACAAACAGCTACTCCTATAACTATAAAATTGATCACAAACATCAGAGAACACAAAGGAGAACTTAATACCATCGAAGAAGTAATTGAATCAGCTGAAAATGTCGGACACGACCGATTGGAGCATCACAGAAGAAGATGAACACAGACGATAAAAATCTTGAGGATCTAATAAATGACTTTCTTTCAAAAGTAGACTACGGCACGGAGTTACTACTAAAAAAATTCGGCACTCGAAATATTTTAAGACTTTGGCGGAGCAAGCAAATCGAACGTTGCGGTGAAATAACTAATGGAATTCAATATGAACTGCACGGCGTAGGGTGCGCCATTCATTTCCCATCAGAATCAGTGGACTTCGACTATGGATCGGACAACAGAATCGACGGCTTTGATGTGTGGCGCCTCTACATTTACGCTAGCGACAGGCCATCTAAATACAAAAAATACTGCGATAAAAAAATAGTTGAAGAGGAGTTTAAAGAATACATCTCATCAGGCCGAATAGAAAAAATGTCGCCATCAGACAACCTTTATATACGCGTCAACCATGCTTTAACTGCGAAATAACAAAAAATTAACGGCGACCTCTTCCGCTCCAACATTTTTACCAACGTTAACTTTCGCAAGCAAACCAATCAGAATCAAGGGGCCTGAAGTATAGGCCCCGGATATTTAAATTCAGTGCGCTGCCATGCTCGACTCTCAAGACAGCTTATTGCTCATCCTCATCCTCTTCATACTCCATATCCGCCTCATCCGAATCATTCAGCGGCACCGTCGCATCATCCATCAGCGACCCCGGATCCTCATTCCCCGGATCATTGATAAACGGCAATCCACTCGAACCTTTCTCTTCCTTGCCCTCAGTTTCGGGAGTCATGGCAAACCTCATCATCTCGTGGCGTGTATGACGTTCGAAAAGCCCCACAGCCAATCGTTCCGAAGTCTGACGAGCAAATACAAAAAACCCGGCAAAATGCCGGGTTTCCGTTTAACCATCCATCAATGATGGCGGTTTTTATGTTTGTTCTTGTTCTTGTGCTTGTGGCCACCACCCGAATGAGATCCGCCATCATCACCGAGGTTATTGCCGACCGCACCACCGGCCGCGCCGCCCAACCCAGCGCCAATGGTCGAACCGGTCGAGCCGCCGAGGCTGTTGCCGACGACCGAGCCGCCCGCCGCGCCGAGACCACCGCCAATGGCGGCTTCGGTTCGATTGCGTTTGTTCGCCCCGACGGCACTGCCGGCCGCGCCGCCAACGCCTGCACCTACCGCTGCGCCAGTACTGCCACCGAGTTGTCCACCGACCACATTGCCGAGCGCGCCGCCCAGGCCGCCACCCACAGCGGCGGTGCCATCACCAGCGGCCATCGCCCCTTGTGCTACCAGCAAACCGAAAAACAGTGCAGATAATGACAAGCGCATATGAACCTCACAGTTCCCGAAGCGGGACAGTCCGCCCAGACATGGGCCTATGTGAGATTGGAGACGCAAACGGGGAAAACGTTCAGCCATGAAAAAGCCCGACATCGAGCCGGGCTTTTTCTGATAAACGATCAGTCTCAGTGACGCTTGTGTCCTTTGGACAAGTTGCTGCCCACTGCGCCGCCAGCCGCGCCACCCAAGCCTGCACCAATGGTCGCGCCGGTCTTGCCGCCCAGGCTGTTGCCGATCACCGAACCACCGGCTGCACCGACACCGCCGCCAATCGCCGCTTTGGTGCGGCTACCCTTGCGCGCCGCCACTGCGCTGCCCGCCGCGCCTGCTACGCCAGCACCAATGGCCGCGCCAGTGCTGCCGCCCATTTTCTGGCCGACGACATTACCCAGCGCGCCACCCAAACCACCGCCCAGCGCCGCAGTGCCATCACCGGCAGCCATTGCACCTTGAGCAACCAGAAGCCCCAGAACCAGAGCGGGCAGTGTTAAACGCATGACGTAAACCTCAAAATAGGGATGACAAAAAGGGCCGGGATTTAATGCCGTCGCCGCGCAAAAGTCCAGACGAAATCAGAGGCTTCGCGCACATGGCGCCGATTGGACAGCGATTCCGCAAAAGGTTTTATGACAGGCAAAAAAAAGCCCGCTGGGGAGACGGGCTGGAGACTTGCTTTCTAACGGATGGCTTCACCCTACTGCGGCAGACGTGAAAAGTTTGTGAAAGCAAATTGATTTTTGCCGCCATCGAATGTAAGAAATTTCTTCAAACGCACAGTCATAAAAAACCCCGATCGATGACGGGGTTATTCAGACAAAGATTATTTTCTGGCTCGCGTGGTGACCTTGGGGAGAAATTTCGCCTTCGGTCCCTTGGGTGCCGTGGATTTGATCTTGCCGATCTGCACTGGATCTTCGCCAAATCCAGACTGATACTCAGTCTGGCCGCACCGTACGCAGTTGTTGAAGGAAAATTCAGCGCCATCGTCTTCGATATACGGATCAGTCATATCTTCGCCCCTTCGCAACAGATCGACACCGGCAAAACCCGTTTTGCCTGAAAAATATCGACCTCCAATGCTTTTGAGACTAGTTGGTCACTCTTGGACTTGTGATTCAGATTAGCTGGCGCCCGACGAGTGGCCTCAAAAAAATTAAACTCGACCACGAACCGCTGGTCTTGCTTTGCTAAAGAATTCTGCCGACAGGCCGTTGCCCTTTTTCATACAAATGAATCTCAAGGAGAGAACATGCAAATCAACGGATTCCCGAATCTACCCGTCGTAAAGCTCACGGACGAACAAATCGCTGCCGGCAAAGCCGGGGGTGAACTGCTCAAGGACAAGATCGCTTCCGGTGAAATCACCATCAAGTATCCGGACAAGCCGATTCTGCAGCCTGGTGTCATTTACCATCCAAGCGAGCCAGCGCAACCGAGCCAACCTTCGGACACGCCTACTCTTGTCGCCATCGACACACCACTGACCTACGACTCGAGAGGCACCGTAATCCTCAAGCCACAGGGCTGATGGCGTAGAAAAAGAGCCCATCCATTATCTGGACGGGCTCACATGACCAGCGATCGACATTCAGCGCAATTTCACCGCCGTCCCCGTCGCAAACACCACAACCATCCCGCCCTTCCCGCCAGGCATGCTGATCTCGAAGTCCACCCCGACCACTGCATCCGCCTGCAAAGCACGCGCCCTCTCCCTGATTTCTTCGGTGGCCTGAACACGCGCCTCCTTCAAAGCCCGCTCTAGCGTCTGCGAACGTCCGCCGAAAAAATCGCGCATACCGGCGAACATGTCACGAATCACATTGACGCCCTGCACCGACTCGGCACTGACAATGTCCAGGTATGCCGTGATTTGCCGAC
This sequence comes from Pseudomonas sp. IT-232MI5, assembly GCF_949767845.1. Taxonomy (NCBI): domain Bacteria; kingdom Pseudomonadati; phylum Pseudomonadota; class Gammaproteobacteria; order Pseudomonadales; family Pseudomonadaceae; genus Pseudomonas; species Pseudomonas sp. IT-232MI5. The sequence continues at coordinate 119,380 of NZ_CATKQE010000006.1, forward strand.
CTTCAATGGTATGAGTGGTGGAAATGATCATGGATGTCGTCCCTATACGGAGGAATAAATTCGCGATTGTAATGGCTCAAAGCGGACTTCACGCCGCTGCCAATAAAATCCAGACGCCAGAAACCACAAAACCCCTGACTTCTTTCGAAATCAGGGGTTTTGTGTACTGAATGTGGCGGTGAAGGAGAGATTCGAACTCTCGATACAGTTTCCTGTATACACACTTTCCAGGCGTGCTCCTTAAGCCACTCGGACACTTCACCGTATCTCTTCAAACATGTTCTGTCTGTCGAGGCGCGCTAATGTAGTCGAAAGCTTTTGCGATGGCAAACTTTTTTTCAGAATTTTCATGCGGTTAAGAGAAAAAGTCGTTTTGCCCGCTGGCAGCCCATGGCAAACCGGCCAATCTTCGGTGGGCGCGGCCCTTCTATATAGAAGCAGAACGCCTCGCCACGCTGGACGGGCCGGGAAACGGTGACTGGCGGGTCAGTCACGGCGCTTTACCTGGCCTGCGGCGGTGGGTAACGTCTGCCCATCTTTCTTACAAGGAATAGCGTCATGAGTGAGTTGATTTCCTACCACCTCGAAGACGGTATCGCGACCCTGACTTTGAGCAACGGCAAGGTCAATGCCATTTCTCCGGACGTGATTGCGGCATTCAACGCGGCGCTGGATCAGGCGGTAACTGATCGTGCCATCGTGATCATTACCGGTCAGCCGGGGATTCTGTCCGGCGGCTATGACCTGAAAGTGATGACTGCCGGCCCTAAAGAGGCGGTGGCACTGGTAACTGCGGGGTCGACGTTGGCGCGTCGCCTGCTCTCCCACCCGTTTCCGGTGATCGTCGCTTGCCCGGGTCATGCCGTGGCAAAGGGCGCTTTCATTCTGTTGTCTGCCGATTACCGTATCGGTGTCGACGGACCGTTCAGCATCGGTCTGAACGAAGTGCAGATCGGTATGACCATGCACCACGCCGGTATCGAACTGGCGCGTGATCGTCTGCGTCGCTCGGCGTTCCACCGCTCGGTGATCAACGGCGAGATGTTCGATCCGCAAAGCGCTGTAGATGCCGGTTTCCTCGACAAGGTGGTTGCCGCCGAGGAGCTGCAAGCTGCCGCCCTCGCCGCTGCGCGTCAGTTGAAGAAGATCAACATGCTCGCGCACAAGAATACCAAGTTGAAAGTACGCAAGGCGCTGCTGGAAACCCTGGATAACGCGATCATCCAGGATCAGGAACACCTGGGTTAACCACCCGTTTATCTCTTCAAGAAAAGCCCGACCGTCGTGTCGGGCTTTTTCTTGCACGCCTGGTTTAAAAGTCTGCGGCCGCTCTAGGACAGGTCTGACCCTCCATTCGGAAACATGCGCTTAAACATCGGCTATCTCCGGACTCTATAGTGGCAATTGCCGAAAACAGTGCACATCCGTACACTGCGCCACCTTTTGTCCCGGTGGGGCCTGAAAATGCTGTTCGTGTTTCGTATGTTATTGATGGGCCTGCACTTTATTCTGGCCGGCGTGCTCGGAGTGATTCTCGGGATCTGCCGCCCGTTCAATCCGGACAACAGCCGACTGTGCGCCCGCCTCTACGCGCTGCCGGCAATGTGTATTTTGCGTTTACGGGTGAAGTCCGATGTCAGTGGATTGATGAACAAACCTGACAGCTGCGTGATCATCGCCAACCATCAGTCCAACTATGACTTGTTCGTGTTCGGCAACGTAGTGCCGCGTCGAACCGTGTGCATTGGCAAGAAGAGCCTCAAGTGGGTTCCGTTGTTCGGGCAATTGTTCTGGTTGGCCGGCAATGTGTTGATCGACCGTGGCAATGCGCACAAGGCGCGCCAGTCGATGCTCACCACTACCAATACCTTGCAGAACGAAGACACCTCGATCTGGGTGTTCCCGGAAGGCACGCGCAATCTCGGCGAAGAATTGCTGCCCTTCAAAAAAGGCGCGTTCCAGATGGCGATTGCCGCCGGTGTGCCGATCGTTCCGGTTTGCGTCAGCAGCTACATCAAGCACATGCGCCTGAATCGCTGGCGCAGCGGGAAAATCCTCATACGCTCGCTGCCGGCGATTCCTACAGTCGGATTGACCATGGACGACATGCCCATGCTCATCCATCAGTGCCGCGAGCAGATGCGCGAGTGCATTGAATCGATGGACCGGCAACTGCAAGCCGCCTAAGAAGACAACCCGCCCTGTGCGGGTTTTCTTTTGCCCGGTGAACTGTACAGATTTCACTGACTCTCAAGCAGCGACACGGCTAAGCTGAAGCCTTGTATTCCCTGCCACCTGCCAAGAAGAAGTGAATCACCACCATGGGTCGAGTTGTTGCTGCTGCGGTATACAGCGCAGGCAAGAAAGTCACCAATATTACCCTCGACGAAGGCGCCGCCTGGGCCGCGAAAACCGGTCACTTTGTCTGGATCGGTCTGGAAGAGCCGGACGCTCAGGAGCTGTCCAATCTGCAACGTCAGTTCAACCTGCACGAACTGGCCATTGAAGACGCCCTGGAAAAACACAGTCGGCCGAAGCTGGAAACCTTTGGCGACGCTTTGTTTATCGTCACCTACTCGCCCATCCGCGAACACGGCGTTCTGCAGTTCATCGAAACGCACATCTTTGCCGGCAAGGGCTACATCATCACGGCACGTAACGGTCACTCGGCGTCCTACGCCCATGTCCGCCAACGTTGTGAGGCACGCCCGCTCTTGCTGGAACACGGGGAAGATTTCGTACTGTATGCGCTGCTCGATTTCGTCATCGAGAACTACCAACCGGTGGGCGAAGCCATTCATGCCGAAATCGATGAACTGGAACGCAACGTGTTGTGTAGCGCGTTGAACGAGCGTGACATCCAGAAGCTGCATGGCTTGCGCCGCGATGTCGTGCGCCTGCGCCGGTACGCGGCGCCGATGGTGGAAATTGGCGAGGAACTGCAGAAGCTGAGCTTCCCGTTTATCGACAAGAACATGCGCCCGTACTTCCGCGATGTGCAGATCCACGTAACCCGGCAGATGGAAGACCTGAGCACACTGGCCGATATCGCTAGCCAGACCATCGAGATCGGTGTGTTGCTCGAGGCTTCAAGGCAAAGCGTGGTGCAGCGCAAGTTTGCTGCCTGGGCGGCGATTCTGGCGTTTCCGACGGCAGTGGCGGGGATTTACGGGATGAACTTCCAGAACATGCCGGAACTGAGTTGGCACTATGGCTACTTCGGTGTGCTGGGGTTTATTACGGTGGGATGCGTGAGTTTGTGGGCGAGCTTCAAGAAGTCCGGGTGGTTGTAGAGCGGACCGAGTTGTCTGGAACATTCGCGAGCAGGCTCGCTCCCGCATTGATCGGTGGCGCACCGAAAATCTGATGTGGGAGCGAGCCTGCTCGCGAAGCTTTTGGCCTTAGACAGTTTCTGGCTTGTGCGCGACAAACCGCATCATCCATTCCGCAACCGTAGCGCCATGGTGTTCCTGCTCCAGACTGGCTACGCCTTTGCTGTAGATCTGCGAACCCAACGCTTCCTGACGCAGATCCAGCAGCGCACGCGAGTAATCGTGGATGAATTCCGGGTGGCCCTGGAAGCACAACACCTGATCGTTGATGTGGTAAGCCGCAAACGGGCAAAAATCGCTGGAAGCAATCACCGTGGCGTTTTCCGGCAGCGCTGTGACCTGATCCTGGTGGCTGATCAGCAGTGTCAGTTCCTCACGCACCGGGCTCATCCACGGCGCCTTGGCCGCGAGTTTGTAGTTATGGGTGCCGACACCCCAACCTTGCGTGGCGCGCTCACTCTTGCCGCCGAGCAGCAGCGCCAGCAGTTGATGGCCGAAGCACACGCCGAGCAGTTTGTCGCCGCGCTCGTAACGCGTCAGCAGGTATTGCTTGAGGGTCTGAATCCACGGATCAGTGCCGAACGAATCGGCCTTGCTGCCGGTGACCAGATACGCGTCGAACGTCTGGTCGTCGCTCGGGTATTGGCCCTGCATCACGTTGTAGACGGTGAACTCGGCGGCAATCGGTTGCTGCGAGAACAGGCGCTGAAACATCTGCCCGTAACCCTGATATTGATCGACCAGTTCCGGACGCAGGATGTCGGTTTCCAGAATGCAGATGCGTAGCGACATAAAAAATACCTGACACGTGATGGGAATAATGAACACCCCAGAGCCTGCCCTGAAACACCTTGGCAAGGCAAGTCCTGGAATGCTCGTTGCCGTTAGAACATTTCACCTTTCGCTGCTTTATCCAGCAGCAGCGCGGGCGGCGCAAAACGCTCGCCATATTGCTCAGCCAGATACTGCGCGCGAGCGACGAAATCTTTCACCCCGTATTGGTTGATGAACTGCAACGCACCGCCGGTCCACGGCGCAAACCCGATACCGAAAATCGAGCCGACGTTGGCATCCGCTGTCGAGGTCAGCACGCCCTCTTCCACACAGCGCACGGTTTCAATGGCTTGTACAAATAGCAGCCGATCACGCACATCCTTGGGCGAAATCTGCCCGTCGGTTTTCTCGAATCGCGTCTTCAGTTCGGGCCACAAATGTTTCTGTGCACCGCTTGGGTAATCGTAAAAACCGCCACCCGCCGCTTTGCCCGGACGCTTGTATTCGTTGAGCAGCAAGTCAATCACGGCAAAGGCCGGGTGCTCAATCAGCGGTTTCCCTTCTGCCTGTAGGTCCTTGGCTGTTTGCTGACGGATATGGCTCATCAGGCTGAGGGAAACTTCGTCAGAGATCGCCAGAGGTCCGACCGGCATCCCGGCTTTGCGCGCTTCGGTCTCGATCATCGGCGCACTCACGCCCTCGCCGACCATGGCAATACCTTCGTTGGTGAAGGTGCCGAACACCCGCGAAGTGAAGAAGCCGCGACTGTCGTTGACGACGATCGGGGTTTTCTTGATTTGCACAACGAAATCGAAACCGCGCGCGAGGGTTTCATCGCTGGTCTGCGCGCCCTTGATGATTTCCACCAGCGGCATTTTTTCCACCGGACTGAAGAAGTGCAGGCCGATGAATTTGCTTTGATCCGGTACGGCAGCCGCCAGACCGGTGATCGGCAACGTCGACGTGTTGGAGGCGATGACCGCTTCGGCGCCAACAACTCGCTGGGCTGCAGCAGAGACCCTGGCCTTGAGGTCGCGGTCTTCGAACACCGCTTCGATGATCAGATCGCAACCCGCGAGGTCGGCATCATTTTCGGACGGCTTGATCCGCGCCAACACCTCATCACGCTTTGAAGCATCCATCTGTCCGCGAGAGACTTTCTTGTCCAGCAACGCGGCAGAGTGTGCTTTACCTTTTTCGGCAGCAGCCAGATTGACGTCCTTGAGCACCACTTCAATACCCGCCGAAGCACTGACAAACGCAATACCCGCGCCCATCATTCCTGCGCCAAGCACGCCGAGCTTCTGCGTCTTGTAAGGCGCAAAGCCCTGCGGCCGCGAACCACCGGCGTTGATCTCATTGAGTTGAAACCAGAACGTGCCGATCAGGTTTTTCGAAATCTGCCCGGTGGTCAGTTCGGTGAAGTAACGGGTTTCGATCAAGTGCGCGGTATCAAAATCGACTTGAGCGCCCTCCACCGCCGCGCAGAGGATCTTTTCCGGCGCCGGCATCGTCCCTTGAGTCTTGCTGCGCAAAATCGACGGTGCAATTGCCAGCATCTGCGCGACTTTCGGGTTCGACGGCGTGCCGCCCGGAATCTGATAACCCTTCACGTCCCATCGCTGCACCGCTGTCGGGTTGGCCACGATCCAGGCTCGTGCTTTGGCCTGCAACTCATCGCGATCCGCTGCGAGTTCATCGATCAGCCCCGCCTGCAATGCCTGTTGCGGCCGCACCTTCTTGCCTTCAAGCAAATAAGGCAGCGCTTTCTCGATGCCGAGCATGCGCACCATGCGCACTACCCCGCCGCCGCCCGGCAACAGGCCGAGGGTTACTTCCGGCAGACCGAGTTGCACCGATGCATCCTCCAAAGCCACGCGGTGATGACAGGCAAGGCAGATTTCCCAACCACCGCCCAGCGCCGCACCGTTGATCGCCGCAACCACCGGTTTGCCGAGGGTTTCCAGGGTGCGCAACTGCGCTTTGAGGGTCAGCACCATGTCATAGAAGGCTTTGGCTTCAGGCTTGCCGACCTTGATCAGTTCGTTGAGGTCACCGCCGGCAAAGAAGGTTTTCTTCGCCGAGGTTATGATGACCCCGGCAATCTGGTCTTTTTCAGTCACCAAGCGTGCAACGCAGGCAGCCATGGCCTCACGGTACACGGCGTTCATGGTATTGGCGCTCTGGCCCGGCATGTCGATGGTCAGCACGACGATGGCGTCCTGGCCTTTTTCGTAACGGATGGCTTCGCTCATAACAAGGTTCCTTGAATTCGGGGCTCAGAGGCGTTCGATGATGGTGGCAATGCCCATGCCGCCGCCGACGCACAGCGTCGCCAGGCCATAGCGCAGGCGCCGCGCTTCCAGTTCATCGAGCAGCGTTCCGAGGATCGCGCAACCGGTGGCGCCCAGCGGATGACCCATGGCGATCGAGCCGCCGTTGACGTTGACCTTGTCCGGGTCGACGGCCATGTCCTTGATGAACTTCAGCACCACCGAGGCAAACGCCTCGTTGACCTCGAACAGGTCGATGTCTTCAACGCGCAACCCGGCCTTGGCCAGTGCCTTGCGCGTCGCCGGTGCCGGGCCGGTGAGCATGATGGTCGGATCAGTGCTGGTGACCGCCGTGGCGACAATGCGCGCCCGGGGTTGCAACCCCAGCGCCCGGCCTTTGGCTTCGGAGCCGATCAGCATCAGTGCAGCACCGTCGACGATCCCGGAGCTGTTGCCCGGTGTATGTACATGATTGATTCGTTCGACATGGCTGTAGACCCGCAACGCCGTGGCGTCGAAACCCATCTGGCCGATCATTTCAAAACTCGGCTTGAGCTTGCCCAAGCCTTCAAGGGTCGATTCAGCGCGGATGAACTCATCGTGGTCGAGCAGGATGATGCCGTTCTGATCCTGCACCGACACCAACGACTTGTTGAACGAACCGTCAGCCCGCGCCCGTGCGGCTTTCTGCTGCGAGTGCAGCGCGTAGGCATCGACGTCGTGACGACTGAAACCCTCAAGCGTAGCGATCAGGTCGGCACCGACGCCTTGCGGAGTGAAATGACTGTGCAGATTAGTCTGCGGATCGAGCGCCCAGGCGCCGCCGTCGCTGCCCATCGGCACCCGCGACATCGACTCGACACCGCCGACCACCACCAGATCTTCGAAACCCGAGCGTACTTTCATCGCGCCGAGGTTGACCGCTTCCAGGCCCGAGGCGCAAAAGCGGTTGATCTGCACACCGGCAACGCTGACATCCCAATCGGCCACTTGCACAGCGGTTTTGGCAATGTCCGAGCCTTGATCGCCAATCGGCGTGACGCAGCCGAGCACCACGTCATCGACCTGACTGGTATCGAGCGAGGTGCGTTCTTGCAGCGCGGTCAGCAGACCGGCAACCAGATTCACCGGTTTGACGCTGTGCAAGGCGCCATCGGCCTTGCCTCTGCCACGGGGCGTGCGTAACGCATCGAATATCAAAGCTTGGGTCATGACGTCCTCGAACCTGTGCGGGGAGTGATTGCTTGTGTCCCCACTCTTGGCCCGAGCGGCCATGGATTCAATGACCACAGTGCTCAATGCGCTTGACCCACACGCTCAGACGGACGGTCATTAACTGTCAGGTGAACCGGTTCAGGTCGGCGAGTTGTCTAGCCAGCGGGCGGCAAAGAAGCTGGCAATAAGCCTCATGCCTTTTTTATCGCACATGGCAAGCGCTCCATATGAAATGGATCTAAGCCAAGCGTGACGTGGCCCCTAATGTAGAACATGTACGTCATGGTCGTCGGGTTTTGCCGAGGCAGACGTTCTTCAACAGGAAGTGCAGCGCTTGCCGTCATGGATATGCAGGCACGCATCAGGAAATAACAATAAAGGCGGTCAAGCCATGTTCAAGCAACCGAAAGTTCGTCAAGCAGGGCTCATTCTTTTCGCCACGACGCTGTTGTTGATTTTGCCGAATCTGACCAAGGTCATCGGCTGAATCGAGCGGCAGGTGCTGTTTATCGCCACTGAAAATGTGACTGGCCCGCTACCCGGGCCAGCGTGGCTGTGCCAACCTTGGCGCACTCCCACGACATGGACGGCGATCATTTGAAAGCGCTTATTGTGTTCGGGGCCATGCTGCTGAGCATGCCCTTGTCTGCCGCACAGTTGGATCTGCAACTGGGCGCAAGCAGCCGCACCTGGCAGACCGAGGCATTGCTCAAGCATCCTCAGGTACAAACCCTCACCATCAAAAACGATGTGTCCTACAAGAAGGACATGACCTATCGCGCCGTGCCCGTGGCTGCGCTGCTGACCGGGATCAAACCGCAAGATCACCTGCAAGCGGTGGCACTGGACGGCTTTGCCGCCGAGTTGGCTGCAGCGCCGCTGCTCAATTCAAAAGGCGCACGGGCCTGGCTGGCCATTGAGGATCCGGCTCAGCCCTGGCCAGCGCTGTCTGAGGGCAAGCACAGCGCCGGGCCGTTCTATCTGGTCTGGACCGATCCGCAGGCCGGCAATATCAGCCCGGAGCAATGGCCATTCCAGGTCGCGAGCATCAAGCGCATGGCACCCGTGGCCGAACGCTTCCCGGCCCTGCTACCGGATCCTGCGTTGAAGGCGAATGACCCGGTGAATCTGGGGTTTGCGCTGTTTCAGAAGAACTGTCTGGCGTGTCACCGGTTAAACGGCGCGGGGGACGCGCAATTCGGGCCGGACCTGAACATTCCGTATAACCCGACCGAGTATTTCGGCGTGGATTTCTTGAAGCGTTACATTCGCGATCCGCAGAGTCTGCGGCAGTGGCCGCAGGCGAAGATGCCGGGGTTTTCGGTAGAGGTTTTGCCGGAGGGGGATTTGGAAATGCTTGTGGGGTATCTCCAGCACATGGCCGGACGCAAAGTTAAGCCCTGAGCACATTTCCTTGTAGGAGTGAGCCTGCTCGCGATAGCGGAGTGTCAGACACTGATAATTCAACTGTCAGACCGCTATCGCGAGCAGGCTCACTCCTACAAGGGTTTTGTGTGAGCCCGTTACTGTTGCTGGACGGAGATGATCGGCGTCGGCGAGACGAACACCTTCGCATGCATCTGCTCACACCCACCGCCACGGCGCATGCCGCGTACCGGGCAGGCATCCAGATAATCCAGGCCCACCGCCAGCTTCAAATGCCGTTCCGGCCGCGCCAGCTCATTGGTCACGTCAAAGCTGTACCAGGCGTCATCCAGCCATGCTTCCGCCCAGGCATGGCTGGCCAGATGCTCGCAATCCTCGCTGTACAGATACCCCGACACATAACGCGACGGAATCCCGAGACTGCGCGCGCAGGCCAAAAATGCGTGAGCGTGATCCTGACAAACCCCGGCACGCCCGGCGAAAGCTTCCGCCGCGCTGGTGTCTACTTCGGTCGAACCGGGCGTGTAGGTCATGTGCTGATTCAAACCGTGCATCAAATCAATCAGCGCCGTGCGATCGCGCCGTTGCTTGCAGGACTTTTCGGCAAACGCGCGCAAGGCCTCGTCCGCCTCGGTCAACCGGGTAAAACGCAGAAACGGCAACGCCGACTGGCTCTCATGCTCCGCCTCGCGCAGCTCATCGATATCGACCTGCCCGCGCGCGCCGATGATGATCGCTTCGTGCGGCTCGTCCATGGTCAGCACGTGCAGAATATTGCCGAACGGATCGAGCTGCGCGCGCACCGGGCGCGGCAGATCGAGTTGCCAGCTCAACACGTGCTGACGCTCGCTGTCGTGGGGGGTCAGTCGCAGGTACTGGATGCTCGCCCGCACCTGATCTTCGTAGTGATAGGTGGTTTCGTGGCTAATGGAAAGTCTCATGCAGCCTCCAGGTAGGAACTGTGAATGGCGTTACCCAACTGGCGCACCAGCGGGATGAATTCGGTCAGCCAGGCGTGCAGGCCTTCCTCGAGAATTTCGTTGATGCCGGTGTAGCGCAGGCGCGCATCCATCTCTGCCGCCAGACGTTGAGCCGGACGGCCATTGGCGCCGGGCAGTTGCGCGAGGATCTGATCGATCTCTTCGGTGCAGGCACGCAGTGAACGCGGTACGTCGGCACGCAACAGCAGCAACTCGGCGACATGTCTGGCGCCCGGCGCATCGCGGTAGATTTCGGTGTAGGCCTCGAATGACGACAAGGCACGCAGCAAGGCACTCCACTGGTAATAGGCGTGGGCCGTGCCGTCGCTAACCGCTTCGGCCTGATCGCCAGCCATTTCGTAACGGGCATCGAGCAGTCGCAAGGTGTTGTCCGCACGCTCGATAAACGTCCCGAGACGAATAAAACGAAACGCATCGTTGCGCATGATTGTGCCGTAGGACGCACCACGGAACAGGTGCGAACGTTCCTTGATCCACTCGCAGAAACGGCTCATGCCATAGCGACTGAGACCCTGTTCGGCGATTCCGCGAATCTCCAGCCACGTCGCATTGATGTTCTCCCACATGTCCGCCGTGATGCGTCCGCGAACCGCGTGTGCACTGGCTCGCGCCGCACCGAGGCAACTGTAGATGCTCGCCGGATTGGCCGCATCGAGGGCGAAGAAGTGCAGCAGCCGTTCGGCATGCAACGCGCCGTGACGCTCCAGGTAATCGTCGAGGGTGCCGGTAATCAGCAGCGGCATGGCCAATTCGTGCAGACCATCACCGCGACCGTCCTGCGGCATCAGCGACAGCGAATAACTGATGTCGAGCATCCGTGCGAGGTTTTCCGCCCGCTCCAGGTAACGCGACATCCAATACAGATCCGAGGCAGTTCTACTTAACATGGCAAGCTTCCTTCAATCCTCGACCACCCAGGTGTCCTTGGTACCGCCGCCCTGGGAGGAATTCACCACCAGGGAGCCTTCACGCAGTGCCACACGGGTCAAACCACCGGGCACCACGCGGGTTTCGCGCCCGGACAAGACAAACGGGCGCAAGTCGATATGGCGCGGCGCAATGCCGTTTTCGACAAAGGTCGGACAGGTCGACAGCGACAGCGTCGGTTGCGCGATATACGCATGGGGCTTGGCCTTGATGCGTTCGCGGAAGGCATCGATTTCCGCTTTCGTCGATGCCGGCCCCACCAACATCCCGTACCCGCCGGACCCCTGAGTTTCCTTGACCACCAGATCTGGAAGATTGGCCAGCACATGGGAAAGTTCAGATGGGTTGCGGCACTGCCAGGTCGGCACGTTCTTCAGGATCGGCTCTTCATCGAGGTAGAAACGGATCATGTCGGTGACAAACGGGTACACCGATTTGTCGTCCGCCACACCGGTGCCGATGGCGTTGGCCAGCACCACGTTGCCAGAGCGATAGGACGACAGCAGCCCCGGTACGCCGAGCATCGAGTCGGGATTGAACGCCAGCGGATCGAGGAACGCGTCGTCGAGGCGGCGGTAGATCACGTCCACCGCTTTCGGGCCGTCGGTGGTGCGCATGAAGACCTTGTCGTCACGCACAAACAGGTCCGCACCCTCGACCAGTTCAACGCCCATTTCCCGCGCGAGAAACGCGTGCTCGAAGAATGCACTGTTGAAGCGCCCCGGTGTCAGCACCACCACGCTTGGGTCATCAATCGGGCTGGAGCTTTTAAGGGTGTCGAGCAACAGGTTCGGGTAATGATCGATCGGTGCGATGCGCTGGGCGGCGAACAGCTCCGGGAACAGGCGCATCATCATCTTGCGGTCTTCGAGCATGTAGCTGACGCCGCTCGGCGTACGCAGGTTGTCTTCGAGCACGTAATAGGTGCCGTCGCCGTCGCGCACCAGATCGACGCCGGAGATGTGCGAATAGATATCGCGGTGCAGATCCAGGCCTTGCATCGCCAACTGGTATTGCTCGTTGGCCAGCACCTGTTCGGCGGGAATGATCCCGGCCTTGATAATGCGCTGCTCGTGATAGAGGTCGGCGAGGAACATGTTCAACGCCTTGACCCGCTGGATGCAGCCGCGCTCGACGATCCGCCACTCACTGGCAGGGATGCTGCGCGGGATGGTGTCGAAAGGAATCAGGCGCTCAGTGCCCTGCTCGTCGCCATAGAGCGTGAAGGTGATGCCGGCGCGATGGAACAGCAGATCGGCCTCGCGTCGCCGCTGGGCCAGCAGTTCGTCTGGCGTATCGGCCAGCCAGCGGGCGAACTCCCGATAATGCGGGCGAACCTGGCCGCCGGCATCGTACATCTCATCAAAATAGGTGCGGATCATGCCGTACTCCTTGTCACCCGGACATACAGGCCTTCGCAAGGCCCGTGCCATCGGCATAAACGCTTTGATTTCAATCGGTTGGAAATACACGCCGCAGGCACCGCACCATTCCTGTGCAGCAATTGCCCCAACCGGATTGCCCCCGCTTCATTGCGACGCACTGCATCGCCTATCACCAGCATAGTCAGAGTTGATTTCACTGCCCGGCGCTGCCTGCGGATAATCCGCGCATTCGCTGCAAAACTTCGCCGACTACAACGTCACGAAGCGCCCAGCTCAACTGATTGGGCTTGCCCCGGCAGCCCGCCCCGCTGTAACCCTGACCGGTTTCCTCTCCTTATCGGTCTTCCCTTTTAGCCACCCTCTCCGGTGGCTTTTTTTTGCCTCGGTTTCTTGTTTCAGGGTTTTGCCAGAGCATTTCGCTTACGCCGGAAATGACAACGGCCAACCCGAAGGTCAGCCGTTGTTCAACAAATGAAACCAGAGATCAGTTCAAACGGTGGCGGTTGCGCACCTCCTGTTTCACACCCCAGCCTTCGATAATGCCGCCCAGAGGTTCAACCACGGCAGAGAATCCCTGCTCGAAGTCGCCAATATCGTCATACGTCGCGTACATCACTTTGCTTAATTCCAGCGCCCACGCACCGTCATCACGCACGCTGACCTGGGCATTGATGGATTCACCGCGAAATTTGCCTGCCGCCCTGCGCGCCCGCTCCTCGTCCGGGAAAATGGCGTAGAACTCGATGGGATGGAATCGGGAAAAATCGAAACCGCCTTCTTTCATGCGGCGCAGAACATTGCTGCTGATGTCTTCTTGATAGGCTGTGCTCATGAATCGTCCCCCTCGCATAGATGGATAGACTTTCCGTATTCCCGCCCCGGGCCTTTGGCCAAAGTACTACGGCAACGTGGTTGCACGCGGGAACAAGCATGTAGCTGACAAGACCAGACCTTAGCGATCCGTTCGCTGATCTCGCTTGCAGAGTAGCCCCAAGTTAGAGCTGCTGCCAAGGCCTGGTGTGAAAGGTGACAGGAAGAATGTCAGATGGGAGTGATGCTGCGGATTTCAATGCTGTTCTGGGTTTTCAGACTTTTCACGCCAGCATCGGCGGTACGCCCTTCCAGATCGTTCAGGTCCAGTTCGGCGGCGACGGGCAGAAGCCGTGCCTTGATCAATCGAGCGGCCTCATCGTCACTGGGGCATTCCGCGCGCTCGAACACCTCATCGACAATTTCACCATGATCGTCCACGAAAGTGACTTTCCACTTTTGCATCGGTGCCTCCTCGATCAAACCCGCAAATGGGCTTACACCTATCTCGACTGTATGGGCCGAAAGTTGGTTCAAAAGGATTACAGCGGACAAAGATGAAAAAAACGACATTTACTGTAGGAGTGAGCCTGCTCGCGATAGCGATTTCTCATCCAACGCTGATGTTGGTAGACAAACCGTAATCGCGAGCAGGCTCACTCCTACAAAGACTTGCAGCGATTATTCAGTCGTTGCTTGGCTTGTTGATCGCCTGCAGCACGTACTGCGGCAAGGCGAACGCGCCGATGTGGATTTCCGGGTTGTAGTAGCGGGTGACGATACCGCTGCCAATGAAGCGCTGTTGCAGGGTTTCACGGCTCAGCTTGCGGTAAGCCGGGTTGGTCGAGCCCCAGGCGAAAGTCATCGAGCCACCGATGTAGGTCGGTACGGCCGCCTGGTAGAAGTGCCAGTCCGGGAACAAGCTGTTCAGGCGACCGGCGGTGGTTTTCACTTCGTCGATCTGCATGAACGGCGTGCCGTTCTGGGTCACGAGGATGCCGCCCTCGTTCAGGCAACGATGGCAGGCCTGATAGAAGTTTTCCGAGAACAGCACTTCACCCGGGCCGATCGGATCGGTGGAGTCGGAGATGATCACGTCGAATTTTTCCGTGGTGGTGGCGACGAAACGCATGCCGTCGTCGATCACCAGGTTCAGACGTGGATCGTCGTAGGCGCCGCTGGAGTGGTTCGGCAGGAACTCTTTGCACATGTCGACCACGGTGCCGTCGATCTCGACCATGGTGATGTGCTCGACACCGGCGTGCTTGGTCACTTCGCGCAGCATACCGCCGTCACCGCCGCCGATGATCAGCACACGCTTGGCGCTACCGTGGGCGAGGATCGGCACGTGAGTGAGCATTTCGTGGTAGATGAATTCGTCGGCTTCGGTGGTCTGAATCACGCCGTCCAGTGCCATGACACGGCCCATGCGCGGGTTCTGGAAGATCACCAGGTGCTGGTGTTCGGTGCGCACTTCGTGCAGCAGTTTTTCCATGCGAAAACGCTGGCCGTAGCCTTCGTAGAGGGTTTCCAGGTACTCGCTGGTTTGGGTAACGGTCATGGTCAAGTGCTCCGATGAATGCGCGGGCGTCAATCGTGGGGACGATTGCCCGGGAAAGGCGCGCATTCTACGTTGCCGAAGATGACAGGTCGAACCTCACTTCATCGGCCCACCACAATCCTTGTGGGAGCTGGCTTGCCAGCGATAGGGTCAACTCGGTTCATCAGTGACACCGCAGTGATCCTATCGCTGGCAAGCCAGCTCCCACAGGTTTTGGGATGCTCACGAAGTTTGTGGCTAGATCCGCACGTTGCCGCGTGGTCCGGCGATTGCCCAGATGATCAGGCCCAGTACCGGCAGGAGGATGATCAGCAGCACCCAGACGATTTTCATCCCGGTGGTCGCGCCGCTTTTCAACACGTTGATGATGGCCCAGATGTCGAGGGCAAGGATGATCAGGCCAATCAGACCGTTGAACGTGGAACCCATGGTGTCGCTCCAGAATAGTGGCATGCACTTTTAGGATAGACGGTCGCGCGCAGGGTTCCCTTTTATTGCACTCAGACGTGAACGGCGATCTTCAACGCTTCGAGCGATGGCGCGGCGGCGATGCCGACTTCGGCGCACAGTTCTAGCACCCGTGGCACGTCGTTGCCGAAGACCAGCACCATTTGCAGTTCGTCGTCGAGCAACTGGCTGAAGTTCATCAGCGTGTAGCCGCCGTTTTCCTTGTTCATGCTGCTCATCTGCACCTGGATGCGGTTGAGTGCGACCAGCGCTTCGGTCTTGGCCAGTTGCTTGGGCTTGAGGTTGAAATCCACACCCGGACCGAACGAGGCGACGATCTGCGCGAACAGGTCAACGTAGGTGTCAGCCTGGAACAGCACGGTTTCCGGCAGGCTGCCGACGACGACCCACTCACCCAACGGGATCGGGAAGGTGTCGTCATAGTTGATGTCCGGGTTGGCGGTCAGAAAAGCACCGGCATCGGCGTAGGCTTGCGCGGCTTCATCGGCCACTTTCAGGATCTCGTCCTCGCCCATGCAGCCGGAGCTGATTTTGCTGATGAGTTCAACGAGTGCGGCTTTCATGAGGGCGGATCCTGTGGAAGGTGAAATTTGAGGGCGCGGAGGATAGCGCACAAAGCAAAAGATCGCAGCCTTCGGCAGTTCCCTACCGACTCAGCATCGTCCGCGAAACAGACGGCGAACGCATCATCGTAGGAGCTGCCGCAGGCTGCGATCTTTTGATCTAATCAACCCAACAGTTTTTCCAGCTGCGCGGTGGTATCAACCGCGCCCATCGTGCGGGCCGCATCCAGCGCCGTGACGCCATTGGCATCCTTGGCTTGCGGATTTGCGCCTTTGCTGATCAGGTAATCAACGATTTCCACACGATTGAACATCGCCGCCATCATCAGCGCCGTACGACCATCAAACGACGAGCCTTCGATCTCGGCGCCCGCCTCGACCAACGCCTTGACCACCGCCAGATCGCCCTTGAACGCCGCACCGGCAATCGGGCTCTGGCCGTTGCCATTGCGCATTTCCGGATCGGCCTTGTGTTTAAGCAGCACTTGCACTGCATCGACATGGCCGTAATAGCTGGCCAACATCAACAACGTGTCGCCCTTGCTGTTCTTCAGGTTCACCGGCAAACCGGCCGTGACCAGGCGATCAAGCATCTCGGCATCACCGTCGCGCGCCTTGTTGAAAACCTGCTCGGTGAATTCGGCAGCTTCTTCAGGGGTCATCTGGCGGCTTTGGTCGGACATGGGCAACTCCACTTTCGGTCTATCGGAAAGTCGACAGTTTCCCGAGCGAGGCGCTGGCTGTCACCCCCTTTTTCTCAAGTCGCGCCATAGCCAGATTCAATAACGATGCTTGCCCTGATGAATTTCCGCCAATACCTCATGGGTAACTCGAACGTAAGTCTGCGTGCCAGGCAGCCAAGCGTAAATCGGGTCATCGCCCGCCTGGCCGGGGTCGAAGCCTTCATTTTTCAATCGGGTTTTCTGGTATTTGAACGTGCCGGTGGTTTCCATTTTTACCTTCACTCGCAGAAACAACGGTACGGCGTAGGCCGGCATGCGCTCCCGGGCAAAGGTCAGCAACTCGGCGAAATCCAGGGTCGCGAGGGATTCCGCCGGCGTGATCGCCGCCATGCCGGCGCGGCCGTTGGTGTTGCGGATCTCCACGCCATAGGCCACCGCCTCGGAAATCTGCGGGTGTTGCAGCAGAAGGTTTTCGACTTCGGTGGTCGAAACGTTTTCGCCCTTCCAGCGGTAGGTATCACCGAGCCGATCAACAAATTGTGCGTGGCCGAAACCGATGTTGCGCAACAAATCGCCAGTGTTGAAAAACCGATCGCCTTTGCTAAACACGTCGTGAAGGACAACCTTGGCGGTTTTTTGCGGATCGGTGTAACCGTCCAGCGGCGCCTTTTCGTCGATCCGCGCCAGCAGCAAGCCCTGCTCGCCCTTGCCAACCTTGCGCATGAAACCGTCGGCGCTGCGCAGCGGCTCGCCGCTTTCATGGTCGTAGGCGACCAACTCCCAGGCCATCAGCGAGAAACCGATGGTGTTGTCGAAGTTGAGAATGTTGGTGAACCCGATGTTGCCGTCGCTCGCCGCGTACAGCTCACAGATGTGCTCGACGCCGAAACGCGTTTTGAACTCAGCCCAGGCACCCGGGCGCAAGCCGTTGCCGATCATCTTGCGCACATCGTGACGACTGTCATCGGCGCTGGCCGGTTGATCGACCAGATAACGGCACAATTCGCCGACGTAGCCAATGGTGGTCGCGCGGTAGCGGCGTACGTCGTTCCAGAACTGGCTGGCGCTGAACTTGCGGCGGATCGCGAAACCCGAGGCGCCATTGACCGCCGAGCCCCAGCACACGCAGAGACCGGTGGCGTGGTACAGCGGCAAGGTGCAATAGACGACGTCGTCGGGGCCCATGTTGAGGGCGATCATGCCGAAACTGGCGGAGCTGCGCATCCAGCGCCCATGCTTGAACACCCCGGCCTTGGGCAGGCCGGTCGTGCCCGAGGTGTAAATGTAGAAACACGGGTCGTCAAAGAAGATCTGCTGGCTGCTCGGTGGATTCTCGCTGGAGGCATCGGCACTGGCGCTGATCAGGTTGACGTAGCCCTCGGGCGCAATGCCCGGATGGCTGTAAGTGTCTTGATCTGCCACGAACCAGGTACGAGGCGCGGCGATCGTCACTTGATCGCGAATGGCCGCATAAGCTGGAACCAGTTCATCGCCAACGACAATCGCCACCGGTGCCACCAGATTCACACTGTGGATCAGTGTGTCGCGAGTCTGTGAGGTATTGAGCAGCGCGCTGACCGCACCGACCTTGGCCAGCGCCAGAATGGTTACCAGCAGTTCCGGGCGGTTTTCGATGAACACCGCGACCACGTCGCCCTTGCCGATGCCTTGCCCGTTCAGATAGTGAGCGATGCGGTTGGCCCACTGGTTGACCTGCGCATAGCTCAGCCGCACATCGCCCTGCAATAACGCCGGCCCCTCGGGGTTGCGCAGCGTCGCTTGCTCGAACGTCCAGCCAAGGCCACAGCTTTGGGTCGGATCCGTGACGTTGGCCACCTTCATGCCTTTGACCACCCGTGGGATGGCCTTGGCGATCATCGGCAATTTGCGGAGCATCATGCCCCAGGTAATCGTGTCGCTTGGCGCGTGACTCATGGATGCTCCCCGTCCGACCTTGGCGTGCAGGTCGATGTTTTTATTTTTCGGGCTTTGGCTTGCAGCAACCGGCACATTCGAGCGCGGGTCGAGATCGAAAATACGTCAGCGCTTCTCGCGCTGTACACGCGGTTTTTGCAATGTTTTGTATCTGCTGATCGGCCGACGGCTGCGGTGATCATCGGGTAAGCGATTGGTTCCGTTGTTTCGACAACGATCCCGCAAAATGCAGGATGCACGATGGCCATTCATGCAGTTTGCACGACGACGTAAATTTTCATTTTATTTAACTTATTGATTTATAAAGGATTTATTATTTTCAAATGCTGGCACAATCGCTGCAACCTCCTCTGCATGCTTGCCATTCAAGTGCATACGGAGCTGAAAGACATGAGCCTGATCCAAGAAAAGTTTACCTCCCTGTTCTCCAACTTCGACGTCACCACTGCGCCACGTCCCGATGGCGGGATCCTGCTGACCCTGCGCAGCAGCGACGGCAAAGTGTTTAAACGTGCACTGACTTACCAGCAACTGCATGCCGGTGACCAACTGTCGTGGGCGATCAGTGCCATTCGTCGTGACCTGGCGGAACAAGCCAGTGAGCTGCCGCAAATTGCCATGCTGCAGAGCCAGCAGCGTTTTGCCCTGCCGACCTATCATTCGCTGTAATTTTTAAAGCGCTTTAAACAAGACAGGCCGTGGAGCTTTCGCTTCACGGCCTGTTTTTTTGTGCGCGATCTTTACTGCGATCTCTAACTCTTTGTAGGAGCTGCGGAACGCTGCGATCTTTTGATCTTGTTTTTGAAGATCAGGATCAAAAGATCGCAGCGTTCCGCAGTTCCTACAGGGATTGTGTGGGTTAGAAAGCTTCGGGTTCTATGCCGGTGAAGGTGTCGACGGTGATGTGGCTGCCCAGCTCGCCGCCTTCACGGGCGAGGCCGCAGGTTTGCAGGCCGGCTGCTTGCGCGGCGTCGAGCTCTTCGACGATATCCGAGAGGAACAGGATTTCTTCGGGTTCGACGCCAATGGCTTTCTGGATATTGGTGTACGACTGCGCCTCACGCTTAGGCCCGGACGTCGTGTCGAAATAACCACTGAACAGCGGCGTCAAATCCCCCGCCTCCGAGCAGCCGAAAATCAGCTTCTGCGCCTGAATCGAACCCGACGAATACACAAACAGTTGATAGCCCGCCGCATGCCAGCGTTGCAGTGCGTCAACCGCATCCGGGTAAACATGCCCCTTCAACTGCCCGGCGTGATAACCCTGGGCCCAGACCATGCCTTGCAAAGCCTTGAGCGGCGTGGCTTTGCGATCCTCCTCGATCCAGCTCAAGAGAATTTCAACAACCCGTTCAACATCGGCCTGCGGCGCATTGCTGTCACGGCGCACGGCGTCGAGTTGCTCGGCAACATCGGCGCGTTCGGCGTTCTGGCGCACGAAGTCCGGCAAATGTTTGGCCGCGTACGGAAACAGCACGTCAAACACGAAACTCACTGCGCTGGTGGTGCCTTCGATGTCAGTGACAATGGCTTTGATCGACATCGAATCAGTCCTCCAGACGCGGGAAACGACCGGCGATGTCTTCGCCGGTGAAGTTGGCAACCCAGCCTTCAGGGTTGTTGAACAGGCGAATCGCCACGAAGTGCGGATGCTCGCCCATGTCGAACCAGTGTTTGGTGCCGGCCGGCACCGAGATCAGGTCATTCTTCTCACAGAGAACCGCGTAGACGTAATCGTCGATGTGCAGGGTAAACAACCCACGACCCGCGACGAAAAATCTGACTTCGTCTTCGCCATGGCGGTGTTCTTCGAGGAACTTGGCGCGCAGTTCGGCTTTTTGCGGGTGATCGCTGTTCAGGCTGATGACGTCGACGGTGATGTAACCGCGCTCGGTCATCAGTTTGTCGATCTGCTCTTTATAGGCGCTGATCACTTCTTCCTGGGTCGCGCCCGGCTGGATCTTCGCCGCCGCTTGCCAGCGGTCAAAGCGTACGCCCTGCTCGGCCAGGGTCGAGGCGATGTCTTCAAAGTGGGTCAGCACTTTGTTGGGAATATCGGGGCTGGAAACGTGATAGACGGACAGGCTGCTCATTGGGGCAATTCCTCGGTATCGGCCTTGCCGTCCGGTTCTTGCAGACCGGTCGGGCACAGCATTTCATCAGGCAAATGGGCTACTTCTGGTGAAGTCAGCCTTGGCGGTTCATGACGCTGCGGGTTTTCAACTCGCATTCAAACAGAAATTCAAAGGCCTCGATCTGCCGCAGCGCGTCGCTCATCTGCGCGCCCCAGGTGTAGAGGCCGTGACCGCGAATCAGATAACCGACGCAATCAGGATGGGCGTCGAGCCAAGGCTGCACCTTGGCGGCGAGGCGCGCAATGTCCTGATCGTTGTCGAAAATCGGCACGCGCACTCGCGATTCGTGGGTCGAGATGCCGCTGAAGGCTTTTTGCAGTTCGTAATCTTCAAACTCGATAAATTCGTCCGGCGTCAGGCGCGACAACACCGTGGCGTTCACCGAATGGGTGTGCAGCACCGCGCCGATCTCTGGTCGCCAGCTGTAGAGTTGGGTGTGCAGCAAGGTTTCGGCAGAGGGCTTTTTGCCCGGTTCCAGGCTG
The DNA here is from genome assembly GCF_949767845.1 of Pseudomonas sp. IT-232MI5. Taxonomy (NCBI): domain Bacteria; kingdom Pseudomonadati; phylum Pseudomonadota; class Gammaproteobacteria; order Pseudomonadales; family Pseudomonadaceae; genus Pseudomonas; species Pseudomonas sp. IT-232MI5. The sequence goes on from NZ_CATKQE010000006.1 coordinate 140,310, forward strand.
TTGCCCGACAGATCGGTGGCGAGCACATCGTCCAGACCCAACTGGCCTTTGTGCTTGCCCGACACTGTCAGCAGCGCTTCGCTCGGCGACAGGCGCGTCGAGTAGTTGCTGCTGGTGGCCGGCGACCAGCCGCGACCATAGAGAAAGCGCCCGGCATCGACGATTTGCTGGGCGAGTTGTTCACGCGTAAGGCTCATGGCCTGTCCTCTTGCATACGTGTGGCAATGATAACGGCAGCAGCGAGCGCCGCGAGACTGGCAATACTAAAGGTCAATGTCGCGCCGAGGGCATTCCAGCTGTAACCGGAATACAACGCGCCGAGCGCACCGCCGGTACCGGCCAGTGCTGCGTACAACGCCTGGCCCTGCCCTTGCTGGCGCGCGCCGAAGCTACGTTGCACGAAGGCGATGGCAGCGGCGTGAAAACTGCCGAAGGTCGCTGCGTGCAGCACCTGCGCGAATAACAGCACCAACAGAAACTCGGCGAACGAACCTAGCAGCAACCAGCGCAGCGCCGCCAGCAGAAAACTCGCCATCAATACGCGGCGCAGGGAAAACCGCGCGAGAATCCGGCTCATCGCCATGAACATCAGCACTTCGGCGACGACACCCACGGCCCAGAGCATGCCGATGGTGCCGCGTGTGTAGCCGAGGCGCTCAAGGTGCAAGGTCAGAAAGGTGTAATACGGGCCGTGGCTCATCTGCATCAGCGCGACACAAGCGTAAAACGCCAGCACGCCGGGATCGCGCAGCTGTTTGAGAAACCCCTCGCCGTGCGGCCGATTGCCTTGCGGTGGTTGCGCGTTCGGCACCCACAGACTGCTGAGGACGATGCCGGCCATGATCAGCACCAGCGCCGCCGGGTAGATATCGAGGCTCAGCCATTCGAACAGCCGGCCCAACGCAACCACGGTGATGATGAAACCGATCGAGCCCCACAGGCGGATCTGGCTGTAACGCGAGGTCTGGCCCTGCAAATGCGCCAGCGTGATGACTTCGAACTGCGGCAGCACCGCGTGCCAGAAGAATGCGTGCAGCGCCATGACCATCGCCAGCCAGGCGTAGGTCTTGCTGACAAAAATCAACGAGAACGTCAGCAGCGTACACACTGCGCCAAAGCGCACGATGGCCAGGCGTCTACCGGTGTAATCACCGAGCCAGCCCCAGATGTTCGGCGCCACGCAGCGCATCAGCATCGGGATGGCAACCAGTTCACCGATTCGCGCCGGACTGAAGCCGAGGTGATCGAAATACAGCGCCAGAAACGGCGCCGTCGAACCGAGCAAGGCGAAATAGAACAGATAGAAACTGGACAGCCGCCAGTAAGGGAGCGCCGCCACGGTTATGCCGCGACGGCTTCAAGGCCTGCCATCAAAGCTGACCCAGCACCGGCGTGCTCACGCGCACATCGGCGTTCTGCCCACGATGACGCAGCAAGTGGTCCATCAGCACGATCGCCATCATCGCTTCGGCGATCGGCGTGGCGCGGATGCCGACGCACGGATCGTGACGGCCCTTGGTGATCACGTCGACCGGATTGCCGTGGATGTCGATCGAACGGCCCGGAGTGGTGATGCTCGATGTTGGCTTCAGCGCCAAGTGGGCAACAATCGGCTGACCGGACGAGATACCGCCGAGGATGCCGCCCGCATTGTTGCTGAGGAAGCCTTCCGGGGTCATTTCATCGCGGTGTTCGGTACCGCGCTGGGCGACCGAGGCGAAACCGGCGCCGATTTCCACGCCTTTGACCGCGTTGATGCTCATCAGCGCATGGGCCAGTTCGGCGTCGAGACGGTCGAAAATCGGCTCGCCCAGGCCCGGCATGACGCCTTCGGCAACCACGGTGATCTTCGCCCCGACCGAGTCTTGGTCGCGGCGCAACTGGTCCATGTAGGCTTCCAGTTCCGGAACCTTGTCCGGATCCGGGCTGAAGAACGCGTTCTCCTCCACCGAGTCCCAGGTCTTGAACGGGATTTCGATCGGGCCGAGCTGGCTCATGTAGCCACGAATGACGATGCCCTGAGTTGCCAGATATTTCTTGGCGATCGCACCGGCCGCCACGCGCATCGCGGTTTCGCGCGCCGAACTGCGGCCACCGCCACGGTAGTCGCGCTCACCGTATTTGTGGTGGTAGGTGTAGTCAGCGTGGGCCGGGCGAAACAGATCCTTGATCGCCGAGTAGTCCTTGGACTTCTGGTCGGTGTTGCGAATCAGCAGGCCGATCGAGCAACCGGTGGTGCGTCCTTCGAACACGCCAGAGAGGATTTCGACTTCGTCGGCTTCCTGGCGCTGGGTGGTGTGGCGGCTGGTGCCCGGCTTGCGGCGATCGAGGTCGCGCTGCAGGTCTTCGAGGGAGATCTCCAGGCCCGGCGGGCAGCCGTCGACAATGGCGACCAACGCCGGACCATGGCTTTCGCCAGCGGTGGTGACAGTGAACAACTTGCCGTAGGTATTGCCGGACATGCAGGACGCTCCGTGAAATCAAACCCAAATTCGTGATGCGCGCCAGTATACGCAGGCTAACCGAGTAGTTCATCCTCGAACCTTAGTGGTGCTGGCGAGTCCAACCGGCACCTTGGCGAATGATGGCGTGATGATGCTGCGAGTTTTGATCTTGAGTCTTACCCTCTTTACGGGCTTTGCCCAAGCGACGGTCCTACAACGCCCGGTAACTTTGGATACCGGCACCGGTGAGCTTTTCGGTTCGCTGTTGCTGCCAAAATCCGACAGTCCGGTGCCGGTTGTCCTGATCATTTCTGGCTCGGGTCCTACGGATCGCGACGGAAACAACCCCGACGGCGGGCGCAACGACAGCCTCAAGCGCCTGGCGTGGGTGCTGGCCAAACACAACATCGCCAGCGTGCGTTACGACAAGCGCGGTGTTGCGGCGAGCCTGGCGGCGACCCCGGATGAGCGCAATTTGTCGGTGGAGGCCTATGCAGCAGATGCGGTGGCGTGGGGGCAAAAGCTCAAGGCCGATCCACGTTTCGGCAAGCTGATCCTGCTGGGCCACAGTGAGGGCGCGCTGATAGCCAGCCTCGCCGCGCCGAAAGTCGATGCGGCGGCGGTGATTTCCCTGTCCGGCAGCGCCCGACCGGTCGATCAGGTGATCCGCGAGCAATTGGCCCGCAGCCTGCCGCCACCGCTGATGCTGCGCAGTAACGAACTGCTCGACAGCCTCAAGGCCGGTCACACCGACGACAATGTGCCGCAGCCGTTGCAGGTGATTTTCCGCCCGAGCGTGCAGCCGTATCTGATTTCACTGTTCCGTCAGGATCCGGCGAAAGCCTTCGCGCAATTGAAAATGCCGGCACTGATTGTTCAGGGTAGCAATGACATGCAGGTCGGCGTTGGCGATGCGCAGGCGCTGAAAGCCGCTAAACCCGACGCCGAACTGGTGGTCATCGAAGGCATGAACCACGTCATGCGCATCGTGCACAACGACATGAAGCGGCAATTGGCCTCGTACAAGGACCCGAATTTGCCGCTGGCCGCAGAACTGGGCAGCAAAATCATCGAGTTTATTGACGGACTTCGCACCCGTTAACCGTTGTTTGCCCTCTAGTCCTGACAGAAACGGCCGATAAGCCTTTGTCGCCAGCGCAACCGCTGGCGACAAGCAGGGCTTGGACAGGATCTCGCCGTTATGACTGATACCCAGACTTCACCCGACACCACCGCTGAAAAAGACGCACCGCCAGCGGCCGAGCTGCCGTGGGCGGATGTCCATGTCGAGCACCACAAGATGCTCCGCCTGGCCCCGTTGCAAACCGACCGCAACACCGGCGGGCGGCCGTTGCGCTTCGTCGAATTCGGTTACGCCGAGCGCAACAGCAAAGAAAAAAGCCTGATGCGCATGGCAATCAAGCTGCCGAGTCAACGCGTTCGCAAAGAACAGAATCATCTCGATGTGTGGGTCGATCACACCACCAAGCGCGTCAGCTTTGGCCCGGACAGCGGCTTGCAAATCGAACCGTTGAACCGTGGCATCGGCCGTTTCATGGCCGCACAAGGCATCAACTGGGCGAAAAAACGCTGGCCCGCCTACACCGTCGATGGCATGGACTTGAACAACAAGGACGCGCTGAATGAAGACACGCGCCTGCGTCGCGATCATTTCCTGCGGGTGCATGGTTTTGATGTGGTGTACGCCGATGCCCAGCACTTGAAGGGCAGCGTCAAGGATGTGTTGGTAGGTGATCTGCTCGGTGACTGGAACAGCGAAAAGCTGCAGATCGTCGAGATTCTCGAGGCGGCGCAGATGCTTCAGCAGGCCGAACAGAATCTGGCCGAGCAGGAAGTGAAGCTGAAGAAGCAGGAAGAGAAAGTCAGCAAGTTCAAGCGTGAAGACGCTGGTTTGCGTTTCACCATCACGTGTCTGGTGGCGTTTGCGGTGTTTCAGGCGGGGTTGCTGATCTGGATTGCCACGCACCGGTAGATCAAAAGATCGCAGCCTTCGGCAGCTCCTACACTGGAATGCGGTAATCCTTGTAGGAGCTGCCGAAGGCTGCGATCTTTTGCTTTTAACGGGTCAGACGCGGGAGGCGAACAGCGCCTGATGATCGCGGCACTGCTCCGCCGTCAACATGAACACGCCATGGCCACCACGCTCGAATTCGAGCCAGGCGAAATCGACTTCCGGGTACAGCGCGTCAACGTGCACCTGGCTGTTACCCACCTCGACAATCAACAAGCCCTTCTCGGTGAGGTGATCCGCCGCTTCGGCGAGCATGCGTCGAACCAGATTCAGACCATCATCGCCACAGGCCAGACCCAGCTCCGGTTCATGCTGATACTCATCCGGCATATCTGCGAAATCTTCTGCATCCACGTAAGGCGGATTCGACACGATCAAGTCGAAACGCTGCCCCGGCAAACCGTCAAAACCATCGCCCTGCACGGTGTACACACGCTCATCGACGCCATGGCGCTCGATGTTCTGGTTGGCCACTTCCAACGCCTCGAAGGACAAATCGGCCAGCACCACTTCGGCGTTCTGGAACTCGTAGGCGCAGGCAATGCCGATGCAACCGGAACCGGTGCACAGGTCGAGAATCCGCGCCGGCTCGGTGCCGATCCACGGCGCAAAGTGATTTTCGATCAGTTCGCCAATCGGTGAACGCGGGATCAATACGCGCTCGTCAACAATGAACGACATACCGCAGAACCACGCCTCGCCCAACAGGTAAGCGGTCGGAATGCGTTCCTCGATACGACGCTTGAGCAGGCGTTGCAGATTGACCAACTCATCGTCTTCCAGCGCGCAATCGAGGTAGCTGTCGGCGATTTCCCATGGCAGGTGCAATGCACCGAGCACGAGTTGCCGGGCTTCGTCCCAGGCATTGTCGGTGCCATGGCCGAAAAACAGATCCTCCCCATGGAAGCGGCTGACGGCCCAACGGATGTGGTCGCGCAGGGTACGAAGTCGGGAAGTGATCACGGGGCAGAACTCCAGAAAAAACGACTGGCGATTCTACCAGCCAAAACGCCTGACGACGACGCAGGAAAAACATCGCGACGACGGTAGGAGTTTTCTGTTTTTTGCATCAGCTATTGAACAGAACGTGTAACTTGACAAGGCTGCAGGCCAATAACGACGGTGCCTACGATGGTAGCGATTCACAGAACCGCTCCGCCAGAGGACAATGTCGCAAAAGCCCCACCCCAAGGAGCCCCAGAATGTCCGTTCCAAAAACGATGTTTCAACTCAGCGGTCGCGGTTACGCAGCGGCCACACTGAGCCATGCCACCGTGGTCATCATCGATGCCCAGAAAGAATATCTCAGTGGCCCGCTGGCCCTGAGCGGCATGGACGCGGCCGTCGCGAACATCAAACAAGTGGTTGCCGCAGCCCGTGCAGCCGGTCGGCCGATCGTGCACGTGCGTCATCTCGGCACCGTCGGAGGCCTGTTCGACCCGCAGGGTGAACGCGGCGAATTCATCCCGGGCCTCGAGCCACAAGGTGATGAAACCATTATCGGCAAACTGCTGCCGAGCGCGTTCCATGGCACCGAGTTGCTGGACCGTCTGCAAAACCTTGGCTCGCTGGACTTGATCGTCTGCGGTTTCATGAGCCATTCCAGCGTCAGCACCACCGTGCGTGCAGCAAAAAACCTGGGGTTCCGCTGCACCCTGGTGGAAGACGCCTGCGCGACCCGCGACTTGCCGTTCAAGGGCCGCGTGCTCAGCGCCGCCGTGGTGCAGGAAGCTGAAATGGCGATCATGGCGGACAACTTTGCCACCCTCGCGTTGACTCAAGACCTGATCTGATCTGCTTTGATGAGCGGCTCAGCACGCCGCTCATCCGCAAATTCCTCTCATTTGCCGCAAATGCCATAGCCTCAGGAACAACCCGGTCAACTCCCGGTCGAAGGGCCGATACCCATTGAGGAAGGTCGGAATGAAGTTATCCGATGGATTTGACGCACGCCGCTTGCGGCCCAAAGGCCAAAGCAACTGGCGTTTTCGATTTGGCGCGGCGATCGCGGCCATTCTGGCCACGTTCGGCGTGCTGCTGGCGATGGCCGGAGCAGCCAGCCTGCTCGGGCGCCCACCGGCACTCGGTGACTTGAACGCTACGCCGATGGGCTCGGCGATCATTCTGGCAGTCGGTTTGCTGTTTCTGTATTTCGGTGTCGCCCTGTGGCGTCGCTGCCGCCGTCGCGCACGGCAATCGCGGGAACTGAACATGTCCCCGCACCTGATGAAAAAACACGACTGACTCACCGGCCTGGCTTTTTGCCGGGCCGTTTTGTTTCGACTTGGGTAAACTGGCCGCCCTTCGCGGAGGCTGACATGCAAGACGACGATTTTTCCCTGTTCAAAAGTGCGATCCAAGGCGTCAAGCCGATCAAGCACGATCGCGCCGACACCGGTAAACCCAAGGCTGACCGCGCTCAGATCGCCAAGCTGCGCCAGTCCGCCACCGTGCGCACCGATACCGCGACCGTCGATGGGTTGTCCGATCAGTTTGTGATTGATGTCGGCCCGGAAGACGAATTGATGTGGTCGCGCGACGGCGTGCAGGAAAGTCAGATGCGCAAGCTCAAGGTCGGGCAGATCCCGTTCGAAGGCAGTCTCGACCTGCATGGCATGAGCGTGGAAAAGGCACGCGAGACCTTGTGGGCTTTTCTTGCCGAAGCGACCAAGTTCGAAATTCGCTGCGTGCGCGTTACCCACGGCAAGGCTGTACGCCTGGACGGCAAGCGACCAATGATCAAAAGCCACGTCAACACCTGGTTGCGCCAGCATGCCCAAGTGCTGGGTTTCTGCTCGTGCCAAGCCAGACACGGCGGTGCCGGCGCGGTTTATGTGATGCTCAAACGCACCATGATGGAAGGCCGCGACGAATAATCCCGTTACACCGAACTTGCAGGGTTGTGTCCGCCACCGTACCCTTGCCCTTTGCGAAAATCCCCACAGGTAGTTTCATGTCCCTGGAACAGAATTACACCGCGATTCTCGGCCAATTGGGCGAGGACGTGTCCCGCGAGGGCCTGCTCGACACGCCAAAGCGTGCCGCCAAAGCCATGCAGTACCTCTGCCGCGGTTATGAACAGACGCTCGAAGAGGTCACCAACGGTGCCCTGTTCAGCTCCGACAACAGCGAAATGGTGCTGGTCAAGGACATCGAGTTGTACTCGTTGTGCGAACACCACCTGCTGCCGTTCATCGGCAAGGCACACGTCGCCTACATCCCGAGCGGCAAAGTGCTGGGCCTGTCGAAGGTCGCGCGGATCGTCGACATGTACGCTCGTCGCCTGCAGATCCAGGAAAACCTCAGCCGTCAGATCGCCGATGCTGTCCAGCAAGTGACTGGCGCGTTGGGTGTGGCCGTGGTGATTGAGGCCAAGCACATGTGCATGATGATGCGCGGTGTCGAGAAGCAGAATTCGTCGATGATCACTTCGGTCATGCTCGGTGAGTTCCGTGAAAACGCCGCGACCCGCAGCGAATTCCTCAGCCTCATCAAGTAATTTGCGCCACGAAGAAAACCGGCACTCATCGCCGGTTTTTTTTCGTCCGTGAAAAATCGGGTAAGCTGCGCGCCTTCTCAATTTGCACCGTGAGGCTTTAAACGTGTTCGTCAAAGCGCTTCGTGTCGGCCTCGGCCAACTGGTTATCTTCATCGACTTCATCACCCGCCCGGGCAAGAAACAGCGTCCTGCCGAAACTCAGGCCCAGGTCAACGCCGCCGCGAAAGGCCTGACCCTGTATCAGTTCCATGCTTGCCCGTTCTGCGTGAAAACCCGCCGCACGCTGCGTCGCCTGAATGTGCCGGTGGCGCTGAAGGATGCGAAAAACAATGAGCAGGATCGTCAGACGCTGCTGGATCAGGGCGGCCGGATCAAGGTGCCTTGCCTGCGGATTGAAGAGAATGGCCAGACCACCTGGATGTATGAATCCAAGGTGATTATTGATTATCTGGACAAGCGCTTTGCTGCTGTCTGAGATTATGTGGTGATGCTGATGGCCTAATCGCTGGCAAGCCAGCTCCCACAGGTTTGTGAACGCCACAGATCACTGTGGGAGCTGGCTTGCCAGCGATTAGGCCCTCTCAGCCACCGCAAATCCCAGTCAAAAATAAACCGGCCCTCGAGCCGGTTTATTTGTTTTCAGGCCGCTTTCTCTAGCTGCGCCCGACGTACCACCGCCGCCAATCGCTTCAGCCCTTCATCCAGCCGCGCTGGATCGATGTGGCTGAAATTCAAGCGCAAATGCCCGAGATTCTTATCGGGATCCGGAAAGAACGGCTCCCCCGGCATGAACGCCACGTCATTGGCCAACGCCTCGTTTAGCAACGTTCGCGTGTCCAGCGGTTGCTTCAGTTTCAGCCAGAAAAACAGCCCGCCCTGCGGCATGTTCCAATGCGCCAGATCAGAAAAGTGCATTTCCAGCGCAGCTTGGAAAGCATCGCGCCGCTGCCGATAGAAGCCGCGCAACTCACTCAAATGCTGCTGATACTTTTCAGTACCGATCCACTGCAACGCCTGCCACTGACCGATGCGATTGGTGTGCAAATCTGCCGATTGCTTGAGCTTGAGCAGGTGCGGAAACAGATCCTTGCTGGCGATCAGATAGCCGACGCGCAGCCCCGGCAGCAATGTTTTCGAAACCGTACCGGTGTAGATCCAACTGGATTTTTTCAGACGTCCAGCGATCGGTTTGGCGCTGCCGCCATCGAACGTCAGCTCGCGGTAGGGTTCGTCTTCGATCAGAGTGACGCCGAATTCGTCGAGCAATGCCGCCACGGCTGCACGCTTGGCTTCGCTGTAGCGCACGGCGGACGGGTTCTGGAACGTCGGAATCAAGTAGATGAACGCCGGACGATGCTGCTCCAGACGCTCGCGCAGTTGCGCCAGGTTCGGCCCATCAGACTCTTGCGGCACGGTCAGGCAATCGGCGCCGAACAGTTGGAAGATTTGCAACGCGGCCAGATAGGTCGGCGCTTCGAGCAGAATTTCCGTGCCTTTGTCGATGTACAGCTTGGCCGCCAGATCGAGGGTCTGCTGGGAGCCGCTGACCACCAGCACCTGACAGGCCTCGCACTCCAGGCCCAGCGCCCTCGCCTCCGCCGCCAACGCTTCGCGCAACGCCGGCTCGCCTTCGCTCATGCCGTATTGGCCGAGCGCCAGCGGCATGTCCGCCCACTCGACCTTCGGCAGCATGGCTTCGGCCGGCAAGCCACCGGCGAACGACATCACCTCAGGACGCTGGGCAGCGGCGAGGATTTCACGAATCAAAGAACTTTTAAGGCGCGAGACACGTTCGGAAAAAGCCATGGCGGTCACCGGTAGCAAGGGATGCGAAAAATGAGTCAAACTGGTTGACTGAAATTACGACAGCCTGAGCGAGTACGTCAACATGCTTGACCTTAAAAACCCTGCAAGCCAACAACAGGCCATGGAAGCGTTTTTCTTCGGCTACCAGGCGTTCACCGCCAAAGCTGATGAAATGCTGGAACGCCGTGGCTTGTCGCGGGTGCATCAGCGCATTGTGTTTTTCATCGCGCGTTATCCGAATTTGAGCGTGAAAGAGTTGCTGGCCTTGCTCGGTGTGAGCAAGCAAGCGCTGAACATGCCGCTGCGGCAGTTGCAGGAAATGCATCTGGTGGACAGCGTCGCCTCGGAGGCTGATAAGCGTAAGCGCCTGCTGGAGTTGACGGCGGAAGGCGCGAAGTTCGAGCAGGCGTTGCGCCGTGAGCAGGTGAAGTTGCTGGAGCGGGTATTTGCCGAGGCCGGGGAAGCGGCGGTGAATGGATGGTTGGCGGTGAATCTGGCATTGGGGAAAACTCAGACGGCTCTCGATTGAATGGGAATACATCTTCGCGAGCAGGCTCGGTCCCACAGGGGGACGCATACCAATGGGGGAGCGAGCTTGCTCGCGCAGGGGCCGGCACAGGCGATATATCCCTATTGACGGAACTTTCGTAAACAAAACCAAAAACAATATTTGCTTTATTTGTACACAAAAGCATAATCCACAGCGTGCGAGTTCCTGACCGCATGGTCAACAAATTCGCGTAAGCCTCAAAGGGCCGCTGCCACCCCTCATGGGTCCGGCCCTGGAAATAACAATAAAACTCTTGAGGAGTACTCGCTGTGGAAAGCCGCAAATCCGAAGCATCGACGCTGGACCTCTCGCCGCCATTACGCAGTGGCTTGCTGGAACGTCTGTTTAAACTCAGCTTGCATGGCACCACGGTGAAGACCGAGCTGATTGCCGGTCTGACAACCTTCATCACCATGGCTTACATCATCTTCGTCAACCCGAACATCATGGCCGATGCCGGGATCGATCACGGTGCAGCCTTCGTCGCCACCTGTATCGCCGCGGCATTGGGCTGCCTGTTGATGGGCCTGTACGCCAACTGGCCGGTGGGCCTGGCACCGGGCATGGGCCTCAACGCCTTCTTCACCTACACCGTGGTCGGCACCATGGGCTACAACTGGGAAACCGCGCTGGGTGCGGTATTTGTCTCCGGTGTGTTGTTCATGATCCTGACCTTCTCGCGGATTCGTGAGTGGCTGCTCAACAGCATTCCGGTCAGTCTGCGCTTTGCAATGGGTGCCGGTGTTGGTCTGTTCCTCGGTCTGATCGGTCTGAAAACCGCCGGGATCGTCGTCGACAGTCCAGCGACCCTGATCAAACTCGGCTCCCTGCGCGAACCCGGCCCACTGCTTGCGGCCATCTGCTTCCTGATGATTGCGATCCTCAGCTACCACCGCGTGTTCGGTGCGATCCTCATCAGCATCATCACCGTGACCCTGGCCGGCTGGGGCCTGGGCATCGTTCACTATGAAGGCATCATGTCGACCCCGCCGAGCCTGGCGCCGACCTTCATGGCGATGAACGTGGCCGGCGTGTTCAACGTCAGCATGATCAGCGTCGTACTGGCTTTCCTCTTTGTGCACATGTTCGACACCGCCGGCACGTTGATGGGCGTTGCCCAGCGCGCCAATCTGGTGAACGCCGACGGCCGTATCGAAAACCTCTCCCGCGCGATGAAAGCCGACAGTGCTTCCAGCGTCTTCGGCGCCGTGGTCGGTGTCCCGCCCGTCACAAGTTACGTAGAAAGTGCCGCCGGTGTGGCCGCTGGTGGTCGGACTGGTCTTACCGCAGTTACCGTAGGTGTGCTATTTATAGCAGCGATGTTTTTCGCACCGCTGGCCGGCATGATTCCCGCTTACGCCACCGCCGGTGCACTGATCTATGTAGCGATGCTGATGATGGGCGGCATGGCCCACATCGAATGGGATGAAGCCACTGACGCCATTCCGGCCATCGTCACTGCGATCATGATGCCACTGACCTTCTCGGTCGCCGATGGCATCGCGCTGGGCTTCATCACCTACGTGGCGTTGAAGGCCGGTACCGGCAAGTACAAGGAAATTTCCGTGAGCCTGTGGGTGCTCTGCGCGATCTTCATCGCCAAGTTCATCTTCTTGTAAGCGTCACGCGGTTCAAGCTTCAACACAGCCTCACCCTGACCGGTGGGGCTTTTGCACATTCTTGAGTACAACAAAAAAAGGAGGAAAGTGATGAGTCTGGAAACCTGGCTGCTGTTCAGCGGCGCTGCGCTGGTGGTGATCCTGATTCCGGGGCCACTGTCGTTGTTGATGATCAGCAACAGTCTGAACTATGGGTTGCGCCGCTCGTATCCGGCATTTCTCGGCGGCGTCAGCGCTTCAATCTGCCTGCTCAGCGCCTCGGCCCTGGGACTTGGTGCATTGTTGCTCGCGTCGGAAAAACTCTTCAGCGCCCTGAAGATCGTTGGTGCCCTGTACCTGTTCTACCTCGCCTGGCAGAGCTGGCAGCAATCGCGTCAGCCCTCGGTCGGCGCCGAAGTACCACAAGCAGCGCCGGTGCCACGTTTTCGCACGCTGTTCGGCCGCGCTTTTGTGCTGGGCGCAAGCAACCCGAAAGACATCCTGTTCTTCGCCGCATTCCTGCCGCAGTTCCTCAACGCCGAACAACCGTTCCTTGCGCAGTTGCTGGTGATGATCGCAACCTGGACAGTGCTCGATCTACTCTGCAAGCTGGCCTACGGACTGGGTGCCCATGGCGCTGCCCGTTATCTGCGCAGTGGTAAAGGCCAGAGCTGGTTTAACCGAATCAGTGCCGGTTTGTTTGGCGGTGCCGGCGCGGCGTCCTTGCTTAGTAGCCACTGAAACGCTGGCGGGCTCATTCTCACTGAATCAGCCCGCCGTGTTACACGCAGCCTGGAGAATCGCTCTCCTCCAGTTACGTTAAACGTATTGCCTCGTTTGCCTTCGCTTCAAGACATATATACCGCACGCGGCCACTGACTTTTCCGCCCCCCCTGACTGCCGAGTTCACTCGGCGCCACGTTGCAACATCCGGCTTTCATGGATGCCGATTCAACAAGTCTGTTTAAAAATCCCGCTGGCGTCAGGTCGCTGTCGCCACTTGTGTACCCTGTCTGCGAAACAAAAAGTTACTGCGTCAACCCGACGACAAGGTCGTATCACGATGGCGACTTGATTTTTTAGTGTGTTCTGGATGGAAAACAACAAGTAACTCTCATTTGAAACAAGAAGATTCATAATTATTCAAACCGCTGACTTCCTTTCACTTATTTAATTGCAACACATCAGCTCTTTACTCGCACTACATGAAGTTATATCTCTATCTGCAACGTTGCCCTGCATGCTGCAGACTATATTGAACAAGGATGTTTCAATGTTAAAACCCATACCGGTTAAAAGCCACTATGCCCAGTTTGACACCTTCGAAGTGTTGGACATCGGCGTGCAAACCAATGAACGCACCGCCGAGACAATCGACTTCGAAGCGACGGGCGCCGATGATGCGGGAAAGACGCCTGCCTCGACTGGCCAACGAAAGCCCGGTCAGCTCAAGATGCTCGACGAGCTGTTCGGACCGTTCAAAATAGGTTCATACACAGTGACACGCCGAGCGCTGGATGCTATGGGAGCGACCATCGATGGCCAGCCGCTAACCGGTCATAACACCCAGTTCCGCCGGCCAAGTCGATCGTTCGTCAACGCCCTGCAACTCAGTTATGCCGCCATCGAACAGCGCATGAAAGTCTCCACCTTCGGTGATGACTATTTGCTGCCTTCCTTTTTGTTCGAACTAGCCAGTCTGCGTCCTTCCACTGCCCTTCCGGTCATCAGCGAAGACATCGGGACAAGTGTCGAGGATGGCGGATACGCGAAAAAAATGGCTCGCCTGTTGAAATCGGCGCAGACCCTCGATTTGCACTTGGTCTATTCAAGCAAGCGCAGCAATCCGGACTGGCTCATCATCAAGAACCATTCCATGATCGGCGCCAGTGTCGGCATTCAGGCTTTTGGCATATTCATGGGAATTCGCGGCATTTACGATGCCGTGAAGAATAATGATCAGGATGAAATCATTTTCAACGGCATCGGGATCGGCACCGAGGTGGCCTCGATTATCACCGACGTAGCTGTGACCAAAGTCGGCCAGCGCATGATCGAGGCAGGCAGTGGCGCCTTGAGCGACTTCACCAAAACCCGTGCCGGGATCCGCCTGGGTCGTTCCGGCGGACTCATTGGCGGTGCACTGACATTACCGTTCGATATCTACAGCGCCGTCAGAGAATTCAACGCCGCCAGCAATAAAACCGGCAAAGAGGCCATGGATCATTACGTCAGCGGCGGTTTGAACATTGCCAGTGCCGCTATGACCGTCATTCTCGGCAGTGCCGCCATGGCCGGTTTTTCCTTCGCCGGCCCGGTCGGCCTCGCGGCGGGTGCGCTGATGGCAATAGGATCGCAGGTCTACGGTGCCGTACGCATGGTGGATGAAATCGATGACTACATCGAACTCACCGTTGAAGAGCGCTGGCGCACCGGATGGTTTTCCTTTCTGCCATTGAAGGACATAGACCAGGACATCAAAAATCGTTACGAACTGGCCAAAGCCAAAATCGAAACCGCCAAACGAATGCAAGCGAGCGCCAGCCAGATACTCAACGAGACGCAGAAGGACACCATCGAAGCCGTCGTGCATGGCCGTTATGAAGACCGCCTGACGAAAAGACGCAAGCGCGTAAAACACTGGTGGGGAGTCGAAACCATGCCGATTGACTACGTCCCTGAAGTAGTCGGTCTTGACGATACCATTGACGCTCGCGACGGCGTAACGGCTCAAACCCCTGGTGCCGTGTTGGGAACGCCGGGGAAAACCAAAGGCATTTTGTGGCTGATCGGTAGTGGCAAAGACACCATCACCGGTGTCGCGGAAAAGCCTAATGCCTTTTATTACACGGAAGGCATAAAGGATCTCACGGGGGGCGACAAAGATGACAGGTTCACTGCCCAGGATGCGGCGGATGACCTGGCAAGATATATCGAAAGCAGTGAATTTTCCCGACTCGACGGCGGTGCCGGCAGCGACACTTTGATATTGGATGGCAACCAGTCGCATCCGATCACCGGCCGTGGCTACGCCATCGATCTGGCGGCGGGCACCTTGCGCATCTATACGCCGAACCCGGATGCGTCTGTAGTGGATGGCGAGACGTACTCGCTCAAGACACTACTCGAAAGCGTTGAAAACGTTCAGACGCTGCAAAACGGAAGAAGCATTGTCACGGGCACCGCAGCACCTAACGTGATTTCCTCAAGAGGCGCAGACACCATTAATGCTGGCGCCGGTAACGACTCGATTTATATGTACAAGGCAAACGCCACCGCATTCGGTGAATCGGGAGTGGATTTTTATCACGTGGAATTGGCGGAGGGTTCAGTTCTCATCTCGGAAGATGGTGTAGACGAAAGCAAGATATCGCTGGGCTGGCGAATGGACCAGATCGAGAAATGGGAGGTGGACAGATGCCGTCTTTCCATCGAAGTGAGCTTCGACTTTCATTACGGTCGCCGAAGCAAAATAGTCATCGATAACGTGTACAAAAAAACCGACGGCCGTCGGGTTTTGCACAATGACAAATTAATAATCATTACTCGCGATGGATATCACCTGAAACCGGATCTGCCCAAAACAATCGAACACGACCATCCCGTCAAGATACACACAGAAAAAACCAAAGGGGGACGCCCTGAACCAACGACCTTTGTCCACGCAACAGTGTGCAATGTACCCACCCGACAAAACACCCACTATTACGTTCAGCGCTACAACCTGCACACTCAATTCATAACCGGCAGCTCCGCCGATTCCAATTACGGCACGCGCATCTTTCTTGATTACGACTATGCCGAAATGACCAGTGCACATGTTGCTTTTGCCACCACCCCCGCCATTTTGATGAACGAAGCGGCGGACAAAGACAAGGTCAATGTCTCGTGTGATTTTCTGTTCTACTTCGGCAAGAGCCTGTTGCAGATCGCCGGCGTCGGCCAGTATTCAGAAACAACACTCGATGCTGCCCTGAAAAACCTCGCAGCCAGCGTCTCTACCCATGGCTATCAGCTGGTATTTCGCGATGGAAAATCCCATACGCTGATCCTGGAGAAAGAGTACGCCGTACCTCCGGCACACTATAAACACAGCGTTGTCGCCAATACACTGACCAGTCATGACTTGCGTTTCCCGCTGAGAACCCACGACAAAGCGGTTTTCGAATTACCCGTATCCCTCACGGAGAAACTGGATCACGTTTCTTCCTGTGTCAGGTTCTTGCCTTTAACCGAACAAACTGCAATCGAAAACTTTGCGGGTGCAGGTGCCACCTATACGATGCATTTGCGCGAAAACAGGGTGATACGGATTTCGACGCCGGGCGGCCTGGCAACTGCCAAAGTTCGGTTGAACAACTCATCCACCTGGCAAATCGATGCGACGCAAATCAAAGATTTCAAGATCGTATTGTCCGGCAATCAGCTGTACATCGGAACGGTCACTCTGCATCTACCGCAGTACGGTCCTGACGATCTGATTGATCAGATTTTTGTCATCGGACCAAAAGGCGTGATACATACCGTAGACCTGACTTTCGACCGGATTTATATCGACAGCCTCGACGCCAGATATTTTGAACCGCCTACGATGGAAGATTTGCCCGAGGAATTTTCCGCGCTTGCTCAACGTGAACTGTACGTGCGCAACATTGCATTGAGCGACGGTACTCGAGGCAGATTGAAGTACAACCTGGCGAACCGTAAATGGATTCTGGACAGTAACAAATCTCGGCAAATAACTTATTCGCAGCTGGAAATTTTCAATCGTTGCAACCATAAGTCAAAGCGGGTGCCGCCACTGTCACTGCCCGATAATTGACCACTGGCCAAACGACGTCAGCGCCTGAATAAACCGGCCCTCGGGCCGGTTTATTGTTTTCAGGCTGCGTTTTCCAGCAGCACCCGCCGCGCGCAATACACAGCAACAACCCGTTGATATACAGCGTTCAAAAATCGATCGTATTATCACGCCTCGCCTGACAAAAACCTGCCAGAACAAGGAAGTTCAGATGGCCATCACCGTACGCAAAGCGTCATTGGCAACAGCAAAAATTACTGACGCCGTCGTCATCACAGATATGCGCTTTGAAAGCGATGAGCACAATGCTTCGACCATTGATCGCAAACACAGCACTGATGAAACAACGAGCAAAAAAACCAAAAGCAAAGTAGATCAGTTGAAGCTCGCCGACTCAGTGTTCGGTCCGCTGTAACCATCAAGATCTCACCCTCTTCACGCCGCCGCCCTTGATGCATAGGCCTGCAACTTTGCACGCCGTACATCAGGCAAACCCGAAAACATGCGCGCGCACCGAAGTGTAAGTCATCGAACCTCTCCATCGTTTTCCCAACCTGGATTTTCCGGGATGCAGACGAGTGCACCTGAAAAATGCGGCGAGGCACTTCCGTGCGTTACGCATCATCCCTCAATGAGTAATTTCACATGGCGAAACCACCCAAGAAAGTTCCGGTGACAGCACCAGCCGATACAACTGTTACAACAAGACCTGCGCAGCCAGGCTCGGGCACCCGCGTCACCCCAACCTTGCCCGACACCCCATTGTCTGGCGTCGATTCAACCAGCGGGGCACACGCCACTGGCACCTCCACCCATCGACCGCCCGCCGTCATCGTCAACGAAATACCCGACACTTACCGGACCGCCCGCAGTGCAATTGCCTGGCCTCAGGACCGATTGCACGAACTGACGCCGATTGGAGAAAATACCGGCTTGTTCACCGGACCGGATCAGCGGACCTACGCACAAATCGGCAGCGAAGGCCGGTTCGTCGTCGAACGGGATTTGCAGGGCAATTATTACGTTCCTCTGACCTTTGCGCCCGGTGTTCCCGGGCCAGTACTGACCAGGACAGAAGGCCAGTCCAGTTGGCTTATCCAGCGCCCTGGCTGGCAATCGACAGCGTCTCGGACCGAAACACCTGTCACCCCGCCCCCCCTCTCCTACCTTGCGCCCGAAGACGCAAATACACTGACCCGTGCAGAGCTTTCAGCGCATGCACTGCGTTACAACAAGCTCAACCATACCTTCGTCGATACGGCAGAAGGTACGGTCATGGTCCGTAAAAACCAACAAGGTGAGTATCAACTGGCCTCGCCGACGAGCAGGGAATCTCCCGATATTTTTTTTGAACAGATTCCCGGAACAGTACTCTGGCGCCGCAAGAGCCCGAACTCACCCACCAAAGAAAATCCTGTTGCCGGCACGTCTCGACCGATTGCCGAACCGGACGAAGCGCGACCAGGCCCAAGCAAACGACCACGGCTCGACGCACCTGTAGATCCAGTTCTGCCAATGCGCCTTGACGCGAGCGCCCCGACCGAGCAAACACCGCTTTTCTGGCTACCGTGGGGCCATCTGAACAAACCACCGCTGGTGGAGTCCGTGCAACTCGGCTGGTTTCATTATCCGATTGTGCCTGTCGGCTCCAACCGCACACCCAAAGTCTACTTTGTCCAACATCCAGACTTTACGCCTGCAGGCTTCGAGGCGTTCGACCAAATGCTCTATACAGCGCCCTTGTTGCAGCCCGTTGCAACGTTTCGCCTAGGTAACGATCCCGGAGAAATAAACCCCGGTAAACGTTTTTTTAATGAACCGATATCGCGGTCGGTTGCCAAGGCATTTCCCGACTTTTCTGATGCCACTGCACATGCCGTCGCCAAGAGATTGTTTGAACTCGCGGACAACTCACCTGTGATTACCGGCACCGGACTGATCAATATTCAGGCCGTCTTGCATCAGTGGAAGCAACGGCCGTTTCCCACGACACCAGCGTACGCCGACCCGCTAAACATGCTGAAGGTGGCACCCTCCATTGATCGCGACGGAAAAAAAATCATCCGGATGCCCTCCCAGGTCGACGGCGAGCTGCAACGGCTCAATTTCGATCCAACACGTTTTCCCGTCGAATGGAATCACTACAAAACCTATCCGACAGATCTGAACCTCAGGCGTCTGATTGGCGCCTTGCTGGTACGCAGCGGCTACGACGTCTTTCCTCTGACTTATGAGCATCGCATGCCCACTCTGGTTTTCCGGCGCAACTCCCATGACCAGATCTATTTCCTGAAACTGGGCGCAGTGGAACATGTCGGCTTTTCCCACACCCCAGGCAATGAGCTGGCAGACCCGAGCTTGCCGGCCAGGATTGGCACCGACGCGTTGCAAGCCCTGACAACCGCCACGGCACAGAACAAAGTAGTGTGGCTGATCGGTGGCGTATTGAGGGTGCAGTCGAATCCCGAAACCGTGTTCATTTTCAGAGAGCGGTAAAGGCCGATGCGAAACTCTCGTCGGCAGCGCGTCGATGAGAGTTTTTTACACATCCGACGGATTGCGCAACATCCTGCGGCAAATGCTGGCAGGACATTACATATGTACCGCACATCCGGATGATCTTTTCCCGACCATGGCTCCCCACCCCGATGCAAACGACTGGATAAACAATCCAAAGGAGTCATTCAATGGCCAAGCCACCGAAGAAAATTCCGCGTACGCTTTCGCCCGACGCGTCCGCAAACCCCGTCGAACTGTCAGGCAATCCTCTCGGAGCTACGGCCGGGGAAATCATTCATCCTGGCCCAGGCGGCGACAATGTGCCTGGCGCAGCCGGCGCGTCTTCAACTGCCTTACCGGCAGTAACGTCACCCCAAACGGTCACTATCCACCCCTTGGCGGACGTGACTTCCCCGCGCCCCACAATCACCGTCCACCACTTCCCTGAGAGCTCAGGTTCATCACGTGCCGCCGATTGGGTATCCCTGCACTTCAGCGAAAGCCAGCAGGCAGCCGCCGCAAGCACCGCCACCAGCGCGAGTGTGCAACATCCGGTGTTCATCCATGCCGAATCGGCAAGCCAACTAAAACTTCAGGAAGGCACCGCAGAAGGTTTTCGCTACGACAAGTACAAGAAAGCGTATGTCGAAATGCACGACGGCATGGTTATGGTCGGCAAAACCGCGGATGGCTGGCGTCAGACACACGCCGGGGAAGCGTCTCCGACAGGTAAATGGGTTGAACAGATTCCGGGGACAAAACAGTGGCGTGAAATCGACGAGTCGCGACACCGCCTTCAAGCCGCAACCGACCCAGTGTCCACCGAAACGACCGACGCTCTACCCGGGCCGAGCAATCGCCCATACCCGGTCCAGGAAAGCGACGTCGCATCGACGACAGGCGTGCTGATCGAACGTCTGTCAGCCCAGCGGCCGGCTGCACTGGATCTGTCGGTAGCACAGTGGAAAAACTGGGGAAAAACCACCAAACCGAAAACAGGTGAGTCGATAGAAATAGAGAAATTGCACTATCCGCTGGTCAGGCAGGTTCTACACGCCAACACCGAACTGGTTTATCTGCAACACCCGAGGTTTAAACCTCAAGGTTTCGACGAATTCGAAAACATGCTGCGCAATGACCCTTCGATACAGCCGAAATGGGCGCTGAAACGCAATGACCAGTGGAAGGTTCTGGACAACCACGCGCCGTTCGAAATGTCGGCAACGCAATATGTATCCAGCGCCCTGAACTCTCTGTCCGAACACTCGGCAAATACCATCGCCAGAACTTTATTTGATCGTGTGTCCACGCCTGAAGGGATTGATGCCGGTGGACTTTCAGCAATGACACTGACGCTGCGCCACTGGACCGACAGAGTCAACAACACCTCGCCCCACCCCGGTCTTTCAGACCCCTTGATGCTGCTGCCCGTTTTGCCCACCCGGCACAATGACCAATACGCCGGAGGACTGCTCGCTTTGCCGGCGCCTGTTTCGAGCCGTTTGCAGCGTCTGGACTTCGACGTCCAGCAACTGGATTCGACGTCGAGTGCTTCAAGCACGCGCGACGTATTCGAAAGGATCCTTGGCCTCAGCGGTTACAGCATCAACCCGAACAGACACCCGCATCCAAGTGGCGAAGACGTCATGATTTTTCACCGAGAAGGTGTCGCTGCTGTTTTCGTATTGAGGTTGACCCCTGTTACGCAGACGCCTGTACCTCGTTACTCCAACGTCGGCTCCGAAATTGCCAGCCCGCAGTTCCAGAGCAGACTCAGCGAAGCGGACAGACAGGCGCTGGCCGAATATCTCAAAAGTTACAAAGTGATTTATCTGGTGGGCGGCAAACAACAGATTTCCCCCGATAACTCGACCCTGTTCATTGTTAGAGAAGGTTGAATACACAACCCGGCATCTGCGCAACTTGTCCGCAGATTTTTGTGGACAAGCCTCAATAAAACCTCTTGCTCCATACACCGAGATCAAATCAATGGTCAAACCACCGAAGCGCGTGGCCGGGGTCACTGCGCCCGATATTCGCCCAAATATGGCAAACACATCTCCCCGACTACCGGCAACCACAACACTCCCCGCAGCGCTGCCGGACGCCTCGGCGCAGCCCCCGTCAGTGCAGGTCAACGACATGCCTGCATCCTACTCAGCGCAAGTTGCGTCAGCACTGCAAGCAATCACCTGGCCTGCCGATCAAGCCCATCTGCTACAACGGCTGGATCACGACAGCGGTCTGTTCACCAGTCCGGATGGCAAGTTATATGCCCGTGTTGAGAATGAAGGCCATCTGCTGGTCGAGATGCAGCAAGATGGCCGCTATCAGATTCCCTTCAATTTCTCCCCGCGTCTGCCCGGGCCCTTCCTGATCAGAACAGAACGCCAGCCCGTCTGGACGTTCGAACGGCCGGGTTGGCTGGCGCACAACTCGGAAAGTGACCGGCGAAATGCAGCCGCCGAGAGTCTTGCTGCGGAACAGCCGACCTACCTGGCACCCGATGCAGCGGCCCTGCTCTCCCCCTCCCGGCAGACGCCAGACGGGATCCGCTACGACAAGCACCGCAAAACCTATATCGATACGGCCGAAGGAACCGTCATGGTGCGAAAAAACGCCAACGGTGAATATCAGCAAAGCTCTGCGACCGTGCGCGATGCCTCCGCATTATTGTTCGAACAGATTCCCGGGACGCGACTGTGGCGCCGCAAAACCGGTTCTGAACCGGAGCGTTCGCTACAGGAAAAACGCAAAGCCTCAACCGATACGCCGGAGCCCATGGCCGTCCCGGGCAAGCGTCTGCATCAGGAAGAAGGGACAGATGCCAGCCAAGCGCTGACCGATAGCTTGCTGTCCGCCAATCCCGAGGCGATCAACTTGAGTTTCGGGTTATGGCGAAACTGGGGCCAGAGTGTCCGTCCACAGGTGGGCCATCATATCGAGATAGACGGGCAGTATTACCGGGTGATGCAACAGGACATGAGTGCCAACCCGCGACTGGTCTATCTGCAACATCCGTTGTTCTCACCCGTCTTGTACGACACCTTCGAATACATGCTGCGGGAAAACCCGTCGTTGCAGCCCAAGTGGGCGGTTAAACAGAACAACCAATGGACAGTGCTGGACAGTGTCGTGCCTTTTGAGATGCCGCTCACTCAATACATTTCCAGAACCTTCAAATACCTGTCGGATCAATCGGTCAACTCACTCGCCCGAGCCATGTTCAATCAGGCAAACCGATCTGAAATCATCATTGCCCCCGGTTTGGCGCTCATGAATCAAGTGTTTCGTTACTGGGCCAACAGGGATCAGCACACAGCGCCGCGTCGAGAACTGGCTGACCCGTTACTGATGTTACGGCCTCTTTACGGACCGGAAGAAACCCTGGCGATTCCCTCCTCACTGGGTGAAGGCTTGATGCGACTGGATTTTGACCCCGGACGCTTCTCCCGGCATTGGAACGAGTACGCCGCGACGCCAGACGGGCCCGGTTTGCGCAAGCTGTTCAGTCAGCTTCTGGAGGATGACGGGTACGTGCTGCCCCCCTCAACGACCACGCTTGCCGAGAACGAATTGCTCTTTTACCGGGAGAAAATCGACCACGTATTCGTGCTGAAACTGCCTCCTCTTATTAACGGGAGGTTGCAGCGATTTCGGCCTGAGCGCTTTGAACGCAGTGAGGCCGTGGTGCAAACATCCAGCAGCGAACCAAAGCCTCTGTCGGCTTACAGCAAAGATAAAAAGATCAGCTATCTGCTGGGTGGAACACAGACAGATGTTCTGGGGCAAACAACGCTGTTCATTTTCCAAGACCAGTGATTGAGCAGAACAGAGAGGAATGCACCATGAATCGCTCAGAGAAAGTTGAATGACCAGACCCACAAAGACCACCATTCGCCCTGCGTTGCCCGATACCTCGACGACCAACAGGTCTAACGCTGGCAATGGCAGTGGAACGAATCCTGGCGGCTCCAACATTTTTGCGCCAGGTACGAATCGACTGCCGGGGCCATCCATTTCCGCTCCATCTGGCAGCGAAGTAACTGATTACCCACATGTCGTGGTGAGTCACATCACGGACCCGGTGATCACCGAAGCCAATGCCAGACTGGCCGAGATATCCCTGCCGGTTTTACAAACCCATCTGCTAAAACCGCACGAAACCATCGACGGGTTATTCGTGGCCCCGGGCGGCCAGACTTACGCGCACCTGGAAGACGGCCGTCATTACCGGGTTGAACGCAACACAACCGGGGACTATCAGATTCCCTGGCCAGCAGCGCCGGGCGTGACACCACCGATTCTGAAAAAAATCGACGGTTTGCCACTGTGGCGAGTCGAGGCCCAGTGGTACACGGCTCAATCCAGACAGAGGAAGCGATCGGCGCAACGGATTAACGAACCGTCACAGGCAATTCCTTTCGTCGACCCGCACCTGGCGGCGCTTCTTCCTGCAGCGCAAGGTTCCCCGGACGGCATCCGCAAAGGACCGCGCGGGAGAACCTATATCGATATCGCCGACGGCACCATCCTGGTTCGCAGGAATGAACAAGGCGAATACAAACTGGCGTCTGCAACAACGACCGATGTGCCGGATATCACGTTCGAGCAGATCCCTGGGCAATTCGTCTGGCGCCGCAAGTTGCAGGCCTTCGCAAATACGCAGCAGGATCCGCAGCCAGGCAGTTCTCGCCACCTCACTCAGCCAGAAAAGCCCGGCCCCAGCCCAAGCAAGCGCCCTCGACTGCAAGAAGACAGTGATCCTCTCGATCCCTTCGTACTCATGGGCATCAGTGAACTATGGAAAGCCTGGGGAACAACGAAACCGCCAGCCGGCGACTCCGTGGAAATCGGCGGCAAGCACTTTGCGCTGCTTGACCAGCCGACCCACGCCGTTGACGGTTTTGCCTTCATCAAGCCTCCTCAGTTCTCTGCTTATCGTTTCGATGCTTTTGAACAATTACTGCTGACCAATCCTGAGTTACAACCCCGGGGGGTGGTGAAGTCGGCGGACAGGACGGCGCAAGGCAGTGAAGCATGGAAAATTGCAGGGAGTCGGCCATTTGAAAAAAGCCTGACTCAATATGTCAGCGATCAGTTCCCCTTCCTTTCTGATCACTCCGCAAGCGAAACCGCACGGGAGATGTTCAATCGGGCCAGTCACTCCAATAAACTGAGCGGGTCCGGGATCAGTGCATTGGTCGAGACTTTCAAGTACTGGGAAAATCGTTCTAAGTTCGTGGGCAATAACCGAGTCGTTCGTCAAGACTTGAGCGACCCGCTAATGCTTCTCTCGCCGCTTGCAGCCGACGTAAATGACTACACGCGTATGCCGCTCCCTTCCGCTGAAGGTCTGCAAAGAATCGACTTCAATCCGAAGCTGTTATCCGGTTCACAACATCAAAGAGGTCGGCGAACAACGCGGACACTGTTCAAAGATCTTCTCAGCGCACACGGCTACTACATTGCCCATGATTTCGGCGCCAACCAGGGGAACGCCTTACTGATCAAGCGAACGGGTGTTGAGCATATCTTCATCATGTTCATGGACAGGATTCAGAACAAAACTGTTTTTCTCCCAGATCCAATTGCCTGGCTCAAAAAAAGAGTCTTTGTCGACAACATGGACGCCCATATCAACAACGACCTGATGGAACACTTGCACACGAACAGGATCATTTTTTTGCTGGGCACCAACGAGCCTCTCCCCACTCACGAATACAACCTTGTCGTCAGCCGACACAGCTGAATAACCTTATCGTGAATGCTTAACCGAACGCGAAGCCGCGCGCTCCAGAGTTCTCCGGGGCGCGCGGCCATGCACAAAATACAGGCATAAAAAAAGCCCGCAGTGTGAGCGGGCGAAAGACCAAAGAAGCTATATGCGCAGTCGCTTCCCGGTGGGGGCAGCTGCTTGGGGGTCAACTGCCCCGGTACGTGGAATAGCTGTACGGCGAAATCAGCAATGGCACATGGTAGTGATCCTGTTCGGCAGAGATGCCGAAGCGCAGCACAACCACGTCGAGGAATGCCGGTTCCGGCAACTGAACGCCACGGGCGCGGTAGTAATCGCCCGCATGGAACTGAACCTGATAAACGCCGGTACGATAATCATCGCCTTGCAGCAGCGGTGCATCGACCCGGCCATCGCTGTTGGTGACGGCACTGGCGACCAATTCCAGGTGCGATCCTTCAACGCGGTACAGCTCGACCTTGATCGAACTGCCCGGGCAACCGTGTGCAGCGTCCAAAACGTGTGTAGTCAAACGTCCCATTGATTCTGCGCGCCTGCCTGCACGGAGCAGTCAGACTTCGCGCCTCCCGAAGTCAGATAAAAAGGAGACCGCACCGATTCGGAGCACGAAAAGCTGCGGCGAGCGATTGATTAAGACACTTTTCAAAAAAATTGTACACAATAAAAACGACATTTTTCACATCACCCCCGCCATTCGGGGGTTTCCTGCCGATGAGCCAGCAATACGCCTATTCATTGCACCTCCTATCCATTAGCTGACTGGTCAGGCAGGTTTCTTGCAGGCTCACGCCAATAGCAGGAAAAGATGACAGTCGGTGAAAAATGCGAAAATTCAGGCTTACAAATTGCGAATAAAGTTGTATACAATCAGCCCATCGCTGTGACGCCAGCCTGTTAATTCACCGCCAGGCCGCCACACCAATCTGTCAACGAATAAGAAGGAAGACTGCAGTGAGCGCTGACTACCCACGCGACCTGATCGGTTACGGCAGTAACCCTCCTCACCCACACTGGCCGGGCAATGCCCGCATCGCCCTGTCCTTCGTACTCAATTACGAAGAAGGCGGCGAGCGCAACATTTTGCATGGCGATAAAGAGTCCGAAGCCTTCCTCTCCGAAATGGTTGCCGCTCAGCCGCTGCAAGGCGCGCGCAACATGAGTATGGAATCGCTTTACGAGTATGGCAGCCGTGCCGGCGTCTGGCGGATCCTGAAACTGTTCAAGGAATTCGATATTCCGCTGACCATTTTCGCGGTGGCCATGGCCGCTCAGCGCCACCCGGATGTGATCCGTGCGATGGTCGATGCCGGCCACGAGATTTGCAGCCACGGCTACCGCTGGATCGACTACCAGTACATGGACGAAGCGCAGGAACGCGAGCACATGCTCGAAGCGATCCGCGTCCTCACCGAAATCACCGGCGAGCGCCCACTGGGTTGGTACACCGGCCGCACCGGCCCGAACACTCGTCGCCTGGTCATGGAAGAAGGTGGTTTCCTCTACGACTGCGACACCTACGACGACGACCTGCCCTACTGGGAACCGAACAACCCGACCGGCAAACCGCATCTGGTGATCCCGTACACCCTCGACACCAACGACATGCGCTTCACCCAAGTGCAGGGTTTCAACAAGGGTGACGACTTCTTCGAATACCTCAAAGACGCGTTCGACGTGCTCTATGCCGAAGGCGCTGAAGCACCGAAGATGCTCTCGATCGGTCTGCACTGCCGCCTGATCGGCCGTCCGGGTCGCCTCGCGTCGCTCAAACGCTTTATCGAATACGCCAAAAGTCATGAACAGGTGTGGTTCAGCCGTCGCGTCGACATCGCGCGTCACTGGCACGAAACCCACCCGTACCAAGGGGCCGCGAAATGAGCCGCTTTCAAACCCTGCAACCGTCGAGCCTGAGCCGCGACGCCTTCGTCAAAGCTTTTGCCGACATCTACGAACATTCGCCATGGGTGGCCGAGAAGGCCTACGACCTGGGCGCAGATGCCTCGATCGACGAGATCGAAACCCTGCACCAGCGCATGAGCGACATCCTGTTGAGCGCCGATCACGCCAGCCAGCTTGCGCTGATCAACGCTCACCCGGACCTGGCCGGCAAAGCTGCCGTCCAGGGCCAACTGACCGAAGCCAGCACCAATGAACAGGCTGGCGCCGGTATTCACCAATGCACGGCCGAAGAGTTCCAGCGCTTCACCGAGCTGAACGACGCCTACAAAGCCAAGTTCAAGTTTCCCTTCATCATGGCGGTAAAAGGCAGCAACCGGCATCAGATCCTCGCGGCGTTCGAAACGCGTATTCACAATTCGGTCGACACCGAGTTCAAATGCGCGCTGGCGGAGATCAACAAGATCGCCCTGTTCCGTTTACTGACTCTTTAGCGAAGCCTGACCCGAGTGCATCAGACGCGGAGAGCACCCAGGGTCTTGCAAGCATCCCCAGCCACTTTTTTAAAGGCAGACAAGAAGAATGAAAGCTTACGCCGTACCTTTCGAAAAATTCGTCAACCTGGCCGATGCCCGTCTGGGCACCAAAATCATCTCGGTCACCGATGACTGGTTCGCAGACGCCAATCGTCTGTTCCAACCGACCCCGGCCGTATGGAAGGAGGGCGTGTTCGATGACAACGGCAAGTGGATGGACGGCTGGGAATCGCGCCGCAAGCGCTTCGAAGGCTTCGACAGCGCTGTGATTCGTCTGGGCGTACCGGGCTCGATCAAAGGCGTGGACATCGACACTTCATTCTTCACCGGCAACTTCCCGCCATCGGCCTCTCTGGAAGCGTGCTTCCTGGCGTCGGGCGAGCCTGATGAAAACACCCAGTGGACTGAAGTGCTGTCGGCCGTCGAGCTGCAGGGCAACAGCCACCACTACCACGAAATCAGCAACGACCAAGCGTTCAGCCACCTGCGCTTCAACATCTACCCGGACGGCGGTGTCGCCCGTCTGCGCGTGTACGGCATTCCGTTCCGCGACTGGTCGGCGGTTGGCGACAACGAGCAAGTCGATCTGGCAGCAGCCCTCAATGGTGGCCGCGCCCTCGCCTGCTCCGACGAACACTTCGGCCGCATGAGCAACATCCTCAACCCGGGCCGTGGCATCAACATGGGCGACGGCTGGGAAACTGCACGTCGTCGCACGCCGGGCAATGACTGGGTGATCGTCGCGCTGGGTCACCCGGGCGAGATCGAGAAGATCGTCGTCGACACCCTGCACTTCAAAGGCAACTACCCGGACACTTGCTCGATCCAGGGCGCGTTCGTCAAGGGCGGTACTGACAGCCAGATCGAAACCCAATCGCTGTTCTGGCGTGAACTGCTGCCAAGCCAGAAGCTGGAAATGCACGCCGAACACACCTTCGTCGAGCAGATCAAGGCACTGGGCCCGATCACTCACATCCGCCTGAACGTGTTCCCGGACGGTGGTGTGAGCCGCCTGCGCGTTCTCGGCAAGGTCGCGAAGTAATGCTGAGCCTGTAGGAGCTGCCGCAGGCTGCGATCTTTTGATCTTAAAAACAAAGTCAAAAGATCGCAGGCTTCGCCAGCTCCTACAGGGATCGCGCAAGACGCACTGACAAGTTGAACAACACAGAATTCGGATAAGAAGAACAGCATGCGCACACTACAGATTGAACCGCTGACCAAAGAAGCCTTCGCCCCTTTCGGTGACGTCATCGAAACCGACGGCAGCGATCACTTCATGATCAACAACGGTTCGACCATGCGCTTCCACAAACTGGCGACGGTCGAAACCGCTCAGCCTGAAGACAACGCGATCATCAGCATTTTCCGCGCCGACGCGCAGGACATGCCGCTGACCGTTTGCATGCTGGAACGCCATCCGCTGGGCAGCCAGGCTTTCATTCCGCTGCTCGGCAACCCCTTTCTGATCGTGGTCGCGCCACTTGGCGATGAACCTGTATCAGGCTTGGTCCGCGCCTTCGTCACCAACGGCAGGCAGGGCATTAATTACCATCGCGGCGTTTGGCACCATCCGGTGCTGACGATCGAAAAGCGGGATGACTTCCTGGTGGTTGATCGCAGTGGCACAGGCAATAACTGCGATGAGCATTTTTTCAAAGAGGATGAGCGTTTGATCCTCGCCCCCCACCAATAAGAGAAGGTCTGATCACTCGACAACAAGAGTGACAGGCGAGAGGTAAAGACTGTGGAAGCACATCTGTTGGAATGGCTGAACCTGAGCGTGCGCTGGGTTCACATGATTACTGGCGTGGCCTGGATCGGCGCGTCGTTCTACTTCGTCTGGCTGGAGAACAACCTCAACCGCGTCAACCCGAAAACCGGTCTGGCCGGTGACCTGTGGGCGATCCACGGTGGCGGTATCTATCACCTGGAAAAATACAAACTGGCCCCGCCGGCGATGCCGGAAAACCTGCACTGGTTCAAATGGGAAGCCTACTTCACCTGGATGTCGGGTATCGCGCTGCTGTGCGTGGTGTTCTACTCCAATCCAACGCTCTACCTGCTGGCTCCGGGCAGCACCCTGAGCGGCCCTGAAGGCGTGGCCATCGGTATCGGCTCGCTGTTTATCGGCTGGTTCATCTACTCCTTCCTGTGCGACTCGGCCCTGGGCAAACGCCCTGCTCTGCTCGGTTTCATTCTGTTCGTGCTGATCATCGGCGCGGCGTATGGCTTCAGCAAAGTGTTCAGCGGTCGTGGTGCGTACCTGCATGTCGGCGCGATCATCGGCACGATCATGGTCGGCAACGTGTTCCGCATCATCATGCCGGCGCAACGCGCACTGGTCGCGGCGATTGCCGAAAACCGCACGCCGGATCCGGCGCTGCCAGCCAAAGGCTTGCTGCGTTCGCGTCACAACAACTACTTCACCCTGCCGGTGCTGTTCATCATGATCAGCAACCACTTCCCGAGCACCTACGGCAGCCAGTACAACTGGTTGATCCTGGCCGGGATCGCGGTGTTGGCGGTGTTGGTGCGTCACTACTTCAACACCCGTCATGACAGCCACAAGTTTGCCTGGACCCTGCCAGTGGCAGCGGTGGGCATGATCAGTCTGGCGTACGTCACCGGCCCAATGCCGATGTCGACCGCGCCGGAAGTGGCCAAGGCGCCAGCGAAAATCGAGTACCAACCGCTGCCGGAAACGGCATTGGGCGGTGGCTTGAAACCGGCTGAAGCGGCGGCACCTGCTGCTCCGGCAGCCCCTGCCGCAGCACCGGCGCAAGCCTCCAACGCAGGTCCGGCCTTTGACAAAGTGCACAACGTGATTCAAGAACGTTGCGCGGTTTGCCACTCGGCCAAACCAACCAGTCCGTTGTTCAGCGCAGCTCCGGCGGGTGTGATGCTCGACACCCCTGAGCAGATCCGTCAGAACGCGGCACGCATCCAGGCGCAAGCCATCACCACGCAGATCATGCCACTGGGCAACATCACGCAGATGACCCAGCAGGAACGTGACCTGATCGGTGCATGGATCGCCCAGGGAGCACAGACCAACTAAGCAGTAAAAGCATCGCTGGCAAGCCAGCTCCCACAGGTTTTTGCACTGCCTGTGTGGGAGCTGGCTTGCCAGCGATTCGCCGCAACGCGGTTTTTACCTGATGCAAATAAACAGCTGTGAGCAACCCGGCAGCTGTTAATCACAAGAATAAAAAGATCCGAGGTGTTGCATGTCCGAGCTGTCCAAAGCGCGCATCCCCGACGCACCCGCCATTCAGCGATTGCCCCTTTTGCAACTGATCCTGGTCGGTTTGCAACATGTTCTGCTGATGTACGGCGGTGCCATCGCGGTGCCGCTGATCATTGGACAGGCCGCTGGCCTGAGTCGTGAAGAAATTGCCTTCCTGATCAACGCCGACCTGCTGGTCGCCGGTATCGCCACCATCGTCCAGTCCATGGGCATCGGCCCGATGGGCATTCGCATGCCGGTGATGATGGGTGCCAGTTTTGCTGCAGTCGGCAGCATGGTCGCCATGGCCGGCATGCCCGGTATCGGTCTGCAAGGCATCTTCGGTGCGACGATCGCTGCCGGTTTCTTCGGCATGCTCATCGCGCCGTTCATGTCCAAGGTCGTGCGCTTTTTCCCGCCGCTGGTGACCGGCACGGTCATCACCTCGATCGGTTTGTCGCTGTTCCCCGTGGCCGTGAACTGGGCCGGTGGTGGCGCTGCCGCTGCGCAATTCGGCTCACCGATTTATCTGGCCATCGCCGCATTGGTGTTGGGCACTATTCTGCTGGTGCACCGCTTCATGCGCGGTTTCTGGGTCAACATTTCCGTACTGATCGGCATGTGCTTCGGCTACATCCTATGCGGCGCGATTGGCATGGTCGACCTGAGCGGCATGGCCAACGCGCCATGGGTTCAGTTCGTCACTCCGCTGCATTTCGGCATGCCGAAATTCGAACTGGCACCGATCCTGTCGATGTGTCTGGTAGTCGTCATCATCTTCGTCGAGTCCACCGGGATGTTCCTCGCCCTAGGCAAGATCACCGGCCAGGAAGTCTGCCCGCGCATGCTGCGTCGCGGCTTGCTGTGTGATGCCGGCGCCTCGTTTGTCGCTGGTTTCTTCAACACCTTCACCCACTCCTCGTTCGCGCAGAACATCGGTTTGGTGCAGATGACTGGTGTACGTTGCCGCTCGGTGACCATCGTTGCCGGTGGCTTGCTGATCGTGTTGAGCCTGCTGCCGAAAGCAGCGTTTCTGGTGGCGTCGATTCCTCCGGCGGTACTCGGCGGCGCAGCAATTGCGATGTTCGGCATGGTCGCCGCGACCGGGATCAAGATTCTCCAGGAAGCCGACATCGGTGACCGTCGCAACCAGTTGCTGGTGGCGGTGAGCATCGGCATGGGCCTGATCCCCGTGGTACGCCCGGAATTCTTCGCGCACCTGCCGCTGTGGATGAGCCCGATTACCCACAGCGGCATCGCCATGGCCACGCTCAGCGCGCTGACGTTGAACCTGCTGTTCAACATTCTCGGCGGCAAAGAGCGTGCGGCCATTAACGATTGCCACGCACACCAGCATTAACTGAAAAACGCTATCCCCCTGTAGGAGTGAGCCTGCTCGCGATGTCGTTATCAGATTCAACAGATTCGTTGACTGATTCACCGCTATCGCGAGCAGGCTCACTCCTACAAGGGCGCGCAACAGCTCTGCGCCTCAAACAATAAAAACAAGAGGGAGCAACAGATGATTCGCACGCAAACCAACATGTTGTTGAGTGGCGGCCTGCTGGCCGCGAGTCAGGCCATGGCCGGCGATTTACTGCTGTGGCAAACCAACAGCCTCAGCTACCTGTACGGCAAGAACTTCGCGATCAACCCGTCGATCCAGCAGACGCTGACCTTCGAGCACGCCGACAAGTGGAAATACGGCGACAACTTCCTGTTCGTCGACAAGATCTTCTACAACGGCAAGGAAGACGCGAACAAAGGCCCGCACGCCTTCTACGGTGAATTCACCCCACGCTTTTCGTTCGGCAAGATCTTCGACCAGAAACTCGAGTTCGGCCCGATCAAAGACGTCCTGCTGGCGATGACTTACGAATACGGCGAAGGCGACAGCGAGGCCTATCTGATCGGCCCCGGCTTCGACCTCAAGGTGCCCGGCTTCAACTACGTCACCCTGAACATCTTCCGCCGCCAGACCGAAGGCCCACGCCCCGGTGACGGCGTCTGGCAGATCACCCCCGGCTGGTCCTACAGCTTTCCCCTGGGCAATTCCGATGTGCTGATCGACGGCTACCTCGATTGGGTGGTCGACAACGATGAGAACTCGCGCGGCACCTACCACGCCAACCTGCACATCAATCCGCAGATCAAATATGACTTGGGCAAAGCCTTGGGCTGGAGCCACAAGCAACTGTATGTCGGTACCGAATACAGCTATTGGAAAAATAAATACGGCGTCGAAAACACCCACAACTTCGACACCAACCAGAACACCGCCAGCCTGTTGGTCAAGGTGCACTTTTAAGATGGCCCGCAACCGTGCCCCATACCTGTCGTCGGTGCTCTGTTGCGGGGCACTTGAGACCTGGCCGTTGAGTCAGTATTCTCCGCGGCCTCTTGAATTCGGTCTAAAAAAAAGCCCGAATTTAATTCCTGACCGAAAAGCCAACTTATCCCGGCCCGGTCAGTACCGAGGCATCCCGAAAACACACTCAATCGACTGTTTTTCAGCAGCCGAGCGGGTGTTTTTTTGCTTTTCGAAAGCCTTGGCTCGGCTCTTGCTAACAGCAACGAAGCTGACCGATCGGATGACTTTTGCAGCAACGAAAAAAGGCGCCACACCAGAGCGCCGATCTTAAAAAAAATAACGTGGAACACCTACTTTGGGAGCAACCGAATGAAACGTATGTGCACCAGCCTGATGCTCGCGGGATCGATGTTGGCCGGCGGCCAGGCCATGGCCGAAGGCCTGCTGCAGTGGCAGAACAACAGCCTGACCTACCTGTATGGCAAGGACTTCCAGGTCAACCCGCGCATCCAGCAGACCGTCACCTTCGAGCACGCCGATGCGTGGAAGTACGGGGATAACTTCTTCTTCCTCGACAAGATCTTCTACAACGGTGGCAAGGACTTCAGCAACGGTCCGAACACCTACTACGGTGAGTTCAGCCCGCGCATCTCGCTGGGCAAAGTGCTCGACCAGAAGATCGAGTTCGGCCCGATCAAAGACGTCCTGGTGGCGATGACTTACGAGTTCGGCGAAGGCGATACCGAGTCGTACCTGATCGGTCCAGGCTTCGACCTGGCAATCCCGGGCTTCGACTACTTCCAGTTGAACTTCTACCAGCGTCACACCCAAGGTGCTCGCGCCGGTGACAACGTCTGGCAGATTACTCCGGTCTGGTCCTACACCATCCCGGTCGGCAAGTCGGACATCCTGATCGACGGCTTCATGGACTGGGTCACCGACAACGACTCCAACTCCAAAGGCGATTACCACGCCAACCTGCACTTCAACCCACAGGTCAAATACGACCTGGGCAAGGCGTTGAGTTTTGGCGAGAAGCAGTTGTATGTCGGTGTGGAATACGACTACTGGAAAGACAAGTACGGCATCGACGACACCGGTGCGTTCAAGACCAATCAGAGCACCACGAGCTTCCTGGTGAAGTTCCACTTCTGATAAAAATCAAAAGATCGCAGGCTTCGCCAGCTCCTACAGGGATAGCGCATTCCAATGTAGGAGCTGCCGAAGGCTGCGATCTTTTTGCTTTAAAATGGCAATCCCAAAAACCGGCACAGCTCCTCGCGCTTGGCCAACGCATCGCGCCGTCCCAGATCAATCAACTCGCTGCAATACCCCGCCTCGAACAGCAGATAACTCAACACCCCTGCCCCACTGGTCTTGGTCGCCCCCGGCCCGCGCAGAAACAAACGCAACGCCGCCGGCAACTCCTGGCGATGCCGCGCCGCGATCTCATCGATCGGCTGACTCGGCGAAATCACCAGCACCTCCACCGGTGCCACACCCAACTCGCGCGTCGGCGTGCCGGCAGGCATCAAGTGGCTGAACTGGTTGAGACGCTGGAGCAACTCGATGTCGCTCTCCAGGCTGTCAATGAACGTGCTGTTGAGCATGTGCCCGCCAATCTGCGCCAGCGTCGGTTGTTGCCCGGTGTAGGCGCGCTCCAGCGGCTGCTGCGGATCAAACCCGCGCGGGTTGCCGCTGACACCGACCACGAGCACCCGGCTCGCCCCTAAATGCAGCGCCGGGCTGATCGGCGCCGATTGCCGCACGGCGCCGTCGCCAAAATATTCATCGCCGATTTTCACCGGCGCGAACAACAACGGAATCGCCGAACTGGCCAGCAAGTGATCCACCGACAGTGGCGTCGGCACACCAATACGTCGATGGCGCAGCCATGAATCGATCTTGCCGCCGCCCTGATAGAACGTCACCGCTTGCCCCGACTCATAGCCGAACGCAGTTACCGCCACGGCATGCAATTGCTTGCGCGCGATCGATTCGGCGATACCGGGCATGTGCAGTTTTTCATTGAGCAGTTCGCGCAGCGGCGAACTGTTGAGCAGCGCCACCGGCAGTTGCCGACCGAGGCCGAGCAGGCTGTGACTGACAAAGCGGCTGGCCTGACGGATAACGCCGGGCCAGTCACTGCGCAGCACGCGATGGCTGCGAAAGCCCTGCCAGAACAAGGTGAGGCGTTCGATGGCGGCGCGAAAGTCCGTGGCACCACTGGCCAGGCTGACCGCATTGATCGCCCCGGCCGAGGTGCCGACGATCACCGGAAACGGATTGTCCGCGCCCAACGGCAGCAATTCGGCAATCGCCGCCAGAACCCCAACCTGATACGCCGCCCGAGCCCCGCCGCCGGAAAGAATCAAACCTGTGACCGGTTCAGCTGGGCTCATCGCAACGCTCCATGGTGCTTATAGGGGTGGGTCAATCAACCGCGTTTGGCGTACAACTTCGGCTCGCCCGGTGGGCGGCTCTTGAAGCGTCGATGCGCCCACAGATACTGCTCAGGGCAGGCACGCAAGGCGCTCTCGACCCACTGATTGATGCGGATGCAGTCGGCTTCTTCGGTTTCGCCTGGGAAGTCTTCCAGCGGCGGATGAATCACCAAGCGATAACCGCTACCGTCAGCCAGACGCTCCTGCGTGAACGGCACGACCAGCGCCTTGCCCAGACGGGCGAATTTCGTCGTCGCCGTCACGGTCGCTGCCTGAATGCCGAACAACGGCACGAAGATGCTTTGTTTGGCGCCGTAGTCCTGATCCGGTGCGTACCAGATCGCGCGACCGGAGCGCAGCAACTTGAGCATGCCGCGCACGTCGTCACGCTCCACTGCCAGCGAATCGAGGTTGTGCCGCTCGCGGCCCTGACGCTGAACATAGTCAAACAACGGATTCTTGTGTTCGCGGTACATGCCGTCGATGGTGTGCTGCTGGCCGAGCAGCGCCGCGCCGATTTCCAGCGTGGTGAAATGCGCGGCCATCAGAATCACGCCTTTGCCTTCGCGCTGGGCCTTTTGCAAATGCTCCAGGCCTTCAACGTGGGCCAGCTTGGCCAGACGTTCACGCGACCACCACCAGCTCATGGCCATTTCAAAAAAAGCGATGCCGGTGGAGGCAAAATTTTCCTTGAGCAGGCGTTTGCGCTCGGCGGCGGATTTTTCCGGGAAGCACAGCTCAAGATTGCGCTTGGCAATGCGCCGCCGGTCGCCGGCCACGCGATACATCAAGGCGCCCAAAACTCGACCGATGGTCAGCAACGCCGGATACGGCAACTGCACGATCAGCCACAAAAGCCCCAGACCGCACCAGAGCGGCCAGAAGCGTGGCGATAAAAATGCTTTTCGAAAACGCGGGCGATCCATTAAAGCTTCCGTAAATACAGTGGCCGCGCATTCTACATCGTTCGACCCGGCTTGCGGCCTGCGGGCGTTCTCGTTATAAGTCTCGGCACTTTTAGTGACAAGCCGTTGTATGCCGACATGAGCCAAACCGAACCGTTAGACCAAGATCCCGTATTCCAGCTCAAGGGCAGCATGCTGGCCATTACTGTGCTGGAACTGGCCCGTAACGACCTCGAAAGCCTCGATCGGCAATTGGCCGCCAAAGTTGCCCAGGCGCCGAACTTCTTCAGCAACGCGCCGCTGGTTCTGGCGCTGGACAAACTGCCGCCGAGCGAAGGCGCCGTCGATCTGCCGGGCCTGATGCGCGTCTGCCGTCAACATGGCCTGCGCACCCTGGCAATTCGCGCCAGCCGCATCGAAGACATCGCCGCCGCCATCGCCATCGATATTCCGGTGCTGCCGCCGTCGGGCGCCCGTGAACGGCCGTTGGAAACAGCGGAAGCCGAAGTCAAAAAGAAGCCGGAAAAACCGCCGGAGCCAACGGTCAAACCGACCCGCGTCATCACCACGCCAGTACGTGGTGGCCAACAGATATACGCGCAGGGTGGCGATCTGGTCGTGGTGTCCTCGGTCAGTCCGGGGGCGGAACTTCTCGCCGATGGCAACATCCATGTATACGGCCCGATGCGTGGTCGGGCGCTGGCCGGCGTGAAGGGTGACACCAAGGCACGGATTTTCTGTCAGCAATTGAGCGCTGAACTGATCTCCATCGCCGGTCATTACAAGGTTTCCGAAGATTTGCGCCGCGACCCGATGTGGGGCTCGGGCGTACAGGTCAGCCTGTCGGGCGACGTGTTGAACATCATTCGGCTTTAACGGATACTGCCGCATTTTCCAAGCATCTCTAAAACGTAGCGAAAACGGCTCAAACGAAGTAGGAAAAAGGCTCAACGCCGAATTCCAGCCAAGGCTGTCCGACTGCAGTAGTTTTCAAGAGATGTTTTTCAGGGGCTAAAAAGTCCTTCTTCCTTAGGGGTGAAACACCTTGGCCAAGATTCTCGTGGTTACATCCGGCAAGGGTGGTGTGGGTAAGACCACCACCAGCGCCGCTATCGGTACCGGCCTCGCTCTGCGCGGCCACAAAACAGTGATCGTCGACTTCGACGTGGGCTTGCGTAACCTTGACCTGATCATGGGTTGCGAGCGCCGCGTGGTGTATGACTTCGTCAACGTGGTCAACGGCGAAGCCAACCTGCAACAAGCGCTGATCAAAGACAAGCGCCTGGAAAACCTCTACGTACTGGCCGCCAGTCAGACCCGCGACAAAGACGCGCTGACTGTCGAAGGCGTGGAAAAAGTCCTGATGGAGCTCAAGGAACAATTCGAGTTCGTCGTCTGCGACTCCCCGGCCGGCATCGAAAAAGGTGCACACCTGGCCATGTACTTCGCTGATGAAGCGATCGTCGTGACCAACCCGGAAGTGTCCTCGGTACGAGATTCGGACCGCATGCTCGGCCTGCTGGCGAGCAAATCGCGTCGCGCCGAACGTGGCGAAGACCCGATCAAGGAACACCTGCTGATCACTCGCTACCATCCAGAGCGTGTTGAAAAGGGCGAGATGCTGGGCGTTGAAGACGTCAAGGAAATCCTCTCGGTAACCCTGCTCGGCGTGATCCCGGAATCCCAGGCGGTGCTTAAAGCATCCAACCAGGGCGTCCCGGTGATTCTCGACGACCAGAGCGATGCCGGTCAGGCTTACAGCGATACCGTCGACCGCCTGTTGGGCAAAGAAAAAGCCCACCGTTTCCTCGATGTCGAGAAGAAGGGATTCTTCGAGCGCCTGTTTGGAGGTAGGTAATGAACCTTTTTGACTTCTTTCGTGCCAACAAAAAGCCAAGTACCGCCTCGGTAGCGAAAGAGCGTCTACAGATCATCGTGGCGCATGAGCGCGGCCAGCGCAGCACGCCGGATTACTTGCCAGCCTTGCAGAAGGAACTGGTCGACGTGATCCGCAAGTACGTCAACATCGGCAACGACGACGTACATGTTGCACTGGAAAGCCAGGGCAGTTGCTCGATTCTGGAACTCAACATCACCCTGCCTGATCGCTGAGTCGATTTGGCAGTCGCTACGGCGGCTCGGACTATTGATGCTTGTGTAGGAGCTGCCGAAGGCTGCGATCTTTTGATCTTCAAAGTCAAAAGATCGCAGCCTTCGGCAGCTCCTACAGGGTTATCAGCAGTTCCGAGCCGCCGTTGGCATTTGTTACGAGGCTGTTTTAATGCCGCTGTCCAACATCCACATCATTCATCAGGACGCCGCCGTACTGGTGGTGAACAAACCGACATTGCTGCTCTCGGTGCCGGGTCGCGCCGACGACAACAAGGATTGCCTGATTACCCGCCTGCAGGAAAACGGCTACCCGGAAGCGCGCATCGTCCATCGCCTGGACTGGGAAACCTCCGGCATCATTCTGCTCGCCCGTGACGCCGACACGCACCGCGAACTGTCGCGCCAGTTTCACGACCGCGAAACCGAAAAGGCCTACACCGCTTTGGCCTGGGGTCAGCCGGAACTCGACAGTGGCAGCATCGACCTGCCCCTGCGTTACGACCCACCGACCAAGCCGCGTCATGTGGTCGACCACGAATTCGGCAAACACGCGCTGACCTTCTGGCGTGTGCTGGAGCGTTGCGGTGACTGGTGTCGCGTTGAGTTGACGCCGATCACCGGCCGTTCGCACCAGTTGCGCGTGCACATGCTGTCGATCGGGCATCCGCTGCTCGGCGACGGGCTCTACGCCCACGAGCAGGCTCTGGCCGCCTGGCCACGTCTGTGCCTGCACGCGAGCATGCTCAGCTTCACCCATCCGCAAACCGGCGAACGCCTGCGCTTCGAGTGCCCGGCGCCGTTCTGACCACATCACCGTCCCCTGTAGGAGTGAGCCTGCTCGCGATAGCGCTCTGTCAGTCAATCAATAATGATCTGACACACCGCTATCGCGAGCAGGCTCACTCCTACAAGGGCTCCGGTTCGGATTCAATTGTCCGGCCGATGCGTTAAACTCCCGCCCACTGCTGTCTGGAGTTTCTTATGCGCGAAGAGTTGAACCAAGGCCTGATCGACTTTCTCAAGGCCTCCCCTACCCCGTTCCACGCCACTGCCAGTCTGGTACAGCGTCTGGAGGCTGCCGGTTTCGTGCGCCTCGACGAGCGCGAGCCATGGGCCACCGAGCCGAACGGCCGCTATTACGTCACCCGTAACGACTCCTCGATCGTCGCGATCAAAATGGGCCGCACTTCGCCACTGCACGGCGGCATCCGCCTGGTCGGCGCGCACACTGACAGCCCGTGCCTGCGGGTCAAGCCGCAACCGGAACTGCAGCGTCAGGGCTTCTGGCAACTGGGCGTTGAAGTCTATGGCGGCGCGCTGCTGGCACCGTGGTTCGACCGCGATCTGTCGCTGGCCGGCCGCGTGACCTTCCGCCGCGACGGCAAGGTCGAAAGCCAGTTGATCGACTTCAAAGCGCCGATCGCGATCATTCCGAATCTGGCCATTCACCTCAACCGTGAAGCCAATCAGGGCTGGGCGATCAACGCGCAGACCGAACTGCCGCCGATCCTCGCGCAATTTGCCGGTGACGAGCGCGTCGATTTCCGCGCCGTGCTCACCGATCAACTGGCCCGCGAACACGGCTTGAACGCCGACGTCGTGCTGGATTACGAGCTGAGCTTCTACGACACGCAAAGCGCTGCAGTCATCGGCCTCAATGGCGACTTCATCGCCGGCGCGCGTCTCGACAACCTGCTGTCGTGCTACGCCGGCCTGCAAGCGTTGCTCACCGCCGAAACCGACGAAACCTGCGTGCTGGTGTGCAACGACCACGAAGAAGTCGGCTCCTGCTCCGCCTGCGGTGCCGATGGCCCGATGCTCGAACAGACCCTGCGCCGTCTGCTGCCGGAAGGTGACGAATTCGTCCGCACCATTCAGAAATCCCTGCTGGTCTCGGCCGACAACGCCCACGGCGTGCACCCCAACTACGCAGAAAAACATGACGCCAACCACGGCCCGAAACTCAACGCCGGCCCGGTGATCAAGGTCAACAGCAACCAGCGCTACGCCACCAACAGCGAAACCGCCGGTTTCTTCCGCCATCTGTGCATGGCCGAAGAAGTCCCGGTGCAAAGTTTCGTGGTGCGCAGCGACATGGGCTGTGGCTCGACCATCGGCCCGATCACCGCCAGCCACCTCGGTGTGCGTACTGTCGATATCGGCCTGCCGACCTTCGCCATGCACTCGATCCGCGAACTGTGCGGCAGCCACGACCTGGCACACTTGGTCAAAGTGCTGAGTGCGTTCTACGCCTGCCGCGAGTTGCCATAAAAACTTCGGCAAAATGCGATTCAATGTAGGAGCTGCCGAAGGCTGCGATCTTTTGATCTTAAAAACAAAATCAAAAGATCGCAGCCTTCGGCAGCTCCTACTCAGATCAATACCGGCCGGCAGAAACCGACCTAGACTTACATCATTCATTTCGACAAGGCAGTCTCCA
The DNA here is from genome assembly GCF_949767845.1 of Pseudomonas sp. IT-232MI5. Classification (NCBI taxonomy): domain Bacteria; kingdom Pseudomonadati; phylum Pseudomonadota; class Gammaproteobacteria; order Pseudomonadales; family Pseudomonadaceae; genus Pseudomonas; species Pseudomonas sp. IT-232MI5. Next base: position 181,167 of record NZ_CATKQE010000006.1, read on the forward strand.
TGATCTCGATGTCTTCGTTCCACGCCATGCTCATTCCGATTCTGAGCGGAATGATCCTGCTGGCCATCGGCTTCAACTTCCGTGACAAGAACGCCGGCGTGTTCGCCATGTGGATCGGCATGCTCACGATCCTCGCCACCGTGGTCTACAAGATCCTCGCCAAACTCAACGAATAAATCCGCGCCCGGCTCGCATTGCTTTAGTGGGCCTCGTACACTCCAGCGAATCCGCCCCTTGCGAGGTTGACCGCCTAGTGTTCGCTCGTCTTTTTGCTTTGCCCAGTCTGTTCCTCGTCTGCCTGATGACGCTGCTGCCGCTGGCCCCCGCCCACGCGGTCGGCCTGCCCGGTCTGCTCAACACCAACAAAGCGCAGCCCGAAGCGCAGGAGCCGCTCGGCCAGTCCCTCGACGAAGTCATCAAGTCGCTGGAAAACGACAAGCAACGCGCACAGTTGCTGAGCGATCTGAAAAAGCTGCGCGACGCCACCAAAAAAGCCCAGGCCAGCCCTGAAGAAGGCGTGCTCGGTCTGATCGGCGGCACCCTGTCCAACTTCGAAAAACAATTTACCGGCGCTGACAGTCCGCTCAACCGCTGGGGCAACGAGTTCGATCTGGCCAAGGACGAACTGAGCGCGATGATGCTGCCGGCCAACGAGTGGCTGCCGATCATCTTCGGCTTCGCCATGATCCTCGCAGTGTGGAGCCTGCTCGCTGCCGCGCTGATCTGGCTGGGCCATCGGGTGCGCATGCGTTTCGGCCTCACCGAAGAACTGCCGCAACACCCCAAGGCCCTCGACATGCTGCGCTTCGCTTTGCGCAAGCTCGGGCCGTGGCTGATCGCACTGGTGATGACCGTCTACATGAGCTACGCCTTGCCGTCGTCACTGGGCAAAAGCCTGGCGATGGTGTTGGCCTATGCGCTGGTGGTCGGCACCTGTTTTTCGGCGATCTGCGTGATCGCGTTTTCCCTGCTCGATGGCCCGCACCGCCATCGCGCGCTGTACATCCTGCGTCATCAGGCGTTCCGGCCGCTGTGGCTGATCGGCAGCTTCGCCGCGTTCGGTGAGGCGCTGAACGATCCACGCCTGATCGAAAGCCTCGGCGTGCATCTGGCCCACACCGCCGCGACCATCGCCAATGTCCTCGCGGCGCTGTCGACCGGTCTGTTTATCCTGCGTTTCCGCCGACCGATTGCGCACCTGATCCGCAATCAGCCGCTGTCACGGCGCCTGACCCGCCGCGCGCTCAGCGACACCATCGAAATCCTCGGCACCTTCTGGTACGTGCCAGCGCTGGTACTGGTCGGCATCTCGCTGTTCGCCACCTTCGTCTCCGCCGGCGACACCAGCACCGCCTTGCGCCAGTCGCTGATTTGCACCGTGCTGCTGGTGATGTGCATGGTGATCAACGGTCTCGTCCGCCGCCATTCCTTGAAACCGCAACGCGGGCCGAAACGCCACGCGCTGTACTCCGAACGCCTGAAAAACTTCTTCTACACCCTCGCGCACCTGGTGGTCTGGCTGGTCTTTATCGAACTCGGCCTGCGCGTCTGGGGCCAGTCGCTGATCGGTTTCGCCGAGGGCGAAGGGCATGATGTCAGCGTCAAACTGTTCAGCCTGATCGGCACACTGATTTTCTCCTGGCTGATCTGGATCCTCGCCGACACCGCCGTGCACCACGCCCTCACCCGCTCGCGCAAAGGCCTGGCGAATGCCCGTGCGCAAACGATGATGCCGCTGATTCGCAACGTGCTGTTCGTGGCGATCTTTATCATTGCGCTGATCGTCGCGCTGGCGAACATGGGCATGAACGTCACGCCACTGCTAGCCGGTGCCGGCGTGATCGGTCTGGCCATCGGTTTCGGTGCACAGTCACTGGTAGCGGACTTGATCACCGGCCTGTTCATCATCATCGAAGACTCACTGGCCATCGACGATTACGTCGACGTCGGCGGCCACCTCGGCACCGTCGAAGGCCTGACCATCCGCACCGTGCGCCTGCGCGACATCGACGGTATCGTCCACACCATCCCGTTCAGCGAAATCAAAAGCATCAAGAACTACTCGCGGGAATTCGGCTACGCGATCTTCCGTGTGGCGGTGCCGTACAACATGGAAATCGACGACGCGATCAAACTGATGCGCGAAGTCGGGCAGAAGATGCGCACCGATCCATTGCAGCGACGCAACATCTGGTCGCCGCTGGAGATACAGGGCGTCGAAAGTTTCGAATCCGGCAGCGCGATCCTGCGCGCGCGGTTCAAGACCGCGCCGATCAAACAGTGGGAAGTTTCTCGAGCCTTCAACCTGTCGCTCAAACGCCATCTCGACGAAGCCGGACTCGATCTGGCAACGCCACGCATGAGCGTGCAAGTGATCACTGCCGGTGGCGGTCAGCCGAAGGAATAGCACTCAGGCGCGCGCTTGCAGTCACAGGCAGGGAAGCCCGACAACAATAATCAAGGAGAACCCGATGCAACTGACGCGCATTGCCCAAGCCGTTCTACTCACCCTGATCGCCAGCCACGCCGGTGCCGCCACGCTGGAAAGCACCCGCACGCAAATCGCCGAACAAGCGCAAAAGCTCGAACCGGAGCTGCTGGAAACCCGCCGCGACATCCACGCTCATCCAGAACTCGGCAACACTGAAAAACGCACCGCCGAACTGGTCGCCAAACAACTCAAGGCCATGGGTCTGGAAGTCAAAACCGGCGTCGCCCGCACCGGCGTAGTGGCCGTGCTCAAAGGCGCCCTGCCCGGCCCGACCGTGGCCCTGCGCGCCGACATGGATGCGCTGCCGGTCAAGGAAGTCGCCGACCTGCCGTTCGCCTCGAAAGCCAAAGGCATCTATCTCGACAAAGAAGTCGACGTCATGCACGCCTGCGGCCACGATGCGCACACCGCGATCCTGCTGAGCACGGCGAAAATTCTCACAGGCATGCGCGACACGCTGCCCGGCACCGTGGTGTTCTACTTCCAGCCCGCCGAAGAAGGCCCAAGCGACTTCATTCCCGACGGCAAAAACACCTGGGGCGCAAAAATGATGGTCGAGGAAGGCGTGATGAAATCACCGAAACCCGACGCCGTTTTCGGCCTGCACGTCTGGGCCGGCGTCCCCGCCGGCCAGATCGCCTACCGCCCCGGCGCGACCCTCGCCAGCTCCGACGACCTGCGTATCAAAATCCTCGGCAAACAAACCCACGCCGGCCGCCCCTGGGACGGCATCGACCCGATCACCGTCGGCGCACAAACCATCGTCGGCCTGCAAACCGTGGTCAGCCGCCGCACGGATATCTCCTCTTATCCGTCAGTGGTCAGCATCGGCACCATCAACGGCGGCACGCGCTACAACATCATTCCCGAATCCGTCGACATGACCGGCACGATCCGCTCCTACGACTACGGCATCCGCCAGAAACTGCATGCCGACGTCCGCCAGACCGTGGAAAAAATCGCCGAAAGCGGCGGTGCGAAAGCAGATGTCACCATCATCGAAAAATACGACCCGACCATCAACAACCCGGCGCTGACGGAAAAGATGCTGCCGACGTTGAAATGGGCCGCCAAGGATGATGTGGTGAATGCACCGCTGGTGGGGGGCGCGGAAGACTTTTCGTTCTTTGCCAAGGAAGTGCCGGGGCTGTTTGTGTTTCTCGGCGTGACACCAAGAGACCAGGACATGAGCAAGGCAGCGCCGAATCATAATCCCGGGTTCTTTGTGGATGAGTCGGCGCTGGTGGTGGGCGTGAGGACATTGGCGTCGCTGGCGACGGATTATTTGTATGCCAATGCGGGGGCGGGTAAGTAGAGATGAGGTGACTGTGGGAGCGCCTTCGCGAGCAAGCTCGCTCCCACATTTGGACCGTGTGCAGTCTGCCAGAAATTGGTCGGCTCCCAGGCCGCCATCGCGAGCAGGCTCACTCCTACAAGGGATCGAGTACATCCGCAAGAAACAGGTCGGCTCTCAGGCCGCCATCGCTGGCAAGCCAGCTCCCACAGGGATTGAGTCCAACCGGCAAACCAATATCGCTTCTGCTTCTCACCACTCAACACAATGAGCGCAAGCTCGAGTACCGCTTTTGATCTTGATCCACGGGCGACGTCGGAAGGCTAAGTGGAGGGATTGATCCGGGGGTAGGAGCGCAGCGACCGTTTGGCGAAGCCAAACACAGCGAGAGGAGGTGCAGCGAAGCAAACCGTAGGCGCTGCGCCCGGATCGATCCC
>NZ_CATKQE010000007.1:0-152061 GCF_949767845.1 Pseudomonas sp. IT-232MI5
GTTCTTACAGCATTCACGGACGCCGTCCGGCTGTCATAGCCTGCCGACAATGCTAAGGTTCTGCCCTGGCTTTTGTACTTCTCCAAGGAAACCCTTATGCCGGACGCCCAGTCCCTCAACGCTGCATTCATGGTGGTCCAGAGCAATAGCCTGGACGAGCTGCGCAGCCTTGTGATCAGCATAATGCGGCGCTATCCACTGGCCCCGCTGGAAAACGAAATCGCTCTGGTGCAGAGCAACGGTATTGCCCAGTGGCTCAAATTGGCTTTGGCTGAAGATCCAGAGGACGACGATCTCGGAGGTTGCGGCATTGCGGCGGCGATTGATGTGCAACTGCCGGGCAGTTTCATGTGGCAGCTTTATCGCATGGTATTAGGCCGAGATGAGATTCCTCCCAAATCCCTGCTCGATAAGGCCCCGCTGACCTGGCGTCTCATGCGCCTCCTCCCACAGGTCATTGATCGCCCGCATTTCGAGCCATTGCAACGCTTCCTTACCCACGACGCCGACCTGCGCAAACGCTATCAATTGTCCGAACGCCTGGCGGATCTGTTCGACCAATATCAGGTGTACCGGGCCGACTGGCTTGAAGACTGGGCCGAAGGTCGGCATCAACTGCGCAACGTCAGGGGAGAAGTAAAGCCACTGCCCCCGACCAGTTGTTGGCAGGCAGAACTGTGGCGTGCGCTGCTGGATGACGTGGGCGAGCAAGGTATGGCGCAGAGTCGTGCCGGCGTTCATCAACGGTTTATCGAACGCATCAACAACCTCACCGAAGCGCCTGCGGGATTGCCATCGCGAGTGATCGTTTTCGGGATTTCTTCACTGCCAGCCCAAGTGCTTGAGGCGCTGGCCGGGCTTGCGCGTTTCAGTCAGGTCCTGCTGTGTGTACACAACCCCTGCCGGCACCACTGGGCCGATATTGTCGCCGACAAAGATCTGCTGCGGCATCAATACAAACGGCAATCGCGCAAGACTGGAATGCCCGCAGTGCTGGACCCTGAAACGCTGCATCAACACGCCCATCCACTGTTGGCTGCGTGGGGCAAACAAGGCCGGGACTACATAAACCTGCTCGACAGCTATGACGATCCCAATAGCTATCGGTCGGCTTTTCGCGATGGCCGCATAGACCTGTTCAGCGAAACTCAACCACACAATCTGCTCAATCAACTACAGGACGATATCCTGGAGTTGCGCCCACTCAACGAAACACGTGAACATTGGCCTGCTGTCGATCTGGCAAAGGACGAGTCGATCCGTTTTCACATTGCCCACAGCGCTCAACGTGAAGTTGAAATACTGCACGACCAGCTTCTCGCGCGCTTTAGTGCCAACCCGCATCTGCGTCCGCGCGATGTGATCGTGATGGTGCCTGACGTCGATAGCTACGCACCGCATATCCGCGCAGTATTTGGTCAGCTTGATCGCCATGATCCGCGATTCATACCCTTCACATTGGCCGATCAGGGGCAGCGCGGCCGCGATCCACTGCTGATCGCAGTCGAACACCTGCTCAAGCTTCCCGACAGTCGTTTCCCGGTCAGTGAAATCCTCGACCTGCTCGACGTTCCCGCACTTCGCGCGCGTTTTGGTGTGGAAGAGCGCGACCTGCCAACACTGCACCGCTGGATCGAAGGTGCGGGCGTGCGCTGGGGCATGAACGCCGAGCAACGCGCGGGCCTGGGGTTACCCGACGAACTAGAGCAAAACAGCTGGCATTTTGGTCTGCGCCGCATGCTTCTCGGTTACGCCGTCGGCAGTGCCAATGCGTGTGAAGGAATTGAACCCTACGATGAGGTCGGCGGACTCGACGCCGCACTCATCGGGCCGTTGGTGGCTCTGCTCGATGCCCTGGAACTTGCCCACCAACAGCTCACCCAACCCGCTCAACCCAAGGAGTGGGGATACCGTTTGCAGGCGCTGATGCAACTGTTCTTCAAGGCTAGTAACGAGCATGACGATTATTTGTTGACCCAACTCGAGGAACTGCGCGAAACCTGGCTGGAAACGTGTGAGGCCGTCGGTCTGACGGATGAGCTACCACTGACCGTGGTTCGTGAAGCCTGGCTCGCGGGGCTGGACCAAGGGCGATTGTCTCAGCGGTTTCTGGCTGGCGCCGTGAACTTCTGTACGCTGATGCCCATGCGTGCCATTCCGTTCAAACTGGTCTGCCTGCTGGGAATGAACGACGGCGACTATCCACGGGCGCAGCCGCCGCTGGACTTCGACCTCATGGGCAGCGACTACCGTCCGGGAGATCGTTCGCGGCGTGAAGATGACCGCTATCTTTTGCTCGAAGCACTTTTGTCAGCGCGCAATCAGCTGTACATCAGTTGGGTCGGCCGCAGCATTCGCGACAACAGTGAACGACCGGCTTCCGTGTTGATCGGCCAGTTGCGCGATCACCTCGCCAGCGGTTGGCGATTGCTCGACGAAAGCGGTGATCTGTTAAGTGCCATGACGCAAGAGCATCCGCTGCAACCGTTCAGTGCGCGCTATTTTCATGACGGCGATCAACTCTTCAGCTATGCCAGCGAATGGCAGGTTCTGCATCAACAGCATGAGCCTCAAAACGAAACTCAGCTACTTACCCCTTATGTGCAGGAGGAGCCGTTGAGCCTGGCTTTGTTGCAGGATTTTTTACGCAATCCGGTTCGGCATTTTTTCACCCAGCGCCTCAAGGTGTATTTCGAGGCTGCCGAAGCACCGCTGGCTGACGAAGAACCCTTCGTATTGGACGCATTGCAGCGCTATACGCTCAGCGACAGCCTGCTCGAAGCCGCTCTCAGGCAGCCGGACAATGTCGATCAGGCTTTGACTGCCCAGGCCCGCCGTCTGCAGAACAGCGGTCTGCTGCCAATGGCCGGGTTCGGCGAGTGCCTGCAACGAGAGCTGATCGAACCTTTGCCGGATTTGCTGCAGCGTTATCAACAATTGCTGACACTCTGGCCGACCCCTCTGAACAGTGCGATGCCGATCAATCTAGAGTTGCAGGGTTTGCGTCTTGAAGGCTGGCTTGCCGGTTTGCACCAGCGCACCGACGGTGGCCTGTTGTCGGTCACGACCATTCCCAACAACATTGGCTCGATCAAAAGCCGCAAATGGCATCGCCTGACCAAGCCTTGGATCAATCATCTGGTGGCCTGCGCCAGTGGACTTTCGCTGACGACAGCATTGGTCGCCAGCGACGATACCTTGCTGCTTGAACCCATGGAGCCAGCACGGGCGATACGTTTTCTTGGCGACTTGCTCCTCGCCTGGCAGGCAGGCATGCGACAGCCACTGCCAATCGCGGTAAAAACCGCTTTTGCGTGGCTTTCCCAGACCGACCCTCTGAAGGCCGAAGCCGTGGCACGTAAAGCGTATGAAGGTGACGGGCAGACCAGCGAAGGTGAGCGCCGCGAGAGCCCGGCGTTGTCCCGGCAATACGCCGACTTCGATGCATTGCTGGAGGACGAAACATTCTCCGGTTGGTGCGACGCGTTGTATCGCCCTCTGTTTGAAGCGCCTTGGCGTTCGCTGTCCACCGAAGGGACTCGCGCATGAGTACAAAGACACCCCTGGCACTGGCCTTTCCCCTACAGGGCAGCCAGTTGATCGAAGCCAGTGCCGGTACCGGTAAAACCTTTACCATCTCGGCTTTGTATCTGCGGCTTATCCTCGGGCATGGTGATGAGGCGAGTGGATTCGGCCGCGAATTGCTGCCACCACAGATTCTCGTGGTGACCTTCACCGATGCCGCGACCAAGGAGCTGCGTGAGCGCATACGTACGCGTTTGGCCGAGGCAGCTCGATTCTTTCGTGACGAAACGGCTGCGCCCGATGCATTGATCGCCGAATTGCGTGACCAATTCGACACCCAACAATGGCCCGGTTGTGCCAACCGCCTCGATGTCGCCGCGCAGTGGATGGACGAGGCCGCCGTCTCAACCATCCACAGTTGGTGTCAGCGCATGTTGCGTGAGCATGCGTTCGACAGCGGCAGCTTGTTCACCCAATCCCTGGAAACCGATCACAGCGACTTGCTCGGCGAAGTGCTGCGCGATTACTGGCGACTGTTCTGTTACCCGATGCAGGGCGATGCCTTGAATTGGGTTCGCAGCAATTGGGGGGGGCCGGCGGCGTTATTGCCTCGCGTGCGCGGGCTGTTCGCCAGTGAGCGTGACAGCGACGAGGGCAAGGCGCCTGCGGAGCTTATAGATGAGTGTCTGCAAGAACGCCGCGTGGCGTTGATCGAACTGAAAATGCCCTGGCGCCAGTGGGCAGACGAATTGCTCGCCATTTGCCAGCAAGGCGTCGCGAGCAAAACCGTCGACGGGCGCAAGATGCAGGCGCGTTACTTTGAGCCGTGGTTCGAAAAGCTCAAGGCATGGGCCGAAGACGAGACCTTGGAGCAACTGGATATCGGTACTGGTTTCACTCGACTGACCCCCGACGGGATGGCGGAAGCGTGGAAAGGCCAGGCTCCAGGTCACCCGGGTCTGGATGCCATGTCAAAGCTCAAGTCGAGCCTCGATGCATTGCCGACCCCCGATGCCGCTGTGTTGCAACATGCTGCCAAATGGGTCGGCGCACGCTTTGAAGAAGAGAAGCGGCGTCGCGCCGAGATGGGCTTTGACGACATGTTGTTGCGCCTTGATGCCGCTCTGCAATCCGACGGAGGCGAACGTCTTGCGACGTTGATTCGCGAGCAGTTCCCGGTCGCACTGATCGACGAATTCCAGGATACCGATCCGGTGCAGTATCGAATCTTCGAAAGCATCTATCGCATCGAAGACAACAGTCCCGAGACCGGCCTGTTCCTGATCGGTGACCCGAAGCAGGCGATCTACGCTTTCCGCGGTGCAGACATCTACACCTACCTGCGCGCGCGTCAGGCCACCACTGGCCGATTGCATACACTGGGCACCAACTTCCGCTCCAGCCATGGCATGGTCAACGCGGTCAATCATGTATTCGAGCGCGCCGAGTCCCGAGAGCAGGGACGCGGCGCGTTTTTGTTCCGCGAGAAAAACGGCGACAACCCTGTGCCGTTCCTCCCCGTCGAATCTCAAGGTCGCAAGGAACAGCTGCAAGTTGCCGGGCAAGCTGTTGCGGCGTTGAATGTCTGGCACTTGTCCAGCGACCAGCCACTGTCCGGCGTGGTCTATCGCCAGCAATTGGCAGCAGCGTGCGCCAGCGAAATCACCGCGCTGCTCAATGGCGGACAAAGCGCTGACGCGGGGTTTGTTCAGGACGGCAAAGACTTCAGAGGTCTGAGGCCGTCCGACATTGCGATTCTCGTGCGCGACGGCAAAGAAGCCCAGGCCGTTCGCGCTGAACTCGCCGCCCGAGGTGTGCGCAGCGTTTATCTGTCGGACAAGGATTCGGTATTCGCGGCTCAAGAAGCTCACGATCTGCTGTCCTGGCTCAAGGCCTGTGCCGAGCCGGATGTCGAGCGCTCCCTGAAAGCCGCATTGGCCTGTATCACCCTGAACCTGCCATTGGCCGAGCTGGAACGTCTGAACCAGGACGAACTGGTCTGGGAAACCCGGGTCATGCAGTTCCGTGGCTATCGCGAGCTATGGCGCAAGCAAGGTGTGCTGCCGATGTTGCGCCGCCTGCTGCACGACTTCCACCTGCCGCAAACCTTGATGAAACGCACCGATGGCGAGCGTGTACTGACCAACCTTTTGCACTTGTCGGAGTTGATGCAGCAAGCGGCTGCGGAACTGGACGGTGAACAAGCGCTGATTCGCCATCTGGCCGAATTGTTGGCAGTGTCCGGCCAGGCCGGCGAAGAGCAGATTCTGCGTCTGGAAAGTGATGAGCAGCTGGTCAAGGTCGTGACCATCCACAAGTCCAAAGGCCTGGAGTATCCATTGGTGTTCTTGCCGTTCATTTGCTCGGCAAAACCCGTGGATGGCAGTCGCTTGCCACTGCATTATCACGACGCCGAGGGCAGGGCTCAGGTGAGCCTGAAACCAACTGCCGAGTTGGTAGCGCAAGCGGACGATGAGCGTCTGGCCGAAGACTTGCGCTTGCTCTACGTTGCGTTGACTCGCGCACAACATGCCTGCTGGTTAGGCGTGACGGATCTCAAACGGGGCAATAACAACAGCTCGGTGCTGCACCTGTCGGCGCTGGGTTATCTGCTTGGTGGTGGCGCATCGCTTGGCGAGTCCAGCGAACTGAAACGCTGGCTGCAAGACCTGCAACAGGATTGCCCGGCTATCCATATCGATGAAATGCCCCAACCCACCGACGAGCATTACCAGCCCCCGCGCAACGATGCCGTGCTGAGTGCGACACTGCTGCCCAAGCGCAAAGCCAGCGAAAACTGGTGGATCGCCTCCTACAGCGCTCTGCGCATCAGCGATGTGTTGAGTATCGGCAGCGATGAAGCACCGGACAGCCCGCAAGCGCAAAAGCTGTTTGATGACGAACGCCTTGATCCCGACGCGCCGCGCGACATCATTGCCGGCGGTGCCGATATCCACCGCTTCCCGCGCGGTCCCAATCCGGGAACGTTTCTTCACGGATTGCTGGAATGGGCCGGTGACGACGGCTTCGCCGTTTCCCGCGAAGCGCTGGAAGATGCGATTGCCCGGCGCTGCAATTTGCGCGGCTGGGAGGGCTGGATCAATACTCTGAGTGACTGGCTGCAACATTTACTGCAGTCGCCATTGCCGATTGCAGGTGGGCAGCCGCCAGTTGTTCTGGAGCAACTGAAGCAGTATCGGGTCGAGATGGAATTCTGGTTCGCCAGCCATAAGGTCGATGTAGTCAAACTCGACGAACTGGTGCGGCAGCACACTCACAGGGGCGTGGCCCGTGTGGCGGCAGAACCGGTGCAACTCAACGGCATGTTCAAAGGTTTTATCGACCTGACCTTCGAACACAATGGCCGTTACTACGTGGCCGACTACAAATCCAACTGGCTCGGCGTGGACGACCTGGCCTACACCGAGCAGGCCATGGAACAGTCGATCCTCGACAACCGTTATGACCTGCAATACGTGCTGTACCTGTTGGCGTTGCATCGCCAGCTCAAGGCACGACTGCCTGATTACGATTACGACCGGCATGTCGGCGGCGCGTTGTATCTGTTCCTGCGTGGCACACGTGCTGACAGTCGCGGGGTGTATTTCGCCCGGCCGCCACGTGAGCTGATCGAACGTCTCGACCGAATGTTTCAAGGGAAACCTGAACCCAAGACCGAGCCCGCCTGGGAACAGGGAGTCCTGCTATGAGCCGCACCTTTGCCGATCTGCTCCCCACGCCGCTGGCAGCCGACAGCCTGTCGAGGCTTTCGCCGCTGACCAGCGCCGATGATCTGTTGATCTTGCTCACTCGTTGGGTCGAGCGTGGCTGGCTGCGTGCGCTGGACAAAGCATTCGTCGCGTTCCTTCACGAACTCGAGCGCGATACGGATCCGCTGGTGCTGCTCGCTGCCGCCCTGACCAGTCATCAACTTGGCCACGGTCATGTCTGTCTCGATCTGTATGAAACCCTGAAAGCTCCTGACTTCGCGCTGTCGCTGCCCCCCGAAGGAGACGTGCAAGGTGGTGTGTTGCTGCTGCCTTCGCAATTGCTCGAGGCGCTCGATGGCGCTCACTGGTGCAAGGTTCTGGCGAGCAGCTCCCTGGTCGCACTGGCGGCGGACACCCGTGATAGCGCAGAGCAACGCCCGCTGGTGCTGTCGGGCAAACGCCTGTATCTGCGACGCTACTGGACCTACGAACGGCGCATCGACACGGCGTTGCGCGAGCGTCTGCAACAAGTCGAGCCGACTCCGGACGATCTGCCGCAGCGGTTGAATGAGTTGTTCGGATCAGCGAGAACCGGTGAGGTGATCGACTGGCAGAAACTCGCCTGTGCCATCGCGACCCGTGGCGCCTTCAGCATCGTCACCGGCGGCCCGGGCACTGGCAAGACCACCACAGTGGTGCGGTTGCTGGCTCTGCTGCAAGCGCCGGCAGTCGCCACCGGTCATCCGCTGCGGATTCGTCTGGCGGCACCGACGGGAAAGGCTGCGGCGCGGCTGACCGAGTCCATCAGCCAACAAGTGCAGTCGCTGAAAGTCAGCGAAGAGGTGCGGGCGAAGATCCCTTGCGACGTCACCACCGTGCACCGTCTGCTGGGCAGTCGTCCCGGCACCCGGCACTTTCGGCATCATGCAGGCAATCGCCTGCCACTGGATGTGCTGGTGGTCGACGAAGCTTCGATGATCGACCTGGAAATGATGGCCAATCTGCTCGATGCCTTGCCAGCCCATGCACGACTGGTGTTGCTCGGTGACAAGGATCAATTGGCTTCTGTTGAGGCCGGCGCAGTGCTAGGCGATTTGTGCCGGGATGCCGAGGGTGGCTGGTACAACCCGCAGACCCGAAAGTGGCTGGAATCGGTCAGCGGTGAGTCGCTGCAGGACAGTGGCTTGCATGAAGACGTCGAGGGTGCTCACCCGCTGGCCCAGCAAGTGGTCATGCTGCGTCACTCCCGGCGTTTCGGCGAGGGCAGCGGGATCGGTCAGCTCGCGCGTCGGGTCAATCAGCAGCTGCCGGATGAAGCGCGTCAGTTGCTCGCGGCCGGGCACTATGACGATGTGTATTCGTTGCCGCTCAAGGGCGAACAGGATCATAAACTGGAGCGCCTGTTGCTGGAGGGGCACGGCGACGGCCCGCAGGGTTACCGCCATTATCTGAGTGTTCTGCGTGATCAGCGTCCACCGTCGGGCAGACCCCTCGAACATCCGGACTGGATTATTTGGGCCCGCGAAGTCTTGCAGGCGTTCGATACATTTCAGCTGTTGTGTGCAGTGCGCAAAGGGCCATGGGGCGTTGAAGGTCTGAATCAACGGATCACCGCCGCGCTGCTGAAGGCCCGTCTGATCGAAAGCGATCAGCAATGGTACGAAGGTCGGCCAGTCCTGATGACTCGCAACGATTACGGTCTGGGCTTGATGAACGGCGACATCGGGATCGCCCTCAAGCTGCCCGAGCGCGAAGGACCCGACGCGGGCAAACCGGTGTTACGCGTGGCGTTCCCGCGCAACGATGGCCAGGGCGGCGTGCGTTTCGTATTGCCCAGCCGGCTCAATGACGTCGAAACCGTCTACGCCATGACGGTGCACAAGTCTCAGGGCTCGGAGTTTGCCCACACCGCGCTGATCCTGCCCGACGCCTTGAACCCGGTGCTGACCAAAGAATTGATCTACACCGGCATCACCCGGGCCAAGCATTGGTTCACCCTGATTGAATCCCGGCCGGGGGTATTTGAGGAAGCGGTGCAGCGAAAGGTCAAACGCCTGAGCGGGCTGATGCTGGAACTGGAGGAAGGGGGCGTGCCCGCGAGGTGAGAATCCCGACGATGGGTGGCGATTACTGACCAACCGGTCAGTGGTCACTGTCTCGCTGGTGTTTCACTGCTGTGCTATCGTTGCGGCATCATTTCGCTACGATCCAAGAGAATCCCTGCATGAAGGTGTCTGTCTGGGCGACAGGGCGCGTAGTTGTCTGCAAGCACGCGTTGCTTGTCGGTCTGCTCTGGTTGTTGACGGGGGCGGCTGTCGCACAGTCGCAAGCGCCGACGGGCATGGCCGAACAACGGGCCAAATCTGTCACTCAGGTCGTTCTTGGCATTCTCAGCTACGCGCGCTGGCCGGTGGAGCCGGCGCAATTGCGCCTGTGCATCGTTGGCCCGACCGAATACACCGACGACTTGGTCAAAGGCACCACGCAAGCCACTGGCCGGCCGGTCACCGTACGTCGCCTGCTGGCCGACAACCCGGCCATCGTCAGCGAATGCGATGCGGTGTACATCGGCAAACTTACGGCGGATGAACGCACTCGCTTGTTCGCTTCGCTGATTGGTCATCCAGTACTGAGTATCAGCGAAGGTGGCGATCAATGCACGGTCGGTAGCCTGTTCTGTCTGCGCGTTGGCGATGAGCAAGTGTCCTTCGAGGTCAATCTCGACTCCGTTGCCCGCAGCGGCGTGCGCATTCACCCCAGCGTGCTGCAGCTGTCGCGTCGCAAACCGGCGGCACCATGAACCTGTTCAGATCGAATAGCCGCCCAACGCTGGGTTCGGTCATTGGCCGAGGGCATTTGACGGTCGCACTGGTGGGCGTGGCGATGGCCAGTGTTTCGCTGACGTTGCTCGGCGTACTGGCGTTACGGGTTTATGCCGATCACAACCTGCATTTGATCGCCCGTTCGATCAGCTACACCGTGGAAGCCGCAGTAGTGTTCAACGACAAGACGGCCGCCAACGAATCGCTGGCGCTGATTGCTTCTGCCGAAGAGGTCGCTGATGCCCAGGTCCTGGACAGCCAGGGACAACTGCTCGCGCATTGGCAACGTCCGGAAAACGGTTTGTTTTCTGAGCTGGAAATGCAGATCACCCGCGCCGTCCTGGAAAAACCCATCAGCCTGCCGATCGAGCATCAGGACCGTGAAATCGGTCGTGTACTGCTCACCGGTCATGGCGGCAGCCTGATGCGTTTTCTGCTCAGCGGTCTGGCAGGAATCATCCTCTGTACCGCGATCAGCGCCTGGGTCGCGCTCTACCTGGCGCGGCGCCAGTTACGCGGAATCACCGGCCCCTTGCGCAGCTTGGCCGCCGTGGCCCACGCCGCACGCAGCGAACGAGCGCTGGACCGCCGTGTACCACCGGCGCAGATCGCTGAGCTGGACAACCTCGGCAATGACTTCAACGCCTTGCTCGACGAACTGGAGTCGTGGCAAACCCATCTGCAAAACGAAAACGAAACCCTCGCTCACCAGGCCAGTCACGACAGCCTGACCGGTCTGCCAAACCGAGCGTTTTTCGAAGGACGCTTGATCCGCGCGTTGCGCAATGCCAGCAAACACGATGAGCGCGTTGCCGTGTTGTTTCTCGACAGCGACCGCTTCAAAGGCATCAATGACAACTTCGGCCACGCGGCCGGTGATGCGGTGCTGGTGGCGGTGGCCAATCGCGTTCGTGCGCAGTTGCGCGAAGAAGATCTGGTGGCGCGGCTGGGTGGCGACGAGTTCGCCGTGCTGCTCACGCCGCTGCACAAGGTCGAAGATGCCGAGCGTATTGCCGACAAGATCCTCGCCAGCATGGACATGCCCATCGCGCTGCCGGGCGACACCAGTGTGGTGACCTCGCTCAGTATCGGCATTGCGGTTTTTCCCGATCATGGCGCTACGCCCGGGGCCTTGCTCGATGCTGCCGATGCGGCGATGTATCAAGCCAAGCGCCTGTCGCGCGGCGCCCAATTCACGGCCGGGGCGGAGCACCCGGTCGATTCCGTTCAAACCAGGAGCTGACTCTCGTGTTCACACTGTCCATTCGATCTTTTTACGCCGTGTTGTTGATGGCCGTTCTGGCCCTGACTGGTTGCCAGACTGCGCCACAAAAAGGCCTGAGCCCGGCGCAAGTCGCGGTCCTCAAGCAACAGGGCTTTGAGCTGACCGACGAGGGCTGGGAGTTTGGCCTGTCCGGCAAAGTGCTGTTTGGCAGCGACGTCGAAAGCCTGAATACGCAAAGCACCGAGATCGTCGAACGCATCGGCAAGGCATTGCTGGGTGTCGGCATCGAGCGCGTGCGCGTCGATGGTCATACCGACGCATCAGGCAAGGAAACCTACAACCAGCAACTGTCGCTGCGCCGTGCCAAGAGTGTCGCCAGCGTGCTGGGCACGGTCGGCATGAAACAAGAGAACATCCAGTTGCAGGGCTTGGGCAGCAAAGAGCCGGTAGCGTCCAATGATACGGCGGCCGGTCGCACGGAAAATCGCCGGGTCTCGATTGTGGTCAGCGCCGACTAGTCGGCGAACTGCATTTCGCGCGTCTTGCCCATCAACAGATCCTGATTTCGCTCAGTCACCTCACGGATGTAGTCCCACAACAGGGTGATCCGTTTCAGCTTGCGCAGATCCTCCCGGCAGTACATCCAGAACTGCCGGGTGATGTCGATTTCCTCCGGCAGTACCGGCAGCAGGCGCGGATCCTGAGCGGCGAGGAAGCACGGCAGAATCGCTAGAGAACGCCCTTGCTGCGCGGCGACAAACTGTGCGATCACGCTGGTGCTGCGCAAGTTGGCGCTGGCACCGGGCAGCACATTCGCCAGGTAGAGCAGCTCCGAGCTGAACGCCAGGTCATCCACATAACTGATGAATTGATGCTTGCCCAAGTCTGCCGGGCGGCGGATCGGTGGGTGTTGGTCCAGATAGTCCTGGGTCGCGTAGAGCTGCAAACGGTAGTCGCAGAGTTTGCAGCACACGTACGGCCCATGCTCAGGGCGTTCCAGAGCAATGACGATATCGGCCTCGCGCTTGGACAGGCTGATGAAGTGCGGCAGCGGCAGGATGTCCACCGAGATGGCCGGATAGGCGTCGACGAAATGGCTCAGCTGCGGGGTGATGAAAAAGCTGCCGAAACCTTCGGTGCAGCCCATGCGCACATGTCCAGAGAGTGCCACACCGGAGCCGGAGACTTGCTCGCAGGCCATGTGCAATGTGCTTTCGATCGACTCGGCATAACCGAGCAAACGCTGGCCTTCGGTGGTCAGGACGAAGCCGCTGGTTCGCGACTTCTCGAACAGCAAAGTGCCCAATGCCGCTTCCAGCGAACTGATCCGCCGCGACACGGTGGTGTAGTCGACAGCCAGCCGTTTGGCGGCGGTACTGGCCTTGCGGGTGCGGGCGACTTCGAGGAAAAACTTGAGGTCGTCCCAGTTCAGCGAGCCTAGCGAGGTGATGTTTTTTTGCATGATGGACGGGCTTATATGTGCGTTCTTATTAGAAGTTTGCACATCTATACTCCAAAAACAGTCCGACAACCAATTCGTGACACACGCCTCATCTCAAGGCGAACCTTTCGCCTTGGCTCCTACGATAAAAACAAGTTTCGGAGACCAGCATGAACGCATCGCTTACGCCCAACGAAACCACGGTCCAGAAGGTCAAGCTGCTGATCAATGGCGAATGGGTCGAGTCGCAGACCACCGAGTGGCACGACATCGTCAACCCGGCGACCCAGCAAGTGCTGGCCAAAGTGCCGTTTGCCACTGCCGCAGAAGTGGATGCCGCCGTCAGCGCTGCACAGCGCGCCTTCCAGACCTGGAAACTGACCCCGATCGGCGCGCGGATGCGCATCATGCTCAAGCTGCAAGCGCTGATTCGCGAACACTCCAAACGCATTGCCGTGGTGCTCAGCGCCGAGCAGGGCAAAACCATTGCCGACGCCGAGGGCGATATTTTCCGTGGCCTGGAAGTGGTCGAGCACGCTTGCTCGATCGGCAGCCTGCAAATGGGCGAGTTCGCCGAGAACGTCGCCGGCGGTGTCGATACCTACACCCTGCGCCAGCCAATCGGCGTGTGCGCCGGCATCACGCCGTTCAACTTCCCGGCGATGATTCCGCTGTGGATGTTCCCGATGGCCATCGCTTGCGGCAACACCTTCGTCTTGAAGCCGTCCGAACAGGATCCGCTGTCGACCATGTTGTTGGTCGAGCTGGCGATTGAGGCCGGCGTTCCGGCGGGCGTGTTGAACGTGGTTCATGGCGGTAAAGATGTGGTCGATGGCCTGTGCACGCACAAGGACATCAAAGCCGTGTCCTTCGTCGGTTCGACCGCTGTCGGTACCCACGTTTACGACTTGGCCGGCAAGCACGGCAAACGCGTGCAATCGATGATGGGCGCGAAGAACCACGCCGTGGTGCTGGCCGACGCCAATCGCGAGCAAGCGCTGAATGCGCTGGTTGGCGCCGGTTTCGGTGCGGCCGGGCAACGTTGCATGGCCACCTCGGTGGTGGTGCTGGTCGGCGCGGCGAAACAATGGTTGCCGGATCTGAAAGCGCTGGCGCAGAAACTCACCGTCAACGCCGGCAGCGAGCCGGGCACCGATGTCGGTCCGGTGATCTCGAAAAAAGCCAAAGCGCGGATTCTCGACCTGATCGAAAGCGGCATCAAAGAAGGCGCCAAGCTGGAACTGGACGGTCGCGACATCAAGGTGCCGGGCTACGAGCAAGGCAACTTTGTCGGTCCGACCCTGTTCTCGGGCGTGACCACCGACATGCAGATCTACACCCAGGAAATCTTCGGCCCGGTGCTGGTGGTGCTGGAAGTCGACACCCTCGATCAGGCGATTGCGCTGGTCAACGCCAACCCGTTCGGCAATGGCACGGGTCTGTTCACCCAGAGCGGTGCGGCGGCGCGTAAATTCCAGACCGAAATCGACGTCGGTCAGGTCGGTATCAACATCCCGATTCCAGTGCCGGTGCCGTTCTTCAGCTTCACCGGTTCGCGCGGTTCGAAACTCGGCGACCTCGGCCCGTACGGCAAGCAAGTGGTGCAGTTCTACACGCAGACCAAAACGGTCACGGCGCGCTGGTTCGATGACGACAGCGTCAACGACGGCGTGAACACCACTATCAACCTGCGCTGAGGAACTGCCATGAAAATCGCATTTATCGGTCTGGGTAACATGGGCGCGCCAATGGCGCGCAACCTGATCAAGGCCGGCCATTCGCTGAGTCTGGTCGACCTGAACAAAACCGTGCTGGCGGAGCTGGAGCAACTGGGCGGCAGCATTCGTGCTTCGGCGCGTGAGGCTGCCGAGGATGCCGAACTGGTGATCACCATGCTGCCGGCCGCTGTGCATGTGCGCAGCGTCTGGCTCGGTGAGGACGGTGTGTTGGCTGGTATTCGCCAAGGTGTGCCGGCAGTGGATTGCAGCACCATTGATCCGCAGACGGCCCGCGATGTGGCAGCGGCTGCGGCGAAACAAGGCGTAGCCATGGCCGATGCGCCGGTGTCCGGTGGCACTGGCGGTGCAACGGCGGGGACGCTGACCTTCATGGTCGGCGCCACTCCGGAACTGTTCGCCACCCTGCAACCGGTGCTGGCGCAAATGGGCCGCAACATTGTGCATTGCGGTGAAGTCGGCACCGGGCAGATCGCCAAGATCTGCAACAACCTGCTGCTGGCCATCTCGATGGTTGGCGTCAGCGAGGCGATGGCGCTGGGCGATGCACTGGGCATCGACACGACTGTGCTGGCCGGGATTATCAACAGTTCAACCGGGCGCTGCTGGAGTTCGGAGATGTACAACCCGTGGCCGGGCATCGTCGAAACGGCACCGGCCTCGCGTGGTTATACCGGTGGGTTCGGTGCGGAACTGATGCTCAAGGATCTGGGGTTGGCGACCGAAGCGGCGCGTCAGGCGCACCAACCGGTGGTGCTCGGCGCGGTGGCGCAGCAGTTGTATCAGGCGATGAGTCAGCGCGGGGACGGCGGGAAGGATTTCTCGGCGATAATCAACAGCTATCGCAAGCCTGCAATAGAAGGACAGCGCTGAACAAACTGTGGGAGCTAGCCTGCTAGCGATGGCTGAGTGTCAGGCAACTCATTTTTGCCAGATTGATCGCAATCGCTAGCAGGCTAGCTCCCACAGGGATTTGAGTGAATCTGGGACATTTGCCGGGAAATCACGTCGGGTGATCTCCCGGCTTTTTTGCATCAGGCAAACACGAAATATTTGCGCACGGTCTCGACCACTTCCCACGTGCCTTTCATGCCCGGTTCAACCACAAAGATATCGCCAGCACGCAGGTGAATCGGCGCCATGCCGTCCGGGGTGATCACGCAGTAGCCTTCCTGGAAATGGCAGTACTCCCACTTCACATAATCAACGCGCCACTTGCCTGGTGTGCAGATCCACGTGCCCATGATCTTGCTGCCGTCTTCGCTGGTGTAGGCATTGAGGTTGACGGTGTGCGGGTCGCCTTCGAGTTTTTCCCATTTGCAGGCGTCGAGTATCGGCAGCGGGTGGGTGTCGCGCAGAACAGTGATAGGGGCGGTCGCGGTCATGAGGACTCCGGGCAGTGGGCTTGAGAAATGAACTCGCACCCTATAGCGCCCGGTCAGTGCTCAGTTGTCTGGGGTCGACATCGAACTGCTCAGAAACGCGCGCAGGCTCAGAGTTTTTCCAGCGGGCATTCGGCTCGGGCCTGTTCGAGGCTGGATTCGAATACCTCCAGTTGCGCGAATTGCCGGGTGAGTTCGGCCAGGGTGTTGCTGATTTCGCGTTTCTTCGCTTCGATGGCCTGCTGCGCACGTGCCCAAGGCATTGCCTCACCCTGATGGTCGGCGAAAATCACCTGCAGTTCCTTGAGACGAAAACCCATGTCTTTGGCGCATTTGATGAACACCAGCAACTCGACGGTCTGCTGATCGTAGAGGCGGTAATTGCCCTGCCGCCGGGGCTTGGGCAGCAGGCCGATCGATTCGTAATGCCGGATGCTTTTAATGGTGGTGCCGGAGCGTTGCGCGGCTTGGCCGATGTACATAAAAGTCCTTTTTCAGTGGGAAACAGCGCGCTGCATTATCAGCAGAGTCAGTGAGCGGCGATAGCCTGTGCCTGCCGTAGCCAGGCTTTTCGCTGGTGGTCACTTGAGCCAAGAACCGGGCCAAACGTCAGGGTGCGCAACGGTTTGATCCCGCAGAATTCCAGCGTGGTCTTGCGTACCTGATGCAGACCGGGCATGCGATAAAACCAGCGGTAGTACCAGGGCGGCGTGTCCATGGTCACCAGTAAATGCGCGGTGCGCCCCTTCAGCAGCTTATCGGGGAAGGCTTTGCCTTTACGGTATTTGAAGGCGAAACCGGGCAGGAACACTCGGTCAAAAAAGCCTTTGAGCAACGCCGGAATCCCACCCCACCAGATTGGGTAAACCAGCGTCAGGTGTTCGGCCCAAAGGATGTCGGACTGCGCCACGCTCAAGGCCTCTTCCAGCGCCTGGATCTGTCGATAACCTTCGCGCAGCACCGGGTCAAAATCCAGTTCGCCGAGGCGCAACTGACGAACTTCGTGGCCGGCGTCGATCGCTGACTGGACGTAACGCTCGGCCAGTGCGGCGCAGAAACTCGTGCCGGATGGATGGCCGAGAATCAGCAGAATGCGTTTGCCCATGTCGTTGTCCGTGCTGAAGAAAAGCCAAGGATGAAGTCTGCCCCTTAGGGGAGAGTCAAGGCGTGCAGCAGGGCTTTGGCGTAACCGGGCAGGGCGGTGAAATCCTTGGCGCACAGCATCAACGTGCGGCGCGCCCAGGGTTCGTTCAATGTCACGCTGTTGAATGAGCGCTGCCCCGCGCGTTCGACGGCGGCCAGCGGCACGATGGCCAGCCCGGCGCCACGGCCGACCATGCGCATTACCCCATCGAAACCGTCGGCACGGATACGCACCTGCATTCGCGCGCCGCTGTGCAGGGCTTGTTCCTCCAGGTAAATCGCCAGAGCGCTGTCGGCGCTGAGTCCTACGAAGTCATGGTGCAAAGCGTCGCTGAAACTGACCTCAGTGGCGTCAGACAATGGGTGGTCGAGAGGCAGAATCAGCACCAGCGGATCGTCGCGAAATGGCTGGGTCTGCAGGTCGCTGGTGTCCACTGCGTCGGACACAATCCCTAAATCCGCCGCACCCTGACGCAGGGCGTGGGTGATGCGCGCGCTGGGCAGTTCCTGCAAGTCGATGTCGAGATTGGGATGATCGCGCAGGAAGTCCGCGAGTACTTCCGGCAGGTATTCGGTGATCGCGGTCGTGTTGCACAGCAAGCGCACCTGACCTTTGACGCCTTGGGCATAGTCGGCCAGATCCTGCTGCAGGCGTTCGGCTTGTTGCAGAAGGGTGCGCGCATGCTGGGCGAGGGCTTTGCCGGCCGGTGTCGGCGTGACGCCACGGCGGCCGCGCTCGAGAAAATCGGTGCCGAGTGAGGCTTCCATGGCACGGATCCTGGCGCTGGCGGCGGCCAGGGATAAATGGCTGCGGGCGGCGCCGGCGGTGATGTTGCCGGTGTCGAGGATGTGCAGGTAGAGGCGCAGGTCGGTGAGGTCGAAGTGCATGATTGGCAGCCTCTGGTTTTTGTGGTGTCTGGGCTGGCCCCATCGCTGGCAAGCCAGCTCCCACAGGTTTCAGTGTTGATCTCAAAATGTGTGAACAACAAAAATACTGTGGGAGCTGGCTTGCCAGCGATGAGGCCAACAGCTTCAAAAAAATATCAGCCTCTTGTCCATTGAGAGGCACCCTCAGTATATGGCAGATTTTCAGCCAACCCCGACTGGCGCACAGTAGCGCCATGCACACACTCACAGATTTCTACCAACACCTCGGCCTAGCCCTGTCCCTGCTGGTCATCGTGACGTTCATGCTCGCCGGCCTGATCAAAGGCGTGATCGGCCTCGGCCTGCCCACCGTCGCCATGGGCTTGCTCGGTCTGGCTATGGCGCCGTCGCAGGCAGCCGCATTGCTGATCATCCCGGCAACCCTGACCAATGTCTGGCAACTGGCATTCGGCGGGTACTTGAAAGGATTGATCAAACACCTCTGGCCAATGCTGCTGATGATCTTCCTCGGCACCGGAATCGGCACCTTGTGGATCGGCATGGCTGGCGGGCATTGGGTGGTGCGCGGGCTCGGCGCGGCCCTGTTCCTCTATGCGTTGAGCGGTTTGTTTCTGCCAACGCTGAGCGTCAATCCACGCCATGAAGGTTGGCTGGGTCCGGCGTGTGGTTTGATCACCGGTGTCATCACCTCGGCCACCGGCGTCTTCGTGATTCCGGCGGTGCCGTACCTGCAAGCGCTGGGCTTGAATCGCGATCAACTGGTGCAGGCACTGGGCCTGTCATTCACCGTTTCGACGCTGGCATTGGCCGCTGGATTGCTCTGGCGTGGCGCCCTCGGTGGCGGCGAACTGAGTGCTTCGCTGCTGGCGCTGATCCCGGCCATTCTCGGTATGTTGCTGGGCCAATGGCTGCGCGAACGGATCAGCGCCGTGTTGTTCAAACGGGTGTTCTTTGTCGGTATGGGCGCGCTCGGCGCCCACTTGTTGATCAGCGGTTAGCCGAGGCTTCGCTGAGCATTTCGATCTGGCGGATATCGAAATCGCGCTCCAGATAGTCCATGCGCTGTTCAAAGAAAGCCTTCATGTGCGGCAAATTCGAATGCACGTCCAGGTGCGCCTGGGAGGCCCAGATCTCGTAGAAGATAAACAGCGTCGGATCTTCCTTATCACGCAGCATGTGGTACTCGATGCAACCTGGCTCGGCGCGGCTCGGTTCGACGTAGGCGCGAAACAGCGCTTCGAAAGCCTCGGCTTGTTCCGGGCGGGTCTTGGCGTGCAGGACAAAACCCAAGCGTTCACTCATCACAACGACTCCTCACATTCAGAATGCCGCGGATGTTATTGCAACAATCGGCGATTGATTCGTGCTTTTTGATCAAATGTATTTTGCGCAATCAGGCCTTATTCCGCGCGAGGCGGATCGTTAATCTGCCGCCATTCCAGTTTCCCTTCTCCATCCAGCCCAATGGCTGCGCCGAGGCTTTCTCATGAAAAAAGTGCTGTTGCTCAATGGCGGTAAAAAATTCGCTCACTCCGACGGTCGCTACAACACCACCCTGCACGAAGCTGCACTGAGCGTGCTGGATCGCGGCGGTGTCGACGTTAAAACCACCTTCATCGACGAGGGCTACGACGCTGCCGAAGAGGTGGCGAAATTTCTCTGGGCCGACGTGATCATTTATCAGATGCCAGGCTGGTGGATGGGCGCACCCTGGACGGTGAAAAAGTACCTCGACGAAGTCTTCACCGAAGGCCACGGCAGCCTCTACGCCAGCGATGGCCGCACCCGTTCCGACGCGTCGCAGAAGTACGGCAGTGGCGGTCTGATTCAGGGCAAGCAATACATGCTGTCGCTGACCTGGAACGCACCGCAGCAAGCCTTCGATGACCCGACTGATTTCTTTGAAGCCAAAGGCGTGGATGCGGTGTACTTCCCGTTTCACAAGGCCAATGAGTTTCTGGGCATGACCGGTTTGCCGACGTTCCTCTGTGTCGACGTGATGAAACGCCCGAACATCGAGGCTGATGTGGCGCGCTATGAACAGCATCTGACCGAGGTGTTTGGTCTCAAGGCCTGAATGGTTTCGGGCTACTATCGGTGGTAACAGCAAAAGATCGCAGCCTGCGGCAGCTCCTACAGCGCGTTGCAGTCATCTGCGATCTTGGCGATTTCAAAGAGGACACCCGTGAAAGCCAGATCCGATGAGTTGCAGATTTTCGTCTGCGTGATCGAATGCGGTTCGATTTCCGCCGCCGCCGAACAGGTCGGGCAGACGCCGTCGGCGGTCAGTCGCACGTTGTCGAAGCTGGAAGCCAAGCTCGATACCACGCTGATCAACCGCACCACGCGGCGCATGGACCTGACCGAGGAGGGCAAGTATTTCTTCGAGCAGGCCAAGCTGATTCTCGATCAAATGGATCAACTCGAAGAACGCCTGTCCTCGCGCCAGCAAACCCCGTCCGGGCGCTTGCGGATCAATGCCGCATCGCCGTTCATGCTCCACGCGGTGGTCCCGTATATCGACGAATTCCGCCGCCTCTATCCGGACATCCAGCTCGAACTCAACAGCAACGACCTGATCATTGACCTGCTGGAACAAAGCACCGACGTCGCCATCCGCATCGGCACTCTCGCCGATTCGACGCTGCACGCGCGCTCGCTCGGCTGCAGTCCGCTGCTGATCGTCGCCAGCCCGGCCTATCTGGAAAAGCACGGCGCGCCGCAGCAAGTCGCCGACCTGAGCGAACACACCTTGCTCGGCTTCACCCAGAACGAAGGCCTCAACCAATGGCCGCTGCGCTATGTCCACGGCGATCGCTGGCCGATCACCCCGGCAATCAGCGCCTCCAGCGGCGAGACCGTGCGCCACCTGGCGCTGGAAGGGCAGGGCATCGCCTGTCTGTCGCACTTCATGACCATCGACGACATCCGTGCCGGGCGCCTGAAAGTATTGCTTGGCGAATTCAACAGCGGTTATCGCCAGCCGATCAACGCCGTTTACTACCGTAACTCGCAACTGGCGTTGCGCATTCAATGCTTCCTCGATTTTATCCAGAGCAAACTCGCCGCCTACGCCAGCGCTGATTTCAAGGGCTGATTCGTGACCTCTGCGCAAGAGTGAATTGGGCGGGGGCGGGTTTTTCCCTTCGGCTCGCGGGCCGATACTCGTCCCATCACTTACTCACGCAGGGAGTTTCTCCATGAACGTATTCGTCACCGGCGCTGCCGGTTTTATCGGCGGCTCGATCGCTACCGGTCTGGTCAAGGCCGGGCACAAAGTCACAGGCCTGGTGCGCAGCGTCGAACAGGCTGAAGAACTGAAAGCGCTCGGCATGACTGCGGTCATCGGCACCCTTGATGACAAAGCCCTGCTCGCCGAACAGGCCCGCGCTGCCGATGCGGTGATCAACGCCGCCAGCAGCGATCATCGCGGCGCAGTCGAAGCGTTGCTCGATGCCTTGCGCGGTTCCAACAAAGTGTTCCTGCACACCAGCGGTTCGAGCATCGTTGGTGATGCGTCGGGCGGCAAATCCAGTGACGTCATCTACTACGAAGACAACCTGCCAGAGCCGACCGTCGACAAAGCCGCGCGTGTGGCCATCGACAACCTTATTCTCGCGGCGGCAAAGGACGGCGTGAATTCCGCCGTCATCTGCAACACGCTGATTTACGGCCACAGCCTGGGCGTCAATCGTGACAGCGTGCAATTACCGCGACTGCTCAAACAAGCACGCAAAAGCGGCGTAGTGCGCCACGTCGGCACCGGCCAGAACATCTGGTCCAACGTGCACATTGAAGACGTCGTCGCCCTGTACTTGCTGGCGCTGACCAAGAACGTCCCGGGCACTTTCTACTTCGTCGAGAGCGGCGAAGCGTCGTTTATCGACATGACCACCGCCATGGCCGAAGCCCTGAACCTGGGTCAACCACAAGACTGGCCGCTGAAAGACGCCGAAGCGGAGTGGGGCTACGAAATGGCCAACTACGGCCTAGGCTCCAACAGCCGAGTGCGCGGCAAACACGCCCGCGAACTGCTGGGTTGGGTGCCAAAGCGCACCTCGGTGGTTGAATGGATTCGTAACGAAATGGTGTGAGTTCACCCCTTCCGAGTGATCACCCCCGAAACCTGTGGGAGCTGGCTTGCCAGCGATAGCGGCCAACCATTCAACGCGCATGTTGAATCAAAAAACCGCTTCGCCAGCACGCTCGCTCCCGCAGGTTTTTTCAGGTCTACGGCTGTCCCGGAAAACCATGGCACGGCAGATCGCATTTAATTTTTAGGTCAACCTGAACCGTTTTAGCCGGAAATTTCCTATTAGGCTGTCATCCGGCTAAACAGCTCGGCGCCCCTCGCGTCGCCCTCTGGATAGCCACATCAACGGGCTGTAACGGCATGAAGCCGGTTCTGCAGCTCAATGCTTGTGGAGTTTTTATGCAAAAGGATTTTGCGATGACAGCACGCTACTGATGCCTTTTCGTAAAGGTGTATCCCGGGCCGACAGATTCACTTCGCCTTCTCGCGGTTAATGGCTGTCGACCATTGCTGCCGCACCTCCTTCAAACAGTCCCGCCTGCGCTTCGCGTGTTCAGGGCGTGGGTAACGTCATCACTGAAATTGGCAAAAACAAGGAATAGTTATGATCATTTTGGGTGTTACCAACAACGATTTATCGGGAGCTTGCCTGGTGCGCGACGGCCTGATTCTTTCAGCGGTCAGCGAGGAGCGCTTCACTCGTATCAAGGACCACAAGATCTGGCCCGCCCAGTCCATTGAGTTCGTCTTGAGCCATGCGGGTTTGTCTCTGGAAGATGTCGACTATGTCGCCTATGGATGGAACGCCGGATTCAGTGCCGACAAGCACCTTGAGTTGTATTTCGATCGCATTGTTGAGGAGGTCAGGACCAACCCTCAAGGCCTGATGCAATTCCGCCAACGGGTTACCGATGAGGTCAGGAACGATAAAGAGAAACGCGCCGAATTTGACCAGTTCATCGCGGCCAATGGTTTGCTGGGCAAGGCGTACTACATCGATCACCATGAATGCCATGCCCTCGGTGCCTACGTCTGTTCGCCGTTCGATGAAGCGCTGACGTTGACCTGTGACGGGCGCGGCGACTTCCAGTCGCTGACCGTGACCTGGTACAGCCCGACTGAAACCACCGTGTTGCAACGGGAGACCAGCATCGACAGCCTGGGATATTTTTACGGGCGGATCACCCATTTGCTCGGTTACAAGCCGAACCGCCATGAAGGCAAGGTCACGGGCCTGGCAGCCTTCGGCGATCCGCAGAAACTGCTGGGGGTGATGCAGCAGATGATCCGTTTCGAGGACGGGCGTATCAAAGCGTATTGCGGCGATCTGTTCCTGCCGTCCTACAACAATTACAGCGATCCGCTGCAAGCGCTGTTCGCTGAGGAAACCCCCGAGGACATCGCGGCCGCCGTACAACGGCATAGCGAAGACTTGCTGGTCGCGGTGGTCACCCATCATCTGGAACAACGCGGCAGTAGCAATCTGTGTCTGGCCGGCGGCGTGTTTGGCAACGTGAAGCTCAATCAGCGCCTGCGCGAGATTGCCAACGTCAAGAATGTCTATGTGTTGCCTTGCATGGGCGATGGTGGCCTGGCATTGGCGGCAGCGGTCGGTGCCGCTTATCTGCAAAACGGCACGCGTTTCAAGACCCCGACCATGGCGCTCGGTCCGGAGTCGCGCAGCGTTTCGCAGAACATCAATCTGATCCATCGCGACTACCCGGAACTGGGTTACCACACGCCTGCCAACCTCATCGAGGTGCTCACCGAGGCGCTGCTGGAAAATCAGGTGCTGGGTATGTTCAAAGGCAAGATGGAATTCGGTCCGCGCTCGCTGTGCAATCGCAGCATCGTCTATCACGCCCAGGATGCCGAGGTTAACGACTGGCTCAACAAACGCATGCACCGCACCGAGTTCATGCCCTTCGGGCCGGTCACTGCGATTGAACAGGCCGCCGCCTGCTACGTCGGTTGGGACGAGGAGCAAGTGGCGGCAGACACCATGACCATGACCTACGATTGTCATCCAGCGTTCATCGAGGCGAGCCCGGCGGTGGTGCACATCGATGGCACCGCACGGCCGCAGATCATTCGCCCGCAAGCCGACCCGTTCATGCACCGTCTGCTGAATGCCTGGCACGCGAGGACCGGTCAGGCAGCGTTGATCAACACCTCGTTCAACCGTCACGAAGAGCCCATCGTGTGTTCTTCTCAGGATGCCCTGGATGCCTTGAAAGAAGGCATGGTCGATCTGGTGGTCATGAGCGAATCGCTGATCGTCTGGCGCAAGGGCAAAAACAGCTTCACCCAAACACGCTTCGAGTAATGAAGTGATGTGGGGCAGGGCTCCGCTGGAGCCCTGTTTTGGCGTATCGAGCGTATGGATGTCGAATGTATCTAATCTTCTTCGGATTCTTTGCGGCAGAAGGGATCATCTATCCGTTCTGGCCAACCTGGCTTGATTCACTGGGCTTGAGCGCCAGTCAGATCGGCCTGCTGATTGCGGCGGCGTACTGGCCACAGGTGTTCAGCGGGGTGTTTATCACCTACGTGGCCGACTGGCGCGTAGACCAACTGCGTCTGGCGGCATTTCTCGGGTTCTCGGCGGCGTTGTGCACCGCACTGTTTTATTTCGTGCCGGTGCATTTGTGGCTGTTTGTCGGACTGAGCATTCTGTTTGGCGGGCTGTGGATGGTGGTGTTGCCCTTGTCCGAGGCCTATCTGCTCAAGCGCGATAAACAGGCGCTGCAGAACTATGGCTGGGTACGGGCGGTGGGGTCTTCCGCGTTTATTCTGACCTCGACCCTGGGCGGTTTTCTGTTTGCCCAGTACAGCCAGTCATGGGTGCCGATCGTGGTTGCCGCGTGCATGTTGTTTACCGCCATAGCCTGTCTGCGCTTGAAACACCAGGTCTCGCGCACGCAAGCGGAACCGCTCAGGCGCGCAATCAAACGGCCGGACTGGAAGGCGTTGCTGGCGCAAAAAAGTCTGTTGATCGCGATTGCCGCCGCCAGTTTCATTCAACTGAGTCACACTCTGTATTTCTCTACCGCGTCGATCGGCTGGGGCGTGAAGGGCTACTCTTCTTCGGCCATCGGGATGTTCTGGTCGGTGGCGGTCATTGCCGAAATCAGCTATTTCGCCCTGTCCAACAAAGTCCTGTCGTGGTGCTCGCCGTTATCCATCGTGATGTTTTCCAGCATCTGTGCCGCGGCGCGCTGGGCGCTGTTTTCCAATAGCGATGCGCTGCCAGTGATCGTGCTCGGGCAGTGCCTGCATGCGTTGAGTTTTGCCGCGTATCACGCGGCGATCATGCGCTTTATTCGCGATCACGCGCCGCAGGATATTCAGGTCTTTACTCAAGGCGTTTATTACTCCCTGGCGGTGGCCTTGCCTATGGGGCTGGCGACGCCCTTCGCCGGGTATTTGTACGAAACTCACCCGCAGTGGTCCTATTACGTGATGGCGCTGTTTGCCCTGGTGGGCACAATGCTGGCATTTCTCGCTCATTTGAAAATGCGAAGTTCAACTCATGACACAACGAACCTTTACCGCCGTCTGCTTTGATATGGACGGCGTGCTGATCCAGTCTCGCGAGGTCATTGAAGCGGCCTGGACCACAGTCGCGCGCCAGTACGGCATCAAAGTCGACCAGGCGTTCATCCACGAGCACATTCACGGGCGCCCGGGCGGCTACACGCTACAGGCCTTGTTCGGGCAGTTTGACGAGCAGGAACGGGTGGTAATCAAGCAAAAGGTCGATACCCTTGAAGAGCTTTCCGACTGTTCGCTGGTGCCGGGCGTCGCGGCATTTATCACGCTGCTCAAGGATTGCGCGGTGCCCCTGGCCCTGGTCACCAGCAGCTGGCGGGCACGTGTCGAGCATGTTCTGCAGCAACACCATCTGACGTCGGTCTTTGACTGCATCATTTGCCGAGACGACGTACGCAGTGGCAAACCGGCCCCCGATCCCTATCGCCTGGCGGCGGCTCAATTGGCGCGTCAGAGCGATGAATGTCTGGTCTTCGAGGACTCCGTCAGCGGCGTGCAATCGGCGATCAGCAGCGGCGCCTTGTGTATCGGCATTGGCGATGACCCAACCCTGACCGCGCACGGTGCGCTGTGTGCGTATTCCGATTTCACCGCACTCGCGATCTCGCGGACAGAGGCGGGGCCACACGCTTACACCGAGGGCGGCCTGCGCATCAGTGGACACATTGCACAGAGGTTCGCCCGACCATGACCCAGACCCTGCAACACGCTCGCGTTCTTTGGGAATTCCTTGGCGCCAGGCGCACGCACAATCAGTGTGAACTGATCGTGGTCTGCGGCTCCTACGACCTCAGAGTGTGCGATTACGCCTGTGAATTGCTGAGCAAAGGCATTGCTGAGCATCTGCTGTTCACCGGCAATACCGGCAACTGGACCAAGCATTTGTGGGACCGCAGCGAAGCCGATATTTTTGCCCAGAGGGCCATGGCGCTGGGCGTCAGGCCGGATAAGTTCACCCTGGAATCGCGCGCCACCAACTTTGCTGAAAACATTGCCTTTGCCAAGGCGCTGTTTCCCGACGTGCGTCGAGCGACCTTTCTGACCAAACCGAATTCGATCCGCCGCGTGGCATTGACCTTGCCCGTTCAATGGCCCGAAGTTGAAGCTTGGGTTGACGCGCCGTCGTTCAGTTTTCCTGACGAGATCAGCAATCTGATCGGGGTCTTGGGAGTGATCGACGAAATGGTCGGCGATGTGCACCGGATCATGGTTTACCCTTCGCTGGGTTTTCAGGCCCCGCAGGTGATTCCCGAAGCGGTTGAGGCGGCCTGGCGATACCTGATAGAACAAGGCTTCGATCACCATTTGATCAAGGGCAGACATTGATACCAGTCTGCCGCCGGGAGGCTGACATGCAGTACGACACGCTGATCCGCAATGCGCTCATCATTGATGGCAGCAACGTGGCCGGCTACCCCGCCGATGTGGCAATCCGCAAGGGTCGCATCGAGCGTATCGGCGACTTGCAGGATGCTCACGCAACAGAAGAAATCGATGCGGCGGGGCGGGTGCTGGCACCCGGTTTTATCGACGTGCACACCCACGACGACACCGTGGTCATTCGCCAACCCGAGATGCTGCCCAAGCTCAGCCAGGGCGTGACCACCGTGATTGTGGGCAACTGCGGGATCAGCGCCTCGCCAGTCAGTCTGAAAGGCAATCCACCGGACCCGATGAACCTGCTCGGCACCGCGGCGGCGTTTGTTTATCCACGCTTCAGCGATTACCGCGCGGCGGTCGAAGCGGCGAATACCACCCTGAACGTGGCGGCACTGATTGGCCATACGGCGCTGCGCAGCAATCATCTGGACGACCTGTTCCGCACCGCGACGCCGGATGAAATTGCCGCGATGCGTGAGCAGTTACGCGAAAGCCTTGAGGCCGGTGCATTGGGTTTATCCACAGGTCTGGCGTACGCCAGCGCCTACAACGCTTCCACCGATGAAGTGATGCAACTGACTGAAGAACTGACGGCGTTCGGCGCGGTGTACACCACGCATTTGCGCAGCGAATTCGAACCGGTTCTGGAAGCGATGGACGAGGCGTTTCAGATCGGTCGTCACGCCAAATCGCCAGTGATCATTTCCCACCTCAAATGTGCAGGCGTGGGTAACTGGGGGCGCAGTCCCGAGCTGCTCGCTTCATTGGAAGAGGCTGCGAAAACCCACCCGGTCGGCTGCGATTGCTACCCGTATGCGGCGAGTTCTTCGACGCTGGATTTGAAGCAAGTCACCGATGCGCATCGCATCACCATCACCTGGTCGACGCCGCACCCGGAAGTCAGCGGTCGCGACCTGATCGACATCGCCGCCGAATGGAATCTGCCGCTGCTCGATGCCGCCAAACGCCTGCAACCAGCCGGCGCGGTGTACTACGGCATGGATGAGGCCGATGTACGAAGAATCCTCGCCCATCCGTTATCGATGGTCGGTTCTGACGGACTGCCTGAAGACCCGTTCCCGCACCCACGCCTGTGGGGCGCTTTCCCACGGGTGCTCGGACATTTTAGTCGTGATGTCGGCCTGTTTCCGTTACACACCGCGGTGCACAAGATGACCGGTTTGTCGGCGGCGCGATTTGGGCTGAAAGAGCGCGGCGAAATTCGTGAAGGCTATTGGGCTGATCTGGTGTTGTTCAATCCGGCGACGGTGCGTGATGTGGCGGATTTCAATGATCCGCAACGGGCTGCGCAGGGGATTGACGGTGTGTGGATCAATGGAGTGTTGAGCTATCGCGATGGACAGGCAAACGGTCGCCGGGGAGGGCGCTTTCTCGCTCGCGATGGGAATTTACGCGACGGGTTTAAGTGATTCTGCTGACGTCAAAAGATCGCAGCCTTCGGCAGCTCCTACATGGGAATGCGATCTTCTGTAGGAGCTGCCGCAGGCTGCGATCTTTTGAACTGCGTCTCATAGTGGCACTGTGCAATTAAAGAAACGCCAGCCCAAGCCGAATTGCTGACATCCACCCCGTCTACACTGTGGGGCCAATCAGTCAGGGAGCACCCCATGAGCTTCGGCAAAACCACCCCGATCCTGCGGATCTTCGATGAAGCCAAAGCTGTCGAGTTCTACGTCGATTTTCTGGGTTTCAAGATCGACTGGCAGCATCGCTTCGAAGCGAATTTTCCGTTGTATCTGCAGGTGTCTCGCGGCGAGTGCGTGCTGCATTTGTCCGAGCATCATGGCGATGCGTGCCCGGGTTCGGCGCTGCGTATCGAGACGGATGAGTTGGAGGCGTTTCAGCAGCAGTTGGTGGCCAAGGATTACAAGTTTTCGCACCCGGGGATTCAGGCGATGCCTTGGGGGAGTCAGGACATGACCATCGTTGATCCGTTTGGTAATCGGTTGGTGTTTACCAATGCGATTTGTCTCTGAGCTGAAAAGCCCCTCACCCTAGCCCTCTCCCAGAGGGAGAGGGGACTGACCGAGGTGTCTGGCGCTATACATCGACCTGCAAGATCTGCAGCGATTAAGGATTCACGGCAGCACTTTCAGGTCGGTGTATTTAGCGAACATCTCACGGTCGTCCCTTCACCCTCACCCTAGCCCTCTCCCGGAGGGAGAGGGGACTGACCGAGGTGTCTGGCGCTATACATCGACCTGCAAGACCGAGTCGATTATGGATTCACAGCAGCACTTTCAGGTCGGCGTATCTAATCAATATCCCCCGTTCGGCCCCCTCTCCCTCCGGGAGAGGGCTGGGGTGAGGGTAAATGGCACACCGCAAAAAGAAGCCCGCCACCTAACCATCACAGTTGGGGTCGCGGGCTTTTTCGTTAGTCGGTCGGCACTAACCTGTCCAACACGCGATTGACGGCCATTTCCGCCACCATCACCACTTGCGCAATACCCTGCAAAGTCTTGCGGTGTGTGCCTTCAACCTGCGCGGCATGGTTGTTGAGCATGACCGTCGCCGAGCCCAGGGTTTCGCTGGCGTCGGCGAGCAGGGATTCGGTACCTGCCTCGGGGTTGGCCATGTACAGCGTGTTGGGGGTGTAGGGCGTGGCCATGAGGTCGGCGTTCGTCGGACCGAGGTAGTGGTCGAGCGCGCGCTCGGCGGCTTCGTGGAATTTCTTTGAGTCGGGGGATTCGTAGGGGGAGGCCGGGTCGGTGACCGGCGGATTTGGCGTTATCTTGAACATAGCTGTGTTCCCTTTGTTGAGCGGCAACCCTTTGGCTACTAAACGAAAGGGTGGCAGCTGTACGCAGGTTAGTAGACCGGGGAACTCAGCTAAAAGCCGGCGCGCCGAAGCGCCCTGCGTACAGCCACCATCAAGCTCAGGTACGCGAGTACCTGTGATGAATGTACGACCAGCAGAATTACCGCCGGGCTACTAAACCCGATCACTGGGAATCAGTGACGCAATCAAGTTACGCAGCATGCTCAGGGCGCACAAGCCGGCGGATTCTGGCTTAGGCGTAGGTTACGGCGCAAGGATTTGTGGGCTGTTTCGCGTAACGCTGAGTGTCTTTAAACACCTGTGGTGCGGGATGTTTATTGCGTTCAAGTATCGAAGATTTACCTGTAGGAATTCTGGGCTGCCACTGACGCCATCGCTGGCAAGCCAGCTCCCACAGGTTTATGTGCAAGTAATAGATTTTGTGGACGACTCGGACACTGTGGGAGCTGGCTTGCCAGCGAAGGGGCCAGAACAATCACCCCCGATGCATCTGCCGAAACTCCCCCGGTGGCATCCCGCGTCGACTCTTGAACGTGCGATGAAACGACCTCGGTTCGGTAAACCCCAGATACTGCGCAATGTCCTGAATCGGCAGCGTGCTGTTGAGCAAATAATGCTCAGCCAGCTCCTGACGCAAATCATCGAGAATCTGCTGATACGATGTCCCTGCCTGATGCAACTGCCGCTGCAACGTCCGCACGGAAACAGCGAGCTGCTCGGCGACCTGTTCCTTGCGCGGCAAACCCTCCTTGAGCAACTGCCGCAGGATGTTCTTCACCTGCTGCTCAAGCGACGCATCCTCCAGCGTCGCCATCAATCCCAACGCATGTTCTTCCAGCGTCCGCAGCAACTGCGCATCCGCCTGACGCAACGGCAACTGCAAATACGCCAGCGGCACGACCAACGCCGAATACAGCTGATCAAACAGCACCGGGCAACCGAAAAACGCCTCGTACTGCGCCGGCGTGGCCTCGGCCGGGCATGAATGCTCGAGCCAGACTGCGGCCGGCGACATCTGCGTATCGGCGATCCAGCGCGCATAGTGCAGCCACGAACCGAGGACGTTTTCCACCAGATGTCGACGGATCCGTGGTCGCTGATAACGGCAGGTCCAGATCAGGTGCACGTGGTCATCCAGCACCTCGGCGCGACTGATGCCCATGTCGCCCACCAGTTTCTCGAACGGCATGATCCGGCTCATCGCATCACCGAGCGTCGCGCAGTTCATGGTGATGTAACCGAGCACGCTCCACGAATTGGGCAGGACGAAATTCGCCGCGTTAAGCCCGAACAGCGGATCGCCCGAGTGTTCGCAAAAATAATCCAGCAAGCGTTCATGCGCTTCACCGGGCAAACGCAGGGTGTTGTCGCTCAACTGCTGCGCCTGCAAACCCGCCGCCGCCAACGCCGGCTCGATGGCCATGCCCAGCTGTTCGGCATGGCGCAGGTATTTGAGCAGCGGCGGTACCGAGGTGAAGCCAAGCGATTGCATGATCCCTTCCTTTGATCGAGGACGCGTGGGCGGATGAAGGCCTGAAAGGTAATTTGAAACCCCGACTAAAGTAAATGGCTGACGCTTGCGCGACGTTTGACTCAATTGGCTACACGAACTGGCCGGATGCGACCGTGACACTTTGCGGCCGCTGGCTAGTATGGAGGCCTGAAATATCACTGATCCGACGGTTAAAAGGACACACGCATGCGACGCTGGAACGGCTGGGGAGATGCAAGCACGGTGGTCGAACTGCCGGCCCAGGGCGCGGAGTTTCTTCATGAGCGACTGGGCGAGGGGCGCGCGCTGCCCGATGCGACCCTTGAAGCGGCATTGGCGCGTGTGCCTACCTCGCGATTGCCTGCGCACACGTTGTACAGCGTCGATGCCCACGACCGCTTGTTGCATGCGCGGGGCCAGAGCCTGCCGGACTGGCTGGCGTTGCGTGAAGGTGCTTTGGGCAATTATCCCGATGCGGTGGCGTTCCCCGAGACCGCCGAGCACATCCGCCAATTGCTGGCGCTCGCTCACGAGCAGGACCTGTGCCTGATCCCGTATGGCGGCGGCACGTCGGTGGCCGGGCACATCAATCCGCCGGATTCGGCGCGGCCAGTGGTGACGGTGTCGCTGGCGCGGATGAACCGCCTGATCGACCTCGACGAACAGAGCCTGCTGGCGACGTTTGGTCCCGGTGCGAGTGGGCCGCAGGTGGAAAGTCAGCTGCGGGCGCGGGGCTACACCCTGGGGCATTTTCCGCAGTCTTGGGAGTTGTCGACGCTGGGCGGTTGGGTGGCCAGCCGTTCCAGCGGTCAGCAGTCGTTGCGCTATGGCCGCATCGAGCAATTGTTTGCGGGCGGAACCTTGGAAACCTTTGCCGGGCCTTTGGAAATTTCGACGTTTCCGGCCTCTGCCGCCGGGCCTGATCTGCGCGAGGTGGTGCTCGGTTGCGAGGGCCGTTTCGGGATCATTTCCGAGGTCAAGGTGCGGGTCAGCGCATTGCCTGCTGATGAGCGTTTCTACGGCGTGTTTCTACCCAACTGGCCGCAAGCGCTAAGGGCGATCCGCCAATTGGCCCAGGCACGCGTACCGCTGTCGATGCTGCGCCTGTCCAACTCCGTGGAAACCGAAACGCAACTGGCGCTGGCCGGTCATCCGCAACAAATCGCCTGGCTGGAAAAGTACCTGAAGCTAAGGGGGGCGGCAGAGGGCAAATGCCTGCTGACCTTCGGCGTCACCGGTAATCGCCGGCAAAACGCGCTGTCGCTAAAACAGGCGAGACACCACCTCAAATCATTCGGCGGCGTCTTCACCGGCACCCTGCTCGGCAAGAAATGGTCGCAGAACCGCTTCCGTTTCCCCTACCTGCGCGAGAACCTGTGGAACGCCGGTTACGTGGTCGACACCCTCGAAACCGCCACCGATTGGAGCAACGTCGACAACCTGCTCAACCTCATCGAAACCAGCCTGCGCGAGGCATTGGCCGCCGAAGGGGAACGCGTGCATGTGTTCACCCATCTGTCCCACGTCTATGGCGAAGGCTCAAGCATCTACACCACTTACCTGTTTCGCCCGGCGGCGGATTACCCCGCGACGCTGGCACGTTGGAAAGCGCTCAAACACGCGGCCAGCCAGACCATCGTCGACAACCACGGCACCATCAGTCACCAGCACGGCGTCGGCAAGGATCACGCGCCGTACCTGCTGCGCGAGAAGGGCGCATTGGCGATGGATACCTTGCAGGCGCTGAGCAAACACTTCGATCCGGCCGGGCGCCTCAACCCCGGCACGCTGCTGCCGGAGTGACGGCCATGAGTCAGGATTGGAACGCCGCATGGCGCCAGCAGATTCTGCCGGCGCTGGCCGAGGAAACCTGGGATCTGATCGTCATTGGCGGCGGCATCAGCGGCGCCGGAATCCTGCGTGAAGCCGCGCGCCGAGGCTGGCGCTGCCTGTTGCTTGAGCAACGTGATTTCGCTTGGGGCACCTCAAGTCGATCATCGAAAATGGTCCATGGTGGTTTGCGTTACATCGCCAAGGGCCAGTGGCGCCTGACCCGTGATTCGGTGCGCGAACGTCAGCGCTTGCTCGACGAAGCGCCGGGGCTGGTCGAGCCGATGAGTTTCCTGATGCCGCACTATCGCGGCGGCTTTCCCGGGCCTCGTGTACTGGGCGGTTTGCTGAGCGTGTACGACGCCTTGGCGGGACGGCGCAGCCATCGCTTTCATGATGCGCAACAACTGCGTTATCTGGCGCCGGGCGTGAAGGAAATCGGCTTGCTCGGTGGCACCTGTTTTGTCGATGCGCTGACCGATGATGCGCGGCTGGTGATGCGTGTGTTGAGCGAAGCACGCGCCGATGGTGCTGTCGTGGTCAATGGCGTTCGCGTCGAACATTTGCTGCGAGAAAAGGGGCGGGTGTGCGGCGTTGAAATCGAAGATTGCGAGGGCGGCGCTACCCTGCAATTGCGCTGCGGTGTGCTCGCTGTGGCGACTGGCGCGTGGGCTGAGCGTTTGCGGCCGACTGAGGCGCCGCGACAATTACGACCGTTGCGTGGCAGTCATGTATTGCTGCCGGGTTGGCGTTTGCCGGTGGCGCAGGCATTCACTTTTCTGCATGAGCGTGATCGGCGTCCGGTGTTTGTTTTTCCGTGGGAGGGCGCGACGGTGGTCGGCACTACAGACCTCGACCATCGCGACGATCTGGATCAGAGCGCGAGCATCAGCGGCGAGGAACTCGACTATCTGCTGGCGGCCTGCACGCAACAGTTTCCCGGCGCAGTTGTGACGGCTAATGATGTGCTGTCGACCTGGTCCGGCGTACGTCCGGTGGTGGGCAGCGCGGGTGCGCATCAAGACAAGCCGTCGAACGAAACCCGCGAGCATGTGCTGTGGCAGGAGCCCGGTTGCGTGACGTTGGCCGGCGGCAAGCTGACCACGTTTCGCCCGCAAGCCATCGAAGTGCTCAAGGCCTGCGCGAGCATGCTGGATCGTCCTTTCATCGATGACGCCGCGCCAGTGTTTGCCGCTGTGCCTGCGCTGCCGATTGCTGAATTGAGCAGCCATCAGTGGCGACGTCTGGCCGGACGGCATGGCCGAGAACTGCCAAGGCTGGCGCAATTAATCAAAGAAATCGGCCACGCCACAGTCGGCGCCACGGACACCTTGTGGGCGGAATTGGCCTTCGCCTGCGAAGCGGAAATGGTCTTGCACCTCGACGATCTGCTGCTGCGCCGCACGCGTCTAGGCCTGCTGCTGCCCCATGGCGGTGAAGATTATTTCACCGCAATGCGTCAACTCTGCCAGCCGCGACTGGGCTGGAGCGACGAACACTGGCAGCAAGAAATTCAGCGTTATCGGGCGTTGTGGCAACGCCATCACGGTTTGCCGGATGCCACGCCTTGATGCCCCTTGAAGAGAGCTCCATGGATAACCACCCGAACAAGCGTTACCTGCTGGCCATCGACAACGGCACCCAGAGCGTGCGCGCGCTGCTTTTCGATTTGCAGGGCAATCTGCTCGGTAAAGGCAAGGTTGAATTGCAGGCGTATTACTCGGCGCAACCGGGCTGGGCCGAGCAGGATCCGGAGTATTACTGGGCGAAACTCGGCGAGGCGTGCCAGCAAGTGTGGGCGCAGACCGGCATTGATCGTTCGCAGATTGCCGGGGTGTCACTGACCACTCAGCGCGGCACGGTGATCAATGTCGATGCCGAGGGCAAACCGCTGCGTCCGGCGATTCTGTGGCTCGATCAACGGCAGAGCGAAGTCGAAGGCGGGATCAAAGGACCGTGGGGCTGGTTGTTCAAACTGGTCGGCGCGCAAGGCACCGTGGATTATTTTCGCGCTCAGGCAGAGGCGAATTGGATCGCTCAGCATCAGCCAGAAGTGTGGGCGGCGACGGATAAGTTTTTGCTGTTGTCCGGGTTTCTCACGCATCGCCTGTGCGGGCGCTTTGTCGACTCGGTGGGTTGCTGCGTCGGCTATCTTCCGTTCGATTTCAGACGGCTGAAATGGGCTGCGCCGAGTGACTGGAAATGGCAGGCGCTGGCGGTGCGTCCCGAGCAATTGCCGAGCTTGCAAAAACCCGGTGAAACCCTTGGCTACATCACCGCTGAAGCCGCTCGCCACACCGGCATTCCCGAAGGTTTGCCGTTGATTGCTGCCGGCGCCGACAAGGCTTGCGAAGTGGTCGGTGCCGGCGTGGTCGATGCGAATACGGTGTGCCTGTCTTACGGCACCACGGCGACGATCACCAGCACCCGCTCGCGCTATCTGGAAATCGTCCCGTTGATTCCGCCGTACCCGTCAGCGGTGCCCGACCAGTACAACTGCGAGGTGATGATTTATCGCGGTTACTGGATGGTCAGCTGGTTCAAGAACGAGTTTGGTTTGCGTGAGATGCAGCAGGCCAAAGAGCAGGGCATCGAGCCGGAGCAGTTGTTCGATGCGCTGGTCGATGCCGTTCCACCGGGATCGATGGGTTTGATGCTGCAACCGTACTGGTCGCCGGGGATTCGCGAGCCGGGTGTCGAGGCGAAAGGAGCGATGATCGGCTTCGGCGACGTGCACACCCGCGCGCATATTTACCGGGCGATTCTGGAAGGGCTGGCGTATGCGTTGCGTCAGGGTATGGAGAATATCGAGCGGCGTTCGAATGTCTCAATCAAGCGTCTGCGGGTTGCTGGCGGTGGTTCGCAGAGTGATGCGGCGATGCAGCTCACGGCGAATATTTTCGGCCTGCCGGCGGAGCGTCCGCATGTGTATGAAGCGTCGGGTCTGGGCGCGGCGATTTGTTGTGCGGTGGGATTGGGGCTGCATGCGGATTTCCCCACGGCCATCGCGGCGATGACCCGGGTCGGCGCGGTTTTCACACCGCAGCCCGAGGCCCGGAAAATCTATGAGCAACTGTACAAAGAGGTCTACTTGCGCATGTACCGCCAGCTCAAACCGCTGTATCAAAGCATCCGCAAAATCACCGGATACCCCGCCTGAAAGAACACCATCAATCCCCTGTAGGAGCTGCCGAAGGCTGCGATCTTTTGATCTTGTTTTTTAAGATCAACGTCAAAAGATCGCAGCCTTCGGCAACTCCTACAGGGAGCGTATTGCGATTCGATGTGGCGCCATCGGAGAACTTTTCTGGTGAGATCGGACAGTGTCAGCGCCGGGGTCGGTTGTTAGGCTCATCCCCCACGGCACCGCCAATAAGAACGACAAGCAATGAAGCTGACCTTCCTCCTGTTGCTGCTTTGTGCAACGGCCCCGAGCGCCTGGGGCTGGTCGAACCATACGGTCGGCAGCTATCTGGCGTTGCAGGATCTGCCGGCGTTGCGTGATGCACCGCAGGTTGAAGTCGAGCCGCTGGAGCGGTTTCTCACCGAGCAATACCCGGCCGTGCTGGCGCTGCTGGAGCAACAGGAAAGCTTCGCCCGCGAGCACTTCGCGCAATACCCGCCACGCCCCGACAAGCTGAAATTGCCCGCAGTGCCGAGTGACAATCTGCGCCACGACTTCCTCACGGCGCTGCGCATCAGTCCCGAGATTTACCTGGCGATGGTCATCCAGCCATTGCCCGGCAAAGACCTGCCCGAGCGTGAGCATCTGCAGGCCAATCAAGTCATGGTCGAGCAAACCCTTTCGCCGTGGAATCGACAACGCTTCATCGTTGTCGCCGAGCACGAAAAAGTCGCAGCGCTGGCCGTGCTCGCCAGCGCCGCCGACGAACCGGATTACGGCCACGACATCAATCTGTTCAGCGACAACCCCGGCGCAGTCGGCGCGGTCTATGGCTTCGGCCCGCAGCCGTTCGGCGACGCGCGTTTCCAGTACAGCTCGCAGGCGCCGTTCCACATGGGTTTTTTCCACGAAAGCCCCGTGGTGTACGCCGCTGCAGGTTTCCTTGAACGCAGTTGGCCGGACTGGCGCGCCTATCAATACATGGGGCTGGCGCGATTGGCATTTGCCAGCGGTCATCCGTATTGGGGTTATCGTTTTCTTGGTTGGGGCCTGCACCACATTCAGGACCTGACCCAGCCGTATCACGCCAAGCCGTTGCCCGGTGTCGACCTGGCCAGTCTTCTGTTGCTGGAAGGCAAGGCAATCGCCGGTTTCGCCGAGGACAAACAAGCCTCGATCGAACGCGTCGCCACCCGGCACATGGAAGTGGAGAAGTATCAGTCGACCTGGCTGCGTCGCGTACTGCGCGCCGGTCAGCCGCACCCGATGCTGGCGGCTTACGCCGATGTGGCTCAGGACAAAACCTACCCGCCGTACTCGGTCGACTACCTGCGCGAAGTGGTCAGTGCCGAGTCGGTCAACGATTCCGCAGCGTTCGACGAGGCCATCGGCCAGTGGCTGGAAACCGCGCCCGTCAGCAGTGATTTCAGCCGCGGCAATCAACTTCATAGCGAAGATTTCGATCACCCGGCACTCAATCAGCAGCTGTTGAAGTTGCTAGGGCATTTCGGCGCGCACAGCCGGATTTACGTCAGCGCGGGATTGGCGCCGT
The DNA here is from genome assembly GCF_949767845.1 of Pseudomonas sp. IT-232MI5. NCBI lineage: Bacteria > Pseudomonadati > Pseudomonadota > Gammaproteobacteria > Pseudomonadales > Pseudomonadaceae > Pseudomonas > Pseudomonas sp. IT-232MI5. The sequence goes on from NZ_CATKQE010000007.1 coordinate 37,639, forward strand.
AGCGCGGTAACGAACACCAAAACAATAAAAACAGGGAAGGAGGAACACATGATCAACTCTCGATTGCGCCTGACGGGCGCCGCGCTCCCCGGTGTCGGCCTGGCCGGGCTGCTGCAACTGTGCGCAGTCGATGCGGCGCACGCGGTGGAGTTCAGCCTGATGGACAAGCAGGTCACCGGCTCCCTCGACACGACCTTGTCCTACGGTCGTTTGTGGCGGGTGCAGGGCCGCGACAAGACTAACGATGACGTCAACACCAACGACGGCAATCGCAACTTCGACACCGGGCTGGTTTCCGAGGTGTACAAGATCACCTCCGAGCTTGAAACCAACTATCAGAATTACGGTTTGTTTGTGCGCGGCACCGCGTTCTACGACACGCAACTGATGGACAAGCGCAACGACTACTACGACAACAACAGCCCGTCGCAACCGAGCCAGAGCTACCCGCAGGACGATCATTTCACCAGTCAGACCCGCGACATCGCCGGCAGCCGAATCGAGATGCTCGACGCCTATGTGCACGGCAGTTGGGACGTTGCGCAGATGCCGGTGACCGCGCGCATCGGGCGGCAGGTGTTCAACTGGGGCGAGGGGATTTTCTATCGTGGCGGGATCAACACCACCAACCCGGTGGACGCCGCCAAGTACCGCCTGCCCGGCGCCGAAGTCAAGGAAGTGCTGGTGCCGGTCGAGGCGCTGAGCTTCAACATCGGCCTGACCGACTCGCTGACCATGGAGAGTTTCTACCAGACCAACTGGAAGGAAACCCGCATCGACCCGGTCGGCACCTTCTACTCGCAAACCGACTTGTTCGCTGACGGTGGCAACACCGGTTACAACAACTTCAGCGGCACAGCGCTCGACACGCCGGTTCCGGGGTTTGGCAACGTCATCGGTTTGTACAGCGCGTTGGGCAATAACCCGTTACTGAGCTCCGCCCTGCAAACCACTGGCCTGTACGCCAACGGCGTGACGCCGGCCTATGGCAATACGTTGAAAGTGGCGAGCATCGGCAAGGACTACAACGCGCGCAACGATGGCCAGTTCGGCTTTGCCTTTCGCTACATCGCCGAGCAGCTCAACAGCACCGAGTTCGGGTTGTACATGGTCAATTACCACGCCAAGGAACCGACCATCGCTGCCGATCTGGGCGGCTACAAAGGCATCGACATGGATGCGCTGACCAACCTGTTGTCCGGTGTCGCCGGCAGTCAGGCCGGGGCGCTGGCCAACGGTCTGGCGACGGCCGATGTGATGGGCAATATTCAGGCGCATCGGCGCTACGCCGAAGACATCCGCATGTACGGCTTCAGCTTCAACACCACGCTGGGTGAGGCGTCGGTATTCGGTGAAATCGCTTATCGGCCGAACCTGCCGATCGGTGTCGCGGCCACTAATGATTTGATTGGTGATTTGGCCAACGGTGCGGCAGTGGCGGTGACGGGGCGGTCGATCAACGTCGGCGGGCAGATGGTCAATCTCAACAGCGAGATCAACAACGCCGAACGCGTCGAAGCGTTCAACACCTCGCTCGGCACCATTTACAACTTTGGCCCGACCGCTTCGTTCGACTCGCTGTTCGGTATCTTCGAACTGGCCTCGGAGCACCTGCGCGGCAGCAGTCTGCAATACACCGCGTATGACGGCAGCCGTCGCTTCTACGCCGGCACCGGTAACTATTCCTATGTCTCCGGCGGTGATCGCGACGATCAGGTCAATCGCAATTCCTACAGCTATACGGCGATGCTCAACGGCACCTGGAACGACGTGTACGCCGGGGTCAACGTCTCGCCCTACATCGTCTACAAGGACGATTTCGAGGGCAACAGCTATCAGGCCGGCAACACCATCGAAGGGCGCAAGGCCTACACGCTGGGGATCAAGGCCAACTACCAGAACAAGCTCGAAGCCGAACTGCAATACACCGAGTTCTATGGCGGCGGGCAAAACAACGGCATTCGCGACCGCGACAACGTCGGGTTCAACCTCAAGTATTTCCTTTGATACCCAGACCACAGGCGCCCCCCCTGTAGGAGTGAGCCTGCTCGCGATAGCGAATTTTCAGTCGCTGTAGGTGTTGTCTGACACACCGCTATCGCGAGCAGGCTCACTCCTACAGGGGATCTACGGTGATTTTCAGACCTCACTCCCGTTTCGGAGATCGATCATGTTTCACACTTCAAGATTGACCAAAGCTTCGCTAGGGCTTGTTTTAGGCCTTGCCGCCAGCACCGCTCTGGCCGCCATCACCCCACAACAAGCCGAACAACTGAAAACCACCCTGACTCCGATGGGCGCCGAGCGCGCGGGTAACGCCGCCGGCACTATTCCCGCGTGGACCGGCGGCATCACCCAGGCGCCGGCCGGCTACAAACCCGGCCAGCATCACCCCGATCCGTACGCGGCAGACAAACCGCTGTTCACCATCACCAAAGCCAACCTCGACCAGTACAAGGCCCACCTCAGCCCCGGTCAGATCGCCCTGTTCAACAGCTACCCCGACACCTTCCAGATGCCGATCTACCCATCCCGCCGCTCCGGTTCGGCACCGCAATGGCTGTACGACAACACCCTCAAGAATGCGATCTCGGCCAAATTGCTCGAAGGCGGCAGCGGCTTCTCCGATGCCTACGGCGGCGTACCTTTTCCGGTGCCCAAGGATGGCGTTGAAGTGTTGTGGAACCACATCACTCGCTATCGCGGCATCTACGTCGTGCGCCGCGCCTCCGAAGCACCGGTGCAGCGCAACGGCAGCTTCGCGCTGGTGACCTCGCAGCAGGAAGCGCTGTTCAATTACTACCGCCCGAACGGCCAGTTCGCGGACCTGAAAAACATCCTGTTCTACTACCTCGCCTTCGTGAAAAGCCCCGCACGCCTGGCCGGCGGTGCCGCACTGGTGCACGAAACCCTCGATCAACTCAAGGACGCACGCCAGGCCTGGATCTACGACGCCGGCCAACGCCGCGTGCGCCGCGCACCGAACCTCGCTTACGACACGCCGATCGCATCCTCCGATGGCCTGCGCACCGCCGACGACACCGACCTGTTCAACGGCTCACCGGATCGCTACGAGTGGAAGCTCAAGGGCAAACAGGAAATCTACATCCCCTACAACAACTACAAAGTCGCCAGCCCCGAGGTGAAATACGCGCAGTTGCTGACCCCCGGCCACCTCAATCCGCAATACACCCGCTACGAGTTGCATCGGGTCTGGGTGGTGGAAGGCAACCTGAAACCCGGGTCGCGGCACATTTACTCCAAACGCGTGCTGTTCCTCGATGAAGACAGCTGGGGCGCGGCACTGGTTGATCAATACGACGGGCGAGGGGAGTTGTGGCGGGTGTCGATGGCTTACCTGAAAAACTTTTATGACCTGCCGACGACGTGGAGTGCGCTGGATGTTTTCCACGATTTGCAGGCGCGGCGTTACTACGTGCAGAACCTTGATAACGAAGAAGCGGAGACGGTCGATTTCGCGCAGCCGGTGCCGGAGGATGCGTATTTTATGCCGTCGGCGTTGCGGCAGCGTGGGACGCGGTGATGGCTGAAGTTTAAGTCCGCACCACTGACAGAAAAAAGCCCGAAGCCACTGATACATTTGGCTTCGGGTTTGTTCTGTGGAGCTAAATATATCTACTTTACAGATATCTGTATTTGAGATAATTTGGGCGCATGTAGGGATACCAGAACCGAAAATTGTATGAGAGTGATCACAAAAGCGGCGGTTGCGCGGGCCATTGAGACTCATGGCCAGTGGAGAGATCCTCTCACCTTGTGGCTAACCATCTTCGACAGAGCATCGCTGCGCTTCGAGTCGTTTGAGAAGCTTCGTCAAGACTGGGCCAGCGCCTCAGGTTGGAACGTTGATCGTATCCCTCACTCGAAGCTGAGGCTGACGAGCAAGAAAGGTCCGCTTGATATTTACGTTTTTGATATCAAGAAAAACGAGTGCCGTGTCATTACGTGGATCAACACGAAGACTGGCACTATCTATATCAAGGACATTCTTCCCCATGCCGGATATGACAAATGGTGGAAGGGTGATGTCAAGTAGTTGGCCAGAATGAAATACGCTATTTATGTTTAACGAAAATAAAGGTGATCTCAATGAAGCGTAATAAAGTCGAAGCGACAGGACTGGATTCCTTCATAGCCGATATTTCACCCATGCTTGAGGGGCTGGGCGATCAGCTAGCGACTTTGTCCAAGTTGTTGTCTGCCTGCCATGATCCGATAAAAAATGATGACGATCTGCAAGTGCGAATGGCCCTGATTGATGAGCTTTATTCCCACGCGAACACCGAGGATCATGCTGCGGCACGGTTTGCGGAGTTTGTGGCTGATCGGGTTTATGAGTACGAAAATGAAACGGTGTTGATTGCTTATTCGTCCCAATCTGAAGCGCTGGCGTTTCTGCTGTCGGAAAGAGGCGTTAAACAGAAGGACTTGTCTGAGATCGCAACTCAGAGTGCTGTTTCAGAGATATTGAATAACAAGCGAAAAATGACCGTTGCCCAGATAAAGGGATTCGCCGAGTTCTTTAAAGTACCGGTTGAGTTTTTTATGCACGGTGTGGTTTGACGGGATGCCGTGACAGGTCTAACGCAATCGCGAGCAGGCTCACTCCTACAGGGAAATTGGCGTCGCCCACATAATCTGTGATCGACGCGTTACCTGTAGGAGTGAGCCTGCTCGCGATGCGGTTGTAGCGTCAGCGCTGAATCAAGATCAAACGCGGAAGTGGCTGACCATCTGTTGCAACTGACCACCCAGACGCGCCAGTTCAACACTCGACGCTGCCGTCTCATCACTCGCCGCTGCGGTCTGTTCCGACACGTCGCGTACGTTGATGATGCTGCGGCTGATCTCTTCAGCCACGGCGCTCTGCTGCTCAGCCGCTGCGGCGATCTGCTGGTTCATCGACTGGATGTTCGACACCGTGCGGGTGATGTTTTCCAGCGACGCGCCAGCCTTGCGGGTCAGGGCGACGCTGCTGTCGGTCAGGGCGCGGCTGTTGCTCATCACGGCGGAGACTTGCTGGGTGCCGTTCTGCAGACCGGCGACCAGGCCTTCGATTTCCTCGGTGGATTTCTGTGTGCGCTGAGCCAGGCCACGAACCTCGTCGGCGACCACGGCAAAACCACGACCGGCTTCACCGGCGCGCGCGGCTTCGATCGCAGCGTTGAGGGCCAGCAGGTTGGTCTGCTCAGCAACAGCCTTGATCACGTCCATGACGCTGCCGATCTTGTCGCTTTCCTGTTGCAGCACGCTCATGGCTTCGGTGGAGCGCACCACTTCGCTGGCCAGACGTTCGATTTGCGCGATGGCTTCGTTCACCACTTTGTCGCCTTCACGGGCTTCACCGTCAGCGGCGGCGGCCGCTTGCGAGGCTTCTTCGGCGTTGCGTGCGACTTCCTGCACGGTGGCAGTCATCTCGTGCATCGCGGTGGCAACCTGATCGGTTTCGACCTTCTGGCTGTTCACGCCGGCGCTGGTTTGCTCGGTCACGGCCGAGAGTTCTTCAGCGGCGCTGGCGATCTGGGTGACGCCGTCGCGGATGCCGCTGATCAAGTCACGCAGGGTCACGCCCATGCGTGCGATGCCTTGTTGCAGCACGCCGAGTTCGTCGCGGCGGGTGACGGTAACGTTCTGGGTCAGGTCGCCGCTGGCGATGCGCTCGACCACGGCGAGGGTTTCTTGCAGCGGACGGGTGATCTGACGGGTGATGATCACCGCAGCAATCACGCCAACCAGCAGGGCGAGCAGGGTGCTGATCAACTGGAAGGTACGCGCCTGGGCGCTTTCCGCGTCACGGCGATCGAGCTGGATCTGATACAGCTGCTCGCTCAGGGCGACGATGGTGGTGCCCTGGTCGGTCATTTCCTTACGCGCCTGCACGGCATCGGTGTTGGCGTTCTTGTACGCCATCAACGCGCTGCGATAGCTGGTCAACGCAGATTCCAATTGGCGCAAGGCATCCTGCTGAGTCGCAGCAAATTGCGCATTCAATGACTTGAGGCTGGCGATGGCCGCGTCGATCTGGCCGACGGCTTTCTGTTCGGTTTCGGCGTTGGTGGTGGCGGTGTAACCGCGCACTTCGTAACGCGCGAGGATGAACGCTTCTTTGGCGGCGGTGATCGCCTGGAACTGTTCGAAACGCTGTTCGCTCATGTCCATCTGCTGCACGCGTTTGCTGATCGATTCGATCTGGTTGTACGCGGTCTCGGCACTCACGCTCATGCTGTCGCGGGCGCTGTTGCCGGTGCGATAGGCGTTACGCATTTTGTTCAGCGACGTCTGGTATTCAGCGATGGTCGCTGCCTGCTCCTTGAGCAGTTTGACGTTTTCCGGGCTCTTGAAGCTGTTGATCAGCTTCTGTTGCTGCGCGGCGAAGCTTTCGAGGGTGGTCTGCACATTCTGCGCGGCGGTTTCATCGCCGTTGGTCAGCATGTACTGCAGGCGCACCACGCGCAGTTTGGTCAGACCGGCATTGAGCTGGGTGATATCGCTCATCCAGTTGCTGCGGTCGATCAGGCCACCGAGGCTGGTCCAGCCTGTCAGGGCCAGCACGCAGGTCAGGGCCAGCACCAGGCCGAAGCCCAGGCCTAATTTCATGTTCACGCTGATGTTGCCGAACCAGCTATTCATCAAAAATCCTCCAGAAACGTTGGGTTTCTTGTCGTCAGTTAGGCTGGAAGATTGTTGTTTTTTTGAGCCAGCAAGGGTGTTAGCAGGTTTGTATCGGCCGCATTTCCCAGAGCTGAAAGGATTTTGTCCTACGGAATTTGTAACATCGGATCCCAAGACTTTTTTCACATGGGTTTCACTGGCTGCCTACGCCCGCCTCTGTACCTTCGCCGCATCGAATGAACCCGTGATGCAGAGTGGCGAGGCGGTTTTTGTGGAATTGAGACTGAGTCTGTTCGGCGTCAAACGCTCGATCGATCTGAGCTTTTTGGCGCGTTTTCGCAACACTTGGGTGGTGTTGGCGGCATCGGTATTGGTGATGCCACTGACCCTGTGGTTGCTGGCGCCGGCGGCGGTGCCGGACCTGGCCCACGGCAACGTGGCGGGTGCGCAAGCGTTGGCGACGGGCTGGGCCAAGGGCGAGATGATCGTGCTGGTGCGTCACGTCGAGCGCTGCGATCACTCTAAAGCTGCCTGCCTGAGTGGCAACGACGGCATCACCGATCGCTCGCGCAGTGTCGCGGTGGCGGTCGGTGCACAGTTCGAACAACTGGGCCTGAACAACGCCGACATTTATAACAGCCCGTCGATGCGCACGGTGCAGACCGCCGGTTACATGTTCAACCATGCCGCCAGCGGTGACGATTGGTTGATCAACTGCCGTGGGCGCATGTTGCAGGATGCGCTGGCCCACAAGCTGCCCGGTCGCAATCTGGTCCTGGTGACCCACAGCGAATGCATGGCGCAAATCGAGAAAGACCTCAAAGTGCCGACCTCGGACATGGGTTATGGCTCGTCATTGTTTGTTTCCGCTGCCAGCCCGGCGGCTCCCAAGATGCTCGGCTTTATTGAAGCCTCCGACTGGCGCACGGTGAATAGCCGATGAAATCCCGCTTCTACGCTTACAACTTTGGTATTCCGCTGGCCTGTGCGGCGCTGGTGTTCTTGATGTTCGACATGACCAAGATCGACATCGCCTTCAGCAACCTGCTGTTCGATCCGCTGACGCAGACCTTCCCACTCGACAAAATCCACTTTTTTGAAAAGCTCACCCACAAATGGGCGCGGATCATTCCCAACTGGACGGCAGAAATCGCCCTGATCGGCGCGCTGTTATCGCTGGTCTGGCCATTGGTCAATCCGCAGAAACGTCCGCGACTCGGTGCAATGCTGGAGCGCAGCAAAGTCGCGCCAGTGTTGCGATTTGCCGCTGATCACCGTAGGGATTTTCTGTTTGTGGTGGTCGCATTTGCGGTCTGCACCGGGGTGATTCATTTCCTCAAATCCCACACCAGCGTTTACTGCCCGATCGAGACCACGTTGTACGGCGGCAAAATGGTTCACGTTGAGTGGTACAGCAATTTTCAACTGTTCCATGAAGCCGGGAGTGGCCGGTGCTGGCCGGGTGGTCATGCGTCGGGCGGCTTCACCATGCTGGCGCTGTATTTCGTGGCGCGACGTTATCAATGGCGTTTTTCCAGTGCCATCTTGTGGGGCTCGCTGTTGCTGGGGTTCGTTTATGGCACTACTCGCGTCCTGCAAGGCTGGCACTACATGTCCCACACGTTCTGGGCCGGAATCTTCGTGTGGCTGGCGTGTTTACTGACGGCGTTGGCCTTCTACGGACGCGCGCGGCTGGATGTGCCGGTGCTGGGCAAGCGCGCACAGAAAGCTTTCAGTGCGCAGCCTGAGGTCTCTCTCTGAACCCGTTCAGATGAAATGAAAACCCGCCATCACGGCGGGTTTTTTATGGGCCTGCGCAGGTCTCAATAGCCGACGAAGTAATACGCCTGTCGTCCGACCATCATGGTCTTGAGCACTTTCAGTGGGGCGGCGGGTTCGCTGTCGCCAGCCATCACCACGACATGGGATGGCGAGGCCGCGAGGAAATCTCGCAACTGCACTTCGGTATCCAGGCCTTTGAGCACTTGCTGGGTATAGAAGACCGTAGCGCCACCGACCCGCTCATTGGCCTGAAACAGCGCGACTTGATGCCCAGCGGTTTGCAGCGTCTGAATTTCAGCGCTCAACGGCAGGAACGAAAGCTTTTTGTCGGCGTGGGGCAGTGCCCACTGCGCGGCGGCGAGGTAACTGCCGATCACCAGCGTGAGCACACCGACTGCCAGTGTCTGACGCTGCCGGGCGATTCGGCCTACGAATCCATTACCGGATTCGTACTGCTTCAATCGCTCAAACAGCACCCCTGCATACTCCGCAGCGATCACCGCGGCGGCCGGTGTCATCGACATCAGATACACCGTGCGTTTGCTCGACGCCAACGTCAGCATGATGAATTGCGCCACGATCCACAGGCTGAAAAACAGCAGGTAACGGTCGGCCTTCAATTGTTTGCGGAAATGCCAGAGCCCCAGGTACACCAGAATATTCCACGGCAGGAAGGCTTCCGGCAGTTTGGCCAGGTAGTAATAGAACGGTTCATAGTGCCCGGCTTCGACGAACGAACCGCTGAAGCGCCCGACGCTGTTGGTCAGCAGCACCTCTTTGACGGCCTGCGCACCGCCGTGCTGGAAGAGGATGACGAGCCAGATCAGCAGCGGAATCAAACCGACCAGTGTTAGTAAACCCGGGCGCAGCCAGTCGGCGATTTTCAGGCGCTTGTCCATCAGGCTGTCGGCCAGCAGATAGGCGAAAATCACCACGCCCGGCATGGCCAGCCCCAGCACACCCTTGCTCAATGTAGCGATGGCGATCCCAACGACAAACAACAGCGAGTTGCCCGCGGTCGACGCCCGTTGCGCCTGGAAAAAGGCCAGCAGCGCGGTGGTCACGCCGAGGGCGAGCAACGCGTCCTCACCGACCCCGCGCACGTTGCTCCAGTAACTGGCCATGGTCGCGAGCAGAATGCCTGCGGTCCAGGCAATCATTTTCGGCCGCTCGAAACGCCGCAACATGCCGTACAGCAGCATCACGCTGAGTAAGCCCGCCACCGCCGACGCCAGCCGCACGGCCCACGGTGAAACGCCGAACACACGCATGGCGCCAGCATCCAGCCACAGGCTTAACGGTGGTTTTTCCAGAAACGGTTCACCAAACAGACGAGGTGTCACCCAGTCGTCCTCCAGATGCATCTCCATGGCGATGCCAGCCACGCGGGCCTCGGTGGAGCCTTGCAATTGATGGCCGCCCAATGCGAAGAAAAACAGCAGGGCGGCAAGCAGAAACAGCGAAGTGACGGCACGCGACATGGGGTTCAGGCAACCGGAAGGGGCGGGAGGCCTGAGCATACGTCGGCAATCCTGAACAAATTGTGAAGCTAGGCCAGTTGTCGTGACCAACGCTTCTCCGGCGTTTCGAACAGCGGATTGACCAGCGCCGTCAGCACATGATCCTGCCAGCGTCCGGCAATGTTCAGATACGCCTTGGCGTAACCCTCGCGCTCGAAGCCCAGGCGTTCAAGCAAGCGCTCACTGCGCTCGTTGCCGGGAATGTAGTTGGCCATGATCCTGTGCAGGTTCTGTGTGTCGAACATGTAACCGATACCCGCCTCTAGCGCTTCCTGCATCAAGCCCTGACCCTGTTGGGCCTCATCGATGTGATAGCCCAGATAACACGCCTGAAAGGCACCACGAATGATGCCGCTGAAGTTGCACGCGCCGATCATCTGCTGGCCATCCGGCGTCAACAGCGCAAAATGCATGGCCAGCCCGGCCTCGAATGCGCTGGCCTGTATTTCAAGGCGCCGGCGAATCTGCTCGGTGGAAAAATATTCAGTGGTGCGGATCGGAGACCATGGCGCGAGGTGGCGCTGGTTGCGTCGGTAGAACTCGCTTTCCAGCTCGGCCTGCTCCGGTGCAAGTATCGCGAGCGTCAGGCGTTGGCAGGGCAGGGTCAACAGCGGCATCGGGCGCTCCGGCTTGTGGGATCTGCAGGCAGAGTCGCGCAATCACCGGGGTTACGGCAAGTCGTGGCGAAGACAGGACTTTGTTTCAGGCAAAAAAAAGCCCGCAGGAGCGCGGGCGAACCGTAGTTTCTTGAATGAGCGAGCGGACTGTACAAGGGTTGGCCGCGCAGCTGCAGTGAAGAAAAATTCATCTCGATGGGCGGCCCCAATGCAGTCCGATGCACAACCGAACGCTGGATTTTCGCCCGTCAATGGCGGGTTTCAGGCCCGGTAGTGTTCTGTGGTTTCTGCGGATCAAGATTGTCCCGTGCCCGACAAATCAGGATCTCGGCCAGTGCGCTCAGTTGCTTCATCGCCACCGCCACATGGCGCTTGGAGCCGTCGAACTCATCGGCAAAGTTTGCGCTGATGGCCGCGAGGGAATCGAGGATCTCGCTGGCGTGGGTGAGCAGGGTCAGGGTGTCGACATCGTCGCGCACCCTGATGAGTTGATTGAGCGGGATGCTACGGCGCCGTTTGTGCGCTTCGCTGTGTGCGCTGTTATTCGATTGCGGTTGGGTGCTGGACGTTGGCGCGTCGGACGGTGCCGGGCCAACCAGCGAAAGACGGGGGATTTTCTTCATGACGTAGCTCCGTGGAGTGAACATTCACTGCAATTGCGGCTGCCAAACCGTCCGCTGGATGGCAGTGGTCGTGGAGCGTAACGCCCTGAGGAACTGTGCACCAGTTCATCAAAGTCGACGCGTGTTGCAGGAATTTTCCTAGGACGTTCGATGTGGGAAGGCGGGCGTGGCGATAAAACCAAACGGCAGTCGCGGTGATCACGGATAGTCATTTCAAGACGTGTGGTCCGGACGGGAACTCAATACTCCGCCACCTTATCTTCGCGCAGAACCCACCCGGCCTCGCCCGTCACTAACGTGTATTGAACCTGGCGCATCTTCCCCGTGCGGCCTGCGCCTGCATCAGTGCTGTCATACACCGGGAAGCGCTGCACCAAGGCGTTTTCCACCACCGCAAACGAATCCTCGCCCTGATAGCCCTCGGCGATTTTCGGATTGTCGCTGACCGGGCGCAGGTAGATTTCGCTCAGGGATTTCTTGTTGTTGGCTGAATAGGCAATCAGCTCGCCCGGCATGCCGCGTCCGGGAATGCGGGTGAAAACGTAGATTTCGGGCGAGCCGTCGTTGTTCAGGTCGCCAATCTCGGCGCGAACGATATCGCCCTTGAGCGGCCGGGTGATCGCGCTGTTGTCGATTTCCAGGCCTTTGGGTTCAATGCGCAAAACGGCTTGGCGATGGCCCTGTACACGGCTGACATGAAAGCGGATGCCCTGCAATTCCAATGTCTGCTCGAACGGTTTCGTCCCGTCCACCGCATCGGCAGTGGCGAGCCTCAGAGACAACGCATAGTTGGCGACTTCATTGCGCCGTGCCGCATTGCGCATGAGGTATACCTGAACGGTGTACTCGCCATCGGAAGGTAAGGTGCCGGAAAAGTGATTGCCCATGATCGAGCCGTTGAACAGTGCGTAATCCGCGCCCTTGGCAGTAATATTGAAGTAAGCGGAGGTGTTGGATGGTTTGAAATCGACGGTGAGCATCTGGCCGGTCCTGGCGTTGAATCGGTACTCCGCCGTTTGGTCACCCTTGATCGACTGTTTGCGCTGGACACTGTCCGCGCTGGTTGTGAAAGCGATCGGTTCGACGCGCACAGCGCCAGCATCTGCTGCGTGGACAGGCAGGGAAATCAGTGCCGCCAGCGTGGCGGCGATCCAGATCTTCATCTTCAACTCCATTCATCTCGATGTTTGCAGCATAGAGGCTGCGTCGAGCCAGCGTCATGAAGTGCGAGGATTAAATGTTGCTGGATTTGAGCGTGTGCTTGAAGGGGCGGCCAGCGTTGGATGTTCGATCCATCAGGAAACCGTTCACATAATTCTCACCTGAGTTCTGCCATGATCATCACCGGCATTCCATCAGCCCGAGTGAGTGATTCCGTCATGAATGTGAGCGTTCTCTACGCTTTGGTTGCGGCAGCATTGTTTGGCGCCAGCACGCCACTCGCCAAGCTGTTGGGGGTACAGATTTCACCGATTCTATTGGCCGGGTTGCTCTATCTGGGCAGCGGGCTGGGTTTGACCGTCCTGCGTTTTGCCCGCGATCGAGGCTGGCAGCGCTCCGGACTCGGCACCGGCGAATGGCCGTGGCTGGTCGGCGCCATCGGCTTCGGCGGTGTACTGGCGCCAGTGGCATTGATGTTCGGTTTGACCAGAACGTCCGGCGCGAGCGCGTCACTGATGCTCAATCTGGAATCAGTGCTCACGGCGCTATTGGCGTGGGTAGTGTTCAAGGAGAACGCCGATCGGCGAATCGTGATCGGCATGCTCGCCATCGTGGCCGGCGGTGTCGTGTTGTCATGGCCGCAGGAGGCCGTGTCGGCGCAGGACTGGACAGGGCCGCTCGCCGTCGCCTTCGCCTGCTTTTGCTGGGCCATCGACAACAACCTGACGCGTAAAGTGTCTGCCTCGGATGCACTGTTTATCGCGGGCAGCAAAGGTCTTGTGGCGGGGTTGGTCAACTGCGGCCTCGCCTTGTTCATCGGCAAACAACTGCCCGCAGCCGACTCGCTGGTGCCCATCCTGCTGGTCGGGTTTCTCGGTTACGGCGTCAGCCTGGTGATGTTCGTCCTCGCCCTGCGCGGGCTGGGCAGTGCGCGCACCGGCGCGTACTTTTCCACCGCGCCGTTTCTGGGCGCAGCTATCTCGATTCTGCTGCTGGGCGAGTCGGTGTCGCTGATGTTCCTGCTCGCAGCAGCGTTAATGGCTGTGGGGGTGTGGATTCACCTGATGGAAAACCATAGTCATGAGCATCAGCACGAACGGCTCGAACATGAGCATCGCCATACCCACGACGAGCATCACCAGCATACGCACGGGGCTGACTGGGATGGAACGGAGCCGCACAGTCATCCGCATGTGCATACGCCGATGCGTCACCGGCATGCGCATTTTCCGGATGTGCATCATCGGCATGAGCATTGAGGTGTGTGGGGAGGGATTGGTTTTTGGCGGTAGGGGCTGGATGGGACGACCAGATGCGACAAAGCCCGCACTTGGCGGGCTTTGTCGTTGAGAGTTGGTGGAGCCGGGGTAATCTGAATTGGGTTCTTAGATGTTTGATTTATTTGACTAATGTGAGTGTGTAAATTTCTTTGGAATACCAACTGGAATACCGCGAGGAGTTGGATTGAGCAATATGCTTCGTATCCGTATCTTTCCGAGGACGGCCCAAAGCAATCTCTGTTTACTCGAAACCGGGCAAGCTAAGCATGCCTCCTGAGGTGCGCTTGCCAAAGCCGCTGGGCATGAGGATTTTGTGCTTCTTTATCTCTTCAAGTACCGCCAACCATTCGGTTTTTCCAAAGCGCAGCTTGGTGTCGTTCCAGCTATGCATGACTTCGTCCACGATTGCTTCATCGGAAACCGGGCGGACTTCGAGGATAAAGTCGTTCCAGGCGGCATAGAGCGTTACAGTCATTTCGCAACGATCCGTATCCCAGTCCCGCATTAGCTCGATCACCTGGTCAATGGTGACGCGCTCAACGGCCGACCAGGTGCTGCTATACGCCTGCCGATGTTGCCCTGCTTGGGAAAGCGGGCGGTAAGCATGGCCAACAGGCTCGCGCTCGACGCGCTCGTACCACTGTCGGTTTTGCAACTCACTTTCGATCTGATTCATCAACAGGCGATCGTGGGGACCCGCGGCATCGCGCAGGTAAGCGCCCTGGATAGCGGCAAGCTTAGCTGCATGCTCGGCCAGGTAAATCACTTTCTGTAGCTTGCGTTGGCCGAAGGTACGTTGGCTATGTAGCCGGTGAGTGATTTCTGCTGCGAGTAGGGTGCGAGCTATTTTCCGATCGGTGGCCATTGGAGCCTGCTGGCCATCTTCGGTAAGGGCTCGTTCGACGAGGGTGCTGGCCAACTGTTCGTTGAGCTGTCGGGCCTGGGTTAGGCGGGTTTTGAGTTGGTCGCAGAGGATCATCAGTTGATCGACTTTGGCGACGATGCGGTGTTGTTCAATAACTGGCGGCAGAGGAAGAACAGTCTCTTTAATTTTTCCCAAATTCAGATTCGGCTGCGCACCCCCAGCCGCGAGCAAACGAATATCGTCATAGCTCTTAACGAAGAAATATTTCACAAAACGCCGATGCGACTCGTCTTGATCAAGCAGCTGAATTGCGGCACATGCCTGATTCGTACAAGCATCTATCAAAAGCTCAGAAATCTGCCCTCGTGTTTTTCCTTGACCGTACATGGCGATGATCAGCGTATGCGGTGGGTAAATGGTTAGGTTTGTCTCCGTTAGTGCAAGAGGCGCAACCTTCTGCTCTGACTCATGGATATAGTCTTGCGATGTCTCGCCGCTTGTCACCCAGTTAATCGTTGCTGGCGCAAAATACTTAGGATTTGTTCTGAGTGGGGTTGCGCCTGTTCCTACTTGCGCAATTTCCTCTAAGCGTACCCACTCCCAGTTTTCCGGTAATTCAAACGATTTTTCAGTCTCCGTGATCGGTGCTGGCTGCCTTTGTTTCTTGAGCGTGCCCTCCGCTATCAGCCGCGCTTTCTCTTCTGAAATCCTCTTCAGAAACTTGCTGGCCGGCTCATCGCTGGGCTCTTGTGGAACTAGTTTGCCCATCAAGGCCAGTTGCAGCATTGTTTGCTTGAGGGCGTCGATGCTGGGTTCGGTGGTGAATAGGATGTGGAAGTGTTCGACCAGGCGCTGCCAGTTGGTGGCGAAGTCGATGGCGTCGCTAGCTTGGGTCAGACTGCCGAGCAGCGCTTGCACGAGTTGGGCGTGGGCGTTTCCGGCGTCGGCCTGCTGGGCCTCCAAGCGGTCGCACAGGGCCATCAATTCATCGACTTTTGCGACAATGCGGTGTTGCTCGTTGAGTGGAGGAACTGGAACAAACAGGCGGGGGATGTCACCTAGATTTAATTTGTTTGTATGGCTGCCTCCAGCCTTTATCTGATCGTACTGGCGATACATCAAGGGACTTGATAGCACGCAGTGAAAATACCGAGAAAACTTTGTTTTCTTAGGCAGTTTCAAGAGACCAACACTCACGAATAAGCTGAAAGGAACATCAGTATCTACGATAGTTGGCCGTCCAAGCGTACCAATCCGGCATAGCAAAATGTCTCCCTGTTCAGGATTGCAGCGCGAATTTATTGCTATGTGCTCTTCTTGTGAAATGTATTTGCAATCATCAAAAGAAATAGTTTTCCCATTAATGTCTTTCACAGAAATGAATGGGATGCCCGAGCTTATATACGTGGGCGTATGATGGGTCCCATCAGTGATGAGCAAGGTCAGCGTCGCTGTACTGGCCCACTCCCATCCTGCAGGCAACTCAAAGAGTTGCTTTTCTTCAGCCATCGCTGACAGTGATTTCTGCTTCTTGATTTGGCCATCAGCCATAAGCTGCGCCTTTTCCTCGGCTATACGCTTAAGCAACTCGCTGGCTGGTTCATCATTCGGGTCTTGCAGCACCAACTTGCCGCGTACTGCCAGTTCCAGGATTAACCCACGTAGTTTCTTAATGCCGTTGGGCGCACCGGCCAGGAGCGGCAGATTGTCGGTCAACAATACTGTCATGCCTGGCGCTCCAGGGCTTCGGCCAGCACAGCTTTAAGCTGGTCGCGCAGGTCGCCGATTTCGCCTTGCAGACTGGCGTAGTTGCGCAGCAGTTCGTCAAGATTGTGGTTGGTCTGCTCATCTATATGCGGGTTCTTGCAGTCTAGGTTCCACTTACGCGCCTGCAGTTCTTCGACGCTTACCTTCCAGGTAAATTCGTTCTCCACCCGTGTGGTAAAGCCATCGACCTCGCTGCCCCACCAGGCTTCTTCCACGGCGAATTCTTCGATGCGCATGGGGCGGGTCTTGGAGTAATTCTTAACCCCGGCCGGGTACTGGTGTTCGTAGAACCACACCTGTTTGGTTGGCGTGCCCTTGGTGAAGAACAGCAGGTTGGTTTTGATGCCGGTGTAAGGGTTGAATACACCGTTGGGCAGGCGAACGATGGTGTGCAGGTTGCACTCGGTCAGCAGTTTTTCCTTGATGCGGCTTTTGATGCCTTCGCCAAACAGAAAGCCATCGGGCAGTACCACAGCAGCGCGGCCACCGTCTTTGAGCAACTGCATGATCAGCACCAAAAACAGGTCTGCGGTCTCACGAGTGCGGAAGGCCGCAGGGAAGTTGGTTTCGATGCCGTCTTCTTCCATGCCACCGAACGGCGGATTGGCGACGATGCAGTGCACGCGCTCACTCGGTCCCCAACTGATTAGCGGTTTGCTGAGGGTGTTGTCGTGGCGAATCTGGTTCGGCACTTCGATGCCGTGCAGGATCATATTGGTGGTTGCCAGCAGGTGCGGCAGCGGCTTTTTCTCCACGCCAAAGATACTGGCCTGGAGGGTGCGTTCGTCTTCGGCGGTTTTTACATAGCGGCTGCGTTTGTGTTCGATGGCGCAGGTGAGAAAGCCGCCCGTGCCGCAGGCCGGGTCCATAACTTTTTCGTCCAGCTTGGGGTCGACCATGCGCACCATAAATTCGGTGACCGGGCGCGGGGTGTAGAACTCGCCGGCGTTGCCCGCGTTCTGCAGGTCGCGCAGCAGTTGCTCATAGAGATTGCCGAACTCGTGGCGTTCCTGGGCCTTGTTGAAGTCCACACCCTCTTGAATCTTGTTAATCACCTGGCGCAGCAACTGCCCGGACTTCATGTAGTTGTACGCATCTTCAAACACGCCGCGCACCACAAAGGCGGAGGGCGTGTTGCTGTACTCGTGCAGGTTCTGTAGCTGGGGGAACAGGTTATTGTCGATAAAGTCCTTCAGCGCATCGCCGGTCATGCCTTCCGGGTCGGCGGCCCAGGTGCGCCAGCGGCAACTGTCGGGAATGGGCGAACGATAGCTGTCGTCCATCAGCTCCCATTCCAGCTCGCGGTCATCGAAGATCTTCAGAAACAGCAGCCAAACTAGCTGGCCAATGCGCTGGGCGTCGCCGTCTACGCCAACGTCTTTGCGCATGATGTCCTGGATGGACTTGATGGTGGAGCTAATGGACATGAAGTTCTCTCAACGCATACCGCAAGGGGGGCGAAATTCTACAGGATAGTGTGGACAGCTGCTTTGGCAGGTCGTCGGTAGTTAGCCGTCAACTGGCATAAAGTTCGTCTTCCAGCTCGTGGATGGCCTGGTTGTAGCCAGCCTTGCCGCCGAAGGCTTTGACCAATTCCATGGGCGCACCGAACTGGCTGAAAGGGTCAAGCTGGAGGATTTTGATGTCCTCGATATGCTCGATACCGGTATCGGCATATTTATCCAGCAACGCCTCCAACACTTGGCGGGCGGCGCCGGAATACTTGGCGAAATAGTTGCGCTTTTTCACCTGCTCGGCTCGCTCGCGGCGTGACAGGGCGGGCTGATCGAAGGCGACATGGCAGATCAGATCGAACGGATCGAGCGGTTTACCCTGTGTCTTCTCCACTTCCTCGGCCAAGGCTTCCCACATCACACCTTGGACGGCCATTTCCTCGATGATGACTTTCTTTTGCTCGGCATCACTCCAGCACCGGAGGAAGTCATCCAGGGAGGTGAATTGCTTTTTTACACAGGTGCGGGTGTAGTCGTGGAGCGATTCGGTGATGAGTCGACCATCCGGGCCGTAGTACTGCACGCGCTCGGCGACGACGTAAATCGGGACGGTATCGATCACGTACTTGATGCGTTTTTTGCCATCCTCCTCGCCGGTAAACTCCAGTCCATCACCGTTGTTATCGCCGCCTGCGATGATGCCGTCTTCATCTCCCTGCGGATCGTCTGGTGGCACGGGCGAGTCATTAGCGTCGGGGGCGAAGATCACCACTGGATCACCATCGAAGGCCGGGTCAGCAAATAGCTCGGTAGCTTTTTTGAAGTCCATGATGGTGAACCAGTACTTGCCGTAGTCCTCGTTAATGCGAGTGCCGCGACCGATGATTTGCTTGAACTCGGTCATCGATTTGATGTGCTGGTCGAGCACGATCAGCTTGCAGGTCTGAGCATCGACGCCGGTGGTCATCAGCTTGCTGGTGGTGGCAATCACCGGGTAGCGCTCTTCCGGGTTGATGAAGTTATCCAGCTCGGCCTTGCCTTCCTGGTCATCGCCGGTGATGCGCATGACGTACTTGCGATTCTCGGCCACACGCTCGGGGTTGAGGTTGACCAGTGCCTGGCGCATGCGCTCGGCGTGGTTGATGTCGTCGCAGAAGACGATGGTTTTCTGAAATGGATCGGTGGCCTTGAGGAGTTCGGTGACCTTCTGCGCCACCAGTTGGGTGCGCGCCTCGATAACCAGGGTGCGGTCCATGTCCTTGAGGTTGTAGATGCGGTCTTCGATCAGTTCGCCATTCTTATCGAGCATGCCTTTGGGGGGCCGCCAGCCTTGCAGGTCTTTATCGAAGTCGATGCGCACCACTTTGTAGGGGGCGAGAAAGCCGTCCTCGATGCCTTGCTTCAAGGTGTAGCTGTAAATCGGCTCACCGAAGTAAGTGATGCTGGAAACCTCTTTGGTTTCCTTCGGTGTGGCAGTGAGGCCGACATGGGTGGCGCTGGAGAAGTAGTCGAGGATTTCACGCCATGCGGAATCCTCGGAGGCGCTGCCACGGTGGCATTCGTCGATCACGATCAGGTCGAAGAAGTCGCGGGAGAACTGCTTGTAGATGTTCATCTCTTCATCGGTGCCGGTGACGGCCTGATAGAGCGACAGGTAGATTTCGTAGGAGGTATCGATCTGGCGTTTGGCGATTTTGGTCATCGCCTGGCCGAAGGGCTTGAAGTCGTTGTTCTTGGTCTGATCGACGAGGATGTTGCGGTCGGCCAGAAACAGGATGCGTTTCTTCTGTTTCGATTTCCACAGCCGCCAGATGATTTGGAAGGCGGTGTAGGTCTTGCCGGTGCCCGTAGCCATCACCAGCAGGATACGGTCTTGGCCGCGCGCCACAGCCTCGACGGTGCGGTTGATGGCATTCATCTGGTAATAGCGCGGCATGCGCCCGGAGCCGTCGTCGTAGTAGGGCGCTTCGATCTTGTGTTGGGCTGTTGTATCCAGCCCCTTCCACTGGCAGTAGCGGTGCCAAAGTTCGGCAGGGCTGGGGAATTGATCAAGGGTAAGTTCGGTTTCTACCTGGCCGCCTGTGCCACTGCGGTCGTGAAACAGGAAGCCATCGCCATTGCTGGAGAACACGAACGGTACGTCCAGCGCCTCTGCATAGCCCAGAGCTTGCTGCATGCCGGAGCCAACGGAGTGCTTGTTGTCCTTTGCCTCGATCACAGCGATAGGCAGGTTGGCCTGGTGGTAGAGGATGAAGTCTGCGCGGCGTGCTTCCCCACGGCTGTGAAGTTTTCCCCGGACGATAATGCGGCCTTTGGTAAAGCTGACTTCCTCGCGCACCTGCTTGTGCATGTCCCACCCAGCTTGTTGAACAGCTGGGGCGATGTACTTGCTGCAGATGTCCCGCTCGGAAAGCGACTTTTTGTCCATAACCCCAATTCCCTTTCAAGCCGGCCTGGTCGCTCCATTCCGGCACTGCTGATCGTGCTTGATGGGCGTAAATGTACCTTGTTTGATGATGGCACGGGGGAAGATCAGACTTAGGTGGCTGAAGCTATAGGTAAGATGAGTTGAGGCAATAACAAAGCGAATGTTTCGCGTTGTCCGAATCCTTTATCTAGGATCGTTTTCTGCGGCGGGCTGAAGGTGGCTAGGATGAATAGGGCCACACGCGAATCGTTGGTACTGAATTAACTTCCGTCGGCGTACGTCACCAATTTGGCGGAGCATGTTCGGTCGTTCCCGATCCATGTAGGCAGTTGGATACAGCACCGGATCGTAGGGGATGGCGTCCAGCACGTCGATTCCATATTCGACATAAACACGCTTGCCGAGCGGTGTCAGGGCCAAAGCCTTAATTCGGCGGATATGTTCTGATATGGCTCGGTATCCGTCATGTACAAGCAGGTCGCGCAGGTAATGGTTCGAAGCGCGAAGTGCGATCTTCACCCGCACGGATTCCCTGTGCCGCCGATCCTGCCAGTAAGCAAATAGGTTGAACAGGCGAGACTTTAGGCATGTGATGGGGTCGATGACGGCGACTTGCACGCCTTCGATATCCAGGACGGATAAATACTTGAAAATCTCTTTTTTGGGCGCGCCCCCGACGCTGTCCATTTCCAGGATATCGACGATGACCTCTTTATCGTCAATCCAGTGAATGTACGCGGCGGCAATATTTATTGTGTTGTCTTCCATCTTCGCTTTGCGAAAAGGGACGCCCATCATGCGGGCGCAATAATCAACAGAGTTGGGTTTGCCGATAAAGTCCAAGTCATCGCTGGTGACGAATCCGACATCCTCACCTGTCATTTCGTCGATGAGGTATTGTCGGGCCCAAAGCGTAAGCGATTGCCCGCCAACGATCACAAGGCCGTAATCGGTGACAGCTGATTGAATTGAGGGGCGGTAGACGCGCTGAATTAGATCGAGCAGGAAAGCGAAGAGCTCTGAGCGTTCAAGTAGGGCGAACGGAGCGTCTTCGTCTACCGTTTCGGGCATCAGTTGCTTAGCGCAGAGAATCGTTGTGGGCGAGCGATTGAAGCAGAGTTGCCACGAAGGGCGGATTTAGCACGGGCAGCAGCCATTTCAAGCATCTGAGGGTCAGCTGAATAGACAGCATCAACCTGGCGGTCACGTGAGCTACTTTTAAGGCTCATCATTTCCGCAAAGCTAAGGTCTTTTGAATGCTGGTGGCCGCTGATCATGGCAAAAATACCCATAAGGGTGGAAATATACTTGGGTTTGAGACTAGCACATTCAGTTGGCGCATTTACAGGTGAAGGGCTGTAAACGCAGAGTGTCCTGACGAAATGCATGCTAATCATGACGCCTAGGCGCAGGGCCGGCAAAGCCGGCCCTGCGCCTAGGCGTCAGTTTAACGAAATATACGGGAAGCTGTTAGCAGAGATAATCATCTGTCAAGCGGAATGTCAATATGGTGGGCGAAACCACTGGCTTGGCTGAGTGCGTCGCTCCTAGCAATCTTATGATGAGTCTGTTCCTGAATTTCAGGCACAAAAAAAGACGTCCTAGGACGTCTTTTTTATAGAGTTGGTGGAGCCGGGGGGATTTGAACCCCCGTCCGCCAGTACTCCGCTGTCGGTACTACATGCGTAGCCGTTTCTATTAAGTTAACCCTCAGCGACCCGAAGGGCAGGGTGCTTTGGGCGAGTTGTGTAAGTTTTAGCCGCTTCGTCCACAACGTACTGCACGGCGATTCTGTTCTATATGACAATCATTTTGGGTTTACAGACATCCCCTGATGATTGCTGGACCCGAAGGTACCAGGAGCATTGTCAGCTGCAATTAAGCAGCGAGAGCAACACCGTATTGGTCGTCATTGGCAACTATAAGTAGTTGCAACAGTGGATTTACGACTTCTGTTACCAAGTCGGCATGCACCTAAAGTTTCGCAACCGGCGTCGAATCCTAAACGGCCCCGAACTCGTTGCTCAGTACATCTGTTTGAGCAACAAGCCTGCGCAGTGTACGCCAATCAGCCCGTAAGGCCAACCCGAAGGTTGGCCGGGCTTTGATCAATTGTTGGTGCCGGCTGCTTTTTGAAGGTCCGAGATGAGTTGCGAGGTTTCCGCAACGCAGTTATCGATTTGACCTTTGGCCTTGAGGTCGTGGGCTCTGGTCACAGTGGCTTCAACCTTCTGGCTCACTTCTGGCTTCGCTGACAGCTGACCCTTCATATTATTGATGGTCTGAATATTCGCATCACACAGGTCAGCAGGCTTGTCCGCGGCGAACGAAGTGGACGCCATCATCGATGCAGTAACGAACAGACCTAACAGTACAGAACGTTTCATGTGTATCTCCTTGAACCGAGTGGGTCCAGACTTCGCTGGCCGTCAGGACGGGCAACCGTATGGAAGAAAAACCCCGATCAGTCGGGGTTATTCTGTGGACTACAGTCGAACTCAAGGGTTCTATTTTTCTTCAGCAGGCCTTCGCCCGGGTCACGCGATCCACCAGATAGACCAGCCCGTGGTAGTCGATTCCGCCGTGTTGCGTCAGGCCGATCTCACAGGTGCGACTGGTGGAAATCCCCTCGCTGCAATGCTGCACCGCATCCTTTAGCGTGCGCAGCGAGTGGCTGTTCAGCTCCGGCGTGGTGAAGCCTTTGTCGCCGGCAAACCCACAGCAGTGAATGCCTTCCGGGATCACCACGTTATTGCTGCACTTGCGCGCCAGATCGATCAACGCCTGGCTTTCGCCCAGATGCTGCGTGCTGCAGGTCACGTGTACGGCAATCGGTGCGTCTTGCGGAGTGAAGTCCAGTCGATCAAGAAGGTGCGTACGGATGAAGCGCACCGGGTCGTACAGATCCAGACGGGTTTCTCCTACGTCCTGAACCAGGCGCAACGTACACGGACTGGTATCGCAATAGATTGGATCAAGTCCGCCGCGACTGGCGTGCAACAGGGCGCTGATCAACTCCTGACGCTTGTGCTCGGCCTGTTCGGCGTAGCCCTTGGAGGCGAAGGGCTGACCGCAGCAGAGGTTGTCCTGATTGTCCGGGAAGACCACCTGGTAACCGGCCTTTTCCAGCAGTCCACGGGTTTTGTCGTAGAGCGACACTTGCTCTTTATCACCCGCCGCCGGACCCATGACTCGCGAGACACACGCTGCGAGATACACCACACGCGGACGTTCGTCTGAGACGCTGGGGCTGAAGCGAATGGCCTTCTCTGGCTGCGGCATCGCATTCGTCCACAACGGCACTTGGCCCTTGGACAGGCGCGTAATGGTTGCAGAAAGTTTCGCCAGACGCGGTGCGCCAAGCATCATCCGCGCACCGTTGGCCACGTGCAGGGTAAAACGGGCGCCTTGCAGAGTCTTGGCGAAATTTCCTTCAATCCAGTCAGCGGTTTTCTGATGCGTAGCGTGTCGGCCACGCAGCTTTTTCACCAGCTCGCCGGTATTAATTCCTACGGGGCAACGTTGCGCGCACAGACCAGTGGCGGCGCAGGTTTCGATGCCTTGGTATTCGTAAGCTTTTTCCAATTCTGTGGTGTCGACGCCCGCACGCTTTTTCGCCTGAATATCGCGCCAGATCACAATACGCTGGCGCGGACTCAGGGTCAGTCCTTTAGATGGGCAGACCGGTTCGCAGAAACCGCACTCGATGCACTTATCCACAATCTCGTCAGCCGCCGGCAGCGGTTTCAGATGCTTGAGGTGGATCTGCGGATCTTCGCTGAGCACTACGTCCGGGTTGAGAATCCCGTTCGGGTCGAGCAGACGTTTGAGCTGCCACATCAACTGATAGGCGTCGCTGCCCCATTCCAGTTCCACGAACGGCGCCATGTTGCGCCCGGTGCCGTGTTCGGCTTTCAGCGAACCGCCAAACTCCACCGCGACCAGTTGCGCGACGTCGTCCATGAACGCTTGATAGCGTGCGACTTCTTCCGGGTTGTTGAAGCCTTGGGTGAAGACGAAGTGCAGATTGCCTTCCAGCGCGTGTCCGAAAAGGATCGCTTCGTCGTAGGCATGTTTGTCGAACAACTCGATCAAGCGATTCACGCCGATTGCCAACTGGTCGACCGGGAAGGTCACGTCTTCGATGATCACCGTGGTACCGGTTTTGCGCACCGCGCCGACAGCGGGGAAGGTGTCCTTGCGGATGGCCCAGAGCTTGGCGTTCTCGGCTGGGTCTTCGGTGAAGTCGACCTGCTTTTCCACCGGGAAGCTACTGAGCGACGCCATGATTTGCGCCAGTTGTTCCTGCAACAAAGTAGAAGACGCGGCGCGGGATTCGATGAGCAACGCGCAGGCATTGTTCGACAGCTGCTGTACGAAAGCAGGCATGCCCGGTTTGTCCTGCACCGAACGCAAACTGCGGCGATCCAGCAGTTCTACGGCGGATACCGGTTGGCTCTTCAGTACGGTGACGGCGTTGCAGCAGGTTTCCACATCCGGGAAGACGATCAGCGCCGACGCCTTGTTCGGGTGATCGATCACCGTGTCGTAAGTCACCGCGCTGATGAAACCGAGGGTGCCTTCGGAGCCGACCAGCAAGTGGCTCAAGATATCCACAGGCTCATCGAAATCCACCAAGGCGTTGAGTGACAGGCCGGTGGTATTTTTCAGACGGTATTTGTGGCGGATTCGTGCAGCCAGTTCGGCGTTGGCGCGGGTCTCGCGGCCCAAAGTCGCCAAGCGTTCGAGCAGATCGCCGTGACTGCTGCGAAACGCTGCAACACTGGCAGCGTCTTCGGTATCGAGTCGCGTGCCATCGGCCAGTACAAGACGAATCCCGGCCAGTGTGTGATAGGTGTTTTGTGCCGTGCCGCAGCACATGCCGCTGGCGTTGTTTGCAACAATGCCGCCAATTTTACAGGCGTTGATCGACGCCGGATCAGGGCCGATCTTGCGGCCAAACGGTGCGAGCCATGCGTTGGCCTGTGCGCCGATCACACCAGGTTGCAGGCGGATTTGCGTGCCTTGGCCACGAATCTCGCGCGCGTTCCAGTTATCCCCAAGCACGATCAAAACGGAATCGCTGATCGCCTGACCAGAGAGACTGGTGCCCGCTGCACGGAAGGTCACTGGAACATGGTCGCGCTGAGCCAGTTTCAGCAGGGCCACGACTTCGTCCTCCGATTCGACGCGGATTACCAGTTGCGGAATCAGTCGATAAAAACTGGCGTCGGTGCCGAAGGCCAGAGTCGATAACGGATCATCAAAGCGGCGCTCCGCCGGAATCAGTTGTTGCGCATCACGCAGAAAATTAGCCGGAAGCGTCATTGGTCCTCCAGGATCAGCACCACCAAGTCTTTCGGGCCGTGGGCTCCGTAGGCCAGCACTTGTTCAATGTCGGCGGTTTTCGACGGGCCGGACACCAGCAACGCGTTGGTCGGCATGCCTTGCGCCCATTCGAATTCCTGCTGCACTTGATAGAAGTTGTCGCGGATTTCACTGGCCTTTAGCAGGGCAAAATGCACCGGTGGCACCAGACTCATCAAACGCGGTTCTTCGCGGGTTGGCCACATGATCAGGCTGCCGGTAGCGGCGATTGCACCGAGGGTGCCGGTGAGACTCGCCGGAGTGTCGTTGAACAGCTCGGCTTTCCACTCTTCCATCGGCCGGTCGTAGGATTTCAGTGCTGGCAGATCAGGATTGTTCGCCCAGTGCTGTGTGATTTTCTGCCCGTGCGCGGTAGTCGGTGCAATCAACAGGCTCGGCAACTGACGGTCGCGCAGTAATTGCGCAAGCAACGCCGGCCATGCTTCGCCCGAGGTCAGGTGGATTTCGGTGTGCACTGCTTCCATCAATTTGCGCAGTTGCGGAATGCGTTGTTCGGCGCTGTAGGTGTAAGGCTGCGTCACTAGATCGACGTCGAAGTCGTCGGCAATAGGTGTGGTCCCCGTCAGACTTTTCCGCAGTTTGCCGAGGATATTTTGCTTGGCGCTCATCAGCGGTCTCCCTGTTTGGCCAGATGCTCGCGGGCCATGTCGTGCAGTGAGCGAGCGGCAGGTTTCGGCGCGCTGTGGTTTTGCGTCCACGGGCCGACGTTACTCGGGGTCAGGGCACGCAGGCGCGTGGCGAAGAAACCGAACAATCGATACAGCGTTGGAGAGCTGTTGAGCCTGGCCCAGGCGTTCCAGATGAAGCGTTCTTTGCGCGAATATTTGCTGCCCTGACCGCGCATCACTTGATTCGGGCTGTCCGGGGCTTTGACGTTTTCTTCGCGCAGGCGACGCAGGATCGCCGGAATCGGAATTTTTACCGGGCAGACTTCACCGCAGGCACCGCACAGCGAAGAGGCACTCGGGTGATCCGGAACCTTGGCCAAGCCAACCATGTGCGGGGTGATGATTTTGCCGATCGGCCCGGGATACACCTCGCCATAGGTGTGGCCACCGACGCGGGTGTAGACCGGGCAATGGTTCATGCAGGCGCCGCAGCGGATGCAGTTCAACGTCTGGCGTAATTCACTGTCGGCGAAAGCCTGGCTGCGACCGTTGTCGAGCAGTACCAGGTGCACTTCCTGGGGGCCGTCGAGTTCGTGTTCCTTGCGCGGGCCGGAGATCATGTTGACGTAAGTGGTGATCGGAATACCCAGCGCCGAACGCGTCAACAGTGACAGCAGCGGCACCACGTCACGCAGGTTTTCCACGACTTTTTCGATGCCGGTGACGGCGATGTGCACCGGCGGCACGGTGGTGGTCATGCGCCCGTTGCCTTCGTTTTCCACCAGCAGCAGGGTGCCGGTCTCGGCGACGGCGAAGTTGACACCGGAGACGCCGATGTCCGCTTCGAAGAATTTCTGCCGCAGGACTCTGCGACCGATCTGAATGAGTTGGTCAACGTCCTTGGTGTATTCCACGCCAAGTTTGTCGTGGAACAAGGACGCGACCTGACCGGCATTCTTGTGGATCGCCGGCATAATGATGTGTGAAGGCTTCTCGTGGTCGAGCTGGACGATGTACTCCCCCATGTCGGACTCCAGACATTCAATGTCCCGAGCCTCGAGGAAATGGTTCATCTCCATCTCTTCGCTGACCATCGATTTGCCCTTGATCACTTGCCGCGCCTCGTGAGCGCGGATGATCGATAAGACGATGCCATTGGCCTCGTCCACCGTTTCCGCCCAGTGCACTGTCACACCGTTGCGGGTCAGGTTCTGTTCCAGTTGCTCGAGCAGCTCGGGCAGCTTGGAGAGCGCGCGGGCCTTGATCGAATTGCCCAGTGCGCGCAAATGTTCTCTTTCGTGGGCATCACTGAAAGCGGCTGCCCGCTTGACCATCAGTGAGTCCATGGCAGTGCGGAAGTTGTTCCGCAGTTGCTGATCACCCAAGGCATTGTGTGCCCGGGTGCGGAAATCTTCTTCTACGGCGACCGTAGGGATAATCGCGGAAGTGCTCATTGCGCACCTCCGGTTCGTTGCCACAAGAAGCTGGCGAGATGTTGCCCGCGTAGCGCTTCTTTTTGTTTCTCCAATGCGCCGTTGATGTTCATCAAACAGCCACAGTCGGCGCTCAACACCTTGTGCGCGCCGGAATCCTTCAACGCTTTGGTCTTGTCAGCCACCATCGCGCCGGAAATGTCTGGCATACGGACGCTGAATGTTCCGCCGAAGCCACAGCATTCGCTTTCGTGGTCGTGGTTGACCCGTTCCACGTTGCTCAACTGCGCCAACAACTCGCGGCCGTGCAGGTGGGTGTTCATCTCGCGGCGTGCCGAACACGAAGTGTGCAGCGCGACTTTGACCGGTTCGCCGCTGTCCTTGAGCTGCACCTTGCAGACGAACAGCAGAAATTCGGCCAGTTCATAGGTGCGGGCCGCGAGGGCCTGAACCTGTTTTAACGTCTCCGGCTCGTCCTTGAACAAGTCGGCGTAATGCTCGCGCAGCATGCCGGCGCAGGAACCCGACGGCACCACCACCGGATAATCTCCGGCAAACAGCGCCAGTTGCGAGCGCGCTACCGTCCGTGCCTGCTCGGTGTAACCCGAGGTGTAGGCCGGCTGGCCGCAGCAACTCTGCCCTTGCGGATACTCGACCCGGATCCCTTCACGCTCCAGCAAGTGGATCGCGTCCATCCCGGCTTCGGGGTAGAACAGGTCGACCACGCACGTGCCAAACAGGTAGACCCGCGACGGTTTCTCGCTGGGATATTGCCGAGGTTCGGGCAGTGGCGGTGCCACGCGGGTCGCGTTTGGCACGGCGTTATAAAAAAGCTCGCTCATCAGGCGTGTCTCCGGGTGGTCCCGGTTATCCGTCCGCTGAGGCTGCTGAATATAGAGAGCGTTGCTTTCAGCAGCCTTACAGACCGGGTTGTGAATTGCTGACGCCGGCATCACGAACCGGCGTCGGTTTTTTCTGTGTTTCTTGTAGGTTTAGTGCACCAGCATGCCGGTGAACCAGTAAGCCTGAGCCAAGGTGATCAGACCGACAATCGTTGCAAAGAATAGGCTGTGCTTGAGGGTGAAGCGGAACAGATCCGATTCCTTGCCCACCAGCCCGGTCGCGGCGCAGGCCACGGCGATCGATTGTGGCGAGATCATCTTGCCGGTCACGCCGCCGCTGGTGTTCGCCGCCACCAGCAGGGTGTCGTTGACGCCGATCTGGTGTGCGGTGGTCGCTTGCAGCGAACTGAACAGGGCGTTGGACGAAGTATCCGAGCCGGTGAGGAACACGCCGAGCCAGCCCAGGAACGGCGAGAAGAATGGGAACGCCGCGCCGGTTCCGGCCAATACCAGGGCCATGGTCGAAGACATGCCGGAGTAGTTGGTGACGAAGGCGAACGCCAGCACCATGCCGATCGACAGGATTGGCCAGCGCAGTTCGTAGAAGGTTTCTTTCAAAGTGGTAAGACCAGTTTTGAAATTGATCTTCAGTACCAGCATCGAGATCAGCGCGGAGAAGAAAATCGCCGTACCGGTCGCGGAAATCGGATCGAGTTTGAACACCGCGGGTATTGCTGTTGGAGCAGCCACGATCGGTGCGGTTTTGATCACCAGTTGGTCAAGATGCGGGATCGCGAAGTTGAACACCCAGCTGTACATCGAGCCGCCGGCGGCGAACATCGCTTTGAAGGGCTTCAGTGTCCAGATGGTCACCAGCACAGTGAGAATCAGGAACGGCGACCACGCTTTGAAAATTTCCCCGAGGCTGTATGGCGAAGCCACGGTGGTGCGCTTTTGACCGAAACCGCCGACGCTGGCAGTCACCACCGAGGCGGAAACGGCACCGGCGATGTGTTGGCCGGCGGCGCGTTTCGGCTGCCAGACTTTCAGGAACAGGGTCAGCGAGATCAGGCTGGCCAGTGCCGAAGTGATGTCCGGCAGCTCTGGGCCAATAAAGTTGGACGTGAAGTACTGAGTGACGGCGAAGCTCAAGCCTGCAACCAGCGCGGCCGGCCAGGTTTCACGCACGCCGCGCAGGCCATCCATCATGAACACCAGCCAGAACGGCACGAATAGCGACAGCAGCGGCAGTTGGCGACCGGTCATGGCGCCGATCTTGAACGCGTCGATGCCGGTGACTTGGCCGGCAACAATGATCGGAATCCCAAGGGCACCGAACGCCACTGGCGCGGTGTTGGCGATCAGGCACAAGCCGGCAGCGTACAGCGGGTTGAAGCCCAGGCCGACGAGAAGTGCGGCAGTAATCGCCACGGGCGCGCCGAAACCGGCGGCACCTTCCAGGAATGCACCGAAGCAGAAACCGATCAGCAGCACTTGCAGGCGCTGGTCGTCAGTAATCGATAACACCGAACTGCGAATGACCTCGAACTGACCACTTTTCACTGTCAGTTTGTAGAGGAATACCGCTGCGACAATGATCCAGGCAATCGGCCACAGACCGTAGGCAAAGCCATACCCGGCGGCGGCAAAGGCCATGTCGATCGGCATCTGGAACGCGAAGATTGCTACGGCAATCGACAGGGCGAGGGTGATGCTCCCGGCCACGTGGCCTTTGAGGCGGAACACCGCCAGCGCGAGGAAAAAGAAAACGATGGGAATGACGGCCGCAAGTGCGGACACGCCGAGACTGCCGAGCGGGCTGTAGAGCTGTTGCCAGGTTTGCATATGGGGTGGCCCCTAATTGTTGTTGGTCAGGCACTGTCAGCGTTTTTGGATAATTGGTAAGACCAATTTACAATCGCTGTTGGCTAGGGTAAAAGCCTTGATGGCGGTGTGTCAATTTGCCGCCCTAAAACTTTTGTCGAACAAGCGGTGCAGATCGCATCTGATCCGGTTTCGGCAACTGGCGTCTGGTAGGTGTCGAGAAGGCGCCGATAGGCCAGAATAGAGAGCCCGGCGAGCGGTCGGGATCGTGGAGAAATGAGTTATGGGGTTTGATCAGATACGTCAGCGCCGTTTGTCTGACGATATTGTCGAGCGACTTGAGGGGATGATCCTTGAGGGCACGCTGAAGTCCGGCGAACGGCTGCCGGCGGAGCGCACGCTGGCCGAACAATTTGGCGTATCACGGCCATCTCTGCGTGAAGCGATTCAGAAACTGGCGGCGAAAGGGCTGCTGGTCAGTCGCCAGGGCGGCGGCAATTATGTAGTGGAAAGCCTCGGGTCGACGTTCAGCGATCCGCTGTTGCAACTGCTTGAAAGCAACCCCGAAGCACAGCGTGATTTGCTCGAGTTTCGGCACACTCTGGAGGCATCGTGCGCCTATTACGCGGCATTGCGCGCAACTGATGTCGATCGTGAAAGGCTCACCGCAGCCTTCGAAGAGTTGCAGGATTGCTACTCGCGCCACGATGAAGTCAGCCGGGCGGAGGAGGGCGCGGCGGATGCGAAATTTCATCTGGCAATTGCCGAAGCCAGCCATAACGCGGTGTTGCTGCACACCATTCGCGGGCTGTTCGATCTGCTCAAGCGCAACGTGGTTACCAACATCGGCGGCATGTACAAGCAGCGCACGGAAACCCGCGACATGCTGATCACTCAACATCGGGAATTGTATCTGGCGATTATTGAAGGTCGCGCGGAGCAGGCACGGGAAGTCTCCAGTCGACATATTTTGTATGTGCAGGAAGTGCTGGAAGAGGTGCGGCAGGAGGTTCAGCGCATGGCTCGGGCGGAGCGGCGCAAGGGGATGTGATTCTTTAAAGCAAAAGATCGCAGCCTGCGGCAACTCCTACAGGGAAATGCGAATCCCAGTGTAGGAGCTGCCGAAGGCTCGGGCCGCGATCGGACGATCTTTGCTTTCAAGGTCGGAAGATCAGTCTTCCTTGCCCTTATTGCGCACCGCACGCTGCAGCTCACGACCAGCATCGCGTTCGCGCTCGGTATCACGCTTGTCGTATTCCTTCTTGCCCTTGCCCAGAGCAATTTCGCACTTGACCATGTGCTTGCTCCAGTACCAGGACAGGCAGACGCAGGCGTAACCCTTTTGCTGCACAGCGGCGGCGAGTTTTTCCAGCTCGCGGCGGTTGAGCAGCAATTTGCGCGTGCGCACCGGGTCGGCGATGACGTGGGTGCTTGCGGTCATCAGAGGCGTGATGTGGCTGCCGAGCAACCACGCTTCGCCATCCTTGAGCAGCACATAGCTGTCGACCAGCTGTAGCTTGCTTGCCCGCAGACTTTTTACTTCCCAGCCGGCCAGGACCAGACCAGCCTCGAACTTATGTTCGATGAAGTAATCGTGTCGCGCCTTTTTGTTCTGCGCGATGGTCCCTGTTGGGTGTTTCTTCTGTTTAGCCATAGGGGCGGCATTATATGGAGATAAACGGCTGTCGGCTACGGTGATGCTGCGTGCTTGAGCAGGTTGAGTGAATCCCGGACAATGCGGCCTCTTTTTCTAACGCTTGGGCGTGATAAACGATGTCGACAGACAAGGTTTCTGTCCACGGCAGTTGGGCTAGCCGCTGGGTTTTCATACTCGCCGCGACCGGTTCGGCCGTGGGACTGGGTAGCATCTGGAAGTTCCCCTACATGGTCGGGGTCTACGGCGGCGGCGCCTTTGTGCTGATGTTTCTGGCGTGCATCGCGCTGATCGGCATCCCGGTCATGCTCGCTGAAACCCTGATCGGCCGGCGCGCCCGGCAAAGTCCGGCGAACGCCTTGAAGGTGCTGGCGCTGGAAGCCGGGCACTCGGGCAAGTGGTCGTGGGGAGCATTTGCCGGGATGATCACGGCATTGCTGATCCTGTCTTTCTACAGTGTGGTCGGCGGCTGGTCGCTGGACTACATCGTCGACATGGGCCGTGGCGACTTCCAGGGCGCAACGGCCGACCAGGTCGGCGCTTATTTCGGCAATGTCATCTCCAATCCATGGCGCCTGACACTTTGGCACACGATTTTCATGCTGCTGTCGGCCTTCGTCATCGCCAAAGGCGTGGTCGCCGGGCTTGAGCGCAGCCTGCGCATCATGATGCCGCTGCTGTTCGTGATGATTCTGGTGTTGCTGGGTTACAGCATGACCACCGGGCATTTCATGGAAGGCGTGCATTTCATGTTCGATTTCCACCCGGAAAAAGTCCTCGACGGTTTGTTGCCGGCGATGGGGCACGCGTTCTTCTCGCTGAGCGTCGGTGTCGGTTCGATCATGATCTACGGCGCTTACATGCCGAAGAGTTCGTCGTTGTCCGGCACGGTTGTCGGTGTGGCCCTGCTCGATACCTTTGTTTCGCTGGTCGCCGGTCTAGCTCTGTTCCCGATTGTGTTTGCCGGCGGCCTGAACCCAAGCGAAGGCCCGGGCCTGATGTTCGTCAGCCTGCCATTTGCCTTTGGTAACGTGGCTTTCGGGCAACTGATGGGCGTGGTGTTCTTTGTGCTGGTGGCGATTGCGGCCTGGAGTTCGGCGATTTCGCTTCTGGAGCCGATGGTTGCCTATTTGGTTGAGCGCACGAAAGTCAGTCGCGCGTGGGTGACTTTCTGGCTGGCGTTCATCTGCTGGTTCGTCGGTCTGGGCACGGTGTTCTCCTTTAATATCTGGAAGGAAGCCAAATTTTTCGTGAACGAAGGCGGGATGTTCCACCTCTACCAATGGGGTGCGCAGAGCGGTCTGGACTTCTTTGGCGTGATCGATTTCTTCACCTCGCGGATCATGTTGCCGCTCGGTGGCCTGTGTTTTGTGCTGTTTGCCGGATGGGTGATGGGGCGTGAAGCGGTACGCGACGAGTTGTCGATCCGCAATCCGGCACTGTTCGCCCTGTCTTTGTTTTTGATGCGCTACGTGGCGCCCATCGGCATTCTTGTAGTGTTTGCCGCTCAGCTCTGGAAGTAACGCTCACATGACGACACATATTCAACGATCGGCATTACTGCCGTACCCGGCGCAATTCCTCTACGACCTGGTCAACGACGTGGCGCGTTACCCGGAATTTTTGCCGTGGTGCTCAGCCGCTGAAGTGCTGGAAAGTTCGCCGGAGCATATGCGCGCCAGCGTTGGCGTGGCCAAGGGCGGTCTCAGCCAGCATTTCGTGACGCGCAACACGCTGGTGCCGGGACAGTCGATCGAGATGAACCTGGAAGAAGGTCCGTTCAATCAATTGCACGGCGTCTGGGTGTTCAAGGCCTTGAATGAGAAGGCCTGCAAGATCAGTCTGGATCTTTCGTTCGATTACGCCGGGCCACTGGTACGCGCGACGTTGGGGCCGCTGTTCAATCAGGCTGCCAACACGCTGGTGGACGCGTTCTGTCAGCGCGCCAAGCAGATGCATGGTTGAGCCGGTGATTGAGATAGAGGTCGTTTACGCCGCCGTGGACCGTCAGGTTTTACGCACTGTCAGCGTGAAAGAGGGCGCGACGGTTCGCGCTGCGGTTCTGGCGTCAGGTATCGGTAGCGAATTCCCTGAGCTGAATCTGGCGGAGTGCCCGTTGGGTATCTTCGGCAAAGTAGTGGCTGATCCGGATACGCGGGTAATTCAGGCGGAAGATCGCATCGAGATTTACCGCCCATTGCTTGCCGACCCCAAAGAAGTTCGACGTTTGCGTGCTGCCAAGGCTGCGGAAGCCAAGGCTCGAAACGCGTAAAAAGACAAATTGCAGGCAATAAAAAACCCGGAATTTCCGGGTTTTTTATTGCGTCGCAAATTATTGCGGCGAGGTGTCCAGCGGCTCTGGTGTTGGAACCGGAACGGTTTCTACCCCATCGACGTCCTTCTGGATCTGATCCAGCAAGGAACCTGGCTTGACCGGTTTTTCCGGTGTTGGCTTCTCGGCGTTTTCAGCAGGAGCGGTCACCGTAGTGCCACTGTCCTTGCCGAGAATGGCTTCGTCACGGCTTACGCCCGGCATAAAGTCACCGGACAGGCTGACAAGCTGGTCGTTTGAGTTGAAAATAACGCTGATGCGTTCCTGTTGGCGTTCACCGCCACCCGGTTGCAGGCTGTACAGATAATCCCAGCGATCGGCATGGAACGTGTCGACAAGCAGGGGGTTACCCATGATAAACCGTACTTGCGGCCGGGTCATTCCCGGGCGTAACTGGTCTATCATGTCCTGCGTGACGACATTGCCCTGCTGGATGTCGATTTTGTAAACCCCGGGGAATGAACAACCGGCGAGTGCGAGCAGTCCCACAAAGGTGAAACTGGTTAGCAAGAGCTTGGTGTTTTGCATCGGTGGGCGACTTCCACTATCTTGGCTGGGACAACGTAAACGCCGATCATACCCGCATTAAGAGAAGCTGCGAAGCAGCATCGCGAGAAAGCTGACCATGGTTGAAAATAGCGAACTACGCAAAGCCGGCCTTAAAGTGACCCTGCCACGGGTCAAGATCCTGCAAATGCTCGACTCTACAGAGCAGCGTCACATGAGCGCCGAGGACGTCTACAAGGCGTTGATGGAAGCTGGCGAGGACGTCGGTCTGGCCACGGTTTACCGTGTTCTGACCCAGTTCGAAGCGGCTGGCCTCGTGGTCCGTCACAACTTCGACGGCGGCCACGCGGTTTTTGAGTTGGCCGACAGTGGTCACCACGACCACATGGTTAACGTGGAAACCGGTGAGGTTGTCGAATTCGTCAGCCCGGAAATCGAAAAGCTCCAGAAGGCAATTGCCGAGGAGCACGGTGTCGAGTTGGTGGATCACAATCTGGTGCTGTACATCCGCAAGAAAAAGTAAGCATGTCGCGCGAATTTCACATTCGCGAAACGAACGAAGGCGACCCAAGGGTCGCCTTCGTGCTTTCTGTCGTTCCTAAACCTTGGCGGTAACGACCATTTTTTTCGCGTGAGCCAAGGACTCTTTGGTCAGATCGATGCCGCCGAGCATGCGCGCCACTTCTTCTATACGGTCGTTCTTGCTCAGTTTGGAGACGGCGGTGTGCGTTGCCTCTTCACCGCGCACCTTGTGCACGAACAGATGCTGATGACCCTGCGCTGCTACTTGTGGCAAGTGCGTCACGGTCAATACCTGGCCGCGATCGCCGAGACGGCGCAACAGTTGGCCGACAATTTCAGCCGTCGGGCCGCCGATGCCGACGTCCACTTCGTCGAACACCAGTGTCGGAACGCGGGAGGTCTGTGCGGTGATCACCTGAATTGCCAGGCTGATCCGTGACAGCTCACCACCGGAAGCGACTTTTGCCAGTGCCTTCAGCGGCTGGCCCGGGTTGGCGCTGACCAGCAATTCGACCTGTTCCAGCCCGTTGGGCAGCAACTCATCGCTGCTGTTAGCCTTCAATTCGATAGTGAATCGGCCGCCAGGCATGCCCAGTCGCTGAATCTCCTGCTCAACCGCGCTGGCGAGACTGCCGGCAGCCTGATGCCGCAAATCGCTCAGTTCCCGTGCCTTCTCTTGATAGTGGCGGGCATAGGAGGCCAGCTCTTCACCGAGGCGCTCGATGGATTCATCATTGGCGTTGAGGGTTTCGATTTCATCCAGCAACTTCTGCTGCATCTCACCCACTTCGGTCGGCTGGATCCGGTGCTTGCGCGCCAGGGTGTAGATCGCGTCGAGGCGTTCTTCCAGATACTGCAGGCGTGCCGGATCGGCATCGAAGTTATCGAGGAAGCGATTGAGTTCGCCAACGGCCTCTTCGACCTGGATCTGCGCACTGGTCAGCAGGCTGCTGGCTTCGCCCAGTGCGCCGACGGAGTTATTCACGCTCGACAGGCGGTTGAGGCTGGCGGTCAGTGCATTCAATACATTGCCAGAATCGCTTTCGCTGCATTGCTCGACCACTTGCCGGCAAATGCCCAGCAGCGTCTCGGCGTTGGTCAGGTTTTTGTGTTCCTGCTCCAGTTGCTCAAGTTCGTTATCGCCGAGACCGAGATTTTCCAGCTCTTCGAGTTGATAGCTCAGCAATTGGTGGCGCGCGCGTTGTTCGTCGCCGGAATTGGAGAGACGCTCCAGCTCCTGACGAGTCTGACGCCAGCGCTGGGCTGCGAGCTGAACCTGGCGCGCCAGGTCGGTAGCGCCGGCGTACTCGTCCAGCAGGCGTCGATGAGTATCGGTTTTCAGCAGGGACTGGTGTTCATGCTGGCTGTGGATATCGATCAACAACTCGCCCAGCGACTTGAGGTCGCCGAGTGGGCAAGGGGTGCCGTTGATGTAGCCACGCGAACGACCCTCCGACGTGATCACCCGGCGCAGAATGCACGGGCCATCCGTTTCCAGGTCGCGCTCGGCCAGCCATGCGCTGGCTTCAGGGATGTCCGCCAGATCGAAGGTCGCGAGGATGTCGGCCTTGTCGGCGCCGGGGCGAACCACGCCGCTGTCGGCACGATCACCTAGAGTCAGGCCCAGCGCGTCGAGCATGATCGACTTGCCGGCGCCGGTTTCACCCGTGATCACGCTCATCCCGCGCTCAAGTTCGAGATCGAGATGTTCAACGATGGCGTAGTTATGTACGGACAGGTGCACCAGCATAAAAGGCCGCTCCCAAGCTAAAGGTCTGGTTATTTATACAGTGTTTTGTTTCAGGCTGACAATGCCCGTCCTTAGCTCGATTTGCTTGAACGTCAAATCTGCTTAGCGCATTGAGGAATGAAGATTCGACACTTTTTTGTAGGGTTAATGTTTGCAGGCCCTTGAAGCCTGATTTTGCGGCCCCATATATCGGGGCAGAAGCGCGAGTCAGGCTCGCGGACGAAATTGAAAGGAGAATTCTATGGCTGACGAACAGACAGTAGATACGCAAAACCCAGAAGCCAATCAGGCGCCCGAAGGTTCGGGTGATGACCTGGCGACCCGTGTACAAGTGCTCGAAGAGCAATTGGCCGCCGCGCAGGATCAATCTCTGCGTGTTGCTGCCGATCTGCAGAACGTCCGTCGCCGTGCCGAACAGGACGTCGAGAAGGCGCACAAGTTTGCCCTGGAAAAATTTGCCGGCGACCTGCTGCCGATCGTCGATAGCCTGGAGCGCGGCCTCGAGCTGTCGAACCCGGACGACGAAAGCATCCGCCCGATGCGCGAAGGTATCGAGCTGACGCTGAAAATGTTCCACGACACCCTCAAGCGTTATCAGTTGGAAGCGATCGATCCGCATGGCGAACCGTTCAACGCCGTTCAACATCAGGCGATGGCCATGCAGGAAAGCGCCGACGTAGAACCGAACAGCGTTCTGAAGGTGTTCCAGAAGGGCTACCAGCTCAACGGTCGCCTGTTGCGCCCGGCCATGGTTGTGGTCAGCAAGGCGCCTGCGCCAATTTCGCCTTCGATTGACGAGAAGGCTTGAAATTAGCCGCAAGGCCCCCATTTAGAAGTCAAGCGTTTAAGTATTACCGCAGTCAGCCACCACTGCTGCGGCAAAAAAATCCAAAGTTTCGGGAGAGTTAACATGGGCAAAATTATCGGTATCGACCTGGGGACTACCAACTCCTGCGTCTCCGTGCTGGAAAACGGCAAAGCAAAAGTTATCGAAAACGCTGAAGGCGCGCGTACCACGCCGTCGATCATCGCTTACGCCAACGATGGCGAAATCCTGGTAGGTCAGTCGGCCAAGCGTCAGGCTGTGACCAACCCGCACAACACTCTGTACGCGGTAAAGCGTCTGATCGGTCGTCGTTTCGACGAAGAAGTTGTGCAGAAAGACATCCAGATGGTCCCTTACAAGATCGTCAAGGCTGACAACAACGACGCCTGGGTTGAAGTGAACGGCCAGAAAATGGCACCGCCACAAATCTCGGCTGAAATCCTGAAAAAGATGAAGAAAACCGCCGAAGACTACCTCGGCGAGACCGTGACCGAAGCGGTGATTACCGTTCCGGCCTACTTCAACGACAGCCAGCGTCAGGCGACCAAAGACGCCGGCCGCATCGCCGGTCTGGACGTAAAACGTATCATCAACGAACCAACCGCAGCCGCTCTGGCTTACGGCATGGACAAGGCCAAGGGCGATCACACCGTGATTGTTTATGACCTGGGTGGCGGTACGTTCGACGTTTCCGTAATCGAGATCGCTGAAGTTGATGGCGAGCACCAGTTCGAAGTTCTGGCGACCAACGGTGACACGTTCCTCGGCGGTGAAGACTTTGACATTCGTCTGATCGACTACCTCGTTGACGAATTCAAGAAAGAAAGCGGCATGAACCTCAAAGGTGATCCGCTGGCCATGCAGCGCCTGAAAGAAGCCGCTGAGAAAGCCAAGATCGAGCTGTCTTCCGCTCAGTCGACCGACGTCAACCTGCCGTACATCACTGCAGATGCGACCGGTCCTAAGCACCTGAACGTGAAGATTTCGCGTGCCAAGCTCGAAGCACTGGTTGAAGACCTGGTTCAGCGCACCATCGAACCTTGCCGCATCGCCATGAAAGACGCCGGTCTGGACGTTGGCGCGATCAACGACGTGATTCTGGTTGGTGGTCAGACCCGTATGCCGCTGGTACAGAAGCTGGTTACCGATTTCTTCGGTAAAGAAGCTCGCAAAGACGTTAACCCGGACGAAGCTGTTGCCATGGGTGCTGCGATTCAGGGCGCCGTTCTGGCCGGTGACGTGAAAGACGTTCTGCTGCTCGACGTCAGCCCGC
The DNA here is from genome assembly GCF_949767845.1 of Pseudomonas sp. IT-232MI5. Taxonomy (NCBI): domain Bacteria; kingdom Pseudomonadati; phylum Pseudomonadota; class Gammaproteobacteria; order Pseudomonadales; family Pseudomonadaceae; genus Pseudomonas; species Pseudomonas sp. IT-232MI5. The sequence goes on from NZ_CATKQE010000007.1 coordinate 76,728, forward strand.
TGACCCTGGGTATCGAAACCATGGGCGGCGTGATGACTGCGCTGATCGAGAAAAACACCACGATTCCTACCAAGAAATCGCAAGTGTTCTCGACTGCCGACGACAACCAGGGCGCTGTGACCATTCACGTGCTGCAGGGCGAGCGTAAGCAAGCCACTCAGAACAAGTCCCTGGGCAAGTTCGACCTGGCCGACATTCCACCAGCTCCACGTGGTGTGCCGCAGATCGAAGTGACCTTCGACATCGACGCTAACGGCATTCTGCACGTTGGTGCGAAAGACAAAGCGACCGGCAAGACCCAGTCGATCGTGATCAAGGCCAACTCCGGTCTGTCCGACGAAGAAATCGAGCGCATGGTGCGTGACGCCGAAGCTAACGCTGAGGAAGACCGCAAGTTCGAAGAGCTGGCCGCTGCCCGTAACCAGGGTGACGCACTGGTTCACTCGACTCGCAAGATGATTGCCGACGCGGGCGACAAAGTCACCGCTGAAGAGAAGGCTGCGATCGAAGCTGCTGTGGTTGCTCTGGAAGCCGCTGTCAAAGGCGACGACAAAGCTGCTATCGAAGCCAAGGTTGAGGAGCTGTCGAAAGTCTCCGCTCCGGTTGCTCAGAAGATGTACGCCGAACAGGCTCAGCCAGCTGATGGCGCGGCCCCGCAAGGCGAATCGGCTGAGAAGGCTGACGACGTTGTCGATGCAGAGTTCGAAGAAGTCAAAGACCACAAGTAAGTTGTTGGTCGGCCGGTTGACTGCCTTCAGGCAGTGACTGGTAGGATGTCGCCGCGCGGGAGCTAGCTCCCGCGTTGGCGTATCTGGAATACGCGAATTTTTACAGCATGCGACAAGGTTCGGATGTTGGCGGTATGGCCGGGAATGCTCCTGCTTTTCGTGCCGAAAGTACCGCAAGAAACAAAGACCAGGATCGTTGAATTGACGTGAGTTGGGTCCGGGCCTGTATTGGGGCTCAACGAGTTTGGCCATCCTCAGGAGGGGTTTGCCGAACGTCCTCAAGAGTGCAGAAGACTTATGGCAAAGCGTGACTATTACGAAGTGTTGGGTGTTGAGCGCGGCTCAAGCGATGCGGACCTGAAGAAGGCTTACCGTCGTCTGGCGATGAAGCACCACCCGGACCGTAATCCCGATGACAAAGCGTCGGAAGAAATGTTCAAAGAGGCCAATGAGGCCTACGAAGTGCTGTCCGACTCGAGCAAGCGTGCGGCGTACGATCAGTACGGCCATGCCGGCGTCGACCCGAGCATGGGTGGCGGTGGCGCCGGCTTCGGTGGTCAGAACTTCTCGGATATCTTTGGTGATGTCTTCAGTGACTTCTTCGGTGGCGGTCGCGGCGGTTCCCGTGGCGGCGCTCAGCGTGGCAGCGACTTGCGCTACACCCTGGAGCTGAACCTGGAAGAAGCGGTGCGCGGCACCACCGTGAATATCCGTGTGCCGACGCTGGTCAATTGCAAGCCGTGCGATGGTTCCGGCGCGAAAAAAGGCTCATCGCCATCGACGTGCCCGACCTGCGGTGGCATCGGTCAGGTGCGCATGCAGCAGGGCTTCTTCTCGGTGCAGCAGACCTGCCCGCGTTGCCATGGCCAAGGCAAGATCATTTCCGATCCGTGCGATTCCTGCCACGGTGACGGTCGCGTTGAAGAGTACAAAACCCTGTCGGTCAAAGTGCCGGCCGGCGTCGATACCGGCGACCGCATTCGTCTGTCCGGCGAAGGCGAGGCGGGTACGCAAGGTGGTCCGACGGGCGACCTGTATGTAGTCATCAACGTCCGCGAGCACGACATTTTCCAGCGCGATGGCAAGCATCTGTTCTGCGAAGTACCGATCAGCTTCGTTGACGCAGCACTGGGTGGTGAGTTGGAAATCCCGACCCTCGACGGTCGCGTCAAACTGAAAATCCCTGAGGGTACTCAGACCGGCAAGCAGTTCCGCGTGCGTGGTAAAGGCGTGGCGCCGGTACGTGGCGGCGGTGCGGGCGATTTGATGTGCCGTGTGGCGGTCGAGACGCCGGTCAATCTGAATCGTCGTCAGCGCGAGCTGCTGGAGGAGTTCCGCAGTTCGCTGGCAGACGACAACAGTCATTCGCCGAAAACCACTGGCTGGTTCGATGGTGTGAAGCGCTTCTTCGGCGATCTCTAAGGAGTCGGCATGCGACGTATAGCTGTGATGGGCGCTGCTGGGCGCATGGGTAAGATTCTGGTCGAGGCCGTGCAGCAGAGTGCGCCGCTGACCGGTTTGACCGCCGCGGTGGTTCGTCCTGGCAGCACGCTGATCGGCGTCGATGCCGGTGAGCTGGCCTCGCTGGGTCGCATCGGCGTGCCGTTGTCCGGGCATGTCGAAGCTGTGGCTGAAGAGTTCGACGTATTGATCGACTTCACGCTGCCGGAAGTGATGCTGAAAAATCTGGCGTTCTGCCGCAAGGCAGGCAAGGCCATGGTCATCGGCACTACTGGGTTGGACGCTGCGCAGAAGCAGTTGCTGGTCGAGGCGGGCAAGGACATTCCTATCGTCTTCGCGGCCAACTTCAGTGTTGGTGTCAATCTGTCGCTGAAACTGCTGGATATGGCAGCGCGTGTGCTGGGTGATGATGCCGACATCGAAATCATCGAAGCTCATCACCGTCACAAGATCGATGCGCCTTCGGGTACGGCGTTGCGCATGGGTGAAGTGATCGCCAGTGCGCTGGATCGTGATTTGCAGAAAGTCGCGGTCTACGGTCGTGAGGGTCATACCGGCGCTCGTGAGCGTGAAACCATCGGTTTCGCCACCGTGCGTGGTGGTGATGTGGTGGGTGATCACACCGTGCTGTTCGCCTGCGAAGGTGAGCGTCTGGAGATCACGCACAAGGCGTCGAGCCGCATGACGTTTGCCAAGGGCGCGGTGCGTGCGGCGGTGTGGCTGGATGGTCGCGAGCCTGGCCTGTATGACATGCAAGACGTGCTCGACCTGCGTTGATACACTGCTGAACCCAGCGCAAACGCCCTGTTTGCGCTGGTTTTTCTCCGCTTGGCGACGACCTGTCGCATTCTCCGGCCTTTTAGGCTCTTTAGCGGTGGACCAAAAAAGCCTTTTTCTGTAAGCTACAGCTTTAGTGTGTCCACTAAAAGCGCGCAGAATAATTCAGTGAAGAAGCGGGGTGACGTGTCCATACGTCACTCCGCTTTTTTACAACCTGCGATCGCCCTTTCATGCGTTATTTACGGGAGGTCTTCTTGACTAAGCCAGCCATACTTGCCCTTGCTGATGGCAGCATTTTTCGCGGCGAAGCCATTGGTGCCGACGGTCAAACCGTTGGTGAGGTGGTGTTCAACACCGCAATGACCGGCTATCAGGAAATCCTTACCGATCCTTCCTACGCCCAACAGATCGTTACCCTGACTTACCCGCACATCGGCAACACCGGCACCACGCCGGAAGACGCCGAGTCCGATCGCGTCTGGTCCGCTGGCCTGGTCATCCGTGACCTGCCGCTGGTAGCGAGCAACTGGCGTAACACGATGTCCCTGTCCGACTACCTGAAAGCCAACAACGTTGTGGCAATCGCCGGTATCGACACCCGCCGCCTGACCCGCATCCTGCGTGAAAAAGGCGCACAGAACGGCTGCATCATGGCCGGCGACAACATCTCCGAAGAAGCGGCAATCGCCGCTGCGCAAGGCTTCCCGGGCCTGAAGGGCATGGACCTGGCGAAAGTCGTCAGCACCAAGACTCAATACGAATGGCGTTCGACTGTCTGGGATCTGAAAACCGACAGCCACGCAACCATCGACGCTTCCGAGCTGCCGTACCACGTGGTTGCCTACGACTACGGCGTCAAGGTCAACATCCTGCGCATGCTGGTCGAGCGCGGCTGCCGCGTCACCGTGGTGCCTGCCCAGACTCCAGCTGCCGATGTACTGGCGCTGAAGCCGGACGGCGTGTTCCTGTCCAACGGCCCTGGTGATCCGGAGCCATGCGACTACGCGATCAAGGCGATCAAGGAAGTCCTGGAAACCGAAATTCCGGTATTCGGCATCTGCCTCGGTCACCAACTGCTGGCACTGGCCTCCGGCGCCAAGACCCTGAAAATGGGCCACGGCCACCATGGTGCCAACCACCCGGTGCAGGATCTGGACACTGGCGTCGTGATGATCACCAGCCAGAACCACGGTTTCGCGGTAGACGAAGAAACCCTGCCAGCCAACGTGCGTGCGATCCACAAATCGCTGTTCGACGGCACCCTGCAAGGCATCGAGCGCACCGACAAGAGCGCGTTCAGCTTCCAGGGTCACCCTGAAGCGAGCCCGGGCCCGAACGACGTCGCGCCACTGTTCGACCGCTTCATCAACGAGATGGCCAAGCGACGCTAAGCGTTCGCCTTGAGACTGTAGAGAGAAGCCCCTCGAGGGCGGCCCCGACACCGGCGGCCCCCTCGAGACTTCAGAAATCGATCAAGACGGCTTGCCGACTGACCTGCGGATTTGAGTGACAAACCCATGCCAAAACGTACAGACATTAAAAGCATCCTGATTCTCGGCGCTGGCCCGATCGTTATCGGCCAGGCCTGCGAATTCGACTACTCCGGCGCCCAGGCCTGTAAAGCCCTGCGCGAAGAGGGTTACCGCGTCATCCTGGTGAACTCCAACCCGGCCACCATCATGACCGACCCGGACATGGCCGACGCTACCTACATCGAGCCGATCAAGTGGCAGACCGTTGCCAAGATCATCGAAAAAGAGCGTCCGGACGCGGTGCTGCCAACCATGGGCGGCCAGACCGCTCTGAACTGCGCCCTGGACTTGGAGCGCGAAGGCGTTCTGGAGAAGTTCGGCGTAGAAATGATCGGCGCCAACGCTGACACCATCGACAAGGCTGAAGACCGTTCGCGCTTCGACAAGGCGATGAAATCCATCGGTTTGGCGTGCCCGCGTTCCGGTATCGCCCACAGCATGGAAGAAGCCAACGCGGTTCTCGAAACCCTCGGCTTCCCGTGCATCATCCGTCCGTCCTTCACCATGGGTGGCACCGGTGGCGGTATCGCTTATAACCGTGAAGAGTTCGAAGAAATCTGCGCCCGTGGTCTGGACCTGTCGCCGACCAAAGAGCTGTTGATCGACGAATCGCTGATCGGCTGGAAAGAATATGAAATGGAAGTTGTCCGCGACAAAAAGGACAACTGCATCATCGTCTGCTCGATCGAAAACTTCGACCCGATGGGCGTGCACACCGGTGACTCGATCACCGTGGCTCCTGCGCAAACCCTGACCGACAAGGAATACCAGATCCTGCGTAACGCCTCCCTGGCGGTACTGCGCGAGATCGGCGTCGAGACGGGCGGTTCCAACGTTCAATTCGGTATCTGCCCGAACACTGGCCGCATGGTCGTGATCGAAATGAACCCGCGTGTATCGCGTTCTTCGGCACTGGCTTCGAAAGCCACCGGTTTCCCGATCGCCAAAGTCGCGGCCAAACTGGCTGTGGGTTACACCCTCGACGAACTGTCGAACGACATCACCGGCGGCAAGACCCCGGCGTCCTTCGAGCCGTCGATCGACTACGTCGTGACCAAGCTGCCACGTTTTGCCTTCGAGAAATTCGCCAAGGCCGACGCACGCCTGACCACGCAAATGAAGTCGGTCGGTGAAGTCATGGCCATCGGCCGGACCTTCCAGGAATCCCTGCAGAAAGCTCTGCGCGGTCTGGAAGTGGGCGTTTGCGGTCTGGACGAGAAGCTCGACCTGAGCAACCCGGAAAGCATGAGCGTGCTCAAGCGTGAACTGACCGTGCCGGGCGCTGAGCGTATCTGGTACGTGGCGGATGCTTTCCGCGCCGGCCTGTCGGTCGAAGACATCTTCGGCATGAACATGATCGATCCGTGGTTCCTGGTGCAGATCGAAGATCTGATCAAGGAAGAAGAGAAGGTCAAGACCCTCGGTCTGTCCGCTATCGACCGCGACCTGATGTTCAAGCTCAAGCGCAAAGGCTTCTCCGATCAGCGTCTGGCCAAGCTGCTGGGTGTGACCGAGAAGAACCTGCGTACGCACCGCCAGAAGCTGGAAGTGTTCCCGGTCTACAAGCGCGTTGACACCTGCGCCGCCGAGTTCGCCACCGACACCGCTTACCTCTACTCGACCTACGAGGAAGAGTGCGAAGCCGCACCGTCGGGTCGCGACAAGATCATGATTCTGGGTGGTGGTCCGAACCGTATTGGCCAGGGCATCGAGTTCGACTACTGCTGCGTTCACGCTGCCCTCGCTCTGCGCGAAGACGGCTACGAAACCATCATGGTCAACTGCAACCCGGAAACCGTTTCCACTGACTACGACACTTCCGACCGTCTGTACTTCGAGCCGGTAACCCTGGAAGACGTGCTGGAAATCTGTCGCGTCGAGAAGCCGAAAGGTGTGATCGTTCAGTACGGCGGCCAGACTCCGCTGAAACTGGCTCGCGCTCTGGAAGCCGCTGGCGTGCCAATCATCGGCACCAGCCCTGACGCCATCGACCGTGCTGAAGACCGTGAGCGCTTCCAGCAAATGGTTGAGCGCCTGAACCTGCGTCAGCCGCCTAACGCCACCGTGCGTAGCGAAGACGAAGCGGTTCGCGCTGCCGCGAAAATCGGTTATCCGCTGGTGGTGCGCCCGTCCTATGTACTGGGCGGCCGTGCGATGGAAATCGTTTACAAGGAAGACGAGCTCAAGCGTTACCTGCGTGATGCAGTGCAAGTGTCCAACGACAGCCCGGTGTTGCTCGACCACTTCCTCAACTGCGCCATCGAAATGGACGTGGATGCGGTCTGCGACGGTAAAGACGTGGTGATCGGCGCGATCATGCAGCACATTGAACAGGCTGGCGTTCACTCCGGTGACTCGGCGTGCTCGCTGCCGCCGTACTCGCTGCCGGCGCATATCCAGGACGAGATGCGCGAACAGGTCAAGAAAATGGCCCTGGAACTGGGCGTTGTCGGCCTGATGAACGTGCAGCTGGCTTTGCAAGGCGAAGACATCTACGTCATCGAAGTCAACCCGCGTGCTTCCCGTACCGTACCGTTCGTATCGAAGTGCATCGGTGTTTCCCTGGCGATGATCGCTGCCCGCGTAATGGCCGGTAAGACTCTGAAAGAAATCGGCTTCACCAAAGAAATCATCCCGAACTTCTACAGCGTGAAAGAGGCGGTGTTCCCGTTCGCCAAATTCCCTGGCGTTGACCCGATCCTTGGCCCAGAGATGAAGTCGACCGGTGAAGTGATGGGCGTCGGCGACACCTTCGGTGAAGCATTCGCCAAAGCCCAGATGGGCGCCAGCGAAGTGCTGCCGACCGGCGGTACTGCGTTCATCAGCGTGCGCGATGACGACAAGCCACTGGTTGCAGGCGTAGCCCGCGATCTGATCAACTTGGGTTTCGAAGTGGTTGCCACTGCCGGTACTGCCAAGCTGATCGAAGCCGCAGGCCTGAAAGTGCGCCGTGTGAACAAGGTGACCGAGGGGCGTCCGCACGTGGTCGACATGATCAAGAATGACGAAGTCACCCTGATCATCAACACCACCGAAGGTCGTCAGTCGATCGCTGATTCGTACTCCATTCGTCGTAATGCCTTGCAGCACAAGATCTATTGCACCACCACCATTGCTGCTGGCGAAGCTATCTGTGAAGCGCTGAAGTTCGGTCCGGAAAAGACCGTGCGCCGCTTGCAGGATCTACACGCAGGATTGAAGGCATGATCAAATACCCAATGACCGTCCAGGGCGCTAAAGCCCTGGAAGAAGAACACGCTCACCTGACCAAGGTCGTCCGTCCGAAGCTTAGCCAGGACATCGGTACGGCCCGCGAGTTGGGTGACTTGAAAGAGAACGCTGAATACCATGCCGCCCGCGAACAGCAAGGCATGGTCGAGGCGCGGATTCGCGACATCGAAGGCCGGATTCAGAATCAGGTCATCATCGATGTCACAACTATTCCGCACACCGGCAAAGTGATTTTCGGTACCACCGTCGAAATCGCCAACGTCGAGACCGATGAAAGCGTCACTTACCACATCGTGGGTGAGGATGAGGCTGACTTCAAACTCGGCAAGATTTCGGTCGGTTCGCCTTTGGCCCGTGCCTTGATCGGCAAGGAAGAGGGCGATGTGGTCGCCGTGAAAACGCCAAGCGGCGTGATCGAGTACGAGATTGTCGAAGTCCGTCACATCTGAAAAAGGGCGCCCGCTGCATGCGGGCGCCATGCTTTGGCAGCTGACTCAGATGCTCTGGGTTGGCGGTCTATGGCTGATTCATCTCGGTTTGCAGCCGGCGCTGGGCCAGATTGGCCTGGCACCGTTGCTGATCGATGAAGTCGCCAGTGCATTTGAAGTGCTGGTGGTGGGGTTTTCCGCCGCATGCGTTATTTTTCAGGCTTTGGTGCTGGTACAGGCCGAGGGCCTTGCCAGTCTATGGCGAGATTTTCGCGGACAGGTTCTGTTGATGGCGATGTACGCGTGTGCGATGTTTGTCGCAGTGCGTGTCGGCTGGCCGGATGCGCAGCGCTGGCAGGTATTCAGTTATCTGGTTCTGGGGTTTTCCGGGCTGGTGCTGGTGATGCAGCCTGTGCCGGGATGGAGTGGCAGGGTGCGCCAGGCACACCCTTGACCCCTTTCATCACTTGAAGCGATGAACGTTCGACAGCTGCTTGTTGACGCTGAAGTTCTTGCGGTAAATCAGTGCCATCTTGCCGATGACCTGCACCAGGTCCGCTTTGCCAACCTTGCACAGTTCTGCGATGTGCGCCAGGCGCGACTCGCGATCGAGGATGTTGAGCTTGATCTTGATCAGCTCGTGATCCGCCAAGGCGCGTTCAAGTTCGGCTAAAACACCTTCAGTCAAACCGTTGTCAGCCACCGTCAAAACCGGTTTCAGGTGGTGGCCAATGGATTTGTACTGTTTCTTCTGCTCTGGAGTGAGCGGCATAATCTGACCCTTTCGTCTGGATTCTGTAAAATGGCGGCCATTTTACCCGAGGGCTCGTGGATCCGCCCAATTAATCACGACCCTTATCAACGAGGTGCCCAATGGCGCGTTCCAAGACAAGCCTTGGTTGGCTGAAAAGACATGTCAATGATCCTTATGTGAAACAAGCACAGAAGGATGGCTACCGCTCGCGTGCGAGTTACAAGCTTCTGGAGATCCAGGAGAAATACAAGCTGATCCGTCCCGGCATGAGCGTGGTCGACCTGGGTGCAGCGCCCGGTGGCTGGTCGCAGGTCACCAGCCGGCTGATCGGTGGTCAGGGGCGTCTGATCGCCTCGGACATCCTGGAAATGGACAGTATCCCTGACGTGACCTTCATTCAGGGGGACTTCACCGAGGACGAAGTGCTCGGGCGGATTCTTGAGGCTGTGGGTAATTCGCAGGTGGACCTTGTGATTTCCGATATGGCCCCCAATATGAGTGGTACGCCTGAAGTGGATATGCCAAAAGCCATGTTCCTTTGCGAGTTGGCGCTTGATCTGGCTGAACGGATACTCAAGCCGGGTGGTAATTTCGTGATCAAGATTTTTCAGGGTGAAGGGTTTGATGTTTACCTGAAGGATGCTCGCAAGAAGTTCGACAAGATCCAGATGATCAAGCCGGACTCCTCTCGTGGCAGCTCCCGCGAGCAATACATGCTGGCTTGGGGTTATCGCGGGCGTAGCGAGTAAAACGAGGTTTTTGTGCGGGGTGATAGGTTTTTAGTATTTCGCCCGGCTAGCATTAACGAATATTGTGTAGAAAGTGTTTCACAAAGGGTTACAGACGGCGCCTGCCAGAGTCGTAGGTAATGTAGTAAGTTAGGCCGGTGAATATCATGCGAAGCGCGCGCCAGTAGCGGAGCTTGCTTCAGAGGGTAGTTAATTGAACGATATGGCAAAGAATCTGATCCTGTGGTTGATCATCGCGGCTGTCCTGGTGACGGTGATGAACAACTTCTCCAGCCCTAACGAGCCGCAGACCCTCAACTATTCCGACTTCATCCAGCAGGTCAAGGATGGCAAGGTCGAGCGCGTAGCCGTTGATGGTTATGTGATTACCGGCAAGCGCAACGACGGCGACAGCTTCAAGACCATTCGTCCGGCAATCCAGGACAATGGCCTGATCGGCGATCTGGTCGACAACCACGTTGTGGTGGAAGGCAAGCAGCCTGAGCAGCAAAGCATCTGGACCCAGTTGCTGGTAGCCAGCTTCCCGATCCTGGTGATCATCGCGGTGTTCATGTTCTTCATGCGCCAGATGCAGGGCGGCGCCGGCGGCAAGGGCGGACCGATGAGCTTCGGCAAGAGCAAGGCGCGCCTGCTCTCCGAAGATCAGGTGAAAACCACTCTGGCTGACGTTGCTGGTTGCGACGAAGCCAAAGAAGAAGTCGGCGAACTCGTTGAGTTCCTGCGTGATCCAGGCAAGTTCCAGCGTCTGGGTGGCCGCATTCCTCGTGGCGTGCTGATGGTCGGCCCTCCGGGTACCGGTAAAACCTTGCTGGCAAAGGCGATTGCCGGCGAAGCCAAGGTTCCGTTCTTCACCATTTCCGGTTCTGACTTCGTCGAAATGTTCGTCGGTGTCGGTGCCAGTCGTGTTCGTGACATGTTCGAGCAGGCGAAGAAGCACGCGCCTTGCATCATCTTCATCGACGAAATCGACGCCGTCGGTCGCCATCGTGGCGCCGGCATGGGTGGCGGTCACGACGAGCGCGAGCAGACCCTCAACCAATTGCTGGTTGAGATGGACGGCTTCGAGATGAATGACGGCATCATTGTTATCGCTGCAACCAACCGTCCAGACGTACTCGACCCTGCGCTGCTGCGTCCGGGCCGTTTCGACCGTCAGGTCGTGGTTGGTTTGCCGGATATCCGTGGTCGCGAGCAGATTCTCAAGGTTCACATGCGCAAGGTGCCAATGGGTGACGACGTCGCTCCGGCCGTAATCGCGCGTGGTACTCCGGGCTTCTCGGGTGCTGACCTGGCCAACCTGGTCAACGAAGCGTCGCTGTTTGCTGCGCGCAGCGGCAAACGCATCGTTGAAATGAAAGAATTCGAACTGGCCAAAGACAAGATCATGATGGGCGCCGAGCGCAAATCGATGGTCATGTCCGAGAAAGAAAAGCAGAACACCGCTTATCACGAAGCTGGCCATGCCATTGTTGGTCGCGTCGTCCCTGAGCATGATCCGGTCTACAAGGTGTCGATCATTCCGCGCGGTCGTGCGCTGGGTGTGACGATGTTCCTGCCGGAAGAAGATCGCTACAGCCTGTCCAAGCGCGCGCTGATCAGTCAGATCTGCTCGCTGTACGGCGGCCGTATTGCGGAAGAAATGACCTTGGGCTTCGACGGTGTGACTACCGGCGCTTCCAACGACATCATGCGTGCCAGTCAGATTGCGCGGAACATGGTGACCAAGTGGGGCTTGTCGGAAAAACTCGGTCCGTTGATGTATGCCGAAGAAGAGGGTGAAGTATTCCTCGGTCGTGGCGGTGGTGGGCAGGCTGCCAGCTTCTCCGGTGAGACAGCCAAGCTGATCGACTCCGAAGTGCGCAGCATCATTGATCAGTGCTACGGCACGGCCAAACAGATCCTCACGGACAACCGTGACAAGCTCGACGCCATGGCTGATGCCCTCATGAAGTATGAAACGATCGATGCTGAACAGATCGATGACATCATGGCAGGTCGTACACCTCGCGAGCCTCGCGACTGGTCGGGTGGCACAGGTACTCCGCCACCACCAGTGGTTCGGGACGAGCGTCCGGAAACACCGATCGGCGGTCCGGCTGCTGACGTTTAAGGTTTGAAATGACTTCTGTACAGTCCCTGACCCGGTTGCCTTGCGGCAACCGGGTTCTTGATTTGGCCCAGACGCATGTCATGGGCATTCTCAATGTCACCCCCGATTCTTTCTCCGACGGCGGCCAATACAGTCAGCTGGATGCGGCCTTGCGTCACGCCGAAGCTATGGTTGCAGCCGGTGCGACGCTGATTGATGTCGGTGGCGAATCCACGCGTCCCGGTGCGCGAGCTGTCTCTCCGCTTGAGGAGCTTGAGCGCGTCGCGCCGATCGTCGAGCTGATCAATCGCGAGCTTGATGTGATCATCTCGGTGGATACGTCTACTCCTGCCGTCATGCGCGAAACTGCGCGGTTGGGCGCCGGGCTGATCAACGACGTGCGCTCGCTGCAGCGCGATGGTGCGCTGGATGCGGCGGCAGCTACCGGTTTACCGGTGTGCCTCATGCATATGCTCGGTGAGCCAGGTGATATGCAGGACAATCCGCAGTATCAGGATGTCACGCGCGAGGTGGGCGAGTTTCTCGCTGAGCGCATGACACAGTGTGCGGCGGCAGGTATTCCTGCCGAGCGCATCATCCTCGATCCGGGTTTCGGTTTCGCCAAAACCCTGCAGCACAATCTAAGCTTGTTCAAGCACATGGAAGCCCTGCATGCGTTGGGTCGGCCGCTGCTTGTTGGTGTTTCTCGAAAAAGCATGATTGGCCACGCCCTGAATCGTCCTGTGGGCGAACGGCTGCACGGTGGATTGGCATTGGCGGCATTGGCATCGGTAAAAGGTGCGCGAATTTTGCGTGTCCATGACGTGGCGGAAACGGTAGACGTGGTGCGGATGATCGCGGCCGTGGAATCAGCCGAATAAGAATGATGGAGCACTTATGAGCAAGAAATACTTTGGTACTGACGGCATTCGTGGTCGAGTCGGTGAATACCCGATTACTCCTGACTTCATGCTCAAGCTCGGCTGGGCGGCCGGCATGGCCTTTCGCAAGATGGGCGCCTGCAAGGTGTTGGTCGGCAAGGACACGCGGATTTCCGGTTATATGTTCGAGTCGGCACTCGAGGCCGGCCTGACATCGGCGGGCGCTGATGTGATGCTGCTAGGCCCTATGCCGACGCCGGCTATCGCATATCTGTCGCGCACCTTCCAGGCTGAGGCCGGTATCGTGATCAGTGCCTCGCACAACCCGCATGACGATAACGGCATCAAATTTTTCTCCGGTAAGGGCACAAAGCTGCCGGATGAGCTGGAGTTGATGATCGAGGAATTGCTCGATACTCCGATGACCGTGGTCGAGTCGAGCAAAATCGGCAAGGTTTCGCGGATCAACGACGCATCGGGTCGCTACATCGAATTTTGCAAGAGCAGTGTGCCAACCGGTACCAGTTTTTCCGGCCTCAAAATAGTCATCGACTGTGCGCACGGCGCGACCTATAAAGTGGCTCCGAGTGTCTTCCGGGAGCTGGGTGCAGAAGTCGTCGTACTGTCGGCCCAGCCTAACGGTCTGAACATCAACGAGAATTGCGGCTCGACCCATATGGGGCAGCTGCAGGCGGCGGTACTGGCTGAACATGCTGATCTAGGTATTGCCTTTGATGGCGACGGTGATCGGGTTTTGATGGTCGATCACACGGGCGCCATCGTTGATGGCGACGAATTGTTGTTCATCATCGCTCGTGATCTGCATGAGCGTGGCAAATTGCAGGGCGGCGTGGTCGGTACATTGATGAGCAACCTGGGTCTGGAGTTGGCGCTGGCCGATCTTTCGATTCCGTTCATTCGTGCCAATGTCGGCGACCGCTACGTGATCGCCGAACTGCTTGAGCGCAATTGGCTGGTCGGTGGCGAGAATTCGGGGCATATCGTTTGCTTCAATCACACCACAACCGGTGATGCGATCATCGCGGCTTTGCAAGTGCTGATGGCACTGAAGACCCGCAATGAAGGACTGGCGCAAACACGTCAGGCTTTGCGCAAGTGTCCTCAGGTACTGATCAATGTGCGTTTCGGTGGTGGCGAAAGTCCGTTGGAACACCCGGCTGTCAAGGAAGCCAGTGCGCGTGTAACCCAGGCAATGGCCGGGCGCGGTCGTGTGCTTTTGCGCAAGTCCGGGACAGAGCCTCTGGTGCGCGTAATGGTCGAAGGCGAGGACGAAACTCAGGTTCGTAACTATGCCGAAGAGCTGGCAAAACTGGTAACTGAAGTTTCTGCCTGATTCGGCTTGCAAGCCATGATTGTGTTGGGTAACATCTGCGCCCACTTTGACCGACGAGGTACAGCATGCGTCGCCCTATGGTAGCTGGTAACTGGAAGATGCACGGTACCCGCGCCAGCGTCGCTGAGCTGATCAACGGCCTTCGTCATCTGGCCTTGCCAAGCGGTGTTGATGTCGCGGTATTTCCGCCTTGCTTGTATATCAATCAAGTGATTGATGGCTTGAAAGGCAAATCGATTTCGGTCGGTGCGCAGAATTCTGCGGTGGAAGCCATGCAAGGTGCATTGACCGGTGAAATTGCTCCGAGTCAGTTGGTGGATGCAGGTTGTTCCCTGGTACTTGTCGGGCACTCCGAACGCCGCCAGATAATGGGCGAGCGAGACGGTATGCTGAATCGCAAGTTCGCAGCGGCACAGGCATGCGGCTTGATTCCGGTGTTGTGCGTAGGGGAGACTCTCGAGCAGCGCGAAGCCGGGAAAACTCTTGAGGTTGTCGGGCGTCAGCTGGGCAGTATCATTGAGGAGCTGGGTGTAGGTGCCTTTGCCAAGGCAGTCATTGCTTACGAGCCTGTCTGGGCCATTGGTACCGGACTGACTGCAACGCCGCAACAGGCTCAGGATGTGCATAAAGCCATTCGCGAGCAGTTGGCGGCAGAGAATTCTGAAGTCGCACGAGGTGTGCGGCTTCTATACGGCGGCAGCGTGAAGGCGGCCAATGCGGTCGAACTGTTCGGCATGCCGGATATCGATGGGGGGCTCATTGGTGGAGCTTCCCTGAATGCAGATGAGTTCGGTGCGATCTGTCGCGCCGCGGGAAACTGAAAAAATGCTGGAAACAGTCGTAGTCGTTTTTCATCTGCTGGGTGCATTGGGCGTAGTTGCTCTGGTTTTGCTGCAGCAGGGTAAGGGTGCGGACGCTGGCGCGTCTTTCGGAGCAGGTGCTTCAAATACTGTGTTCGGAAGCCAAGGTTCCTCTACCTTTCTTAGTAAGTTTACTGCTATACTTGCCGCCGGTTTCTTCATAACCAGCTTGGGGTTAGGTTACTTTGCTAAAGAGAAGGCTCATCAGCTGACTCAGGCAGGTCTCCCAAATCCAGCAGTGTTGGAAGTACCTAAGCAGCAACAACCGGCTTCTGATGATGTCCCGGTGCTTCAAGAGCAAAAGTCGGCTACTCCAGCGACTGACGTACCTCCAGCTCAAGAGCAGAAGTAAGAAGGTTTCAAACGTAGTTTTGCCGAGGTGGTGGAATTGGTAGACACGCAACCTTGAGGTGGTTGTGCCCATAGGGTGTAGGGGTTCGAGTCCCCTTCTCGGTACCAATTAGTCAGGAGAGCCCGCTGTTGCGGGCTTTCTTGCAGGTGGAAGGTTACATTGACCCTATAAGGGATCGGTCGTATACTTCCGCCCCAGCTTTGTCGCGGGGTGGAGCAGTCTGGTAGCTCGTCGGGCTCATAACCCGAAGGTCGTCGGTTCAAATCCGGCCCCCGCAACCAGTTTAAGGAGCCCCTTTTAAGGGGCTTTTTGTTAGCTGGACACTTTCAACGCCGCTGTTCGACGGCGTTTCAAGGATGGGCGTTTAGCCCATTTTTTTATTTTGCAAAGCATGCACATATCATGCACTAGGGGGTTCAGGTGTCGAGCAAGCTAGAAGAGTTGCAGGCCTTGCTGGCCCCGGTGGTCGTGGCCCTGGGCTATGAATGCTGGGGTATCGAGTTTTCGGCTCAGGGTCGTCACTCGATGTTGCGCGTTTATATCGATAAAGAGGGCGGCGTGCTGGTGGACGATTGCGCCATTGTCAGCCGTCAGATCAGCGGTGTACTGGATGTTGAAGATCCTATCTCCGTTGAATACACCCTCGAAGTTTCCTCGCCTGGCATGGAGCGCCCACTGTTCACTCTTGAGCAGTTTGCAAAATTTGCCGGTGAACAAGTGAAGATCAAGCTGCGCTCGCCTTTTGAAGGTCGACGCAACTTTCAGGGCCTTCTGCGCGGTGTAGAAGAACAGGATGTCGTGGTGCAGGTAGATGACCATGAGTTCCTGTTGCCGATCGATATGATCGACAAGGCCAACATTATTCCCAGTTTTGACTGAGACGCGGATCCCGCGGATCCAATGGCTTGCGAAAGGCGAGGCGTACGATGAGCAAAGAAGTACTGCTGGTTGTTGAGTCGGTATCCAATGAAAAGGGCGTACCGGCGAGCGTAATTTTTGAAGCGCTGGAGCTGGCTCTGGCCACTGCTACCAAAAAGCGTTTTGAAGACGAAGTTGACCTGCGTGTGGAAATTAACCGCCACACCGGTTCTTACGAAACTTTCCGTCGCTGGACGGTCGTCGAAGAGAATGATCTCGACGATCCGGCCATCGAAACCTGGCCAACCAAGGTTGCTGAAACGCATCCAGGTGCCAAGGTTGGCGACGTCGTTGAAGAAAAGATCGAATCCATCGAGTTCGGCCGCATCGCTGCGCAGACTGCAAAGCAAGTCATCGTGCAGAAAGTTCGCGAAGCCGAGCGCGCTCAAGTGGTCGACGCTTATCGCGAGCGCCTGGGAGAAATCATCTCCGGCACCGTGAAAAAAGTCACCCGCGACAACGTGATCGTCGATCTGGGTAACAACGCTGAAGCGTTGCTGGCCCGTGAAGACATCATTTCTCGCGAAACTTTCCGTGTCGGCGTGCGTCTGCGTGCGCTGCTCAAGGAAATCCGCACCGAGAACCGCGGCCCGCAGCTGATCCTGTCGCGTACCGCGCCGGAAATGCTGATCGAGCTGTTCCGCATCGAAGTGCCGGAAATTGCCGAAGGCCTGATCGAAGTAATGGCAGCGTCCCGTGATCCGGGTTCGCGCGCCAAGATCGCCGTCCGCTCCAAGGACAAACGCATCGACCCGCAGGGCGCTTGCATCGGTATGCGCGGTTCGCGCGTCCAGGCAGTGTCGGGTGAGTTGGGCGGTGAGCGTGTTGATATCGTCCTCTGGGATGACAACCCGGCTCAGTTCGTGATCAACGCCATGTCCCCGGCTGAGGTTGCGGCAATTATCGTTGACGAAGATGCCCATGCAATGGACATCGCCGTTGGCGCAGACAATCTGGCTCAGGCCATCGGTCGCGGTGGTCAGAACGTGCGTCTGGCCAGCCAATTGACTGGCTGGACCCTGAACGTGATGACCGAATCGGACATCCAGGCTAAGCAGCAAGCAGAAACCGGCGACATCCTGCGCAACTTCATCGACGAGCTGGAAGTCGACGAAGACCTGGCACAGGTGCTGGTAGATGAAGGCTTCACCAGCCTGGAAGAGATTGCCTACGTACCGTTGGAAGAAATGCTCAACATCGACGGCTTTGACGAAGATACCGTCAACGAGCTTCGCGCTCGTGCCAAGGATCGTTTGTTGACCAAAGCCATCGCTACTGAGGAAAAGCTGGCAGACGCCCATCCGGCCGAAGACCTGCTCTCGCTTGAGGGTATGGACAAGGATTTGGCGATGGAACTGGCGGTGCGCGGCGTAATTACCCGCGAAGACCTGGCCGAGCAGTCTATTGACGACCTGCTCGACATCGACGGCATTGACGATGATCGTGCCGGCAAGTTGATCATGGCCGCCCGAGCCCACTGGTTCGAGTAATTAGGCGCGGCCTGAGGAGAGAAGTGCATGACGCAAGTCACGGTGAAACAACTGGCCGATGAGGTCAAAACACCGGTAGAGCGCCTGTTGCAGCAGATGCGTGAGGCAGGTCTGCCGCACACCGCCGCCGAAGAAAATGTGACTGACAGTGAGAAGCAGTCCCTGCTGACTCACTTGAAAAGCAGCCACAAGGCGAAAGTGGAAGAACCACGCAAGATCACGCTGCAGCGTAAAACCACCAGCACCCTGCGTGTGGCTGGTAGCAAAAGCATCAGCGTAGAAGTTCGCAAAAAGAAAGTTTTCGTACAGCGTAGCCCGGAAGAAATCGAAGCCGAACGCAAGCGTGAACTGGATGAGCGTCGCGCAGTAGAAAATGCTGCTCGTCAGAAGGCTGAAGAAGAAGCCAAGCAGCGCGCCGAAGAAGAAGCGCGCCGCCAGCCTGCTGCTGCGCAGACCGCTACCAGCGACGCCGTTGCGGCGCCGGCTGCAGCTGCCGAACCTGTTCGCGAAAGCGCGCCGGTGGTTGCCGCTGCTCCAGCTCCGTCTGCTGATGTTCGCAACAAGCAGAACGAACAGCGCCGTCCTGACAAGCCGCGTGCCGACGACAACAATCGTCGCAGCGGTGGTGGTGATGGCGAGCGCAAAAACGCTCCGCATCGCGCATCGGTCAAAGAAAAAGCGCCGGCTCCACGTGTGGCGCCACGCACTACCGACGAAGAAAGCGATGGCTTCCGTCGCGGTGGTCGCGGCAAGGCCAAGCTGAAGAAGCGCAACGCCCACGGTTTCCAGAGCCCAACCGGCCCTGTCGTGCGTGATGTGCAGATCGGTGAGACCATCACTGTTGGCGATCTCGCCAATCAGATGTCGGTCAAGGCTGCTGAAATCATCAAGTTCATGTTCAAACTGGGTACTCCAGCGACCATCAACCAGGTGCTTGATCAGGAAACTGCTCAACTGGTAGCCGAAGAACTGGGCCACAAAGTGACCCTGGTCAGCGACACCGCTCTGGAAGATTCCCTGGCCGAGTCCCTGAAGTTTGAAGGTGAGTCGTTCTCCCGTGCGCCAGTCGTGACCGTAATGGGCCACGTTGACCACGGTAAAACTTCCCTGCTCGACTACATCCGTCGTGCCAAGGTAGCTGCTGGCGAAGCCGGTGGTATCACCCAGCACATCGGTGCATACCACGTTGAAACCGAACGCGGCATGGTCACCTTCCTCGATACCCCGGGTCACGCTGCGTTTACCGCAATGCGTGCTCGTGGTGCCAAGGCGACCGACATCGTGATTCTGGTGGTTGCAGCGGACGATGGCGTGATGCCGCAGACCATTGAAGCTGTTCAGCACGCAGTAGCGGCTGGTGTTCCACTGGTTGTTGCAGTGAACAAAATCGACAAGCCGGGCGCCGATCTTGATCGCATCCGTAGCGAGCTGTCGGTTCACGGCGTGACTTCCGAAGAGTGGGGCGGTGATACGCCGTTCGTACCGGTGTCGGCGAAAGTCGGTACTGGCGTGGACGAGCTGCTTGAAGCCGTTCTGCTGCAAGCTGAAGTTCTCGAACTGAAAGCAACTCCATCGGCTCCTGGCCGTGGCGTTGTGGTTGAATCGCGTCTCGACAAAGGTCGTGGCCCGGTTGCAACCGTTCTGGTTCAAGACGGTACCCTGCGCCAAGGCGACATGGTCCTGGTCGGTTCGAACTATGGCCGTGTGCGTGCCATGCTCGACGAGAACGGCAAGCCAATCAAGGAAGCCGGTCCTTCCATCCCTGTCGAGATCCTCGGCCTGGACGGTACTCCGGACGCTGGCGACGAGATGAGCGTGGTTGCCGACGAGAAGAAAGCCCGTGAAGTGGCTCTGTTCCGTCAAGGCAAGTTCCGCGAAGTCAAATTGGCTCGCGCTCATGCTGGCAAGCTGGAAAACATCTTCGAAAACATGGGTCAGGCCGAGAAGAAGACGCTCAACATCGTCCTCAAGTCCGACGTCCGTGGTTCGCTGGAAGCGTTGAACGGTGCCTTGAATGGCCTGGGCAACGACGAAGTACAAGTGCGCGTAGTGGGCGGCGGCGTTGGTGGTATCACCGAGTCCGACGCTAACCTGGCACTGGCTTCCAACGCTGTACTGTTCGGCTTCAACGTGCGTGCCGATGCTGGCGCACGGAAGATCGTCGAGCAGGAAGGTCTGGACATGCGTTACTACAACGTGATCTACGACATCATCGAAGACGTCAAGAAAGCCCTGACCGGCATGCTCGGCAGCGATGTTCGCGAGAACATCCTGGGTGTGGCCGAAGTGCGTGACGTGTTCCGTTCGCCGAAGTTTGGCGCGATCGCTGGTTGCATGGTGATCGAAGGTGTTGTGCACCGTAACCGTCCGATCCGTGTACTGCGTGAAGACATCGTTATCTTCGAAGGCGAGCTGGAATCCCTGCGCCGCTTCAAGGATGACGCTTCCGAAGTACGTGCCGGCATGGAATGCGGTATCGGCGTGAAGAGCTACAACGACGTCAAAGTCGGCGACAAGATCGAAGTCTTCGAGAAGGTTCAGGTTGCTCGCAGCCTCTAACTCGCGCACTTCAGGAGCCGTGATGGTCGGCCGCACTCAACAGTGT
Source organism: Pseudomonas sp. IT-232MI5 (assembly GCF_949767845.1). NCBI lineage: Bacteria > Pseudomonadati > Pseudomonadota > Gammaproteobacteria > Pseudomonadales > Pseudomonadaceae > Pseudomonas > Pseudomonas sp. IT-232MI5. Next base: position 96,940 of record NZ_CATKQE010000007.1, read on the forward strand.
GGCGCATCACCCGGACTCTAAACGCAACGCCCGGTCTGGCTTTTGTCAGGCCGGGCGTTTGCCGCTTTCAGACCTTGCGGGTTTCGCCGCGGGGCAGTAACAGGTAACAAAATCATGGCAAAAGAATACAGCCGTACCCAACGTATCGGCGATCAGATGCAGCGCGAGCTGGCTCAACTGATCCGTCGCGAAGTCAAAGACCCGCGCGTCGGCCTGGTCACCATTACCGCAGTAGAAGTCAGCCGTGACGTTGGTCACGCGAAGATCTTCATCACCGTGATGGGCCAGGACAACGCCGAAGATATCGCGCAAAGCATCAAGGTGCTGAATGCCGCCGCAGGTTTCCTGCGGATGCAACTGGCCCGTGAAATGAAACTGCGCAGCGTGCCGCAATTGCACTTCCACTACGACGAATCCGTTGTCCGTGGTGCGCACCTGTCGGCCCTGATCGAGCGTGCCGTGGCTGAAGACAATCAGCATCCGGTCGCTGCTGAACCTGAAGACACCAAGGAGTAATTCGGTGGCTCAGGTCAAACGTATCCGTCGTAACGTCAGCGGTATCATCTTGCTCGACAAGCCGTTGGGGTTCACCTCCAACGCCGCGTTGCAGAAGGTTCGCTGGCTGCTCAATGCCGAGAAGGCCGGTCACACCGGCAGCCTCGATCCATTGGCCACCGGTGTCTTGCCGTTGTGCTTTGGTGAGGCCACCAAGTTCTCGCAGTACCTGCTCGATTCCGACAAGGCTTATGAAACCCTGGCGCAGCTGGGCAAGACCACCACCACGGCGGATGCCGAAGGTGAAGTTTTGCAGGAGCGCCCGGTGACCGTTGGTCGCACCGATGTAGAAGCAGCATTGCCGAAATTTCGTGGGCAAATCAGTCAGATACCGCCGATGTACTCGGCGCTCAAGCGTGATGGCCAGCCGCTGTACAAGTTGGCGCGTGCAGGCGAAGTAGTGGAGCGCGAACCGCGTTCTGTTACTATTGCGCGCTTGGAATTACTGGCCTTCGAAGGCGATACTGCGCGACTTGCGGTGGATTGCAGCAAAGGCACCTATATTCGCACCCTGGTGGAGGATATCGGTGAGCAACTCGGTTGTGGTGCGTACGTCGCTGAATTGCGCCGTACCCAGGCCGGGCCTTTCACCCTGGCGCAGACCGTGACCCTCGAAGAGCTTGAAGCGGTTCATGCCGAAGGCGGCAACGAAGCGGTTGATCGCTTCCTGATGCCATCGGACAGCGGCCTGCAGGATTGGCCACTGCTGCACTTCTCGGAAGCGAGCGCGTTCTACTGGCTCAACGGCCAGCCGGTGCGTGCCCCGGATGCTCCGAAGTTCGGCATGGTGCGGGTACAGGATCACAATGGTCGCTTCATCGGTATCGGTGAAGTGAGCGAAGACGGGCGCATTGCGCCACGTCGACTGATTCGGTCGGAATGACCGAAACCGGTCTGTGTCAAAGCAGGCTGGCGAGGGTGGCTGTCAACAGGCACGGTCACTACTCATTTATAGATACAGGGATTTGTCCCTGGCCTGTTGAAGTTGTTTCTTTGAAACAGCTTCCTGATAAAAGGATTGCCTCATGGCTCTCGACGTTCAAGAAAAAGCTCAAATCGTTGCTGACTACCAGCAAGCTGTTGGTGACACTGGTTCGCCAGAAGTGCAAGTTGCACTGCTGACCCACAACATCAACAAGCTGCAAGGTCACTTCAAGGCCAACGGTAAAGATCACCACTCCCGTCGTGGTCTGATCCGCATGGTAAACCAGCGTCGCAAGCTGCTGGACTACCTGAAAGGCAAGGATCTGGGTCGTTATCAGACTCTGATCGGTCGCCTGGGTCTGCGTCGCTAATCAGCGATTGCGCTATGAGGTTGGTTGTCTGTCGGACGTCTGCGGTTTACCGCCGACGGCTTGCAGGCTCCCAGCCTCAAGTTTTATCTGGATACACGTTTTACCCTGGACAGGCGTTGGGCCGATTCCCGACATTGCCCAAGAATTCGCAAGAAACCAGTTCCCCCAAGAGCCACAAAGAAGGTAGGACACCGTGAACCCGGTAATCAAAAAATTCCAGTTCGGTCAATCGACCGTTACCCTCGAGACTGGCCGTATCGCCCGTCAGGCCTCCGGCGCAGTATTGGTCACCGTTGACGACGACGTCAGCGTATTGGTGACTGTAGTCGGTGCAAAACAAGCCGATCCAGGCAAGGGCTTCTTCCCTCTGTCGGTTCACTACCAGGAAAAGACTTACGCTGCCGGTAAGATCCCTGGCGGTTTCTTCAAGCGTGAAGGCCGTCCTTCCGAGAAAGAAACCCTGACTTCCCGACTGATCGACCGTCCGATCCGTCCGCTGTTCCCAGAAGGCTTCATGAACGAAGTGCAGGTTGTCTGCACCGTCGTTTCCACCAGCAAAAAGACCGATCCGGACATCGCTGCGATGATCGGTACCTCGGCTGCCCTGGCCATCTCGGGCATTCCGTTCGACGGCCCGATCGGCGCCGCTCGCGTAGCTTTCCACGAAAGCACCGGCTACCTGCTGAACCCGACTTACGAGCAGCAAGCAGCTTCGAGCCTGGACATGGTCGTTGCCGGTACTTCCGACGCCGTACTGATGGTTGAATCGGAAGCCAAAGAGCTGACCGAAGACCAGATGCTGGGCGCGGTACTGTTTGCTCACGACGAGTTCCAGGTTGTGATCAACGCGGTTAAAGAACTGGCTGCCGAAGCTGCCAAGCCAACCTGGACCTGGGCTCCTGCGCCAGAAGCCACCGAACTGCTGGGCGCTATCCGTGCCGAGTTCGGCGAGGCGATCTCCCAGGCTTACACCATCACCGTCAAGGCCGACCGTTATGCGCGTCTGGGCGAGCTGAAGGATCAAGTCGTTGCCAAGCTGTCCGGTGAAGAAGGCCAGCCTTCTTCCAGCGAAGTCAAAGCCGCTTTCGGCGAAATCGAATACCGCACCGTTCGCGAAAACATCGTTAACGGCAAGCCACGTATCGACGGTCGCGACACCAAAACCGTACGTCCGCTGAACATCGAAGTCGGCGTTCTGCCGAAGACTCACGGTTCGGCGCTGTTCACCCGTGGTGAAACCCAGGCTCTGGTAGTCGCGACTCTGGGCACCGCCCGTGACGCACAGCTGCTGGACACCCTGGAAGGCGAGAAAAAAGACCCGTTCATGCTGCACTACAACTTCCCTCCGTTCTCGGTGGGCGAGTGTGGTCGCATGGGTGGCGCTGGTCGTCGTGAAATCGGTCACGGCCGTCTGGCCCGTCGTTCGGTTTCGGCCATGCTACCAGCCGCTGACGTGTTCCCGTACACCATCCGTGTGGTTTCGGAAATCACCGAATCCAACGGTTCTAGCTCGATGGCTTCCGTTTGCGGCGCTTCCCTGGCCCTGATGGACGCTGGTGTGCCGATGAAAGCACCGGTTGCCGGTATCGCCATGGGTCTGGTTAAAGAAGGCGAGAAATTTGCCGTCCTGACCGACATCCTTGGTGACGAAGACCACCTGGGCGACATGGACTTCAAAGTAGCCGGTACCGCCAAAGGCGTTACTGCGCTGCAGATGGACATCAAGATCAAGGGCATCACCGAAGAGATCATGGAAATCGCTCTGGGCCAAGCCCTGGAAGCGCGCCTGAATATCCTCGGTCAGATGAACCAGATCATCGGCCAGTCGCGTACCGAACTGTCGGCCAACGCTCCGACCATGATCGCGATGAAAATCGACACCGACAAGATCCGTGACGTTATCGGTAAAGGTGGCGCGACCATCCGTGCGATCTGCGAAGAAACCAAGGCTTCGATCGACATCGAAGACGACGGTTCGATCAAGATCTTCGGCGAAACCAAGGAAGCCGCTGAAGCTGCACGTCAGCGCGTTCTGGGTATCACCGCTGAAGCCGAGATCGGCAAGATCTACGTGGGCAAGGTTGAGCGCATCGTCGACTTCGGCGCATTCGTCAACATCCTGCCGGGCAAGGACGGTCTGGTGCACATCTCGATGCTGAGCGACGCTCGCGTAGAGAAAGTGACCGACATCCTGAAAGAAGGCCAGGAAGTGGAAGTGCTGGTACTGGACGTGGACAACCGCGGCCGTATCAAGCTGTCCATCAAAGACGTGGCAGCAGCCAAGGCTTCGGGCGTTTAATCAGCCCAAAGCGTTAGCGCAATAAAAATGCCCCGCCGTGAAAACGGCGGGGCATTTTTTTGTCTGCGAAATATCGGGACATTCTGCGAAGTTGCCGGACTTCAAGACCGGTGCTAGGTTTAGCCCACCGCCCGTGTAGCTCAGCCGGTAGAGCAGCGCACTCGTAACGCGAAGGTCGCAGGTTCGATTCCTGTCTCGGGCACCACATCAACGTTCGTCGGCGTTCGGCGACTCTCACACCCGCCCAAAACAGGCCGTCCAACGCGGCCTTTTTCTTTCGCTCTTTCGTTGCGTGCCGCGCAGGCCCTGTTGCGGAGGGCTGTCCAGGCAGAAAGCAGTCCTCATGCGCCGGCTCGGTACGAAACCGGAATCAAACAAATGCTTTCGAATATCTGTCGATGCCTCGAAGAACGTAGCGGAGGGGCGTGACCCCGACGGGATGGCGCAAGGGAGCGTGACGATTCCGTCGCATTGCTTCTAATTTTCCTACCGGTAATGATGGCGAGCAGATATTATCCGCTCGCTTTTCGCATGGAAGTGTGTGTGCTGGACGCGCACTCAGTGACGAGGTTCTTCGGAGCCGGATAAAAAGAGAAATTAGATGATGTCCACCAACCGCAAGCCAATAGAAAACCTAAAGCCATTAACGAGCTTAAGATTCTTCGCCGCATTCATGATTGTCGTTTGGCACTCAGTTATGTTTTACCCATGGTTCGCAGGGGTTCCATCCTTCCTGACGCATGGAGTTAGTTTCTTTTTTGTTCTGTCAGGATTTATTCTGACGCACGTTTACACATCAAAAAAGCCATCGGGATACTTTGGCTTTATTCGTGATCGCCTTGCCAGGCTCTGGCCGGTCCATATATTCGCATTGTGTTTCCTCGTGATGTTCGTGCGTCCAGATGCAATTACCTTCGACGGGGAAGGGCTATTTGCTAAGTCAGTTCAGCTAGCCTTGAATCTGACGCTGATGCAGTCAATATTCCCCTTTGACAAGATCATGTTTTCCTGGAATGCCGTGTCGTGGAGCATTTCAACCGAAGTTTTTTTCTATCTTGCGTTTCCGTTTCTTGTAATCGGAATAAGAAAGAACTGGGCAATCAAACTTCTTGTCGCCATTTTTATTTCAACTGCTTTCGTCTTTGCAATGACCGCATTTTCCAAGACGCAAACAGGTCAGGAAGTCGGCATTAATATGTTTTATGCGGCTTACTCCAATCCTTTGTTTCGTGGTGTTGAGTTTGTTCTAGGCATGTCGCTCTGGGTGGTTTGGGATAAATACATCCGAAACTACGAGGCATCATATTTGGTCTGGAGCGCAGTCGAGATAGTAGCTGTCTTGTTTGCAGCATGGTGGATTTGTTACGGTGCCGAACATGCTATTAGCTATCTAGGTGACTTTGAATCTCCAAGACTTATGGCAAATACAATGGGTTCAGCCTGGGTGTTTGCAATACTGATTGGAGCGGTAGCCTCTGGTCGTGGAGTTGTTGGCTCTATCCTTAGTAACCGGGTTTTGGTTTATCTCGGCGAAATCAGCTTTTCAATTTACATGATTCATCAAGTCTTACTGAAGGTGTTCGCTTACTCGTTTTCAAAGGATTTGCAAGTCACCCCACTTATGTATTTTTCTGCGTTGCTGTTCTTGGCGTCGGCCAGCTACCTGATGATCGAGAAGCCAGCTCAGCGTCTGCTGCGATCCAATAAGAAACCAAAGGAACAGGAAGTCGCCACGCAGGGAGCTCAACTTCAGAATGTGAGCTGATTTCTAACAGTCGGTGTTCTTTGCGCAATGGCTCTCCAGTGGAGAGCCATCGCTTCATCAATAAGCCCCTTGGCGCTATTTATCCAATAGATGCTGGGGTTTTCCGTCTGGGTTGAGGTTCCTGTCTCAACACCATTTTCTCTACTTTACCTTGCGGCTCAGATCCTCGACGGTACGTTTGAGCTGATCCATCGCCCGATCCTGATCGTTGATTTTCTGCTTCAGATTCGAAATCTCGCTGCTGTTCGAGTTGGAACTGGAGCCACTGTTGCGCTTGAGGTCTTCGACCTGACGACCTAGCGTGTCCAGTTCACGGTCCTGGTCTTTGACCTTGTTTTTCAGATCATCGATTTCCTTGCCGCTGGAGCTGGAGTTCGAACCGTTGCTGCGTTTGAGCTCTTCGATCTGCCGCGACTGGTCACTGATCGTGTCGCGCATTTTTTGCAGTTCGTCGACGCTGATGTCGCTTCTGATGACGACATCTTTGCCGTAATCGTTGTGAATCAGGGCAACCTTGTCGCCGTAGGAGGAACTGCTACTGCTCAACTCGACAGCCATTGCGTTTGCAGGCAGGGCCAGAACAGCCATCAGCGCGGTAGCGGGCACAACAGAGAGAATCTTCGAAAAGCTGCGCATCACTGGTTTTCCTTGTGAACAGCGGAGACGTGCCGAAGTGGCACATCGCTATGACTCGAAATCCGCATTTATGTTCCGCAGGTCAACTTTTTGTGCGAGAGATGTAAAGAGCCGTGTAATTCGTCATGCAAACGTCCTATATTCGGTGCCTGCATGAGCATCGCCCAGCAGTTTTCAGATGATCCCGAATGGTTCCGAAGGCCGGAAAAATCCGCGTCAGAGAGATCCTTGATGATCCAGATCCATCCTCCATTCTTACGATCAGCGAGAACGCCATGACCGAATTAACTCAAGAGCAACGTCACGAACAAGCGCTGGAAAAGTACATTCTGGACGTACCGGACCTGAAGGAAGAGATCAAGGATCTCAGTCCCGATGATCAGAAAGATCAGATTCAGTGGGCCTTCGAAGACGAGGCCGAAGCCCAGGGCCTGCAGCCGTGGGAGCTGACACTCAAGTACACGAGCACGCCGCAGGAGTTCGAGGCACAGCGCCTTGTGCTGCACAAAGAGGCGGCCGAAGTGCTGGGTGTCGAGTGGGACGAGTACTGCGAGATGAATAATCTGGTGGTCTGAAACAAAAACGCCAGCCTCAACCGGGCTGGCGTTTTTTATTGCGTGAATCCTTCAGAGGCTCAAGCGCATCGACAGGTCCACCGCTTTGACATCCTTGGTCATCGCGCCGATCGAGATGTAGTCCACCCCGGTTTCGGCGATCGGCAGCAGTGTGCTTTCGTTGATGCCGCCGCTGGCTTCCAGTTTCGCCTTGCCGCCGTTCAGGCGCACGGCTTCGCGCATGTCATCCAGGCTCAGTTCATCGAGCATGATGATGTCAGCGCCGGCGGCCAGTGCCTCTTTCAGCTCCTCCAGACTTTCCACTTCGACTTCCACCGGTTTGCCCGGCGCAATCTTGTGCGCGGCGGCAATGGCCTGCGGGATGCCACCGCTGGCGGCGATGTGGTTTTCCTTGATCAGGAACGCGTCGTACAGACCGATGCGATGGTTGTGGCAGCCACCGCAGGTCACCGCGTATTTCTGCGCCAACCGCAGGCCTGGCAGGGTTTTTCGGGTGTCGAGCAACTTGACCTGAGTGGTGCCGACGAAATCGGCCAGGTACTGCGCGCGCGTGGCCACACCGGACAGCAGTTGCAGGAAGTTCAGCGCACTGCGTTCACCGGTCAGCAGCGAACGGGCCGGGCCTTCCAGATGAAATAGCGGTTGATTGGGCTTTACCCGCTCGCCATCGATCACTTGCCAGTGCACCGCGACCCGCGGATCAAGCTGGCGAAACACTGCATCGACCCAAGCGGTGCCGCAGATGACAGCCGCGTCGCGAGTGATGATGGTGGCTTTGGCCAGACGTTCGGCCGGGATCAGTTGCGCGGTAATGTCGCCGCTGCCGATGTCTTCGAGCAACGCACGGCGCACGTTGGCTTCGATTTCGGCGGTCAAATCGGCGAGACGTAGATTCGGCATAACGGGCTCCACAAACAAAGTGGTTCGATTATAGGGGCATGGCGCGAGCCAACCCAAGGCGAGAACGCGCGTGGCAGCCTGCATCCGGTCGATTTTCTTTGAGCAAAACCGGCCAGGCGTGGTCACTGAAAGGGGCTGTATAGGGGAAACCCTGACGGCTCTGGCGCCGGGTGCAAGTTATGAAAGATAATTCGCCTTGCATTTGACGTCATAGCTTTGACGTGCAGGGCGGCCAAAGTTGTTGAGACCTGTGGGAGCGAGCTTGCTCGCGAAAGCGCAGTGTCAGTCACCAACAATGTCACTGACAGATCGCCTTCGCGAGCAAGCTCGCTCCCACAGGAGGCTTATGTTGAAAGTGACCGAACGAATCACCGTTTCAGGAGGCTTGGATGCACAACGACGGGAAAGTAGTGCCTTTGCACAAGGCTGCTACCGATCAGGCGAATCATTCGCCGCTCGCCCGCCTGCCTGTGATTCTGCTTCAGGTTCGCGACAAGGCTGCCCAGCAACTGCGTCACGGTTTGCAGGAACTGTTCGATAACGCCGACGACACACTGTTTGAAATGGCCGACCGGGCGCGCAACGACATTGAGCAGAACATCTTTTTCGAAGCCATGCGCGACCTGCGTCTCAAGCGTAAAAACATCGAGCGCGGCTTTCTTGAGCAATTCTTCGAAGCCTTCGTCGGTCTGACGCAATACGATCCCACGCACAACACGCTGCCCCATGCCTTGATATACGATGAGTTGGCCCCCCGCAGCGACGACATGGAGCGCAGCGTGGCGGTCGAGACCATGGTCGGTCGCGTACTCAAGCGTGACGGCTTCGCGCTCGATCAACTGACCGCGCGGCTTAACGCGCTGCTCGGCAACACCCTCGACGATCAACACAACCCGCTTGGCCCGGCGATGCTTTGCGAGTTTTTCCTGCAGGCCGGGCGAAACCTGGGCGTGGAGATCAAGGTCAAGCTGATCCTGCTCAAACTCTTCGAGCGTTATGTCTTGACCGACACCGAGCAGCTTTACGCCGAAGCCAATCAATTGCTGCTCGCCACCGGAGTGTTGCCCGAGCTGAAAGCGGCCCCGGCGCGCCGTGCGATTGATCGTGCGATCGCCAATGTGAACAGCGATGAAAGCGACGACACGCCGCCCGTCGACGAAGGCGTGCAGGAGGTTTTCGCCGCACTGCAGCAACTGCTCGCGCACGTCCGTGGCAGTGTCGCGCCGACGCTGGAATCCAGCGTTGCGGCGCAGCCGATTTCCACTCGCGACCTGCTGCGCCTGCTCTCGCATTTGCAACAGTACGTGCCGACGCTGGCGGCTCAGGATGACTTCGATCTGCGCAATCAGCTCGAACAACTGCTGACCCGGGTCAGCGTCAGAAGTGGCAAATCGCGGATCGTGGGCGATGCGGACGAAGACGTGATCAATCTGATTGCCATGGTCTTCGACTGCATTCTTGAAGACCGCAATGTGCCGGATTCGCTTAAGGCGCTGATCGCCCGGTTGCAGATCCCGATGCTCAAGGTCGCGGTGCTCGACAAGAGTTTCTTCAGCCGCAGCAGTCATCCGGCGCGGCGCCTGCTCAACGAAATCGCCGAGGCGGCCATGGGCTGGGGCGGCTGCGACGGTGAGGCGCGTGACAGCTTGTACCTGCGTATCGAACAAGTGGTGCAGCGTCTGCTGACCGATTTTGTCGATGATCCGGCGATTTTCTCCGAGTTACTGGCTGATTTTCTCGCCTTCACCAGCGATGAGCGCCGCCGCAGCGAGTTGCTTGAACAGCGCCTGCGTGACGCCGAAGAGGGGCGAGCGAAAACCGAGCTGGCGCGGCGCCGGGTCGAGCGGGCGTTGAATCAAGCGCTGCTGGGTAAAGTACTTCCACCGTCCGTGGTCACCTTCGTACAGGACGCCTGGAGCAAAGTATTGCTGTTGACGTGCCTCAAGCATGGTGATCAGTCAGCCGAATGGCAGGCCGATGTGCAGACCATGGCGCAATTGATCTGGAGTGTGCAGCGTCATGAAGACGCTGAATCCAGCTTGCGCTTGCTGGCACTGGTGCCGGGGTTGCTCAAGTCGCTGCGTGATGGTCTGAACAGTTCGGCGTTTGATCCCTTTGCCACCAGCGAGTTTTTCAGTGAACTGGAAGCCCTGCATGTGCAGGTGCTGGAGCGTTCCGTTGCGGCTGATCAGGCCGCGCCCATGATCGAGGTGTCGCAGCAGATCGTGCTGCAAACCGCCGACGACAGCAGCATGGCATTGACGTCGGTACGCTTGCCCCACGATGCCGCCGGTCTGCGCCAGGTCGAGCAACTGCGCCTGGGCAGTTGGGTGGCGTTTCAGGAAGACGATGAACACAGTCTGCGCTGCAAACTGGCGGCCATCATCGAAGCCACCGGCAAGTATGTATTTGTCGATCGCACCGGCATGAAGGTGCTGGAGCGCAGCCGCAGCGCGCTGGCCGTGGAATTCGAGCGCGGCGCGGTACGTGCGCTGGATGACACCTTGCTGTTCGACCGCGCGCTGGAGTCGGTGCTGGGCAATCTGCGGCGACTCAATCGCGGCAAGTGATCGCGCGCCGGGGGCCGATCGCGGCATACTGGGCGCCTACACAGTCGGCGTTGAAGGAATCGGTATGCAGTTGGATCCCGCTAGCGGGTGGTGTCACGGGGTGCAGGTCTGCCCATCGCCCAACTTCAATGAACGCCCGGCGGGCGAAATTTCCCTGTTGGTCATTCACAACATCAGCCTGCCGCCGGCGCAGTTTGCCACGGGCAAGGTGCAGGAGTTTTTCCAGAATCGTCTGGATGTCACCGAACACCCCTACTTTGCAGGGATCGCTGACCTGCGCGTCTCGGCGCATTTTCTGATTGAACGTGACGGCAAGGTCACCCAGTTTGTCTCCTGTCTTGAGCGGGCGTGGCATGCCGGCGTGTCGGTCTTCGAAGGACGGGAAACCTGTAACGATTTTTCCGTGGGCATCGAGCTCGAAGGCACTGATGATCTACCGTTCACCGACGCGCAGTATCAGGCGTTGACGGCGTTGACCCGCCAATTGCAAAGCGCATTTCCGGCCATCACCGGCGCCCGCATTTGTGGGCACAGCGATATAGCACCCGGGCGTAAGACCGATCCTGGCCCGGCATTCGACTGGGCGCGTTATCGCGCAGCCCTGGCACAAGAGGAAGGACAATGAGTTTTCTGGTGTTACTGCTGGCGTTGTGGATCGAGAAGTTTTCGGCCCTGCGCCATCGGGTTCAACGCGATGGCGGATGGATCCGCGAACTGAACAAACTCGAAACCAGCGCGCGGCTGGCCAAACAGCCCTGGCTGGTGCTGACGATTCTGGTGCTGTTTCCGGTGGCGTTGCTGGCGCTGTTGCTAGTGGTGCTGGAACCGGTGGCCTACGGCTTGCTGGCGTTGCCGGTGCATTTGCTGGTGGTGATTTACAGTCTGGGGCGCGGCGACTTGCTTGGCGGTCTTGGGCCGTTTCGCGATGCCTGGCGCCGCGAGGATCTGCAAGCGGCGGCACATGTGGCCAAACGCGATCTGAACATTTGCGCCGACAGCGGCGAGCAGTTGCTTGAAAGCGTGCAGGGGCATCTGCTGTGGCAGGCTTATCAGAGCTTTTTTGCGGTGATCTTCTGGTATTTCGTGCTCGGCCCGGTGGCGGCATTGGCGTATCGCCTGCTGGCGCTGGCGCAGGAACACGGGCAGAACCCGGCATTGGTCGAGCGTGCCGCGCAACTGCGGCATGCCTTTGACTGGCTGCCGGTACGTTTGCTGGCCGCGAGTCTGGCGCTGGTCGGCAACTTTGTCGCGGTCAGTCGGGTGATGCTGCATGAATTGCTCAACTGGAACATCAGCGCGGCGCAACTGATCAACCGGGTCGGTCTGGCGGCGGGGGAGATTCCACCTCCCGTGGTCGGGCCGGACGGCATCAACACCCTCGATTGCCTGTGGGAACTGCTGCTGCGCGCGGCGGTGCTGTGGTATGCCGGGTTTGCCTTGTGGACGGTTCTGGTTCACTGATTTAAAGAAAGATCAAAAGATCGCAGCCTGCGGTAGCTCCTACGAGGAGGTCTGTGTGTCGCGGGCTGCGATGTCGTTAACCTTAAGTTACAAAACCTCCCTTCGATTTGAGCTATACAGAGATGGCGCCCGATAGTGGCTATCTGCTGTCGCCCCGCGCCTGCCAATAAAAACAAGAAAAACCAAGGGAGACTTCCAGTGAAGAGCTTGCTCTATCCCGCCGTCTCGCTGATGAACCGTCTGAGCTTCGGCATGAAGTTCAGCCTGATCAGCGTGCTGTTCCTGGTGCCGATGCTGGTGACCAATTTCTATCTGGTGCGCGATTCCTATCGCGAATTCCAGGGCACTCGGGTCGAACTGCAAAGCCTCGATCTGCTGGGCAGCAGCCTGGCCCTGCGCCGGGATCTGGAAACCCTCAACAATCTGGTGCAGATCAACGTCACCCTCGGCCAGTCCGGCAAGGCCGGCAATGTCGATGCGCAGATCACCACCCTCGAGCAAGCGGTTTTGACGCGCTTGCAAGGGCTGACGGCGATGACCGACGATCCCGAACAGATTCAGGTGTTCGACGGCAAACGCGATGAAATGATCGCCGCGTTCAAGGCCCAGCAAACGGAAAACTCGCTGCAAAGCAAAAGCGCGCTGATCGGCAAATTGTTGGCCAGTGCGCAGATTTTCAGCCAGATCATCAGCAGTCAGGCCGGACTCAGCCGCGATAATCAGAGCGATATCCGTCAGCTCAGCGAACTGGTCACCCTGATCACGCCGACCGTCACGCAAACCCTCGGCGAAGGCCGGGCCATGGGTTCGTATTCATTGGGCCAGGGTTTTCTTAACAGTTCGTCGAGCACGCGTTTTGATGAGCTGATGGTGCAGATCGAAAAACTCCAGGCCGAATACGGCCTGAAGCTGCAGGACGCCCTCGGCTCCAGCAAAGCCGCGCGGGAAAACCTCAGCGCGGCGGCCGAGAGCAGCAAGGGCTCGCTGAAACAGGCCAGCGAACTGTTCGAAGAACAAGTGGTGATGGCTGACACGCTCGATGCACCGTGGCAGGCGTTTTACGATCAGGTCACCGGGCTGATCGACCGGACTTACCAGCTCAACGAAGCCACGTTGAAATTCCTCGACACTCAATTGCAGCAACGTCTGGCGCAAAACCGCACGCACATGGTCTTGCAGGCGGTGGCGCTGTCGGTGGTGTTTGTGCTGATTTTCTACCTCTATGGTGGTTTCTACGCCTCGACCCGCACCACGCTGAAACGCTTGGGCGCGATGATGGACAAGGTCGCGGCCGGCGACATGACGGTCAACTTCATGGCCAACAGTCGCGATGAATTGGGTGAGTTGGGCGAAGTGTTCAATGGCACGGTGCGCAAGATTCATGACTTGATCGAGCGCGTGGGGCAGACCGTCGGCGAGGTCGAGCGTCAGGCCGGGCAGGTTGAAAACGTCTCGGCGCAAAGCAACCAGGCGGTCGCCGGACAGCGCACGCAGATTGAGCAAGTGGCGACGGCGATGAATCAGATGTCGGCAACCTCACTGGAGGTGGCGCGCAGTGCCGCCGCAGCGGTGAGCAGTGCCCACAGTGTGAATGACGAGACTATCAGCGGTCGCGGTCTGGTCGAATCACAACAGGGCAGCATTGCCGCGCTGGCCAGCGAAATCGATCAGTCGGTGTTGGTGATCAACCAGTTGGCCAGTGACAGCCAGGCGATCAGTCGTGTACTGGAAGTGATCAAGAGCATCGCCGAACAAACCAACTTGCTCGCGCTCAACGCCGCGATCGAAGCAGCCCGTGCTGGTGAGCAGGGACGCGGTTTTGCTGTGGTTGCCGACGAAGTGCGCACCCTGGCCAAACGCACCCAGCAATCGACCGAAGAAATCGAACAGATGATCGCCAAACTGCACGGCGGTGTCGGCGCGGCGGTGAAAGCCATGGGCGTCAGCCATCAGATGGCCAATGGCACGGTCGGGCAGTCGGAGAAGGTCCAGCAGGCGCTGGAAAACATCCTCGGTGCGGTGGGCATGATCGTCGATCAGAACCAGCAGATCGCCGCTGCGGTTGAACAGCAAACGGCGGTGGCCCACGACATCGACCAGAACATCGTCGAGATCAACCGCGCCGGCGAACGTACGGCGCAAGGTGCGCACCAGACCGAAGATGCCAGCCGGGCGTTGTCGGCCCAGGTGGTAGAACTCAAACAGCTGATCAGCGCCTTCCGCGTCTGAGGCACGCACGAAACCTGTGGGAGCGAGCCTGCTCGCGAATGCAATCTGTCAGTGACATCTCTGTCACCTGACACATCGCCTTCGCGAGCAGGCTCGCTCCCACCGGGTTCTGGGTTATATCAGAACCTTTTGTAGTACTTTTTCACTTCGGCCCGTAAGCCCAATCCTGTTTCTCTGCAGACTCTGGCATTTCCCCTGCAATGAGCCAGTATCCATACCCAATCGTTCGGTAGAGGAGGCCGCTCATGTCTGCCGCAACTCTGGGAGTCCAGGGCCGTTGTGCTCATTGCCAGACCACGCTGCTGCTCAAACCGTGGCAACTCAATGCCATCTCGATCAATGAACCGTTCAGCTGCGAGCATTGCCAGCAAGCGCTGGAGCTGCGTTGCCCGCAACAGATCAAGCGCTTCAAGTCCCTCGATTCACTGGCGCTACTGCGTTTCAGCGCTTCAGTAACAGTCTGCACCGCGCTGCTGGTGGCGTTGGTGATGGAATGGGTGGGATTGCTTAGCGTCACCGAGCAACTGAACGCATCACTGATCACGATCTTCGTGTACTTCGTGGTCGTCCGTTACGCGCGCCAGCGTCAGCATCTGACGCTGGTTCTGGAGGCCGCCAAGGCGCACGCCGACTGATTTGTAGGCGCTGTCGAGTGAAAAGAGGCTGCGATCTGTTGATCTTTTCTTCAAGCCAGGATCAAAAGAGCAATCACTCGATGCATGCGTAACGCCTGCGGCCACCTCAACGCTATCGGTGGGCTGAGTGAATGTTATCGGCAGGAAATAATTGGCAACGGGAACAGTTGAACGCTATGTGATCAGGTATAAAAAACACCGCAAGATCAGCGATAGCCGTTTGTCGGGACTGTCAGGTTTGACAGTAGAGCATGATGAAATAGTCAGATTTACTAATGTTGGCCTAACAAAGGCTGCACTTATATTTCGACTATTGTTGATCCCGATCCATGGAGCGATCATGAAAGATAAAGATGCTACTCCCGGCTCTACAAAAAACATCGAGAACGTCACTGAGAAAAATATTCTCACGAGCGAGGAGATTGATAAGTTATCCAAAGGTGCAAAAACCTACGAGGGGATTTTGATTGCGGATAATAGAGTCTATCGTGGGCAAATTAAATATACTTACTGGTGGGGTAATGACGGCGGAATGTTTTATTGCTATGCGTCCCACTACACCATTAATGATCCAGACGGTTTTAGCCGGCATAAGGCGAACATCCATTTCAGTTTTGATTCAAACCAGTGGTGGGGAATCGACTCTCCAGACAGCATGCGCCAAGACAATCAATGGAATCCTTGGCGCGTCGGAGGTTATATAGGGGCAAATAGACGAGCCCGCGTTTATGTCAGATTCGTTTTTGACCTTCCCTTCGCAGATGTGAGTGGAGAAAACTCCATTTATTATACGTACCCTTGACAGCAATATACTGTGTGAGGGGTAAGTCGAAGTCTGGTTGTCTTGCTCGACATGTAAGGAAGCAGTCAGGTATACGAGCGGCTGTTGTTGGGTTTGTGGTGTCGAAGCAGTCGTTCGTTTTGTTTTTTATTTTTATAAGGTTTTTGTTAGAGTCGCGGGCCTTTTAACGTTGGTGGTTGGGGCATTCAAGGCTATTCGCGTTTACAAGAGCTGAACCCGATATGGTCTAATGCCAATCAAATAATTCCTCGATATTAGCGGTAGTTTGTCTGGCCAATTGCTGGGTTGTGATGCTCATCAACTCGGCCAGCACCTCACAAATCGCCGGCAAATGCGCCGGGCTGTTGCGCTGACCGGGAAACATCGCGGGCGCCATGTCCGGCGAATCGGTTTCCAGCACGATCGACTCCAGCGGCAATTGCGCAATCACTCGATGCATGCGCAACGCCTGTGGCCAGGTCGGCGCGCCGCCCAGACCCAGTTTGAAACCCAGTTTGATGTACTCCCGCGCTTCTTCACGGCTGCCGGCGAAGGCGTGGATGATTCCCGCGCGTTTGAGCTTGAAGCGTTTGAGCGTTGAGATCACTGCCGCATGACTACGGCGAACGTGGATTAATGCCGGTAATTCGAAATCCGCAGCCAGTTGTAGCTGCGCCTCGAACAGCGCCTGTTGCCGCTCGCGGTCGAGGGTTTCGATGAAGTAATCCAGACCGATCTCGCCCACCGCACACAACTGCCGATGACCGCGCAATCGCGTCAGCCAATCTCCGAGTGCCGACAAATCTTCGGGGCGATGCTGATCGAGATACACCGGGTGCAGACCGAATGCCGCGTATAAATCCGCATCGCTCTGCACCAGATCCCACACCCGTTGCCAATTACCCTCATGGACACCCAACACCACCATCCGCCGCACCCCGAGGGCGCGGCTTTCGGCGAGCAACGCCGAGCGGTCGGCGTCGAAGTCGGGGAAGTCGAGGTGGGTGTGGCTGTCGATCAGTTCCACGGCTCAGTCCCGGTGAATACGCTGCTTGAAGGTCCGCGCAATGGCCTGCACGCCAGGCTTGTACTCCGACTGCTCGACAGCGGCCAGCGCCAGTTCCAGCGCCTTGTCGGCGATCAACTGGTGTTGCTGGGCCATGGCGTTGACCGGCAGCGGCAGGAAATCCAGCAACTGCGTATCGCCGAAGGTGCCCAGGCGCAATGGCCGCGATTTCAGCGGGAAGTCATGCAGCGCATCGAATACACCCTGCAACAGCACGTAGGAAGTGGTTACCAACGCGTCGGGCAAATGCCCCAGACGTTGCAGGAGTTCTTCCATCAGTTGCTTGCCGCACTCACGGCTGAAGGATTCGGCGTGTTCGACCAGCACTTCGCCCTTGAAGTCGACCAGCGCCTCTTTGAAACCGGCGGCACGTTCCTGGCTGATGCTCAGTTCCGGGCGCGCGCCGAGCAGCACAATCTGCTTCAGTTGCGGGTCGAGCAAGCTCTGGGTCAGGTGCAGGCTGGCTTCGCGGTCGTCACTGATCACCGAGCAGAAATGTTCCGGCTCCATGACCCGGTCGATGGCGATGATCGGCAGCCCTTTGGCCTGCAACTGCCGATAGCTATCATCGCCGGCGGGCAGGCAACTGGCGACGATCAACGCATCACAACGACGCGCGCGGAACAGTTGCAGCAACTGCCGCTCGCTGTCTGGCGCATCGTCGGAGCTGGCGATCAGCAATTGATAGCCGCGCGCTCGCGCACCTTGTTCGAGCAGCTTGGCGATCCGCGCGTAACTGGGGTTTTCCAGATCCGGCAGAATAAAGCCCAGCGTGCGCGTATGCCGACTGCGCAGCCCGGCCGCTTGAGGGTTTGGCGTGAAGCCGTGCAGATCGACCACCGCCCGCACCCGCTCGACGGTGGCGTTACTGATGCGTTGCTGTTCGGCCTTGCCGTTGATGACGTAGCTGGCGGTGGTCACGGACACTCCGGCCAACCGCGCGATATCACTGAGTTTCAACCCGGGATTTCCTTGTTTTTTCGAGCTTGCCGCGACATTTTCGCCAATCCTACCCGATTAGGGCAGGCGACTATTGTCGCAGCGCATCCGACAAGTTGGACTTCAAGGATGGGACATTATCGAGTAACGTGCCGATCAATCTAGATTAAACGTTTCAGCAAGCGTATTTTCTACGTTTTAGACGTCTTTGGCCGGTTCTGCCGTGAAACCGCCAAAACTGCCGCTGAAAAGCAAAGCGGTAAAGCGCCTAAGCTGCAAACCATCCAAAACAATACCTGGCACTCATAAAGCGCCAAAAAGGAGATCGCATGCTCGAGCTCACTATAGAGCAGATATCCATGGGCCAATCGGCTGTGGATAAACCCGCTGCCCTGCAACTGCTCGCCAATCACCTGGTGGCCGATGGTCTGGTTGCCGACGGTTACCTCGCTGGATTGCAGGCACGGGAAGCCCAGGGCTCGACCTTTCTCGGTCAAGGTATTGCCATTCCCCACGGGACCCCGGAAACCCGCGATCAGGTGTTCGCCACTGGCGTGCGCCTGATGCAGTTCCCGGAAGGCGTGGATTGGGGCGATGGCCAGATCGTTTATCTGGCGATTGGCATTGCCGCCAAATCCGACGAACACCTGCGCCTGCTGCAACTGCTGACCCGTGCCCTCGGCGAGACCGATCTGGGCCAGGCCCTGCGTCGCGCCAGTTCACCTGAGGCGCTGCTGAACTTGCTGCAAGGCGCGCCGCAGGAACTGGCGCTCGATGCGCAGATGATTGGCCTCGGTGTCTCGGCCGACGATTTCGAAGAACTGGTCTGGCGTGGCGCGCGTCTGCTGCGTCAGGCCGATTGTGTGAGCAACGGTTTTGCCGGCGTGTTGCAGCAGGTCGAAGCGCTGCCGCTGGGCGATGGTTTGTGGTGGCTGCACAGCGAGCAAACGGTGAAGCGTCCGGGCCTGGCGTTTGTTACGCCGGACAAACCGATGCGCTACCTCGGTCAGCCGCTTAGCGGTCTGTTCTGCCTGGCCAGCCTCGGCGAGGCACATCAAGCGTTGCTTGAACGCCTGTGTGCGTTGCTGATCGAAGGTCGCGGCCATGAATTGGGCCGCGCTACCAGCAGTCGCAAAGTTCTCGAAGTGCTCGGCGGTGAATTGCCCGCCGACTGGCCGAGCGCGCGTATTGCCCTGGCCAACGCCCACGGTCTGCACGCGCGCCCGGCGAAGATCCTCGCGCAACTGGCGAAGAGTTTTGATGGCGAGATTCGCGTGCGCATCGTCGACGGTCAGGACAGCGCCGTGTCGGTGAAGAGTCTGAGCAAACTGCTCAGCCTTGGCGCCCGTCGTGGTCAGGTGCTGGAGTTGATCGCCGAGCCGAGCATTGCCGCCGACGCTTTGCCGGCACTCTTGGCCGCTATCGAAGAGGGTCTCGGCGAAGAAGTCGAGCCGCTGCCAGCGGTGAGCCAGCAACGCGAAGTCATCGCCGACATCGCCGAAGTGCTGCTCGCCCCGGCCTCCGGCAGCCAGTTGCAAGCAATCCCGGCGGCACCCGGCATCGCTATCGGCCCGGCACACATCCAAGTGCAGCAAACCATCGATTATCCGCTGCGGGGCGAGTCCGCTGCCATCGAACGCGAACGTCTCAAGCAAGCGCTCAGCGATGTGCGCAGCGATATTCAGGGCCTGATCGAGCGCAGCAAAGCCAAAGCCATCCGCGAGATCTTCATCACCCATCAGGAAATGCTCGACGACCCGGACCTCACCGACGAAGTCGACACCCGCCTCAAACAAGGCGAAAGCGCCGAAGCGGCATGGATGGCGGTGATCGAAGCGGCGGCCAAACAGCAGGAATCGTTGCAGGACGCCTTGCTCGCCGAGCGTGCGGCGGATCTGCGTGACATCGGTCGCCGCGTGCTGGCGCAACTGTGTGGCGTGCAGACCGCGAGCGAGCCTGAACAACCGTACATTCTGGTGATGGACGAAGTCGGCCCGTCCGACGTCGCGCGGCTGGACCCGGCGCGTGTCGCGGGGATTCTCACCGCACGCGGCGGCGCCACCGCGCACAGTGCAATCGTTGCGCGAGCGCTCGGGATTCCGGCGCTGGTTGGCGCTGGCGCGGCAGTGTTGCTGCTGCAACCGGGCACGCCATTGCTGCTCGACGGCCAACGCGGTCGTCTGCACGTCGACGCCGATGCCGCGACTCTGCAACGCGCCACCGAAGAACGCGATACCCGCGAACAACGGCTGAAGATTGCCGCCGAACAACGTCATCAACCGGCACACACCACCGACGGTCACGCCGTCGAAGTCTTTGCCAACATTGGCGAAAGCGCTGGCGTGATCAGCGCGGTGGAGCAGGGCGCCGAAGGCATCGGTCTGCTGCGTACCGAACTGATTTTCATGGCCCATCCGCAAGCACCGGACGAAGCCACGCAAGAAGCCGAATACCGCCGCGTCCTCGATGGCCTCGCCGGTCGACCGCTGGTGGTGCGTACGCTGGACGTCGGTGGCGACAAACCGCTGCCGTATTGGCCGATTGCCAAGGAAGAAAACCCGTTCCTCGGCGTGCGCGGCATTCGCCTGACCTTGCAGCGTCCACAGATCATGGAAGCGCAACTGCGCGCCTTGCTGCGTTCGGCGGACAACCGTCCATTGCGGATCATGTTCCCGATGGTCGGCAGCGTTGAAGAATGGCGTCAGGCCCGCGACATGACTGAACGTCTGCGCCTGGAAATCCCGGTCGCCGATCTGCAACTGGGGATCATGATCGAAGTGCCGTCCGCCGCTTTGCTCGCGCCGGTGCTGGCCAAGGAAGTCGACTTCTTCAGCGTCGGCACCAACGACCTGACGCAATACACCCTGGCCATCGACCGTGGCCATCCGACCCTGTCGGCGCAGGCTGACGGTTTGCACCCGGCGGTGCTGCAACTGATCGACATCACCGTGCGCGCGGCCCATGCCCACGGCAAGTGGGTCGGTGTTTGCGGTGAGTTGGCGGCGGATCCGCTGGCGGTGCCGGTGCTGGTTGGCCTCGGCGTCGATGAACTCAGCGTCTCTGGCCGCAGCATTGCCGAAGTCAAGGCACGCATCCGCGAACTCAGCCTGACCCAGGCGCAAACCCTTGCTCAACAGGCCCTGGCCGTGGGCAGCGCCAACGAAGTGCGCGCATTAGTGGAGGCCCTGTAATGGCCAAGATTCTTACCCTGACCCTCAACCCGGCGCTCGACCTCACCGTCGAACTGCCACGCCTGGAGGCCGGTCAGGTCAATCGCAGCGACGAGATGCACACCCACGCCGCCGGCAAAGGCGTGAACGTCGCGCAAGTGCTGGCCGACCTTGGTCATCAACTGACGGTCAGCGGTTTTCTCGGCGAAGACAATCTGCAAGCGTTCGAAACCCTGTTCGCCAAACGCGGATTTGTCGACGCGTTTATCCGTGTGCCGGGCGAGACGCGCAGCAATATCAAAGTGGCGGAGCAGAGTGGGCGCATCACCGACATCAACGGCCCGGGACCGGTGGTCGATGCCGCCGCGCAGCAGGCGTTGCTGGAGCGTCTGGTGCAGATCGCACCGGGTCACGATGCGGTGGTGGTCGCCGGCAGTTTGCCGCGTGGCGTCACGGCGCAGTGGTTGCGTGAACTGATCGAACGGCTCAACCAGCTCGGTTTGAAAGTCGCTCTCGACTCCAGCGGCGAAGCGTTGCGCGAAGCGTTGAAAGCCAGTCCATGGCTGATCAAACCGAACACTGAAGAGCTCGCCGATGCACTCGGTTGTGACGTGGTTTCACACGCAGCGGAAGCGCAAGCGGCGGCGCGTTTGCATGCCCAAGGCATCGAGCACGTGGTGATTTCCCACGGTGCTGACGGTGTGAATTGGTTCAGCGTCGGTTCGGCACTGCACGCGACGCCGCCGAAGGTCAGCGTGGCCAGCACGGTCGGCGCTGGTGATTCGCTGTTGGCCGGCATGCTTCACGGTTTGCTCAGCGCCGACACGCCTGAACAAACCCTGCGCACGGCCACCGCGATTGCGGCGATGGCGGTGACCCAGATCGGTTTTGGCATCAACGACGCTGCGCAACTGGCGCAGCTCGAACAGGGCGTGCGCGTGCGCCCCCTGACAGAACAATAAGAGGGTTGGTCATGAAATTAGCCATTGTTACGGCTTGCCCGAACGGCATGGTCACCAGTGTGCTGTGCGCGCGTTTGCTCGATGCGGCGGCGCAGCGTCAGGGCTGGAGCACCAGCGTTGAAGTGGTCGATGCGGCGCACCCCGAACGCGAATTGTCGGCGGCGACCATTGCAGCGGCCGAGTGGGTTTTGCTGGTCGCCACAGGCGCGGTCGACATGACGCGTTTTGTCGGTAAACGGGTTTTCCAGATTGCCCCGGCACAAGCGCTGCAGGATGTCGAAGCGGTGCTGCGTCGTGGAGCTGAAGAGGCTGAAGTTTACGTCGCCGGCGCTGCTGAACCGGTTGCTGATGCGCCGCGCGCGCCACGTCTCGTCGCTATCACTGCGTGCCCGACCGGTGTCGCCCACACCTTCATGGCGGCCGAAGCCCTACAGCAAACCGCCAAGCGTCTGGGTTACGAACTGCAGGTCGAAACCCAAGGCTCGGTGGGCGCGAAAACCCCGTTGAGTGCAGCGGCAATTGCCGACGCAGACGTGGTGTTGCTGGCAGCGGACATCGAAGTCGCCACCGAGCGTTTCGCCGGCAAGAAAATCTATCGTTGCGGCACCGGGATCGCCTTGAAGCAGTCCGAAGCCACACTGAAAAAAGCCTTGGCCGAAGGTGCGGTGGAAAGCGCGGCGGCTGACGGCAAAGCACCGGCGAAGCAAGAGAAGACCGGCATCTACAAACACCTGCTGACCGGCGTGTCGTTCATGCTGCCGATGGTGGTGGCCGGCGGTTTGATGATCGCGCTGTCGTTTGTGTTCGGCATCACCGCGTTCAAGGAAGAAGGCACGCTGGCCGCTGCGTTGATGCAGATCGGTGGCGAGACCGCGTTCAAATTGATGGTGCCGCTGCTGGCCGGTTACATCGCTTACTCGATCGCCGACCGTCCGGGCCTGGCGCCGGGGATGATTGGCGGCTTGCTCGCGAGTACGTTGGGTGCTGGTTTTATCGGTGGCATCGTCGCCGGTTTCATCGCCGGTTATGCGGCCAAGGCGATCAGTCGATATGTCGCCTTGCCGCAAAGTCTCGAAGCACTGAAACCGATTCTGATCATCCCGTTGTTCGCCAGCCTGTTTACCGGTCTGGTGATGATCTACGTGGTCGGCAAACCGGTCGCCGGCATGCTCGGGGCGCTCACGCATTTCCTCGACAGCATGGGCACCACCAACGCGATTCTGCTCGGTGTGTTGCTCGGCGGCATGATGTGCGTCGACCTCGGCGGGCCGATCAACAAAGCCGCGTATGCGTTCTCGGTGGGGCTGCTGGCGTCGCAGAGTTATGCGCCGATGGCCGCGACCATGGCCGCGGGCATGGTGCCGCCAATCGGGCTTGGTATCGCCACGTTTATTGCGCGGCGCAAGTTCGCTCAGACTGAGCGCGAAGCCGGTAAAGCAGCGCTGGTGCTGGGGCTGTGCTTTATCTCCGAAGGGGCGATTCCGTTTGCCGCGAAAGACCCGTTGCGGGTGATCCCGGCGAGCATCGCCGGCGGTGCATTGACCGGTGCGCTGTCGATGTATTTCGGCTGCAAACTAATGGCGCCACACGGTGGCTTGTTTGTATTGGCGATTCCGAATGCGATCAACCATGCGTTGTTGTATTTGCTGGCGATTGTCGCCGGGAGTTTGTTGACCGCTGTGGTCTATGCGACGGTCAAACGCCCGGAAGCCGTCGAGCTGGCGCTGGAACCCGCCAAGGCCTGACTGACAACACAAATCCCCTGTGGGAGTGAGCCTGCTCGCGATATCGGTCTGTCAGTGACATGAGTGTCGGCTGATACACCGCTATCGCGAGCAGGCTCACTCCTACAATTGGTTCTGCGGTGTGTCTGGTGTCATGTGTGTTTCATGATCGCGTGCTTAAGTTTTCCTTTTTTCAGGGAGAACATCATGAGCGATTTCAACCCCGGTCGCCGGCGTGTCATGCAAGTCGTTGGCGCCGGTCTGCTGATGCCAAGCCTGGCGCCGGCAGTGATTGCCTCGGTCAAGGATCGCCCGCAGTTGACCGACGGCGTGCAGTCCGGCGACCTGCAAGGCGACCGCGCGATGATCTGGAGCCGCGGCGATCGCCCGGCGCATATGGTGGTCGAGTGGGACACCCGCAGCCAGTTTCGCCATCCCCGCCGAGTGGTCTCGGCGCTCGCCGATGCGCGCACAGATTTCACCGCTCGGGTCGAGCTCACCGGGCTGCCCGCCGATCAGGCGATTTTCTATCGCGTGTATTTCAAGGACGCCCGCACCGGCGTCGCCAGCGAACCATGGTTGGGTCACCTGCGCAGCGCTCCGACGGCGCGGCGCAATATTCGTTTCGTCTGGAGCGGTGACACCGTCGGCCAGGGCTTCGGCATCAACCCGGACATCGGCGGCATGCGCATCTACGAAGCCATGCGTCTGCGCCTGCCCGACTTCTTTATCCACAGCGGCGACACCATCTATGCCGACGGCCCCGTACCCGCGCAGCTCACGACTGAAAACGGTCGCATCTGGCGCAACCTCACCACCGAAGCCAAGAGCAAAGTCGCACAGACTCTCGACGATTATCGCGGCAACTACCGCTACAACCTGATGGACGAAAACATCCGTCGCTTCAACGCCGAAGTGCCGCAGATCTGGCAATGGGACGACCATGAAGTGGTCAACAACTGGTCGCCGGGCAAGCAGCTCGACGAGCGCTATCAGGAGAAAGATATCCACACCCTGGTCGGGCGCGCACGCAAGGCGTGGCTGGAATACTCGCCGATGCGTTTGCAGGCTGCCGACGGCGGCGGGCGGATTTATCGCAAGATCAGTTACGGCCCGATGCTCGATGTGTTCGTGCTCGACATGCGCAGTTATCGCGGCGCCAATGACGACAACCTCGGCGCGGCGAAACCGTTCCTGGGGCGTGAGCAACTGAACTGGCTCAAGCGCGGTTTGAAGAAATCCAAAGCCCAGTGGAAGGTCATCGCCGCCGACATGCCGATCGGCCTTGGCGTGCCGGATGGCGAGGTCAGCCCGGGTGTCGCGCGTTGGGAAGCGGTGGCTAACGGTGATCCGGGACCGGCGCAGGGGCGCGAGGTGGAAATCGCCGAGTTGCTCGGCTATCTGCGTGCGCAGCAGGTGCGCAATTTTGTCTTCCTCACGGCAGATGTGCATTACTGCGCGGCCCATCACTATCACCCGGATCGCGCGGCGTTTCAGGATTTCGAGCCGTTCTGGGAGTTTGTCGCCGGGCCGTTGAATGCCGGGAGCTTTGGGCCTAATCCGCTGGATAAAACCTTTGGCCCGGAAGTGGTGTTCGAGAAGGCACCGCCAGCGCAGAACACTTCGCCGTTTGCCGGGTTTCAGTTTTTTGGCGAGGTGAATATTGAAGGGGGGAGTGGGGAGATGAGTGTGGTGTTGCGGGATTTGAATGGGGTGGCGGTTTTTGAGAAAAAATTGCAGCCCGCTTGAAGATCAAAAGCTAACCCTCACCCCAGCCCTCTCCCGGAGGGAGAGGGAGCCGATCGAGGTGTCTGAAGAGGTACGTCGACCTGAAAGACCGAGTTGATTATGAGATCAGCACAAAGCCTTTCTCGATTATGGATTCGGTGAGGGACGTTCAGGTCGGCGTATTGCGTGAATCTCCCCCAATCAGTCCCCTCTCCCTCCGGGAGAGGGTTAGGGTGAGGGGCTCTTTAATAGACATCACGCCGATATCGACCCTGCTCAATCAACCGCTCCACTTCGGCGCTGCCGAGGATATCGTTGAGCACTTGATCAACCCCCGAAGCCATCCCCTGCAAGCTGCCGCAGATATAGATCACCGCCCCCTCCGCCAGCCATTTCTTCAACTCCTCAGCTGACTCACGCAAGCGATCCTGCACATAAACCTTCTCCGCCTGATCCCGCGAAAACGCCAGATCCAGCCGTTCCAGATCACCATTGATCAACCACTCTTCCAGCTCCGCGCGGCAGAGGAAATCATGTTCGCGATTACGCTCGCCAAACAGCAACCACTGGCGCTGCTGACCATCGGCAATCCGCGCCTTGAGCAAGCTGCGCAACCCGGCCAGACCCGTACCGTTGCCCAGCAGAATCATCGGCACGGGTTCGTTCGGCAGATGGAAACCACTGTTGCGCCGCACCCGCAAACTGATGCTGCCGCCCACCGGCGCATGCTCGGTCAGCCAACCGGAACCGATGCCAAGGGTGCTATCGGCATGCTGTTCCTGACGCACGATCAACTCCAGCACACCGTCGGCGGCAATCGAGGCGATCGAGTATTCGCGCATGGCCAGCGGCACCATTGCATCGACCAGCGATTGCGCATGCAAACCCACCAGATGTGCGCGGTGCTCGGGCAATTGCCGCGACGCCAGCGCGACTTCCAGAGGTTCGTCGAGGCCGTTGATTTTTACTGTGGTCTCGCCACGAATGCCGAGGCCGTCGAGGAAGTGTTCGATGGCCCACGGGCAGTTGCGTGGCAGTACTTCGACCAGGTCGCCGGCCAGCCAACTGCTGGTGTTCGGTGCGCTCAGGCCCAACAAGTAAACCGGCGCACCGCTGCTGTCCGGGTTCAACAGTTCGCGGCGTGTCAGCGTCCAGTTGTCGTAGTTCGGCGCTTGCCAGGTATCGATGGGGGCTTGCCCGGTGAGCAGGCCCAATTGAGTCTGCCAGTGGCGCAGCGCGTACGGATCGCCGCTGTCGACTTCCACCGGCGCGAACAGGGTCTTGCCACCGTGCTCGCTCAGCCACTGATGCAGTCGCTTGGCGAAGCCGCAGAAGTGCTGATACTGACGATCACCGAGGCCGAGCACCGAGTAATTCAGGCTATCGAGCGTTGCCGCCTTGCCCAGCACTTTGCGCTCGAACCCGCGCGCGCTGTCCGGTGCTTCGCCGTCGCCAAACGTGCTGACCACAAACAGCGCGTTGTTCGATTCACGCAAATCCTGCTCGCTGACATTGGCCAGTGGCTGCACCTTCACCGGCAATCCGGCTGCCTGCAATTGCCCGGCGGTCTGCCACGCCAGTTGCTCGGCAAAACCGCTCTGGCTGGCGAAGCCGATCAGCCAGGCCGACGCATCGCCCGCCGGTTGAGCGAGACCTTTACGCGTATCCCTGATCTGCTTTTTCTTGCGTCGACGATCGAGGTACAGCAGCCATCCGGTAATGAAAAACAGCGGCATGCACACCGCAGCCAGGGTGATGATGATCCGCCCGACCAGACCGAAATAACTGCCGACGTGCAGCGCATAAATGCTGGTCAGCAGTTGCGCCTTGAAGCTCTTGTCGGCGTAGCGGTCGACGCGTTTGACGATGCCGGTGGCCGGGTCGAGGGTGATCTGGTTCAGCGCGCGATCATGCGGCGAGCTGTCGAGCAGGTAGAACACCGTTGCCGGTTGGCCCGCGACGGCCGGCATACGGATGTTGTAGGCGGCCAGACCCGGGCCGGCAGCGCTGTAGATGCTGCTCCACATCGCTGCGTAATCGGCGGTCGGTGCCGGGCCTTCCGGCGCCGGGCCGCGACCACCGCGCACGCGCTCGTTTTGCGGCGCGTCGGAGAGCAGTTTGGTCAGGCCTTTGTTGTACCACTCATACGACCACGACAACCCGGTCAACGCCAGCAGCAGATAGACCAGTAGACACCACGTGCCGGCCACCGAGTGCAGATCCCAGTTGAAGGCGCGACCTTTTTTCTTCCAGTCCAGCGTCAGCCACACGCGCCAGCTGTTCCACTGACGTGGCCAGCGCAGGTACAGGCCGGAGAGGCAGAAGAACAACAGAATCAGCGTGCAGGCGCCGGTGATGTTGCGGCCGGTATCGCCCATGGCGAGGAAGCGGTGCAGTTGCAGCATCAGGCCGAAGAAATCCTGGCCGACGGCATCGCCCATGAAGTCGGCGGTGTACGGATCGAAATAGCGCATCTCACCGCGCCGTTCACCCTTGGGCGGGGTGAAGAAGACTTTCGCCGCGTTGCCGCTGTCGGTTTCGACCCAGAGCATCGAAACCTTTTTGCCCGACGTGGCTTCGATGCGCTCGACCAGTTCGACGGGCGGCAGCACGCCGGCGACTTGTTTTTCCACCTGCAGAACGGAAGGATTCAGCGCCCGCAGGATTTCGTCCTGAAACGAATAGGCCGCGCCGGTGATGCCCATCAACGCCAGCACCAGGCCTGCGGTGATGCCAAAAAACCAGTGCAACTGGAACAGGGTTTTCTTCAACACGTCACTCGCCGTCCATTCGGAAATTGTCTTCACGGCGCGCATTATGCCGTGGGTTATCGAGAAGCGTTCTTTCTTACGCACAAAAGCCCCGTTCAATTGAATGAACGGGGCCCACTGTTTTTTGTAGGAGTTGCCGAAGGCTGCGATCTTTTGATTTTTTTTCAGAATCAAAAGCAAGATCAACAGATCGCAGCGTGCCGCAGCTCCTACAGGGTCAGAAGTGGAAGTTGGTGCTCAACAATGCCGTACGGCCCGCCGCCTGGTTGGCGAAGTGGGTCGAGAAGGCTTTGTCGTAGTAGGTTTCGTTGGTCAGGTTCTGCACGTTGAGTTGCAGGTCGATGTTCTTGGTCAGCTTGTACGCCGCCATTGCGTCGTAGCGAACATACGAGTCGACCATGGTGGTGTTGGCCACGCTGCCGTACACGTCGTCGACGTAGAACGCACCGCCACCGATCGTCAGCTTCGGCGTGACCTGGTAAGTGGTCCACAGGCTGGCGCTGTTTTTCGGCGTGTTAGGCAGCTCGTTGCCATCGTTGGCCCGGCCCAGTGGACCGCCATCGACTTGTTCGCTGTCCATGAAGGCGTAACCGGCGAACACTTGCCACTTGTCGGTGATCTTGCCGCTGGCCGACAGCTCGACACCTTGCACACGGGTCTTGCCGGCGTTTTCGTACGAGGTGGTGTCGACTTGCACACGAGCGTTTTCTTTCTCGGTGCGGAAGATGTCAGCGGTCAGCGACAAGCGATCGTTGAGCAGATCCCATTTGGTGCCGATTTCATAGTTTTTGGTGGTTTCCGGCTCCATGTCGCTGCTCAGCAGGTTGCCGCTGCGATCCGGGGTGCCGCCCAACGGGTTGCCTTCCTGACCTTCGCCCAAGGTGTTGCCCGGTGGCGTGGCCGAGGTGGCGTAGGAAGCGTAGATGCTGCCGTTTTCCGCAGGCTTGTAGACGACGCCGAACTGACCGGTGACGAACTCGCTGGTGTCATCGCCCTTGGACGTGGTGGTGCCAGCGGCGTTGTAGGTCTTGTAGTCGGTGTCGAAGTGGTCGTAACGCAGGCCCATGTTCACCAGCCACTGCTCGTTCAGCTCCAGGGTGTCGAACACATACAGCGCGTAGGTGTTGGCCTGGGTGTCGGTGCCGGCGTAGTTGCGCGAGATTGCGCCGTTCCACGGATCGTTCGGGTTCGGATTCGACAGCGAGGTGCAGTTGTAGCCACTGGCTGCGCCGATCAGGCCCGGGTTGCAGTTAGTGGTCACTGCGCTGGTGCGCGGCGTGGTGTCGGTGTTGACGTTATACGAAGACTTCTGGCTTTCCTCACGGGTGTATTCGACGCCGGTGGAGAAGCTGTTCTTGAAGCCGGCGACGTAGAAATTGCCGAACAGGTCAGTCTGGTTGGTGGTGGTTTCGGTGTTGCTCACCCGCGTATTGGCACGACGCCAGAGGCTGCCATTGTTGACGTTGCCCTTGCTGTCGTCCGGCTGGGTCAGGATGTAATCCTGCATGCTGGTGCCGTGGCGCAGGGTGTTCTTGATCGTCAGCGAATCGCTCAGATCATGCTCGATGGCGAAGGTCGCGGTGTCGGTGCGGCCCTTGCGGAAGTCGCGATCCAGGCCGTAGAAATTGCTGTGGTCACCGCCAGCGTAAGGTTTGTCCGGATTGGACTTGGTACGTGCCGCCGAACCGCCGGTTGGAATGGTGTACGGCACGCCCGAATCCGGAGTGTCGTTGCTTTCGAGATGGTAGTAGTCGAGGTTGACGCGGGTGTCGGTGCCCAGGCCAAAGGCCAGGGATGGGGCGATACCCCAACGGTCGTAATCGACCTTGTCGCGACCGGCGACGTTGCTCTCGTGGCTCATCAGGTTCAGACGGCCAGCGGCGGTGTCGCTGAACTGATAGTTGCCGTCGAGGGTGTAACGCTGGGTCTGATCGGAACCCCAGGTGAAACCACCATCGAACGAGTTGCCCAGGTGCGCTTTCTTGCTCACCAGGTTGATGCTGCCGCCTGCCGCGCCGCGACCGCCGATGGCAGAGTTCGGGCCCTTACTGACTTCAATGTTTTCCACGGCGAAGATCTCGCGGCTCTGCGAACCGGTGTCACGGACGCCGTCGAGGTAGGTGTCGCCCTGCGCGTCGAAACCACGAATGAACGGACGGTCGCCCTGTGGGTTGCCGCCTTCACCGGCGCCGAAGGTGATGCCCGGCACGGTGCGCAGCGCGTCCTGCATGTTCAGCGCGCCGGTGTCTTTCAGAACCTGTTGCGGGATAACGGTGACCGAGCGCGGCGTGTCGACCAGTGGCGCGGTGTACTTGGGCGAGGAGGCTTTTTCGACCTGGTAGGACGTCGAGTCCTGGGCTTCGCCGGTGATGGCGGTGGCGTCCAGGGCGATGGCATTGCCGGCGGCTTTGCTGTCGGTTTTTTCCGCGGCGAAGACCATCTGGCCAGCGGAGCCGGCGGTGATTGCCACACCGATTGCAGAGGCGAGCAGACGTGGTGAACTGACCGGTAATTGTGCGTGTTGACGTGCCATTTTTATTCCCCTCCCCAAGGATTTGAGGCGGCGGAATATAGGGTAAACAGGTATTCGTATCAATTGCGAAACATTGTTATTCGCACTGAATTTACATTCTTTACAATTTAACCTTACGGTTTTTGCCAGTTCATTCGTCTCTCGGGTTTTACAGAGACAATAAGAATCAATACCATTGCCGCCTCTTTGCCATCAGGTGTCATTGCCATGCTGTTGCACATCCCCGGGCTGTTCGCGAAAGACGAAGTGCAGCGCATCCGCGAGGCACTGGAGCAGGCCGATTGGGCCGATGGCAAGATCACCGCTGGCTTTCAATCGGCCAAGGCAAAGCACAATCTGCAACTGCCAGAAGGTCATCCGTTGGCCAAGGAAATCGGCGCGGCGATGCTTGAACGGCTGTGGAAAAACCCGCTGTTCATGTCCGCCGCGCTGCCGCACAAAGTCTTCCCGCCGTTAGTGAACTGTTACACGGCCGGTGGCAGCTTCGATTTCCACATCGACAACGCCGTGCGCCAGCCCAAGGGCAGCATCGAGCGCGTGCGCACCGATCTGTCGGCGACGTTGTTTTTCAGCGAGCCTGCGGATTACGACGGCGGCGAGCTGGAAATCCAGGACACCTATGGCACCCAGCGGGTGAAGTTGCCGGCCGGCGACATGGTGTTGTACCCGGGCACCAGCCTGCACAAGGTCAATGCGGTCACTCGCGGTGCGCGTTATGCGTCGTTTTTCTGGACACAGAGTCTGGTGCGTGAGGACAGCCAGCGTGCGTTGCTGTTCGAGATGGACGGGGCGATTCAGCAACTGACTCAAGACCTGCCTGATCACCCTTCGCTGATTCGACTCACCGGCACCTATCACAACTTGCTGCGGCGCTGGGTCGAGGTATGAGTTTCCAGCTGCGCCGCGAGGAAGTCCTCGACGGCGAACAACTTAGCGCCATGCTCGGCGAAAGTCCGGCCCGTGCTGCGCAGGCGATTTTGCTGGCGGCGGGGGAGGGCGAAGTTGAAGCGCAGGCGTTGCTCGGACAAATCCTGCTCGACGGCCAAGGCATCGCCCAGGATCAAGCGCTGGCGCTGCGCTGGTTCGGCATCGCTGCCGGGCGCGGGCATTTGATGGCGCGCAACATGCTTGGACGCTGTCATGAGCATGGCTGGGGGATTACCGCCGATGCTTCGATCGCTGCGCAGCACTACCGGATTGCAGCGAATGCCGGGCTGGATTGGGCGATGTACAACCTCGCCAATCTGCTGGCGACCGGGCGGGGAGTGGCGGTGGATCATCAACAGGCGTTGGCGCTGTATCGGCGCGCGGCTGAATTGGGCCATGCGAAGTCGATGAATCTGTTTGGGCGGTATCTGGAAGACGGGCAGGAGTGCCCGGCGAATCCGGTTGCGGCGCGCGATTGGTATCGGCGTTCGGCCGAGGGTGGGGATTTTCGTGGGCAGTTCAGTTTCGCTGCAGTTTTAGCGGATGAGGGGCGGATTGATCAGGCGGTCGATTGGCTTGAGAAAGCTTTGGTCGGCGGCAATCTGAATTTCTTGCGGGTGGCGAGTCAGACGCTGTCAGGTGCGACAGATCCCAGGATTCAGGCGTTGGCTGAGCGGTATGCGCATCGGTGCCAAGAGCCCTCACCCTAACCCTCTCCCAGAGGGAGAGGGGACTGACCGAGTTGGATGTTCCGGATACACCGACCTGAGATATCCGGTCGAACTCAGCTTTTGAAAGGCCCCCGATCTGCTCCCTTTCCCCCTCGCCCCCTTGGGGGAGAGGGCTGGGGTGAGGGGGATAGATCGAAAGCACACCACAAATCTCAAAGCCAGACACAAAAAAGCCCATGACACGTCATGGGCTTTTCACTTGCAGCTAGCAGCTTGAAACTCGCAGCTGCGCTTACACGTAAAACGATTTCAACGGCGGAAAGCCATTGAACTCAACCGCGCTGTAACTGGTGGTGTACGCCCCGGTCGACAGCCAGTACAGACGATCACCGATCGCCAGGTTCAACGGCAGACCGTATTTGTAGTTCTCGTACATGATGTCAGCGCTGTCGCAGGTCGGGCCGGCGATGACGACTTCTTCCATCTCGCCTTTCTTCTCGGTCCAGATCGGGAACTTGATCGCTTCGTCCATGGTTTCAATCAGGCCGGAGAATTTGCCCACATCGGTATAAACCCAACGTTCAACAGCGGTGCGCGACTTGCGTGCAACCAGCACCACTTCGCTGACCAGAATCCCGGCGTTGGCGATCAGCGAACGGCCCGGCTCGAGAATGATTTCCGGCAGGTCATCACCGAAGTCTTCCTTCAGGAAACGGATGATTTCTTCGGCGTAGGTTTCCAGGCTGTTGGTGCGGGTGATGTAGTTGGCCGGGAAGCCACCGCCCATGTTGATCAGCTTCAGGTGAATGCCGTCTTCTTCTTTCAGACGCTCGAAGATCACTTTGACCTTGGCGATCGCCGCGTCCCAGACGCTGATGTCGCGCTGTTGCGAACCGACGTGGAAGGAGATGCCGTAAGGCACCAGCCCGAGGTCACGAGCGAGGATCAGCAGGTCCATGGCCATGTCGGTCTGGCAGCCGAATTTGCGCGACAGTGGCCAGTCAGCCGTGGTCGAGCCTTCGGTGAGGATGCGCACATAGACTTTCGAACCCGGTGCAGCCTTGGCGATGTTGCGCAGGTCGGCTTCGGAGTCGGTGGAGAACAGACGCACGCCCTTCTCGTAGAAGTAGCGGATGTCCTTGGATTTCTTGATGGTGTTGCCGTAGCTGATGCGGTCCGGGCTGACGCCACGATCCATCACCTTGTCCAGCTCATAGATCGAGGCGATGTCGAAGCTCGAACCTTTCTCTTTGAGCAGGTCGATGATCTCGACGGCCGGGTTGGCCTTGACCGCGTAGTAGACCTTGGCGAATTCGAAACCGGCGCGCAGGTCATCGTAGGCCTGGGCGATCATCGCGGTATCGATCACCACGAACGGGGTTTCCTGTTTGTCGGCGAACGCCTTCATTTTGTCGAATGTAGCGCGCGCGAAATAGTCTTCGACCTGGATCGACATGCTGGGAACTCCTACTGGCAAACTGAAATTAACAATGGGTGCAAATGAACGTCCTCCGTATCCCCACTTTGGTTCGCCTACTTCCCAAGGCATGTCGCCGAAAGCAAAAAGGCCATGGGATGTGCAGCTTTCCCTTGGCCTTGCTGTCTCGTCGTCAGTACTTGAGCCGGATGGATCGTTTCCAGCATGGACGTTCGGCGCGAACTTTAGGGCGTGAGGGGCGTGAGATCAACTAAAAATGTCGCGTTTTTGCACGCTTCTGACGTGCGTCGCGTTCATCACTCTTTGTAGCCGACCGAGATGACGGGCAGATGTTCCCTGAGAATTTTCCAGTGTTAAAAATACCTGCACGTTCGCGGATTTTGTCGGCGAATTCGCGGGTAAGTGTGATGGGCGCAACATCGGCGACGATGGCCGCGAGAGATGGGGGTGAGGGGGATTTTGGCTGTTTGGACGGCTGTCCAGCGCATGCTGTCTGGTTCTCAGGTGTTGAGATTCTTTTCCGCCTTGTGAATGACTTGGTAACACCCCCGGTCCAGTAGGAGTGAGCCTGCTCGCGATGACTTTTTTTCAGCCGACATCTTCATTGACTGATATTGCGCTATCGCGAGCAGGCTCACTCCTACAGGGTTTTGTGTTTTTACCGGTTAATCAGGCGACCACCGCCTCAGCCGGCGAGACAATACTGGTCTTCATCCCACGCGAACGCCCCGAACTCAGATAAGCCGCAATCGACTCCTGCGTCACCTCACCGAGGAACACCCGTTCGGCATCCATCACTGGCAGCCACGAACGATTGAACTCGTACATGCGTGACAGCAGGATGCGCAAATGTTCGTCGTACGCTGCCGTGGCATTGAACTCACGCAGGAACTGCGCGCAGGTGCCGGTCTGACGGTGCAGATCACGACGGCGCACATAACCCAGCGCCTTGTTCTCGGCACAGGTGACCACCACGTAGCGACGGTCATGCTCGTCCATCAATTCCAGCGCATCAGCCACCGGCGTCTCCGGGCTCACCGACGGCGCGTTGTCCGCCGCATCTTCTGCCTTCACCAGCAACAGACGCTTGAGCGTGCTGTCCTGCCCCACGAAGTTGCTGACAAAGTCGTCCGCCGGGTGCGCGAGCAGCGTGTCCGGGTGATCGATCTGCAGCAGTTTGCCGGCGCGGAAGATCGCGATCTTGTCGCCGAGTTTGATCGCTTCGTCGATGTCGTGGCTGACCATGATCACAGTCTTGTTCAGCGCGCGCTGCATCTCGAAGAACTCGTTCTGGATCATCTCGCGGTTGATCGGGTCGACCGCACCGAACGGCTCATCCATCAACAGCAGCGGTGCATCAGCGGCCAGTGCGCGGATCACGCCGATGCGCTGTTGCTGGCCACCGGACAGTTCACGCGGGTAGCGATGCAGATATTGCTTGGGCTCCAGCTTGATCATGCTCATCAATTCGCGGGCGCGGTCGTGGCATTTCTGTTTGTCCCAGCCGAGCAGTTTCGGCACGACAACGATGTTCTCTTCGATGGTCATGTTCGGGAACAGGCCGATCTGCTGGATCACGTAACCGATGTTACGGCGCAGGGTCACCTCGTCGAGGTCGGTGGTGTCTTCGCCGTTGATGAGGATCTTGCCCGAGGTCGGTTTGATCAGGCGATTGATCATCTTCAGCGTGGTGCTTTTACCGCAACCCGATGGCCCGAGGAACACACAGATTTCGCCTTCATTGACGGTCAGGCTTACCGAGTCCACGGCTTTGACGTCTTTGCCGTTGCTTTGGAAAGTTTTGCTGAGGTTTTGAAGTTCGATCATTTGAGCAGTCCTTTTGGAGTCAACGAGCGTTGCAGCCATTGGAGAAACAGGTCAGCGAAAATGGCCAGAAGACTGACCAGCAGTGCGCCGACGATGAGCATCGACATGTCACTGCGGCTGATGGAAGCGAGGATCAACACACCGAGGCCGCCGGCGCCGATGGTCGCGGCGATGGTCATCACGCCGATGTTCATCACCACGGCGGTACGCACGCCGGCGAGGATCACCGGCACGGCGATCGGCAACTCGACCATGCGCAGACGCTGGCCGAAGGTCATGCCGATGCCGCGCGCGGCTTCACGGATGCCCGGTTCCACGCCAGTGAGGGCGAGGTAGGTGTTGCGCATGATCGGCAACAGTGAATAAAGGAACACGGCGGTGATCGCCGGCATCGGGCCGAGGCCCTGGCCGAACTTGGAGTAGAACGGCAGCAGCAAACCGAACAGGGCAATCGACGGCACCGTCAGCAGCACCGTGGCGCTGGCTTGCAATGGGCCGGCGAGAGTCGGAAACCGCGTCATCAGAATGCCCAACGGCACGCCAACGACAATCGCCAGGGTCACGGCAATGCCGACGAGGGTGATGTGCTGCCAGGTCAGGTGCATCACCTGCTGCCAGTCGAGGTGGGAAAAGGCGTTCAGAAATTCCATGACTTTTCCTCCTTAGTTAAGTGGGTGCTGGCGCAGGAAATCGGCGGCCACTTTCGAAGGGCTTTCGTGATCGACGTCGACCCGCGCGTTGAGCTGGCGCATGGTTTCGTCGTCGAACAGTTCGGCCAGCGGCTTGAGTTGCTCGGCCAATTGCGGGTGCGCGTCGAGGTAGGTCTGACGCACTACCGGCGCGGCGGTGTAGTCGGGGAAGTAATGCTTGTCGTCTTCCAGCAGTTTCAGGCCGAAGGCGTTGAGGCGACCGTCGGTGGTGTAGACCAGACCGGCAAACACCTGGCCGTTGCGCAACGCGGTGTAGACCAGGCCCGCGTCCATCTGGCGGATGTTCTTGCGGGTCAGGTTCATGCCGTAGAGATCGACCATGCCGATCAGGCCGTCGGAGCGGTTGGCAAACTCGGTGTCCAGCGCCACCAGATGATTGGTCTTGGCCTCAGCGCGCAGCACTTCGTTCAACTGGCTGATGTTGTTGATCTGCGGATATTCCTCGGCGACCTTTTTAGGGAGGGCGAGGGCATAGGTGTTGCTGAATTTCGACGGGGTCAGCCAGACCAGACCTTTTTTCGCGTCGAGTTCTTTCACCCGGGCGTAGGACTGGGCGCTGTCGAGTTTTTCCGTGACATGGTTGTAAGCCACCAGCGACACGCCGGTATATTCCCAGAGCATGTCCAACTGCCCGCTTTCGTGGGCGCTGCGGGCGAGGTTGCTGCCCAGGCCACCGGTGATCTGCGCGTCGTAGCCTTTGCTGCGCAGGTACTGCGCGGTGATTTCCGCGAGCAGGGTCTGCTCGGTAAATACTCGTGCGCCGAGGCGGATAACCGGTTTTTCAGCGGCTTGGGCGACGCCTGCGAACAGCAGGATACAGCCCAGAATCAAGCTCAATCGTTTCATAGGTATTCCTTCACAAAGCCTTAAGACGGGCGCAAACCGCGTTCCAGCCAGAGACGGCTGGCGAGGGTGACGACGCCATCGAGCAGCAAGGCCAGCAGCGCGGTGCACGCGGCGCCGAGCAGCAGTTGCGGCTGATTGTTCAGGGCGATGCCAGGGAAGATCAGGCTGCCGAGGCTGTTGGCACCGATCAGGAACGCCAGCGGCGCGGTGCCGACGTTGATCGCCAAAGCCACGCGCACACCACCGACGATGATCGGCACAGCGTTGGGCAATTCGACTTTCCACAGCACTTGGCGCGGGGTCATGCCGATGCCGACGGCCGCTTCTTTCAGCGAACCCTGCACATTTTTCAGGCCTTCGTAGGTGTTGCGCACAATCGGCAGCAACGAAGCGAGGAATAAAGCGAAGATCGCCGGGCCACTGCCAATGCCGAGGACGCCCAGGGCAATCGCGAGCACGGCCAAGGGAGGCACGGTGTTACCGATATTGAAGATCTGCATGAAGCGTTCAGCGCGGCCGACCATGGTCGGGCGACTGAGGAAGATGCCGGCGGGGATGCCCACGACCAGGGCGGCCAGCATTGAAGCGAGGACGAGAATCAGATGAGCTTGCAGGTAAAACAACAAATCGTCGCGGTAGTGTTCGATCGTGTTGATGCCGATCCAGTGGACCAGCAGGGCCAGGAGCGCGATCACCACCGCACCTCCCATCAGCCCTTTGCCATAGCGGATAGCCACAGGCGGACTCCTTTTTTTGTAGTCGGCGAACGCTCTCCCGTGTGGCATGCCGTACATGGCTGCCGGGAATAAACGTTCGCGAGAAGCAGCTCCCTCAGCACCGGCAAAAAGCGGTCTGAAAGCGAGCCATGAGCGCAGCCTCGTCAGGCTAACTTGCTGATTTTTCAGCCCCTGACGAAAATTCGTAACAGGGGATGGACGTCTCCGTGCTTCAAAAGGTTCCCATCTGCGGCAGCATTTGGCCACCCTTAATGTGCTCAACGGTTCGGTTATTGCATCGAGTTGGGCTATAATCGCGGCCCTTTTTTGAATCACCGCCAGGCGATTTCCCATGACCAACCAGGCCGCCGAAGTCGCGAAACGCCGCACTTTCGCCATTATTTCCCACCCCGATGCCGGTAAAACCACGATCACCG
The DNA here is from genome assembly GCF_949767845.1 of Pseudomonas sp. IT-232MI5. Taxonomy (NCBI): domain Bacteria; kingdom Pseudomonadati; phylum Pseudomonadota; class Gammaproteobacteria; order Pseudomonadales; family Pseudomonadaceae; genus Pseudomonas; species Pseudomonas sp. IT-232MI5. The sequence continues at coordinate 135,106 of NZ_CATKQE010000007.1, forward strand.
AAAAGCTCCTGTTGATGGGCAAGGCGATTGCAGTGGCCGGTACGGTGAAATCCCGTAAATCCGATCGCCATGCGACATCCGACTGGATGGAGATGGAGAAGCAACGGGGTATTTCCATTACCACGTCGGTCATGCAGTTCCCGTATCGCGAACACATGATCAACCTGCTCGACACCCCGGGCCACGAAGACTTCTCCGAAGATACCTACCGTACCCTGACCGCGGTGGACTCGGCATTGATGGTTCTCGACGGCGGTAAAGGTGTAGAGCCACGGACCATTGCGCTGATGGACGTCTGCCGTCTGCGTGATACGCCGATCGTCAGCTTCATCAACAAACTCGACCGTGACATCCGCGACCCGATCGAACTGCTCGACGAGATCGAAGCCGTGCTGAAGATCAAGGCCGCGCCGATCACCTGGCCGATCGGTTGCTACCGCGACTTCAAGGGCGTGTACCACCTGGCCGATGACTACATCATTGTCTACACCGCCGGTCACGGTCACGAACGCACCGAAACCAAGATCATCGAGAAGCTCGACTCCGACGAAGCGCGTGCGCATCTGGGGGACGAGTACGAGCGTTTCATCGAGCAGCTGGAACTGGTTCAGGGTGCCTGCCACGAATTCAACCAACAGGAATTCCTCGACGGTCAGCTGACCCCGGTGTTCTTCGGTACCGCACTGGGCAACTTCGGTGTTGATCATGTGCTCGACGCCGTCGTTGATTGGGCACCGCGTCCGCTGGCCCGTGTCGCTAACGAGCGTACCGTCGAGCCGGTGGAAGAGAAGTTCTCGGGCTTCATCTTCAAGATCCAGGCGAACATGGACCCGAAGCACCGCGACCGCATCGCCTTCATGCGCATTTGCTCCGGCAAGTACGAGAAAGGCATGAAGATGCGCCACGTGCGTACCGGCAAGGACGTGCGTATCGGCGACGCCCTGACGTTCTTCTCCTCCGAGCGTGAGCAGCTTGAAGAAGCCTTTGCCGGCGACATCATCGGTCTGCACAACCACGGTACGATCCAGATTGGCGACACCTTCAGTGAAGGTGAAACCCTCGGTTTCACCGGCATTCCGCACTTTGCGCCGGAGCTGTTCCGTCGTGTGCGCCTGCGTGATCCGCTGAAATCCAAGCAGTTGCGTCAGGGTCTCCAGCAACTGGCCGAAGAAGGTGCAACGCAGGTGTTCTTCCCGGAGCGCAGCAACGACATCATTCTTGGCGCTGTGGGTGTGCTGCAGTTTGATGTGGTCGCCAGCCGTTTGAAGGAGGAATACAAGGTTGAGTGCTCGTATGAGCCGATTACTGTGTACTCCGCTCGCTGGATTGAGTGCAGCGACAAGAAGAAGCTTGAGGAGTTTTCCAACAAGGCTGTGGAGAACCTGGCGGTCGATGGCGGTGGGCATCTGACCTATCTTGCGCCGACGCGGGTTAACCTGGCGTTGATGGAAGAGCGTTGGCCGGATGTGAAATTCCGCGCGACGCGTGAGCATCACTAAGCTCTGAGTTGGTTTTTCCGAAGCCCTCGATGTGAAAGCATCGGGGGCTCTTTGCTTTGGTCTTGGCGGCCTGTGGGCCGACCAGGTTCTTGGGGTTTTGGGTGAATATCCGTTGCTACGGGTGTTGCTGCTGGCGGTTTCGCTCTTACAGCGAGTCCCTTTGGCAAACGCCCCAAAGGAACCAAAGGTCTGCGCCCTGACGTTCGGCCCACTCGCTGGGGCTCGGGGTTCCTTCGCTCCGGCATCGATCCGGGGGCATCGCTTCCGGTTTGCTTCGCTGCACCTCCTTTCGATGTGTTCGACTTCGTCGAACGGCGCTGCGCGCCTACCCCCGGATCAATCCCTCCACTCAGCCTGCCGACGGGCTCCAAGATCAAAAGCAGGCGAGCTGACACTCGGCCTGTTGAGTGGTGAAGAGTGGGTGTTCGGCTTTGGTTTTGTGGTGGATTTGCCCCTCACCCCAGCCCTCTCCCGAGGGAGAGGGAGCTGATTTTTGAGCTTTTCGAAGTGTGTGTTCGAATCGGTATTTCACGTCGGCGTACCTCCCCGAAGCACCTCGTTCAGTCCCCTCTCCCTCTGGGAGAGGGCTAGGGTGAGGGGCTTTTGATCTTCGGCACGGTTTTATCGTGCGCAATGGCTGTAGGCCGTCTCCGTTTTTTGTGATCTCGCTGTTCTCGAACGCGACAACCAGCCTGCTGGCCGTTAGTGTTCCAGCTCCACGCAAGTCGCTTTGAGAGGTCAATGGAATGACGAGTCGACTGACTCAACTGCTGCGGCTCAACGGTTATTTCAGCGTAATGGCCTGGGTGCTCGCGGCGCTGTTGTTCATCAATCGCTTGAGCAGCATGGTCAAGCTGTTCATGGCACTGTACCTGCGTCAGGAGCTGGGGCTGGCGATCGAGACGGTTGGCTGGTTGCTGTCGGCGTACGGTGCGGGTTTGCTGGTCGGTTCGATGCTCGGTGGCTGGCTCAGTGATCATGTGCGCACGGCGCGGCTGACGGCGGCGTTGTTCTTTGTTTCGGTGTGGGTGCTGTTGCTGCTGGGGCTGGTGACGCAGGTGCCGTTGCTGGCGGCATTGTTGTTGCTCAGCGGAACCCTCGATGGGGCCATTCGCACGCTGCATCAGCGCCTGATCATGGAATATTGCGAGGTGGCGCAGCGCTCGCGTGCGCAGGCCTTGAGCCGGGTGGCGCGCAACCTCGGGATGGCCGCTGCCGGGGTGGCGGGCGGGGTTTTGGCGCAGGCTGATTTTCGCTGGGTATTTTTCGCCAGTGCGGCAATGACGTTGCTGGCCTTGCTGTGGTTTGTCCGCACCACGTGGCAGCGTCCGGTGCTGATCAATGACGAAACGTCCACGGATGACGCAGGTTCCGGGGGGCCGTATCGCGACAAACCGTTCCTCTGGTTGCTGGCGGCGACGGCCGTGCTTGGCATCGCGTTCGACACGGTCTACAGCACCCTGGGCAATTATCTGCGTGATTACTATCACTTGAGCACCGAAGCGATCGGTTGGCAGTTTGGCCTCAATGCGTTGTTGGTGATCGCCCTGCAGATTCCGTTGTCGCATTGGGGCGAGCGATGGGGCATGCGTCGACAAATGCTGCTCGGCAGTGTGTTGCTGGCCTGCGGGCTCGGCATGTTGCCGTTCGGTTCCGGGCTGTTTTACGTCTGCCTGTCGACGCTGATCTGGACCTTGGGCGAGGCGTTTTTCATGCCGCCGCTGAATGTGCTGGCCATGCGCTTTGCCCAAGCCGGCAAAAGCGGTCAGTACTTCGGCCTGTTCTTTATGAGCTGGAGCGCCAGTGCGCTGTTGTCACCGGTGCTCAGTGGCCAGTTGTATGGTCAATTCGGTGGTCACAGTGTGTGGCTGGCGAGTGCGCTGATGGTGTTGATTTCCATCCCTCTGACTTGGCAGGCCACGCGCGTGCGCCCGGTCGCTTAGCTGATCCAGCTATTGGCATTATTCGAAAGCAATCTGTCTGCCGAGGGCATTTCTGCGCGCTCGTTAGCGTCCTATCTGGTGAACCCGATGGATCGGAACTAGATTTCACACAGCGCCAGTCAGGCACGAATGTCTCACCTGAAAATGGATGGAGTCGGCTATGAAAAGCAGGTTGCTACGGGTTTTATTGCTGTTGAAAGTAATGGTCATGCTGTCCCTCGGCACCGCGACGGCCTGGGCCGAGTGCGAGGATCACGATTCTCAGGCGTTCAACGGGCAGGCCGGGCATAGCGGTTTGATGCTCGCCAAGTCTGAATCCGAGCCGGGCGATCAGGGGCAGGGTGGCAGCGCCGATGACGACGACTCGACCACCGATGAGCCGGACTCTGATGATCCGGACGACGAAGGCGATAGCCAGACATAAATCGCAGGCAAAAGAAAACCCCTTCGGCCTCGACTGATGCGCAATCGAGGTGGAAGGGGTTTGCTCAACACTTTATCCCTGAATAAACATGATCCCTGTGCGGCACGCTGCGATCTTTTGATTCTGATTCTGACAATCAAAAGATCGCAGCCTCGTTTCACTCGACAGCTCCTACAGGTTTCGTGTCGCTCTCCAGATTTGCTTATGCCGCGCCGTCGAGGAACTGCTCGGCGTAGTGGCAAGCCACCTGCCGGCTGTCGAGCTGGCGCAACGCTGGCTCTTCCGTGCTGCAACGCTCGGTCGCATACGGGCAGCGCTTGTGGAAAGCACAGCCCGGCGGCGGGTTCAGCGGGTTAGGCAGTTCACCGACGATCTTGATTTTCGGCTTGTTCGGGTCCGGGTGAATGGTCGGGGTTGCCGACAGCAGCGCCTGGGTATACGGGTGCAGCGGACGCTCGTAAATGTCGTTCTTCGGACCCAGTTCCACCGGGCGACCGAGGTACATCACCATCACGTCATCGGCCACGTGTTGCACCACCGCGAGGTTGTGCGAGATGAACACGTACGCGGTGTTGAACTCCTGCTGCAGATCCATGAACAGGTTCAGCACCTGCGCCTGAATCGACACGTCCAATGCCGAAGTCGGTTCATCCGCCACCAGCACTTTCGGTTGCAACATCATCGCCCGGGCCAGGGCGATACGCTGGCGCTGACCGCCGGAGAACATGTGCGGATAGCGCTGATAATGCTCAGGGCGCAAGCCGACCTGCTTCATCATCGCCTGGACTTTCTCGCGACGCTCAGCGGCGGAGAGGTTGGTGTTGATCAGCAGCGGTTCGCCGAGCTGATCACCGACTTTCTGCCGTGGGTTCAACGAGGCGTATGGGCTTTGGAAGACCATCTGCACGTCTTTGCGCAGTTGCTTGCGCTGCGCCTTGTCGGCGCCGGCGACTTCCTGGCCGGCGATTTTCAAGGATCCGGACGACGGATCTTCAATCAGCGTCAAAGCGCGGGCGAGGGTGGATTTGCCGCAGCCCGACTCGCCGACTACGGCGAGGGTCTTGCCGGCTTCCAGTTCGAACGACACACCGTTGAGTGCGCGCACGGTCGCATGGCCCTTGAACAGGCCACGGGAGACTTCGTAGTGACGGGTCAGGTCGCGGGCGGTAAGTACGACGGCCATTACGCCACCTCCTGGTTCAGCGGGAAGAAGCAGCGCGCGAGGCTGTTGCTTTTCGGATCAAGGCCTGGACGCTGCGTGCGGCAGCTGTCCTGCACGTACGGGCAGCGCGGCGACAGCAGGCAACCCTGCGGACGGTCGTAGCGGCCCGGGACGATACCCGGCAGAGTCGACAGGCGTGAGGCGCCGAGGCTGTGCTCGGGAATCGCCTTGAGCAGCGCTTCGCTGTACGGGTGCGCCGGGATGTCGAACAGTTGCGGCACTTGGCCGACTTCAACGGCTTGACCGGCGTACATCACGCAGACGCGCTGGGCGGTTTCCGCCACGACGGCGAGGTCGTGAGTGATCAGCACCAGGCCCATGTTCTGTTCTTTCTGCAACGCCAGCAGCAGATCCATGATCTGCGCCTGAATGGTTACGTCGAGTGCCGTGGTCGGTTCGTCAGCGATCAGCAGTTTCGGCTCGCCGGCAATTGCCATGGCGATCGCAACACGCTGGCTCATGCCGCCGGACAGCTGGTGCGGGTAGGCGTCCATACGGCTCGCGGCGCCCGGGATTTCAACTTTTTCCAGCAGCTCGATCGCACGTTTGCGCGCTTGTTTGCCGGACATTTTCAGGTGCAGACGCAGCACTTCTTCGATCTGGAAACCGACGGTGTAGCTCGGGTTCAGTGCGGTCATCGGGTCCTGAAAGACCATCGACAGGTCTTTGCCGACGATTTGCCGACGCTGACGGTTGCTCAGCTTGAGCATGTCTTTGCCGTCGAAGCTGAGCGAGTCGGCGGTGACGATGCCGGGATGCTCGATCAGGCCCATCAGCGCCATCATGGTCACGGATTTACCCGAACCCGACTCGCCGACGATGGCCAGTACTTCGCCTTTGTCGACTTTCAGGTCGAGGCCGTCGACCACCGGGGTCGCGGTCTTGTCGCCGAAGCGAACGTTGAGATTCTTGATTTCTAGCAGTGACATGGGAATCTCCTCAGGCGGCGTTCTTGAGTTTCGGGTCCAGCGCATCGCGCAGACCGTCGCCCATCAAGTTGATTGCCAGCACGCTGAGCAAAATGGTCAAACCAGGCAGACTGACTACCCACCAGGCGCGTTCGATGTAGTCGCGGGCCGAGGCCAGCATGGTGCCCCACTCAGGGGTTGGCGGTTGTACGCCAAGGCCGAGGAAGCCCAACGCGGCGGCATCGAGAATCGCCGAGGAGAAGCTCAAAGTTGCCTGAACGATCAGCGGCGCCATGCAGTTCGGCAGCACGGTGATGAACATCAGACGTGGCAGACCGGCACCGGCCAGGCGCGCGGCGGTCACGTAGTCGCGGTTCAGTTCGCCCATCACGGCGGCACGGGTCAGACGCACGTAGGACGGCAGCGAAACCACAGCAATGGCGATCACGGTGTTGATCAGGCCAGGGCCGAGGATGGCGACAATCGCCACAGCCAGCAGCAGCGACGGCAGGGCCAGCATGATGTCCATCAGACGCATGATGGTCGGGCCGATCATCTTCGGGAAGAACCCGGCGAACAGACCGAGCAGGATCCCCGGAATCAGCGACATCACCACCGACGACAAACCGATCAGCAGCGACAGGCGCGAACCCTGGATCAGGCGCGATAGCAGGTCACGCCCCAGTTCATCGGTGCCGAGCAGGAATTGCATCTGTCCGCCTTCCAGCCACGCCGGTGGCGTCAGCAGGAAGTCACGGTATTGCTCGCTCGGGTTATGCGGCGCGACCCACGGCGCGAACAGCGCGCAGAAAATGATCAGCAACATGAACAGCAGGCCAGCAACTGCGCCCTTGTTCTTCGAGAAGGCTTGCCAGAATTCTTTGTACGGCGACGGGTACAGCAGGCTTTGATCCGCGTTGGCGGCGGCGGTGGCTACTGAGGATGTTGGAGTGCTCATGGTTATTGACCTCAGCGCTGATGACGGATGCGTGGGTTGGCAAAGCCGTAGAGGATGTCCACTACGAAGTTGACCAGAATCACCAGGCAGGCGATTAACAGGATGCCGTTTTGCACAACCGGGTAGTCCCGGGCGCCGATGGCTTCGATCAGCCATTTACCGATGCCGGGCCAGGAGAAGATGGTTTCGGTCAGGACCGCACCGGCCAGCAGGGTGCCGACTTGCAGACCGACCACGGTGAGTACCGGAATCAGCGCGTTACGCAGGCCGTGGACGAACACCACGCGCGACGGCGACAGGCCCTTGGCCTTGGCGGTGCGGATGTAGTCTTCACGCAGCACTTCGAGCATCGACGAACGGGTCATCCGCGCGATCACTGCCAGCGGAATGGTGCCGAGCACGATGGCCGGCAGGATCAGGTGATGCAGGGCATCGAAGAACGCACCGACGTCATCGGCCAGCAGCGTGTCGATGAGCATGAAACCGGTGCGCGGCTCGATGTCGTAGAGCAGGTCGATCCGTCCGGAAACCGGGGTCCAGCCCAGGCTCACCGAGAAGAACATGATCAGGATCAGGCCCCACCAGAAGATCGGCATCGAATACCCCGCGAGGGAGATGCCCATCACCCCGTGGTCGAACAGCGATCCTCGCTTGAGTGCCGCGATCACCCCGGCCAGAAGGCCCAGAATGCCGGCGAACAGCAGGGCGGCCATGGACAGTTCCAGGGTCGCCGGAAAGAGAGAGGTGAACTCGGTCCATACGCTTTCACGCGTACGCAGGGATTCGCCGAGATCGCCTTGAGCCAGTTTGCCGATGTAGTCCAGATACTGGGCATACAGTGGCTTGTTCAGACCTAGGCGTTCCATTGCCTGAGCGTGCATTTCGGGGTCGACCCGACGTTCGCCCATCATCACTTCCACGGGGTCGCCCGGAATCATGCGAATCAACGCGAAAGTCAGCAAGGTGATGCCGAAAAACGTGGGGATCAATAACCCCAGTCGGCGGGCAATAAAACTAAACATCTTGTGTGGTACCTCATCAGCCGGTTAGGCGTGCCCGGTGTCCCTGGGGTCAGGAACACCGGGAGTTTCTTATCTACTTCACCTGGGTGGTGGCGAAGTTATTAGTGGTGAGAGGGCTGATGTGATAGCCCTCTACGTTGTTGCGCATTGCAGTAAACATCCGCGTGTGGGCCATGCTGATCCACGGTTGATCCTGATTAAACAGGACCTGAGCCTGCTCGTAGAGTTTCGCGCGTTCGGCCGGATCTACTTTAGCCCGTGCTTCGTCGAGCAGTGCCTGGAATTTCTCGTTGCACCAGCGCGCGTAGTTTTCGCCGTTCTTGGCAGCTTCGCAACTGAGCATAGGCGTCAGGAAGTTATCCGGGTCGCCGTTGTCGCCCGCCCATCCGGCAGACACCATGTCGTGCTCACCGGCCTTGGCGCGTTTGAGCATTTCGCCCCATTCCATCACGCGAATGTCGATCTTGATCCCGACTTTCGCCAGGTCAGCCTGCATCATTTGCGCACCGAGCATCGGGTTGGGGTTGGTCGGACCGCCGCCGTTGCGGGTAAACAGGGTAAACACGGTGCCTTCCGGAACCCCGGCTTCCTTGAGCAGGGCACGGGCCTTGTCGAGGTCGCGTGGCGGGTTCTTCAGGTCGTGGTTGTAGCCCAGCAGCGTGTCCGGGTACGGGTTGACCGCGACGGTCGCATTGCCCGGGCCAAACAGCGCGTTGACGTAAGCGGCTTTGTCGAAGGCGATATCGATCGCCTTACGCACGCGCACGTCGCTCATGTATTTGTGCTGGGTGTTCATGGCGATGTACGAAACGGTCATCGCGTTCAGTTCATCGACCTTGAGCTTGGCGTCTTTCTTGATGCTCGGGATGTCATCCGGTTTTGGATACAGCGCGATCTGGCATTCGTTGGCCTTGAGCTTCTGCAGGCGCACGTTGTTGTCGGTGGCGATCGCCAGGATCAACGCATCGGCTGGCGGCTTGCCACGGAAATACTCCGGGTTGGCCTTGAAGCGCACCTGCGCATCCTTGGCGTAGCGCTGGAAGATGAACGGGCCGGTGCCGATCGGCTTGTTGTTGAGGTCGCCGGTCTTGTTGGCTTTGAGCAATTGGTCGGCGTATTCGGCCGGGTAGATCGAGGAGAACGCCATCGCGATGTCGGCCAGGAACGGCGCTTCGCGGCGGGTCAGGGTGAACTTGACCGTGTTGTCGTCGACTTTTTCTACGCTTTTGAGCAGTTCCTTGAAGCCCATGCTCTCAAAGTACGGGAAGCCCACGCTCGACAGTTTGTGCCACGGGTGATTCGGGTCCAGTTGACGCTGGAAGCTCCAGACCACGTCGTCGGCGTTCATGTCGCGGGTCGGCTTGAAATATTCGGTGGTGTGAAACTTGACGCCTTTGCGCAGGTGGAACGTGTAGGTCAGGCCGTCTTCGCTGATGTCCCAGGACTCGGCGAGAGCCGGGATCACTTCAGTGGTGCCGGGCTTGAAGTCAGCCAGGCGGTTGAAGATGGTTTCGGCCACAGCGTCCGCCGTGACTGCAGTTGTGTACTGGACCATATCGAAGCCTTCCGGACTGGCTTCGGTGCAGACCACCAAGGGTTTGGCCGAGACGCCAACAGCGACACTCAGCAACGCAGCCGCGATGGCCGCACGTAGGGGAAGCATTTTCATCGATAACCCTCTGCAATCGGTTGAAGACAAAAAACCGAACGGCCGACTCATCATGAGTCAGCCGTCGGTTGGCGTTTTTTACAGGATGTTGAATGGAATCGTGGTCACGAGACGGAACTCGTTGATGCTGCCGTCAGCCTGGTTTTCGCTGGCGCGGTGAGCGGTGTAAGTGCCGCGAATCGTAGTGGCTTTGAGTGGCCCGCTCTGTACGGCATAGGTTGCACCGATGCCGTATTCATAGTGGTGCTCGCCGTCCATCGATTGCACACCGTCGTAGCCGCCACCTTTGTAGTGAGTGCCGTCGATGCCCCAGCCGCGCGCCTGGTAGATGTTGAACTTCAGGCCCGGTACACCGTATTCGGCCATGTTGATGCCGTAGGAAACCTGGAAGGACTTCTCGTTCGGGCCGTTGAAGTCCGAGAGCAGGGAGTTGGCCAGGTAGATACCGTTGGTTTCGTGCAGGTAGTCGAAGTACTCGTTACCGTTCACTTCCTGATACGAGAAGGTCAGGGTGTGTGCCAGGTGAGTCAGGCCGAACGACAGCGAGTAGGTGTCGTTGTCGATGTCGCCCAGCAGTTTTTTGCCTTCGTCGACAGTCTTGTAGTAGTTCAGGCCGGTGGTCAGGCTGAGGATCGAGCTGTCACCCAGCACGTGGGTGGCGCCGAAGTAGTACTGGTTCCACAGGTCTTCAGCCTGGGTGCCCCACAGGCTGGTGGTCAGGCTGGCGAACGGCTGGTACGAGATACCGGCGGTATTCACGTGGTCAGCTTCGGCGTCGATGTTGCCGTATTCGGAGCGGAACTTGCTGAGGCTCTCTTCGGTACGAGGCGAGACGCGGTCGAACGTTGCCAGGTCGAACGAGAGGTTGTTCAGCTCTTCGCTGTGGATCGCGATACCTTCGAAGCTCGACGGCAGCGGACGGTTGCCGATCACGTCGACCTGCGGGCTGCTGAAGTTCATGCGGCCGGCGGTCAGGGTGGTATTGGAGATACGTGCCTTGATGTTGGCCAGGCCCACTTTGCTCCATTGACCTTGAGCGTCACCGCCTTCTTTGGTCAGCGTACGGTTGTTGCCTGCGCCTGGACGAGTGCCCGGTGCGCCGCCGTTGTTGGAGGCGAGGTTCTCGCGGTCACGCTCAAGAGCGATGGCGTTGTAGGCCGCCACTTCGGTGCTGAAACCGACAGTACCTTCGGTGAAGCCCGAGTTGTACTTGATGATCGTGCCTTGCACCCAGTTGATGCGGCGGTCGGTTTCGGTCGATTGGCCGTTCTTGCGATAGGCGAACTTGCCGCCGCGCTTGAGTTGCTCGTTGGCGTACCAGTTGCGGGTCGAGCCGCTGATCGATTGACCTTCGAGGAAACCGGTGGCCTCGGCCTGGGCGCTCTTCTCGTTGACGGTTACTGGAGTGAACGCCTGGCTTTGGGTTTCTGCGTACGCCGTGGCGGTGACGCTGCTGATGGCCAGAGCCAGTATCGCGGTGCTGCTCAGTTTCATGGGTGAAGCTCCTTTACTTTCTTTTTATGCCGGCTTTTTTTGGTATGCCGGTTATTGGTTTAGAACTCGTTCACACATCGCAAACGTTTGCAAAAAGCCGGATTGGCGAATTTCGGCAAAGCGCTTGCGTGAGGGGCTAGACAGCGCCCCCCAGCGTTGCGGCTAATCATCTGGTTTAATCGATACCGACACCCGAGAACACGTTGCGACCGAACGGGCTGACTTTGAACCCTTCGATCCTCGCGCTTAACGGCTGGTTGACCGTCGAGTGGGCGACAGGCGTGATCGGCACTTGCTGTTTAAGCAATTGCTGGGCCTGTTTATAGAGCACGGTGCGTTGGTCGCGGTCGGTGACGACCTTGGCCTGTTTGATCAGCTTGTCGTAAGCCGGGTCGCACCACATGGAGTAGTTGTTGCCGCCGATGGCATCGCAGCTGTACAGCGTGCCGAGCCAGTTGTCCGGATCCCCGTTGTCACCGGTCCAGCCGATCAGGCTGATGTCGTGCTCGCCATTTTTGGTGCGCTTGATGTACTCGCCCCATTCGTAGCTGACGATCTTCACTTTCAGACCGATCTTGGCCCAGTCCGCCTGGAGCATTTCGGCCATCAGTTTGGCGTTCGGGTTATACGGGCGCTGCACCGGCATCGCCCACAGGGTGATCTCGGTGCCTTCTTTAACGCCGGCAGCCTTGAGCAGCTCTTTGGCTTTTTCCGGGTTGTAGGCGGCGTCTTTGATGCTGTCGTCGTAGGACCACTGGGTCGGCGGCATGGCGTTGACGGCCAGTTGACCGGCGCCCTGATAAACAGCGTTGAGAATTCCTTGTTTATTCACCGCCATGTCCAGCGCCTGGCGCACTTCGAGCTGGTCGAAGGGCTTGTGGCGGACGTTATAGGCGATGTAGCCGAGGTTGAAACCCGGCTTGGAGATCAGCTGCAGTTTTGGATCGGCCTTCAGCGCTTCGACATCGGCAGGGCGCGGATGCAGGGTAATCTGGCATTCGCCGGCCTTGAGCTTCTGTACGCGCACCGAGGCGTCGGTGTTGATCGCGAAGATCAGGTTGTCGAGTTTGACCCGGCTCGGATCCCAGTAATGTTTATTACCGGTGTAACGAATGTTCGAGTCTTTCTGATAACTCTTGAACACGAACGGCCCGGTGCCGATCGGTTTCTGGTTGATGTCGCTTGGCTTGCCTTCGGCCAGCAGTTTGTCGGCGTATTCGGCGGACAGGATGGCGGCGAAGCTCATGGCGATATTCTGAATGAACGCTGCGTCGACGCTGTTGAGCGTGAACTCCACGGTCAGCGGCCCGGTCTTCTCGACCTTGGCGATGTTCTTGTTCAGGCTCATCCCGTTGAAATACGGGAATTCGGTGGGATAAGCCTTACGGAAAGGTTGCTGTGCATCGAGCATGCGATTAAACGTGAACAACACGTCGTCGGCGTTGAAGTCGCGGGTCGGCTTGAAGTACGGCGTTGTATGAAATTTCACACCTTCACGCAGGTGAAAGGTGTACTTGAGACCATCCTCGGAAATATCCCACGTGGTTGCCAGGCCCGGGACGACATTAGTCGCGCCTTTTTCGAACTCGACCAGTCGGTTGTAGATCGGTTCGGCGGCGTCGTTATCGGTGGCCGTCGTGTATTGCGCGGTATCAAAGCCCGCCGGGCTGCCTTCAGAGCAGAACACCAGACTTTTGCTGGCGGCGAAACTGGCGGACGAGGCGGCCAACAGGCCGGCCGCCAACAATGCGGAATAAATCAAGGTATGGCGCATGACGCTCCCTCTTTTTTAGTGTTGTTCAATGCGCCGTCGTCTCATCCGGAGACGTTTTGGCTGCATCGAGCTCAATCCAGTGCGTACGGCAAACCGGTGGCCCACGCAGACACTGGTCAGTACCCGACGGTAGGGGCCGCGGTTCTGGCAGTAAATGCGTAAATGCCTTAAAGCTCGTAGGAAAAGGCGACGCGTCCTATACCGCTGCGGTAATCCACAGTGGAATTGGCTGTAGGCAATTTCCTAACTTCCCGGCAGGTAAAACAACGGCGACGTTATAAACGTCGCCGTTGCAGTGCCTTATTTGCTGACGCTGACGCCGTAGAAGGAATTCAAGCCGAATGGGCTGATCTTGAAATCCTGCACGTTGGCGCGCATGGGTTGGTACACCGTCGAGTGGGCGATAGGTGTCATCGGGACTGCATCTTTGAGGACGTGTTGCGCCTGTTTGTACAGTTCGGTGCGCTTGGCCTGGTCGGTCGTGCGTTTGGCTTCTTTGACGAGGCCGTCGAACTTCTTGTCGCACCACTTGGAGAAGTTGTTGCCGCTGAGCGAGTCGCAACCGAACAGCACGTTCAGCCAGTTGTCCGGATCACCATTGTCACCGCTCCAGCCAATGATCATGGCCTGGTTCTCGCCACCTTTGGAGCGTTTGATGTACTCGCCCCACTCGTAGCTGGTGATCTTCACTTTCAAGCCGATCTTGGCCCAGTCGGACTGGAGCATTTCAGCCATCAGTTTGGCGTTCGGGTTGTACGGACGCTGCACCGGCATCGCCCACAGCACGATCTCGGTACCTTCCTTGACGCCGGCTTCCTTGAGCAGCTGTTTGGCTTTCTCAGGATCGTACTTGGCATCTTTGATGGTGGTGTCGTAAGACCATTGGGTCGGCGGCATGGCGTTGACGGCCAGTTGGCCTGCGCCCTGATAAACCGAATCAATGATTTGCGGCTTGTTCACGGCCATGTCCAGCGCCTGACGAACGCGCAGGTCTGCCAGCGGGTTGGCCTCGTTGCTGCCCTTGACCTTGTCCATCACGTTGTAGGCGATGTAACCCAGGTTGAAACCAGCCTGGTCAGGCATTTTCAGGGTTTTGTCTTCTTTCAGCGCTTTCAGGTCGGCCGGACGCGGGAACAGGGTGACCTGGCACTCGTTCTTTTTCAGCTTCTGAATACGTACCGACGGGTCGGTGGTGATGGCGAAGATCAGGTTGTCGATCTTCACGTCTTCAGGCTTCCAGTAGTCCTTGTTGCCGGTGTAACGGATGTTGGAGTCTTTCTGGTAGCTCTTGAACACGAACGGGCCAGTGCCGATCGGCTTCTGGTTGATGTCGGCAGCCTTGCCTTCCTTGAGCAGCTGGGCAGCGTACTCGGCGGACTGTACCGAGGCGAAGCTCATGGCCATGTTCTGGATGAACGCGGCATCCACTTCTTTCAAAGTGAACTTGACGGTGTGATCGTCGACTTTATCGATCTTGGTGATGTTGGTGTCCATCCCCATGTCGGTGAAGTACGGGAATTCGGTCGGGTACGCCTTACGGAACGGGTCATCCTTGTTAATCATGCGATTGAAGGTGAACAGTACGTCGTCGGCGTTGAACTCACGAGTCGGCTTGAAATACGGGGTGGTGTGGAACTTGACGCCTTCACGCAGGTGGAAGGTGTACGTCAGGCCGTCATCGGAAATGTCCCACTTGGTCGCCAGACCAGGAATCACGGCGGTGCCGCCGCGCTCGAACTGGGTCAGACGGTTGAACATGGTTTCGGCTGAGGCGTCGAAGTCGGTTCCGGTGGTGTACTGGCCTGGGTCGAAACCGGCCGGGCTGCCTTCGGAGCAGAACACCAGGTTAGTCGCAGCGGATGCGAAAGGTGCGGAGGCTAACAAGCCTGCGCCGACTAAAAACGGAATGACCGCGTGTTTAAGCATGTTGGCCTCATGATTTGTTGTCATTTTTTAGTTGTGAGGTACGACCTCGTGAGTCGTGCCTGCGGATACTTATGCAGGGGCCATACCCATTGCAAGATCCAGAGTGACTGCCGGCCTCAAAGCGTGGCACGAACGTACCTTAATGTCGCATCTGTATAACTTCTGACGCATTTGACCGTTTGCGGGTGGTTTTTACGGTGCAAATGAAGCCCCAAAACGGTGCGTTGGTCACGTTGTGCGCGCCGCCTTGGGGCTCGGTGTTACTTATTTATACCCACGCCATAGAAGGGGGTTAGACCGAACGGGCTGATCCGGAAGTCAGTAACTTCCTTGCGCAGCGGCTGAAACACCGTGGAGTTGGCAATCGGTGTGATCGGCACTTGCTGTTTAAGGATCAGTTGCGCCTGTTGATACAGTTTTACCCGCTGTGCTTTGTCGGTGGACAACTTGGCCTGTTGCACCAGTTTGTCGTAGGCCGGATCGCACCATTTGGCGTAGTTGCTGCCTTTTACCGCCGCGCAGCTGTAGAGCACGCCAAGCCAGTTGTCCGGGTCACCGTTGTCACCTGTCCAACCATAGATCATCGCGTCGTGTTCGCCATTTTTCGCGCGCTTGATGTACTCGCCCCATTCGTAGCTGACGATGTTGGCCTTGATGCCGATTTTCTCCCAATCCTGCTGGATCATCTGCGCCGACATCCGCGCGTTCGGGTTCGAGGCGCGCTGCACTGTCATCGCCCAGAGGTTGATGGTTGTACCCGGCGCAACCCCTGCTTCTTTCAGTAGCACCCGTGCTTTTGCCGGGTCGTAGGGAGCGTCCTTGATGTTCGGGTCATACGACCATTGCGCCGGCGGCAAGGCGTTTTGCGCCAACTGGCCGGCGCTTTGGTAGACGGCTTTGATGATTGCCGGTTTGTCGATGGCCATGTCCAACGCCTGCCGCACTTTGAGCTGGTCGAGTGGCGCGTGGGTGGTGTTGTAGGCGAGGAAGCCGAGGTTGAAACCGGCCTGTTTGAGCACGCGCAGGTTCGGGTCTTTTTCCATCACTTCGATGTCGGCCGGGCGTGGGTAGCCGCTGACCTGGCATTCGCCGGCCTTGAGTTTTTGCAGGCGCACGGCGGCGTCCGGGGTGATGGAGAAAATCAGGTTATCGATTTTGAGGTCTTCGGGTTTCCAGTAGGCCGTATTGGCGGCGTAGCGGATTTGTGAGTCCTTCTGGTAGCGCTTGAACACGAACGGGCCGGTGCCGATCGGCTTCTGGTTGAGGTCGGCGGCTTTGCCTTCTTTCAACAGTTGGTTGGCGTATTCGGCTGATTGCACGGAGGCGAAGCTCATGGCGAGGTTTTGCACGAACGCGGCGTCGACGTTGTTGAGGTTGAAGCGCACGGTTTGCTCGTCGAGTTTTTCTACTGATTTGATCGTGGTGTTGAGGCCCATGTCGGTGAAGTATGGGGATTCGGCGGGGTAGGCCTTGCGGAAGGCGTTTTCCGGGTCGAGCAGGCGCTGGAAGGTGAAGAGGACGTCGTCGGCGTTGAAGTCTCGAGTGGGGGTGAAGTAGTCGGTGGTGTGGAATTTTACGTTTTGGCGCAGGTGGAAGGTGTATTGCAGGCCATCCGGGGAGATATCCCATTTTGTTGCCAGGCCGGGTTCGATGTCGGTGCCGCCGCGTTTGAATTGGGTGAGGCGGTTGAAGACGGTTTCGGCGGAGGCGTCGAAGTCGGTGCCGCTGGTGTATTGGCTGGGGTCGAAGCCGGCGGGGCTGGCTTCGGAGCAGTAGACCAGGGTTGTGGCGGCGTTGGCGATCGGGGCTATGGCGGTTAGTGCGAGGGAGATCAAGAGCGGTTTTAGGGTGGATCTTGGCATGGGGTCCCCGGGGAATCGGCGGTGGTAATCGTGGAAGAGTAGCTGGGGCGGGGGGGGTGGCGGAAATATCGTTTTTCCTGTTGAAGCGTCTATCTCGGCATATCTAGCACTTGTGTGTATATCCGTTGCTGCGGTAACGGCTGCTTAGGGTTCCGCCCTTACGGCGGGTCACTTTTGACAAACGCCTCAAAAGTAACCAAAAACGCTTGCTCCTACGTACGGCCCGCTCGCTAGGGCTCGGGGTTCCTTCGCTGC
>NZ_CATKQE010000008.1:0-143327 GCF_949767845.1 Pseudomonas sp. IT-232MI5
GCCGGCTCACTCCTACACGGGGATTGTGGTGTTCTCGGGGATTAGTCGTCTGCTGTGGGATCGAGGTCCGGGAACATCACTTCGGTAAAACCGAACTTAGTGAAGTCGGTGATCCGCGACGGGTACAACCGACCGATCAGGTGATCGCATTCGTGCTGCACAACCCGTGCGTGGAAGCCCGACGCAGTGCGCACAATCGGCTCGCCCTTCGGATCAAACCCTTCATAGCGAATCTGCTGATAACGATCCACCGCACCGCGCAACCCCGGTACCGACAGACAGCCTTCAAAGCCCTCTTCCGTCAGCGGACTCAACGGTGTGATCAGTGGATTGATCAGGATCGTCTGCGGCACCGCTTCAGCGTCCGGGTAACGTTCGCTGTGTTCGAAACCAAAGATCACCAGTTGCAGATCGACACCGATCTGCGGCGCAGCCAGGCCGACACCACCGACGCTTTCCATGGTCTGGAACATGTCGTCGATCAGTTGCCACAGCTCAGGGCTGTCGAACATCTCGGCCGGCACGGGCGGGGCGATACGCAGCAGGCGCTCGTCGCCCATTTTCAGAATTTCACGAATCATGATCAGACTTCGTCAGTGTCCGGCTTGAGCGAATGATCGCGGCCCAGGCCCGAGACGTGTTGTTTGGGATGTTCATCGAGTTCGCCGGGGACTTTCTCACCCGCATCCTTGCCCTCGCTGGACATGTGCTCGATCACCGCATTCATCTCGGCGCCAAGCAACAGCACCGCGGCGGAAATGTAGAAATACAGCAACAGCACGATAATCGCCCCGATGCTGCCATACATCGCGTTGTAGTTGGCGAAGGTTTTCACGTAGAACGCGAACCCCAACGAGGCGATGATCCACACCACCACGGCCAGCACCGAACCGGGGGTGATGAAGCGGAACTCCTGTTTGACGTCGGGCATGACGTAGTAGATCAGTGCCACGGCGACCATCATCAGAATCACGATCACCGGCCAGCGCGCAATCGTCCACACGGTGACGATGAAGTCTTCCAGACCCACCTGCGCGGCGATCCAGCCCATCACTTGCGGCCCGAGCACCATCAGCGCGGCGGCCACCAGCAGCATGCCGGCAATGCCGACGGTGTAGACAATCGACAGCGGGAAACGCTTCCAGATCGGCCGGCCCTCGACCACGTCGTACGCGGCGTTCATCGCGCTCATCATCAAGCGCACGCCCGCGGAAGCGGTGTACAGGGCGATAACGATACCGACTGAAAGCAAGCCACCCTTGGACTGCTGCAACTGGTCGATCACCGGATTGACCTGCTCCAGCGCCTGTGGCGGCAGGACCAGTTCCGATTGCAGGCGCAGCCAGGAGAAGAAGTCCGGCAGGTGCAGGAAACCGATCAGGGCAATCAGAAACAGAATGAACGGGAACAGCGAGAACAGCATCTGGTAGGCCAGTGCCGAGGCGTAGGTCGACATCTCGTCGTCGACGAATTCAGTGACCGTGCGCACCATCACCCGGTGCAGGGGCAGACCTTTCATGTCCGGAAAAATCATTCGCGTCTCCTTTCGCCGCAATACAGGTTGAAGTCGTGGCGACTCAGGGGCCGTTTTTTACATCAAGGTAGCCTGTTTGGCGAACCTTGCCGGGTCTCTGCAGAATTTCGACACAAAAACGGCCATCCTTGGATGGCCGTTCTTGTCTTTCGTTCAAGGCTGAATTACGCCTTGTCGACGCCTTTTTTGACCGCGTCCTTGGCTTTGCCGACCGCTTGCTGGGCCTCACCTTTTTTCTCTTGAATCTTGCCTTCGGCCTGCAGCTTGCTGTTGTCGGTGGCTTTACCGACGCCTTGCTTAACGTTGCCGACCGCTTCGTTGGCCATGCCTTTTACTTTATCGCCTGTGCTACTCATGGTGTTTCTCCTTGGTGCAATTAGGGGGAAAAGTCAGTACGTAATGATTGACTGGCCGGGTTTGCGCCAAGTTTCATTTATTTTCAGGGGTTCATTTCGTCGTGGCGTGCAGGTTGGGCTTTATGTTTGCGTGCGTAGCCCCGAGAATGCGCAACATATGGGCGCCAATCGCCAGGAACTGATCCCGCAGGAATGTTATGAAACTCGATAAAACGCAGGCCATCGCCCGACGCAACAAGGAACTGGGCGGTGCCGTGCTCGGCACCAACAACTGCCATTTCGCCGAACTGAACCGTAACCGCAACATCTGGTGGTTCGACCTGCCAGTGTCGCGTTTGGCCATCGGTCAGTACGAGTGGATTCACTTGCTGATGCACACGCCGGCCACTGACGAACTGCTGCACCTGAAAGTGCCGACGGTGTTCCTGCGTGAAAAGCTTGAAGGGCTGGTGATTCGCAACGAAGGCAAGCGTAAAGCGGCATTGAGCCTGGAATTGAGTGCGGACAAGGATTCGTATCTGCAGGACATGCGCCCGGCGGGGACTAATGTGAATTTCGCGCCGTTCCGTCAATAGCCCTCACCCTAGCCCTCTCCCGGAGGGAGAGGGGACTGACCGAGGTGTCTGGGCAAGGTACGCCGACCTGAGATATCGAGTCGAACTCAGGTTCTGAACAGCCCCCGATCGGCTCCCTTCCCCCTCGCCCCCCTGGGGGCGGTCCGACGTTTCGGGAGGGTTGGGGTGAGGGGGTAGGATTTACCGGACACTGCAAACTCCCCCGCATACACCAACAAAAAGCCCCGCATCTGCGGGGCTTCGTGTTTTAGGCGGCGGACTTGGCCTTGATCTTCTTCAGCTCTTCATCACGCAACTCGCGGCGCAGGATCTTGCCGACGTTGGTGGTCGGCAGCGCATCGCGGAATTCCACCGAACGCGGCACCTTGTAGCCGGTGACGTTGGCGCGCATGTGCTCCATCACCGTTTCCTTGGTCAGCGTGACGCCCGGCTTGGCAACGATGAAGATCTTGATCGCCTCGCCCGACTTCTCGTCCGGCACGCCGATGGCCGCGCACTGCAACACGCCCGGCAGGGTCGCCAGCACGTCTTCCAGTTCGTTCGGGTAGACGTTGAAACCGGAGACCAGAATCATGTCTTTCTTGCGATCGACGATGCGCATGTAGCCGTCCGGCTGGATCAGCGCGATGTCACCGGTCTTCAGCCAGCCTTCGCTGTCGAGCATTTCATCGGTGGCTTCCTGACGCTGCCAGTAACCCTTCATCACTTGCGGGCCCTTGACGCACAGCTCGCCGATTTCACCCAACGGCTGCTCGACACCCGCATCGTCGATGACTTTGCACAGTGTCGATGGCACCGGAATACCGATGGTGCCGATCTGGATGTTCTGGATCGGGTTGACCGTGGCCACCGGACTGGTTTCGGTCATGCCGTAACCTTCACAGATAGCGCAACCGGTCACCGCTTTCCAGCGCTCGGCAGCAGCCAGTTGCAGGGCCATGCCGCCGGACAAGGTGACTTTCAGCGCAGAGAAATCCAGCTTGCGGAAACCTTCGTTGTTGCACAGCGCCACAAACAGCGTGTTCAGGCCGACGAAACCGCTGAACTTCCACTTCGACAGTTCCTTGACCATCGCCGGCAGGTCGCGCGGGTTGCTGATCAGGATGTTGTGGTTGCCGATCAGCATCATCGCCATGCAATGAAAGGTGAACGCATAGATGTGGTACAGCGGCAGCGGCGTGATCAGGATTTCGCAACCTTCATTGAGGTTGGAGCCCATCAGCGCTTTGCACTGCAGCATGTTGGCGACAAGGTTGCGATGGGTCAGCATCGCGCCTTTGGCCACGCCAGTAGTGCCGCCAGTGTATTGCAGCACCGCAACGTCGCCGCTGTGCGGATTGGCTTCGGCCACCGGCTGGCCCTGGCCCTTGCTCAACACGTCGTTGAACTTGACGGCTTTGGGCAGGTGATAGGCCGGCACCATTTTTTTCACGTACTTGATGACGCTGTTGATCAGCAGACGCTTGATCGGCGGCAACAGGTCGGCGACTTCAGTGACGATAACGTGTTTGACGCCGGTTTTCGGCACCACGGCTTCGGCCAGGTGCGCCATGTTCGCCAGGCACACCAGCGCCTTGGCGCCGGAGTCATTGAATTGGTGTTCCATTTCCCGCGCGGTGTACAGCGGGTTGGTGTTGACCACGATCAGCCCGGCGCGGATCGCACCGAAGACGGCCACCGGGTACTGCAGAACGTTGGGCAGTTGCACGGCGATTCGATCGCCGGGCTGCAAATCGGTATGCTGTTGCAGATACGCGGCAAA
This sequence comes from Pseudomonas sp. IT-232MI5, assembly GCF_949767845.1. Taxonomy (NCBI): domain Bacteria; kingdom Pseudomonadati; phylum Pseudomonadota; class Gammaproteobacteria; order Pseudomonadales; family Pseudomonadaceae; genus Pseudomonas; species Pseudomonas sp. IT-232MI5. The sequence goes on from NZ_CATKQE010000008.1 coordinate 4,228, forward strand.
CGCACCGGACAATTCGTACAATTCACCGTAGGTGATTGTCTTGCCCAGGTTGCTGAAAGCCGGTTTGTTGGCGAAGCGTTGGCAGGATTGCTTCAACACTGCCTGAATGTTCGGATACTCGTCCGGATTGATGTCGGCAGCAATTCCAGCCGGGTATTTATCCTTCCAAAAGTCTTCGATCATGGAAGCCCACTCCTCAGCAACGCGAATTCTTCACCGCATTTGATGCGATTATTATTGGTGTGTGTTTGGTATTGGTGAATCTGGCTTTTATATAGGCCGAGAAGTCACAAAGCGCGCCGAGAGTAGCAGCTTTGCCAAGGGTCGACTAGAGCCAAAAGCGGCCCCTACAGTCATTATCATGACTCAAGACTATCTAGCAGTCATTTTAGAGCAAAAATCCTAGAACAACCTTAAAGCCCCGGTTTTCGGGGACTTAAAGCAAAAGATCGCAGCATTCGGCAGCTCCTACAGGAAATGTATTCCAAGGTAGGAGCTGCCGCAGGCTGCGATCTTTTTGCTGCTGGTCTTTAAGCGATATCGCGCAACTCGCGCCGCAGAATTTTCCCGACAGGCGTCATCGGCAATGACTCACGCAACACAATGTGTTTCGGCACTTTGTAAGCGGTGAAATTCTCTTTGCAGTAGGCTTTGAGCTCTTCAAGACTGACCCCCGTTTCCCGCGCCACCACAAACAACTTCACCGCCTCGCCCGAGCGCTCGTCCGGCACGCCGATCACTGCGCAATTGGCGACTTTCGGATGCGCCATCACCACGTCTTCGATTTCATTGGGGTACACGTTGAAACCGGAGACGATGATCATGTCCTTCTTGCGATCGACGATTCGCACAAAACCGTCCGGATCGATCACCGCAATGTCACCGGACTTGAACCAGCCCTCGGCATCCAGCACTTCGGCGGTGGCTTCCGGTTTGTGCCAGTAGCCCTTCATGATCTGCGGGCCCTTGATGCACAACTCGCCGCGCTCGCCCATCGGCTGTTCGACACCGTCATCGTTGATGACTTTCAGCAACGTGCCCGGTACCGGCAAACCGACCGTGCCCAGACGCGATTGATCGCCGTACGGGTTGGTACAGGCCACCGGTGAAGTTTCGGTGAGGCCGTAACCTTCGGTGATGCGGCAACCGGTTATTTGCTCCCAGCGCTCGGCGGTGGCCTTGACCAGCGCGGTGCCGCCGGAGTTGGTGAGCTTCAGACTGGAGAAATCGAGGGTCTTGAAATCCGCGTGATCCATCAGCGCCACGAACAAGGTGTTCAAGCCCAGCAGCGCCGAGAAGCGCCAGTTCTTCAACTCCTTGATGAAGCCGGCAATGTCGCGCGGGTTGGTGATCAGCACGTTGTGGTTGCCGGAAACCATCATGCACATGCAGTTCGCCGTGAACGCATAGATGTGATACAGCGGCAGCGGCGCAATCATCACTTCCTGGCCTTCGCGCAGCAGCGGCTGGCCGTCCGGGCCGAGTTGCGCGAGACAGGCGCGCACTTGCTGCATGTTCGCCACCAGATTGCCGTGAGTGAGCATCGCGCCTTTGGCCAGGCCGGTGGTGCCGCCGGTGTATTGCAGCACGGCGATGTCGTCGAGACCGACCTTCAGCGGCTTGACCCCAAGGCCACGGCCCATGCGCAGTGCACTTTTGAAGGAGATCGCCTGCGGCAGCGAATACGCCGGGACCATTTTCTTCACTTTACTGACCACGGTGTTGACCAGCCAACCCTTGGCAGTGGGCATCAGGTCGCCCATCTTCGCTTCGATCAGGTATTGAATGTCGGTGTCGGGCAGCACTTCCTGGACTTTCTGGCCGAACATGTTCAGGTACACCAGTGCTCGTGCGCCGGAATCCTTGAACTGATGGCGCATCTCCCGCGCGGTGTACAGCGGGTTGGTGTTGACCACGATCAGCCCGGCACGCAGTGCACCGAACACGGCAATCGGGTAATGCAGGACGTTGGGCATCTGCACCGCAATGCGATCGCCCGGAACCAGATCGGTATGCGCCTGCAGGTAACCGGCGAAGGCGGCGCTCTGACGCTCGAGTTCAGCGTAGGTCAGGGTGATGCCCATGTTGCTGAACGCCGGGCGATCAGCGAACTTCTTGCAGGAACGCTCGAACACCTCGATCACCGACTTGAACTCTCCCATGTCGATGTCCAGCGGTACGCCGGCCGGGCGTTTGTCGTTCCAGAAATCAGGTTGCATTGTTCTTATCCTCTTTACCTGAGCTGATCCGGGGCCGCTTTCTGTCATTTCTGAAAAAGCGGAGCTTCACGGACACTAGCAGTTATGGCCATTGAGGCAAATATGGGCAAAGCCGTCATTGATCGTGTGAATCTTCCTGCCGTGGCGTGGGCTGATCAGACGCGCTATACAATGATCCGACTCTGAGCAAAGGAATCGCCATGATCCACGACACCCTATGGCTGGACGCGAGTGACCGCAGCCGCCTGTTCGTCAATCAATGGCTGCCGGCGGCGCCGTTGAAAGCGGTGATCCTGCTGGCCCACGGCATGGCGGAACACAGCGGCCGCTACGCACGACTGGCCGACACGTTTTGCGACAAAGGATATGGCGTGTATGCGCCGGATTTACGCGGACATGGCAAAACCGCCAATCACGGTACCCTCGGCCACTTCGCCGATGACGATGGCTGGTGCAAAGTGCTCGGCGATCTGGCCAGCCTCAATCAGCACATCGGCCAGCAGCACCCCGGCGTGCCGATCATCCTGCTGGGCCACAGCATGGGCAGTTACATCGCCCAAGGTTATTTGCTGCATCACAGCGCCAGTCTGCACGGAGCGATTCTCAGTGGTTCCAACTTTCAGCCCGTTGCGCTGTACCGCGCTGCGCGGCAGATCGCCCGCCTGGAAAAACTCCGTCAGGGTGGCAAGGGCCGCAGTGCGCTGATCGAATGGCTGTCGTTCGGCTCGTTCAATAACCAATTCAAACCGGTGCGCACACGCTTCGACTGGCTCAGCCGCGATCCGGCGGAGGTCGACTTGTACGCCAACGACCCGCTGTGTGGCTTTCGCTGCACCAATCAACTGTGGATCGACCTGCTCGGCGGCTTGCAGCAGATCAGCAAAGCGTCCAATCTCGCGCAGATCGACCCGGGCCTGCCGCTGCTGGTAATCGGCGGCGAATGTGATCCGGTGAGTGAAGGCAAGCGTCTGACAGATCTGGCCAATGCCTTGCGCACGGCCGGCAGCCAGCACCTGCAACTGAAGATCTACCCGCAGGCGCGGCACGAATTGTTCAACGAAACCAATCGCGACGAAGTGATCGCTGATGTGCTGGCCTGGATCGATCAGGCCCTGAGCCATCCGCGCCCTCAGCGCAGCGAATAATTTTTTGTGGATTCACTGAATCCGTCACAGGAATCGAGACCGATGACCCAGGTTACCAACATCCCTTACGAAGCCCTCGAAGTCGGCCAGACCGCCAGCTACAGCAAGACCGTCGAAGAACGCGATATTCAACTGTTCGCCGCCATGTCCGGCGACCACAACCCGGTGCACCTTGACGCCGAATTTGCCGCCGCGAGCATGTTCAAGGAGCGTATCGCTCACGGTATGTTCAGCGGTGCTTTGATCAGTGCAGCGGTGGCCTGTGAACTGCCTGGGCCGGGCACTATTTATATTGGCCAGCAGATGAGTTTTCAGAAACCGGTGAAGATCGGTGACACGCTGACCGTGCGTCTGGAAATTCTCGAGAAGCTGCCGAAGTTTCGTGTGCGCATTGCCACTCGTGTGTTCAACCAGCGTGATGAGTTGGTAGTGGATGGTGAGGCGGAGATTCTGGCGCCGCGCAAGCAGCAGACGGTAACGTTGCCGACGCTGCCGGCGATCAGCATTGGCTGATTGATTTGTGGTGTGTCAGTGAGCGCTTTTCCCCCTCACCCCAGCCCTCCCGAAACGTCGGACCGCCCCCAGGGGGGCGAGGGGGAAAGGGAGCCGATCTCCGTGGTTTTCAGATCTTGAGTTCGACTGGATATTTCAGGTCGGCGTACCTCGACAGAACACCTGGATCAGTCCCCTCTCCCTCCGGGAGAGGGCTAGGGTGAGGGGCTCTTGCTTTGGCTTTCCCCCAGACATAAAAAAACGCCAGACTAGCTGGCGTTTTTTATAACCGAAAAGCGCTTACGAACGAGCACGAGCCTGGTTACGCAGGGCTTTCACCTGGTCGTGGTTGCGTTGTACGCCGTGGTATTGGCGTTCAACCAGATCACGAATACCCACCAGGTTGTGCTTGGTGATTTTCTCGAGGGCTTCTTTGTAGGCCTTCAGTGCGTGGTCTTCACCGCGCTCGGCTTCGTTCAGCACAGCTTCTTCATCCTTGCCGGTGAACATCGCTTTGACGTCGACCCAACGACGGTGCAGGTCACCGCTGACGCTGGTGGAAGTTTCCGGATCGCCGCCCAGCTTGCGAACTTCGGCCTGCAGTTCTGCTGCAGCGGTTGCGCAATCGGCAGAGCGGGTGACAAATAGGGTTTTCAGTTCTGGATGTTTGATGTCTTCGGCGCAAGTCTTGAACCCTTCCTGACCGTCCTTGCAGGTTTCAATCAGGTCATTGAGTACAGAGATGGCTTCTTTATTCATGTCGGTCATTTTTCAATTCCTTGCGATTGGTTGAAGATGCAAGGGATATTGCAGTGTGCGTGCCAGCTTTTTTATTTATAGAATTTCTTTAATTATCAATGAGTTAAAGATAAGTGAACTATCTGTATCACGGTTATTTGCATGATCTGTCATTTGGCCTGCATGCAGAATGCCTGTATTTTCCAAGCTGATTTGAAGCCAGACGAAATCCCTGATGAATCCCGAAAAACTCGAACTGCTGATCACCCGCGAAATGCCCTTCGGCAAGTACAAGGGCCGAATCATTGCTGACCTCCCGGGGCCGTACCTGAACTGGTTTGCCCGTGAAGGTTTCCCTCACGGCGAACTCGGCGGCCTGCTCGCGCTGATGCAGGAGATCGACCATAACGGCCTCTCGGACTTGCTCGAACCGCTGCGCGCCAAACACGGCAAACCTGCCCCGCGCCATTGAAGCGCCCTCCTCTCTAGAGTCAGCCGACCATGCCCGATAACACCCGCCGTGCCCGTGACGAAGCCTTCTGGCAAACGTTCGCCGACCGTTACGACGTTCAACCCGGTCCCGTGAACCTGGAAAACGGTTACTTCGGGCGCATGTCGCGCACAGTAATCGAGGAATACCAGCGCAATATCGAGCTGATCAACACCAGCAATTCGGTGTACGTGCGCCAGCGTTTCGAGCAGCACGACAACCTCGATATCCGTGCGCAACTGGCCGAGCTGATCGGTGTGCGCGCGCAGAGCGTAGCCTTCACCCGTAACGCCACCGAAGGCCTGCAGTCGCTGATCCGCAACTACAACCGTTTGCAACCGGGCGATCAGGTGCTGATCAGTGATCTGGAATACGACACGGTCAAAGGCGCCATGCGCTGGCTGGCCAGACATCGTGGCGCCGAGGTGATCGAGATTGCCCACGCGCACCCAGCGAGTTACGACAGCCTGGTGGAGACTTACCGCGAAGCGTTCAGCGGCCACCCGAAGATCAAGCTGATGGCCCTGACTCACGTCACTCACCGCACCGGTCTGGTGATGCCGGTTCAAGCCATCGCCGCGCTCGCCAAAGAGCATAGCGTCGATGTCATCCTCGACGGCGCCCATGCACTCGGTCAGATCGAGTTCGATCTTGATGCCCTCGGCATCTCTTTCGCCGGATTCAACCTGCACAAATGGATCGGCGCACCGCTCACCCTCGGCTTCCTCTATATCGCGCCGCAACGCTTGATCGATATCGATCCGGACATGGATGAAATGCATTACCCGGCCAATGATATCCGTGCGCGCACGTCGTACAGCACGCCGAACATTCCAGCACTGATGACCTTGCCACTGGTGTTCGAGGAGCACCGCTCCCTCGGCGGTGCGCCGGCCAAAGGCGCTCGCGTCAATTATCTGCGCAATCTGTGGGTCAGCGCGGTAAGGCACTTGCCGGGCATCGAAGTCATGACGCCAGACGATCCAAGGCTGTATTGCGGCATCACATCGCTGCGTTTCACCCGGCACGACGATCAACAAGCGATGGCGGAGCGCCTGCTCAATGATTACAACCTGTTCACCGTGGTGCGTAACGGCGCCGCCAGCGGACCGAGCATCCGCATTACACCGGGGCTGACCACCACCGCTGGCGACATGCAGTTGCTGGTTCGCGCGCTGAACGAGCTGCGCTAAAACACCGCGCCAGTGGACTTCTCGTAGCCAGCAAGGCCGATCTGCGACGACACCGCAAAGGTGTCGACGCCGATCGTCAGGCTGCCGAAGTAGCCGTCCTCAAGACCTTCCCCGCCAATCGCTCGCAACGACAGCCGCGAGGCGTCATCGCCCACCGCTTCACAGCCACATACACTGGGAAGATGCAGCCGTCCTGCCCAGGCCTCCTGATGTGACTGCGGGTGTTGATCATCACTGGCGATGCACACGGTCATGGCGATGCACGAGGCCCCGCCAGAGTGCTGATCCGGGTAAATACTGGTAAACCGCACGATGCCTTGGCTGTCGGTCGACTGGGCGCCGCACAGGCTGTCGGCGCCGATGTTCTGTTCGATCCGTACCTCGGCGCCAACCACTGGCTCACCGGTCATGGCGTCGACCAGGACCAGACGTAAAATCAGGGGCAGGCCTTCGATGCCGCCACTGATGTTGCGCACCTTGCCTTCGGTTTTGCGCCAATCGAAGCTGCCAGGGATATGAGTGTGCCGTTGCCGAAGAGGCTGATGGGGCAAGTCTGCTGATTGATGGTCGTCCATGAGGCGTTCTCTCTTCCGTAAGATGAACGCAGATTAGCGCCACGCCAACGCGGTTGTGCGGTAACTATGTATCGCGTCGTAACGGTGTCGATGTAGGCGCTGCCGAAGGCTGCGATCTTTTGATGTTGGCGCTCAAGAGCAAGGTCAAAAGATCGCAGCCTCGTTTCACTCGACAGCTCCTACATAGCTTCTACATAGCAATTTTCAGGCAAAAAAAAACGGTGCACCGACCAAGCGCACCGTAAAGCCGTAGAACACACAACGAAGTGTCTGGTAACAATCAGTCCAGCAGCGCCAATGCCTCGGCGGTGCATTCCTGAATACGCGCCCAGTCGCCGTTCTTGATCCACTCCGGATCAAGCATCCAGCTACCGCCGACGCACATGACGTTTTTCAGCGCCATGTAGCTCTTGATGTTGGCCGGGCCGACGCCGCCAGTCGGGCAGAATTTCACTTCGCCGAACGGGCCGCCGAGGGCCTTGATTGCCGCCACGCCACCGCTGACCTCAGCCGGGAACAGCTTGAAGCGGCGATAACCCAGACCATAACCTTCCATGATGCCGGAGGCGTTGCTGATGCCCGGCAACAGCGGAATCGGGCTGTCGACGCTGGCTTCGAGCAAGTCACGGGTAATGCCCGGGGTGACGATGAATTGCGAACCGGCCGCTTCGGCAGCAGCCAGCATGTTGCGATCCAGTACGGTGCCGGCACCGGTCATCAGTTCTGGACGCTGGTCGCGCAGGATCTGAATGGCCTTGAGGCCGAACTGCGAACGCAGGGTCACTTCCAGCGCGGTCAGACCACCGGCAGCCAGAGCGTCGGCCAGTGGCAGCACGTCCTGTTCACGAGCGATGGTGATCACCGGCAGGATCCGCGCCTTGGCGCAGAGGCTGTCGATCAGGGCAACTTTGTCCGCCATGGAAACGGTCGGGGATGGGGTTGTCATAGCGGCTGTTCCTTGGCTCATGGGCACCAGTAAATCTCTAACGTAGGTTGCAGAAACGCGCGCACCGGCATGGTGGCGACGTCGTCGGATGCCAGTGCGGCATTCAGGGTGGTCAGTTTCGACTGACCGGAAATCGACAGAATCTTGTGCTTCGCAGAGGCCAGCAGCGCTCGGCTCATGGTCAGACGCTGACGCGGCACGCTCGGCGCCAGCATTGGCCAGCAACGACGCGCGCCATCAGCCTGCAAGGCTTCGGTGAGGTTCGGGCTGTCGGGGAACAGCGACGCGGTGTGGCCGTCATCGCCCATGCCCAGCACCAGCACGTCAATCGGCGGCAATTCGGCGAGCAAGCGATCAGCCTGTTCAGCAGCCTGCTCGACGTTGGCCGCCGCGCTATACAGGCTGAGGAACTGCGCCTTGGCCGCCGGGCCTTTGAGCAAGTATTGCTTGAGCAAACCGGCATTGCTGTCAGCGTGTTCAACCGGTACCCAGCGCTCATCGGCGAGGGTCACGACGACCTTCGACCAGTCCAGATCCTGCTTGGCCAGGTGCTGGAAAAACGCCACCGGGCTACGACCGCCAGACACCACCAGCACCGCGTTGCCGCGTGCCGCAATGGCGTCGCTCAATTGCTTGGCGACGTTCAGCGCCAGACCTTCGGCCAACAGCACCGGGCTCTTGTATTCGTGAGCGTTCACGCCCGCAGGCAGTTGCACATCAGATATCGCCATACCACGACCTCCCGTCCCGCGTGATCAATGCAATGGAGCTCATCGGCCCCCACGACCCGGCCGCATACGGCTTGGGCGCGTCACCGGATTTTTTCCACCCGGCGATCAGCTGGTCACACCACTTCCACGCGGCTTCAATTTCATCTTTACGGACAAACAGGTTCTGATTGCCGTTCATCACTTCCAGCAACAATCGCTCGTAGGCATCGGGGATCCGCGCGCTACGCCAGGTGTCGGAGAAATTCAGTTGCAGCGGCCCGCTGCGCAGTTGCATGCCTTTGTCCAGGCCCTGCTCTTTGGTCATCACGCGCAAGGAAATGCCTTCGTCCGGTTGCAGGCGGATGATCAGTTTGTTGCTGATCTGCAGGCGTTGTTCCGGCGCAAAAATGTAGTGCGACGGTTCCTTGAAGTGGATGACGATCTGCGACAGTTTCTGCGGCATGCGTTTGCCGGTACGCAGGTAAAACGGCACGCCGGCCCAGCGCCAGTTGCGGATGTCGGCACGCAGAGCGACGAAGGTTTCGGTGTCGCTCTGGGTGTTGGAATTCGGTTCTTCGAGGTAACCCGGTACGGATTTGCCTTCGCTGTGGCCGGCGATGTACTGCCCGCGCACGACCTGCGTGGTCAGGCCTTCCGGACTGATCGGCGCGAGCGCCTTGAGCACTTTGACTTTCTCGTCACGGATACTGTCGGCGGACAGGTCAGCCGGCGGGTCCATGGCGATCAGGCAGAGCAACTGCAACAGGTGATTCTGGATCATGTCGCGCAGTTGGCCGGCCTTGTCGAAGTAGCCCCAGCGGCCTTCGATGCCAACCTTCTCGGCCACGGTGATTTCCACGTGGGAGATGTAATTCTGGTTCCACTGGGTTTCGAACAGGCTGTTGGCGAAACGCAGGGCGATCAGGTTCTGAACGGTTTCTTTGCCCAGGTAGTGGTCGATGCGGTAGGTGCGGTTTTCCGGGAAGAACTGCGCTACCGCGTCGTTCACCTTGCGCGACGATTCGAGGTCGGAGCCGATCGGTTTTTCCAGCACCACGCGGGTATTTTCTGCCAGACCGACTTTCGCCAGGTTCTCGCAGATCGCGCCGTACACCGCTGCCGGCGTGGCGAAGTAGGCAATCATGCGTTGCGTGCTGCCAGCCAGTTCGGCCAGCGCCACATAATCTTCAGATCTGAGGAAGTCGACGTGCAGGTAGGTCAGGCGTGCGAGAAAACGCTCGGCGACGGCCTCGTCCAGCTCTTTGCCTACATAACGACGCAGTTCGGCGGCGATGAACGCCATGTGCTGTTGCTCGGAACCTTCTTCACGGGCCAACGCGATGATGCGCGTGTCCTCGTGCAGCAGATCAGCGCCATCGAGGTGATAAAGGGCAGGAAACAGCTTGCGCAGGGCCAGATCGCCAAGCGCGCCGAACAAGGCAAAGGTGCACGGTTCAACCGTAATCGAAGGCATGATGTTTGTTCTTTTATCAAGTTAAGCTACAAATACCTTTTTTCAAGGCATCACTCAAGGGAAAATGTAGTAATAACCACAACATTTTCGCAAAATACAGATTCCGAGTGGTGGTCGGTCGGAGCCATCAGTAGGATAGGCCACCGTTACGGGCCATATCAAAGGCCCAATTTGCATAGCCCGGCGCACCTTTGCGCAGGTGAATTAGGAATTCCATATGGACCGCGTGCGAAATTTACTGGAACAGATCCAGAGTCGCCTTGAAGACCTGAACAAGGCCGAACGCAAAGTCGCCGAGGTGATCCTGCTCAACCCGCAGCAGGCCACCCGCTTCAGCATCGCCGCCCTCGCCCAGGCGGCCTCGGTGAGCGAACCGACGGTCAACCGTTTCTGCCGTTCGTTCGGTGTCAGCGGCTATCCCGAACTCAAGCTGCAACTGGCGCAGAGCCTGGCCAGCGGCGCGGCGTATGTCAGCCGCGCGGTCGAGGCCGACGACAATCCCGAGGCGTACACACAGAAGATTTTCGGCAGCGCCATCGCGTCGCTGGACAGTGCTTGCCAGGCGCTCGATCCGAACCTGATCAGCCGCGCCGTCGACCTGTTGATTCAAGCACGACAGATCCACTTCTTCGGCCTTGGTGCTTCGGCACCGGTGGCGCTGGATGCGCAGCACAAGTTCTTCCGCTTCAACCTCGCCGTCACCGCGCACGCCGATGTGTTGATGCAACGGATGATTGCCTCGGTGGCGCACACCGGTGAGTTGTTCGTGATCATCTCCTACACCGGCCGTACCCGTGAGCTGGTCGAAGTGGCGCGCATTGCTCGCGAGAACGGCGCTTCGGTGTTGGGTTTGACGGCGGAGAATTCGCCGCTGGCCAAGGCGAGTACCTTGAGCCTGAATATTCCGTTGCCGGAAGACACCGACATTTATATGCCGATGACGTCGCGGATCATTCAGTTGACGGTGCTGGATGTGTTGGCGACCGGGATGACCTTGCGTCGCGGAGTGGATTTCCAGCCGCATTTGCGCAAGATCAAAGAGAGCTTGAATGCCAGCCGGTATCCGGTGGGTGACGAGTTTAATTAGGACGCTTCGCGTAAAAGATCGCAGCCTTCGGCAGCTCCTACAGGGGTTGATCGTTCCCACGCTCTGCGTGGGAATGCAGCCCGTGACGCTCCGCGTCACTGGACGCGGAGCGTCCCTTGAGGCATTCCCACGCAGAGCGTGGGAACGATCATCAAAACCCTCTAAGCCGCCGCCCACGCCTGCAAACTCAAATGCGCCTTCTCCCCCGGCGCCAGATGCAGACTGTCCGTCCCACCCGCCGCCGCTTCCACGCACACGAACTCGGAAATCTCATCCCACGTCACGCCCAACAACGGCCGCGCTCCCGGATGCCACACCACCGTGTCCGCGCTGTCCCCGGTATCGATGCACAACTCACGCTGCCAGGCGTGATCTTTCAACTGCAATTCGCCGTCGTGCTGGAACACCCGCTGACAGCCGCCATCCACTCGCAACTCACCTTCCTGCTGGCAAACCTGGCGATTCAACTGGTCATAACCCTGCGCCCCTTCGAGCCCAGACAGCGCTATCTCACCGACATCGCCAATACGCCAGTAAGCGTGCAAAGCCTGGCTCAACTGGCACGGCATGTCGTCCTGATGCTCGGTGCTCAGGCGTAATTCCATGCGTTCGCCCAGGTGTGCATGCAAATCAACCTGCCAGTCGCACAGCTGTAACTGCCAGTGCAGGCGCACGCCGTCTTCGGCGCTGCTGCTGTCGAGCAACTTCCAGTCGAGCAAACGCGCCCAGCCATGCGATGGCCAAGCGTTTTCGCTCGGATGACGGCCATACCACGGCCAGCACACCGGCACACCACCGCGAATAGCGCCGACATGCGGCCACTTCGCCGCACACCACAACCACGGCTTTTGCCCACGCGGCTGAAAGTGCAGCAACTGCGCGCCCTGACGACTGAACACCGCCTGACACAGCGGGTGATCGATCACCAAGACGTCGCGCATCTGATAGCGCTCCCAGGCGAACACCGGTTGTTCACGCAGGGATTTGAAGAAGCGTTGTAGCGGATGCTCATGCATTGGCCACGGTTCCGAATTCAACTGTCACGGGGATTACTGCCCCTCAAAAAAAAGCGGACAGCCTGGGCTGTCCGCAAATATGCGCACATAGAGAGGAGCTTATCGCAGACGCGTTAGAACGTAGACTGAATTTTCAGGCCAGCGACCAATGCGTTGTCCACTTCATCCACACCGCCCGGGTGAGTGATGTACTGCAGGTTAGGACGTACGGTCAGCCAGTTGGTGACGTGGAAGCCGTAGTTGATCTCGTAGTTGTATTCGGTTTCGCGAATTGGCGAGAACACCGGATTGTCGTAGTCCGACACACCGTTGGAAGCGTTCAGCAGCTCGGCGTTTTTCTTCACGTCATCGTTGACGTGGATACGCGCCGCGCCGATACCGACGTCATCCTTCGGACGCGCGTCGAACGGGCCTTTGTAGACGAACATCACCGACTGATAGTTGTCGATGAAGTTGGTGTCTTTGTCGTGGAACGTGGCGTTGGCCGCGATATTCAGACCGCGAGAAGCATCACCGTTGTGGCTGGTGAGTTGCTGTTGCGCGACGAACCAGTAGCCGCTTTTGCTGCTGTGGGTTTTGTACGCGTCGCCAGTGGTGGCGGCGTCGAAACCGTTGACGTCTTCACGAACGTCGTCGGCATCGGCCGTGCTCTTGTAGTAACCGACGCGGTATTCGCCCGGCAGGCTGTTGACCTTCGGCGACCAGACCAACTCAACCGGCAACACAGTACCTTTGGTGCCGCTGCCGCTGAGTTTGAAGCCGTTGCCGTGTTCCAGCTGCGACGGGTTCTGGTTGTACGCACCGATTTGCGCGTAGAGCTCGTCGTTGATGTTGTACTTCACACGGATCGCGGCTTGGCTGACTGGCCAGTTGTACCAGATGTTGGTCGCCCAGTTACCCACTTGCGAACCACAGAACGCGAGGTTCTGGAAGTCGCACGGGAAGGTGTTGAAGTCTTCGCCTTCACCGAAGTAACCGGCCTTGACGTCGAGTTTGTTGTCGAAGAACTGGTGCTGAATCCACAACTGGGTCAGACGCACCATGTGGCCACGACCGTAAACTTCTTGCGAGGAGCTCAAGGTGCCGGCACGCGGATCGCCAACGCGGTCGTTGGAGATGTTGTAACCGTTACGGTTGGTCAGCTGGATCTTCGCCTGGGTGTTATCCCAGCCCCAGAGCTTTTGCAGATCGAGTGCCACGCCCAGACCGAACTGGTCAGCGTAACGCGCGGTCTTGTCGTCGTTGTAGCCACCGTTCAGGTTGCCACCGACTTCCCCAACGTAGTCAGCCTTGATGTCGATACCCTGCTCGATCAGCTTGGTACGCTCGCCACCCCAGTCGCCGGTCATCCATTTCGAATCGGAACTGAAGGCATCCGCCGCCATGGCGTTACCGGCCAGCACCAAGGCCGCCGCAGCCGACACTTGGCAGATCAACCGGGCATTGACGTGTTTCTTTTTCATCCCTACATCCTCGTCTTTATTGTTATTAACTGTTTTTATCTAACGCGGTTTACATAAAGTGCGATGCTCGACAGGCCGGGCACCGCTTGCTCCTTTGTAGGAGTGAGCCTGCTCGCGATAGCGGTTTTACATTCAACATCTCTGTCGACTGATACACCGTCATCGCGAGCAGGCTCACTCCTACACTGTTCCTCAGCGGCCTTTGAATTGCGCCACGTTCGCAGACCGCGCATCGGTCTGTGGTTGGCCGGCAGTGCCGAGGCGCTCACCGGTCTTGGCATCGAACAACAACACTTTCGACGGATCGAATTGCAGCGTCAGGTTCTCGCCCACCTGCGGTGCCACGTCCGGCGCCAGACGGCAGCAGACTTTGGTTTCATTAAGATTGACGAATACCAGCGTGTCCGGGCCGGTCGGCTCAGTCACCTGCACTTCGGCACGAATGCTTGGCAGGCCATTGCCCTCGCCGTTCGCCAACACGATTTGCTCCGGGCGCAGGCCGAGGATCACTTCGCGATCTTCGAGCCCGGCGTCCTGCATGCTCATCGGCAGCTCGCAACGCGCCTGACCGCTGTCGAGCAGCGCCAGCAGACGACCGTCCTTGCGTTGCAGACGCAGCGGAATGAAGTTCATCGGCGGTGAACCGATGAAACTCGCGACGAACAGGTTGGCCGGGTCGTTGTAGATCTCTTTTGGCGTGCCGAACTGCTGAATGATGCCGTCCTTCATCACCGCAACCTTGTCGCCCAGGGTCATCGCTTCGATCTGGTCGTGGGTTACGTAGACCGTGGTGGTTTTCAGGCGCTGGTGCATCAGTTTCATTTCGGTGCGCATCTCGACGCGCAGCTTGGCGTCGAGGTTGGACAGCGGTTCGTCGAACAGATAAATCTTTGGTCGACGTGCCAGTGCACGGCCCATCGCCACACGCTGTTGCTGACCACCGGAAAGCTGACCCGGCTTGCGATTGAGCAAGTGTTCGATCTGCAGCAGCTTGGCCACGCGCGCGACTTCTTCATCGATCGCCGACTGCCGCATCTTGCGAATCTTCAGACCGAACTCAATGTTCTCGCGCACGCTCATGGTCGGATACAGCGCGTAGGACTGGAACACCATGGCGATGTCGCGATCCTTCGGGCTCATGCCGCTGACGTCTTGATCACCGATCATGATCGCGCCGCCGGTGATGGTTTCCAGACCGGCGATGCAGTTCATCAAGGTCGATTTGCCGCAGCCCGACGGGCCGACGAGGATCAGGAACTCACCGTCCTTGATCGACAGTTCAATGTTCTTCAGGGTGTCCGGCAGGCCGGCACCGTAGGTCTTGTTGACGTTGCGAAGTTCGAGCGTTGCCATGATTACCCCTTGACTGCGCCGGCCGTCAGCCCGCGCACGAAATACTTGCCTGCGACCACATAGACCAGCAGGGTCGGCAGGCCGGCGATCATCGCCGCTGCCATATCAACGTTGTATTCCTTGGCGCCGGTGCTGGTGTTGACCAGGTTGTTCAGCGCTACCGTAATCGGCTGCGAATCACCACTGGAGAACACCACACCAAACAGGAAGTCGTTCCAGATCTGGGTGAACTGCCAGATCAGGCAAACCATGATGATCGGCGTCGACATCGGCAGAATGATCCGGCGGAAAATCGTGAAGAAACCCGCACCGTCCAGACGTGCAGCTTTCACCAGCGCATCCGGAATGCTCACGTAGTAGTTACGGAAGAACAGCGTGGTGAACGCCAGACCGTAAACCACGTGGATAAACACCAGGCCGGTGGTGGTGCTTGCCAGGCCCATCTTGCCGAGGGTGAACGAGGCTGGCAGCAGCACGGTCTGGAATGGCAGGAAGCAGCCGAACAACAGCAGACCGAAGAACAGCTGCGAACCACGGAAGCGCCAGAACGACAGCACATAACCGTTCAACGCACCGATGGCGGTGGAGATGATCACGGCCGGAACGGTGATCTTGATCGAGTTCCAGAAGTAGCCGTCAACCGTGGCCCAGGCCTTGACCCAGCCAATGCCGCTGACCACGGTCGGCCAGCTCAGCAGGTTGCCGGTGCTGATGTCTTCCGGAGTCTTGAAGCTGGTCAGCAACATGACCACCAGCGGCACCAGATAAAGCAGTACGGCGAGGATCAGTACCGCGTAGATCGCGATGCGACTCAGGCTGATAGCAGGTTTGGCAGCGAGACTAGTCATTGCGCTTGGTCCTCAGCTCGGAATACAGGTAAGGCACGATGATCGCGAGGATCGCACCGAGCATCAGAATCGCACTGGCCGAGCCCATGCCCATCTGGCCGCGACTGAAGGTGAAGGAATACATGAACATCGCGGGCAGGTCGGAGGAGTAACCCGGGCCGCCGGCAGTCATCGCCGCGACCAGGTCGAAGCTCTTGATCGCGATGTGCGCCAGAATCATCACCGCACTGAAGAACACCGGACGCAGGCTTGGCAGCACCACTTTCCAGTAGATCGTCGGCATGCTCGCGCCATCGATCTGCGCGGCACGGATGATCGATTGATCAACACCACGCAGGCCGGCAAGGAACATCGCCATGATGAAGCCCGAGGCTTGCCACACAGCGGCGATCACCAAGCAGTAAACCACGCGATCGGGGTCAATCAGCCAGTCGAGACGGAAGCCTTCCCAGCCCCAGTCACGCAACAATTTGTCCAGGCCCATGCCCGGGTTGAGCAGCCATTTCCACGCGGTACCGGTGACGATCATCGAGAGCGCCATCGGGTACAGGTAAATGGTGCGGATAAAGCCTTCGCGACGGATGCGCTGGTCGAGGAACACCGCCAGCAACACGCCAATCACCAAGGTGATGCCGATGAACATACCGCCAAACACCGCGAGGTTTTTGCTCGCGACCCACCAGCGGTCGTTGTCGAACAACCGCGCGTATTGCGCCAGACCGGCCCACTTGTAGTTGGGCAGGAAAGTCGAGGTGGTGAACGACAGCACGAACGTCCACAGGATGTAGCCATAGAAGCCCACCAGCACGATGAACATGCTCGGCGCCAGCACCAGTTTGGGTAGCCAGCGTTGCAATGCATCGAACGGCGAGGCCTTGCTGAACACAGCAACAGAACTCATGGGGAAATCCAGTACGAGAGAAAAGGACTACTTGGGCAACTCGCCCCCTTGTAGGAGTGAGCCTGCTCGCGATTGCGGTGTGTCAGTTGATAAATCTGTTACCTGACCAACTGCTATCGCGAGCAGGCTCACTCCTACCGGGGCCAAGCATTACTTGGCGGACTTGATCGCAGCGCCGAGTTTCTTGGCAGTGTCGGCCGGGTCGGCTTTCGGGTCGTTGATGTAGTTGGTCACGACATCAAAGAACGCACCTTGCACCGCCAGCGTGGTCGCCATGTTGTGCGCCATGCTTGGTTGCAGGCCGCCGGACTTGGCGTCCGCGAGGAAGTCCTTGGCAGCAGTCTGTGCGCAGGAGTCGAAGCCGAGCTTGTCCATGTTGTTCAACATGTCGTTGCGAACCGGGATCGAGCCTTTGTTGATGCTGAAGACTTTCTGGAAGTTTTCACCCAGCACGACTTTGGCGATGTCCTGCTGACCGGCCGCAGTGCCGGCGTCTTTCTGCTTGAACACGGCCAGCGAGTCGATGTTGTAGGTGAACGCCTTGTCGGTGCCCGGGAAGGCTACGCACTCGTAGTCTTTGCCCGCGACTTTCTTGGCGGCGGTCCATTCGGACTTGGCCCAGTCACCCATGATCTGCATGCCGGCCTTGCCGTTGATGACCTTGGCCGCTTCCAGGTTCCAGTCCTGACCTTTGCCGTCGGCGTCCATGTAGGTCGCGACTTTCTTCAGCTCGGTCAGCGCCTTGACCATTTCCGGGCCAGTCAGCGCGGCGTTGTCCAGGTCAACCAGGGCTTTCTTGTAACCATCGACACCCATGACCGACAGCACCACGGCTTCGAACACGGTGCTGTCCTGCCAAGGCTGACCGCCGTGAGCCAGCGGAATGAAGCCCGCTGCCTTGAGCTTGTCGCCAGCGGCATAGAATTCTTCGAGGGTGGTCGGGTTCTTGGTGATCCCGGCTTTCTTGAACACTTCCGGGTTGATCCACAGCCAGTTCACGCGGTGAATGTTCACCGGCACGGCCACGTAATCACCGTCGTACTTCACGGTATCGGAGACTTTCTTGTCGAGCAGGCTGTCCCACTTTTCCGACTTGGCGACGTCTTTCAAAACGTCGGTGTCGAGCAGGCCGGTGGATGCCCATTCCTGGATGTCCGGGCCTTTGATCTGGGCAACGCCAGGCGGGTTGCCAGCGACTGCGCGGCTTTTCAGCACGGTCATGGCAGTCGCACCGCCACCACCGGCGACAGCGCCGTCTTTCCAGGTGAAACCGTCTTTTTCGACTTGGGCCTTGAGCACATCAACGGCAGCTTTTTCGCCACCGGACGTCCACCAGTGCACGACTTCGACCGAACCTTTGGATTCGGCAGCGGAAACACTGAGAGGCAGAATTGCGAGCGGGAACAGGGAGGCGACAGAAATGACAGTAGCGAGGCGAGAAATCGCATTCATCTGAGATGTACCTTTCTTGTTGTTATGCATGCAAGTCTGGTGCTTGCGCTGCACAGGAGTTTAAACAGGACGTTTCCCTTCGCAGGTAACGAAGGGACGCGCGAATGTCACCACATGGTTACACAGGACTGCTCTGGGATAACTGTGCCAGCGCAGTCGCCATACTGGGCGACAAGGGTAGACGAGGGATCAGCACCGCTTGCCAGGCATGATACAGATCGGGTTTGCCCGGCCAGATATCGGCACTTGGGATGTTTTGCGGATTGAGTTCGTGGTGCCAACTGCCGTCGCAACGGTCGATGAAATTCGTCTCGCAGAATTCCCAGAACAGTCGGTACCAAGTTTCGTATTGCGCATCTCCGGTGCGTTTGAGCAAGGCACTGGCGGCGGCGCTGGCTTCGGCGTGGGTCCAGTGCAAGCGGTGGCGCACTACCGCTTTGTTGTCCCAGTCGAGGGTGTAGACGATGCCTGGCAGACCATCGACGTCCCAACCGTTGCGGCAATTGTTCTCGAACAGTTTTTGCGCATCGGTGACGAGCCAACCGGGCGTGAGCATACCGGCCTGCACCCGCGCGGCTTCGAGATGGAGCAACAGCCGCGCCCACTCGAAACCGTGACCCGGCGTGGTGCCGTAGGGGCGGAAACCGTCAGCAGGATTGTCGAGGTTGTAGTCACGCAGTGGTTGCCAGTCGCGGTCAAAATGCTCGATGACCATGTAACCGTTGCCGGCAGCGTGACCGTGGATCACCCGCTCGACGATACGTTGCGCGCGCACCAGCCAGCGCGGATCTTCAGTGACATCGGCCAGCGCGAGGAACGCCTCGGTCGCGTGCATGTTGCTGTTGGCGCCGCGATAGGCTTCTTCTTCGCTCCAGTCACGATTGAAGAATTCGCGCATGGCGCCCTCTTCCTCGCTCCAGAAATACGTGTCGATGATGTCGATGGCATCATCCAGCAACGCTTGGGCGCCGGGACGCTGTGCGACCACCGCAGAGCTGGCCGCAAGCGCAACGAAGGCATGCAGGTAGGCGTTCTTGCCGGTGTTGTCATCGCGGTGTTCGGCGACCGCGAACCAGCCGCCATGCAACGCATCACGCAATGGCCCGCGCAGGGCGGCGATGCCGTGATCGACCAGCTCGGCAAAACCCGGCAAGCCCTGAATGTGGGCCATGGCGAAGCTGTGGGTCATGCGCGCGGTGTTCATGGTTTCGGCTTGCGCGTTCGCTGGCAGGCGGCCGCGTTCGTCGAGGTTGCCGAAGCCTTCGGGCAGTTTTGATGCCTTGGCGAAATCCAGCAGACGCAGGCCTTCGGCGGCGAGCCATTGCTGGTGCGCAGGGGCGTTCAGCCAACTGCTGAAGCCGGGTTGGAAGAGATCCATGGGGGGCCTTTTTTGTTGTTATGACTGCGGGGAGTCTAAACAACGGGTCGGGGTGGGCTTGTAACGAAGGGGGCGGGGTTTGTCACCAGATCGTGACAAAGAGCGGCCCTCACCCCAGCCCTCTCCCAGAGGTAGAGGGGGCCGATCGCAGGATGCTGAAGAGTTGCGCCGACCTGAAAGAGCTGTACCGAATCCATAATCGACTCAATGCATCAGGTCGGCGCAATTCGAATGAAGAACGCGGTCAGTCCCCTCTCCCTCTGGGAGAGGGCTAGGGTGAGGGAAAGCTTTTGACTCAATCCGCTGAACGCGGCAACTGCAACGTCACCCGCAACCCACCCTCACGCAAATTCTGCAACGTCACCTCCCCGCCATGGCTGTGGGCAATATTGCGCGCAATGCCCAACCCCAAGCCATATCCCTGCTGCTGCCCCGCCAACCGGAAGTGCGGCTCAAACACCTGCTCCAAGCGCTGCTCCGGCACTCCCGGCCCTTCATCATCAACGTGCAAGACAAACGCGCTGTCATCGTCATCGATATGCAGATGTGCGTTCTGCCCATACTTCAACGCGTTGTCGATCAGATTGCCAATGCAACGCTTCAACGCCAAAGGTTTGCCCGGATACGCCGCCAACGCACGACCATGCTGAGTCACCCGGCCGTTGCCGTTCGGCGCCAGGTACGGTTCGACCAGACAATCAAGCACATGGTTGAGATCCACCGGTTCGATGTTCTCGTGGATGTCAGTGTCTTTCACGCATTGCAGCGCGCCTTTGACCAACAACTCCAGCTCATCCAGATCGCGGCCGAATTTGGCTTGCAGCTTTTCGTCTTCCAGCAGTTCGACGCGCAAACGCAAACGGGTGATTGGCGTGCGCAGGTCATGGGAAATAGCGCTAAACAACTGGCTGCGCTCAGTCAGGTAGCGGCTGATGCGCTCGCGCATGGTGTTGAAGGCGCGCCCCACTTCGACCACTTCACTGCCACCACCCTCGGCCACCGGTTCGACGTCGGCACCCAGCGACAGATCCCGCGCTGCCCGCGCCAAACGCTTGAGCGGCCGGCTCTGCCAGTGCACCAACAGGCCGATGAACAGCAGCAAAAATCCGCTGGTGAGGACGATGAACCACACCTGTTGCGACGGCAGTCCCTGTTCTTCAAGACTGGTGTACGGCTCGGGCAACAGTGAGGCGATGTACAGCCATTCGCCCGGGGCCATTTGAATCTGCGTGACCAGCACGGGTGGATTGACCGGTTCCAGGGTCAGCGCGTAATGCGCCCACGAACGCGGCAATTCATCGAGTTTCAGCCCGGCGTTGAAGATGCGCAGGTCTTCGGGGCTGACAAAGGTCACCGAAATATCGGTGTCATGGCCCAAGGTCTGGCGCAGCACTTCGTCGACCGCTTTCATCACCGCCGCTTTACGCGGCGTGACCGGCAGTACGTCCATGCCCAGCGGCTTGTCGTTGAGCGTCACGACGAATCGGGTGCCGCCCATGCTGCGCAATTGGTCGAGTACCAACGGCCGATAAGCCACCGGCAACGAGCGGAAATAACTGACGCTGGCGGTCATCGAATGGGCGAGGCTGCGGGCACTGGTGACCAGACCTTCGAGCTGCGTGGCGCGCAGCTGCGAGACCCAGATCACGCTCGACAAGGTCTGCGCAAACAATACCGCGAGCAACGTCAGCAGCAACATCCGCCCGAGCAGCGAACGCGGTACCGGCACCTTGGCGGCGAGTTTACGCAGCGACTCAGTGAGCATTGCCGGCAACCACGTTGGCTGCCAGTTGGTAGCCGCTGCCGCGCACGGTACGGATCAGCCGTGGCGGTTTCTCGGTGTCGCGCAGACGCTGGCGCAAACGGCTGACGGCCATGTCGACGATGCGATCGAGCGGCATCAGGTCGCGGCCACGGGTGGCGTTGCCGATGGTGTCGCGGTCGAGGATTTCCTGCGGATGATCGAGGAACAGTTTCAGCAGGGCGAAGTCGGCGCCGGAGAGAATCACTTCTTCGCCGTCCGTGTGAAACAGGCGGTGGCTGACCATGTCTAGGCGCCACTCGTCAAAGGCCAGTACGTCACTGCCGCTGCGCTCCTGACCGAATTGCGCACGCCGCAGCAGAGCTTTGATGCGGGCTTGCAGTTCGCGGGGGCTGAAGGGTTTGCCGAGGTAGTCGTCGGCACCGAGTTCGAGACCGATTACGCGGTCGGCTTCATCGGAACTGGCGGTGAGCATGATAATCGGCACCTGCGCCTGACGCGGATGCTGACGCACCCAACGGCACAGGCTGAAGCCGTCTTCGTCGGGCAGCATGACATCGAGGATCACCAGATCGCTCGGCGCCTCGTTGAGGGCCTGACGGAAACTGGCACCGTCGGCGGTGGCCCGCACCTGAAACCCGGCGCGGGTCAGGTAGGTTTCCAGCAACTCGCGTATTTCCTGGTCGTCATCGACCAACAATATCGACTTGTTGACTGAGCTCACTTCGAAGGCATCCTTGTTGTTGGAATTGGGGCGGATTATGCCTGATGAACCGATCGTTCCCACGCTCTGCGTGGGAACGCCTCTGGGGACGCTCCGCGTCCAGTGACGCGGAGCGTCACGGGCTGCATTCCCACGCAGAGCGTGGGAACGATCCTCAGCCAGCCTGTTCCAGGGCCACACCCGCGCCCATAAGGCCGGAATACGGCGCTGTCACCAGCCACACCGGTATGCCTTTGAAGTAATCGCTCATGCAACCTTTGTCAGCAAAGCTGCGGGCGAAACCGCTTTCGAGGAAGAAATCGGCGAAGCGTGGAATCACTCCACCGACGATATACACCCCGCCACGCCCGCCCGTGGTCAGCACGTTGTTGCCGGCGACACGGCCGAGCCAGCAGCAGAACTGCTCGAGCACTTCCAGGGCAATCGGATCACCGGCCAAACCAGCTGCCGTAATCGCTTCCGGCGTGTCGAGTGTCGGCTCATGCCCGTCCACTGCGCAAATCGCGCGATAGACTCGCGGCAGACCACCACCGCTCAACGCGGTTTCCGCGCTGACATGGCCGATCTCGTTATAGATGTGCTGCCATAGCTGGGTTTCACGCGGACTGCTCAGCGGCAGATCAACATGACCGCCCTCGCCCGGCAACGCCGCGAAACGGCCTTCACCGAGATCCAGCAAAGTACCGACACCAAGGCCAGTGCCCGGGCCAATCACCACCGCCGGCCGCAACGGCTCCGGCGTGCCCTCGCAGACCACGCGGAATTCGCCCGGCTGCAAACGGGTCATGCCCAGCGCCATCGCCGAGAAGTCGTTGACCAGCAACAACTGCTCGATCTGCAAGGTTTTGCAGAACGCGCTGCGGCTCAGGCGCCAGTGATTGTTGGTGAATTTGAACTCATCACCACTGACGGGACCTGCCACCGACAGGCACACCGAACCGATCGAACCCGGCGCCAGACCGAGTCCGCGCAGATAGAGGCTGATCGCCTCTTCCGGGCTGGCGTGGTCGGCCGTGGCCAGCACCTGAACCGATTGCAGTTGCTGGTTTTTCCACAACGCGAACCGCGCGTTGGTGCCTCCGATGTCACCGACCAAAGCCAGTTTCAATTAAGCGTCTCCAGGGCAGAAGTGAAGGCGCTGGCGCCCTGCTCCGCCGAGCTGAAGGCCATGCGCATAAAGCCGAACAGTTCGCGCCCGCTGCCGATGTTGTTGCCCAACAGGCCTTTGGCGGGTTCGCGCGCTGCAAATTCTGCGGCGTCGACTTTAAGTTCCAAAGTGCCTTTGACGCCATCGACGCGGATGATATCGCCCTCTTGCACGCGCGCCAAAGCACCACCGACATAAGCTTCCGGGCTGACGTGAATCGCTGCGGGGATTTTCCCCGAGGCGCCGGACATCCGGCCGTCAGTCACCAGGGCGACTTTGAAGCCGCGATCCTGCAGCACGCCGAGGAACGGCGTCATTTTGTGCAGCTCCGGCATACCGTTGGAGCGCGGGCCCTGGAAGCGCATCACCGCGACGAAATCCTTTTCCAGCAGGCCAGCCTTGAACGCGTCGGCCAGATCTTGTTGATCCTGGAACACCATCGCTGGCGCTTCGACGATCTGGTTTTCCAGGGCGACGGCGGACACCTTCATCACACCGCGACCGAGGTTGCCTTCCATCACCCGCAGACCGCCCTCCGCCGAGAACGCACGGGCGACTGGGCGCAGGATGTTTTCGTCGAGGCTGTCGACCGGACCTTCGCGCCATACCAGTTCGCCGTTATCGAGGAACGGTTCCTTGGTGTATTTGCTCAGGCCGTGGCCAAGCACGGTGTTGACGTCTTCGTGCAGCAGACCGGCGCCAAGCAGTTCGCGGATCAGGAACGACATGCCGCCCGCTGCCTGGAAGTGGTTGATGTCGGCTTTGCCGTTCGGGTAGACGTGGCTCAGGGTCGGCACGACTTCGGAGAGGTCGGCCATGTCCTGCCAGGTCAGTTGAATGCCCGCCGCCATGGCGATGGCCGGCATGTGCAGGGTGTGGTTGGTCGAACCGCCGGTGGCGTGCAGCGCAACAATGGAGTTGACCAGCGACTTCTCGTCGACGATTTCGCCGATCGGCATGAAGTTGCCGTTCTGCTTGGTCAGGCGCGTGACTTGATGCGCGGCTTCGCGGGTCAGCGCATCACGCAGCGGCGTGTTCGGGTTGACGAAAGACGCGCCCGGCAAGTGCAGGCCCATGACTTCCATCAGCAACTGGTTGGTGTTGGCGGTGCCGTAGAAGGTGCAGGTGCCCGGGCTGTGGTAGGACTTCATCTCCGATTCCAGCAGCTCTTCGCGGGTGGCTTTGCCTTCGGCGTACTTCTGCCGCACGTCGGCTTTTTCCTTGTTGGAAATCCCCGAGACCATCGGCCCGCCCGGCACGAAGATCGTCGGCAGGTGACCGAAACGCAGCGAGCCCATCATCAGGCCCGGGACGATTTTGTCGCAGATGCCGAGCATCAGCGCGCCGTCGAACATGTTGTGAGAGAGCGCCACAGCGGTGGACATGGCGATCACTTCGCGGCTCGGCAAGCTCAGTTCCATGCCCGGCTCACCTTGGGTGACGCCGTCGCACATCGCCGGAGTGCCGCCAGCGAACTGGCCGACCGAGCCGATTTCGCGCAGGGCGTTCTTGATCTGTTCCGGGAACACTTCATACGGCTGGTGCGCCGAGAGCATGTCGTTATACGAAGAAACTATGGCGATGTTCGCCGAGTTCATCATCCGCAGGCTGTGCTTGTCTTCGCTGCCGCAACCGGCCACGCCGTGGGCGAAGTTGGCGCATTGCAGCTTGCCGCGCATCGGCCCGTCAGTGGCGGCGCCGCGAATCAGTGCAAGGTAAGCCTGACGCGTGGCGCGGCTGCGGGCGATAAGCCGTTCGGTGACCTCAAGGACGCGGGGATGCATGTGTAGAACTCCAGGCTAACGGATGTGGCGACCTGATTGTCTATGCTGATCAAACGCCGTTGTTGTTGGAATGACAGACGGCTTTTTTGACCATTCGGACCAGTTGATTCAGGTCACTCGTTGTAGATAAAACAAAATATTGCCACTAAAAAGGCTTGTTTTCTATTTTTATGCGAATAATCTTGTAATTCCAACAACAAAACGACGGCGGCGCTGTTCCATGACTCTTCGAATCGCAATCAATGGTTTTGGCCGCATCGGCCGTAATGTCCTGCGCGCACTGTATACCCAAGGCTATCGACAGGATTTGCAGATCGTCGCCATCAACGATCTGGGCGACAGCTCGATCAATGCCCATCTGCTCAAATACGACACCGTTCACGGCACGTTCGACGCTCAGGTCGAGCATGACAACGAAAGTCTGACCGTCAACGGCGACCGCATTGCGGTCAGCGCGATTCGCAACCCGGCCGAGCTGCCATGGGCGGCGGAAAAGATTGATGTGGTGTTCGAATGCACCGGTCTCTTTACCGATCGCGCCAAAGCGGCCGCGCATATTACTGCCGGCGCACGCAAAGTGATCATCTCGGCCCCGGCCAAAGGTGCCGACGCCACTGTTGTCTATGGCGTGAACCACGACATTCTGCGCCAGTCGCACCAGATCATCTCCAACGCTTCGTGCACCACCAACTGCCTGGCACCGGTGGCGCAGGTGCTGCACCGCGAACTGGGGATTGAAAGCGGTCTGATGACCACGATTCATGCCTACACCAACGATCAGAACCTCACCGACGTCTATCACACCGACCCGTACCGCGCGCGTTCGGCCACGCAGAACATGATCCCGAGCAAGACCGGCGCCGCTGAAGCGGTAGGCCTGGTGCTGCCGGAACTGGCGGGCAAGCTGACCGGCATGGCCGTGCGCGTGCCGGTGATCAATGTGTCGCTGGTAGATTTGACCGTGCAGTTGAAAAAAGAAGCCAGCGCCGAGGAAGTCAACGCGCTGATGAAATCCGCGAGCCAGCACTCGAAGATTCTCGGCTTCAACACCCTGCCGCTGGTATCCAGCGACTTCAACCATAATCCGCTGTCGTCGATATTCGACGCCAACCACACCAAGTCCAGCGGCAAACTGCTGAAGGTGCTGGCCTGGTACGACAACGAGTGGGGCTTCTCCAACCGCATGCTGGATAACTGCCTGGCGCTATGTAACGCCGAGTAAGGTTGTCCTGATCCCCTGTAGGAGCTGCCGAAGGCTGCGATCTTTTGATCTTGTTTGTAAGATCAACATCAAAAGATCGTAGCCTTCGGCAGCTCCTACATTTATCTGCGTCGATCACAAAACAATACTTGACCATTCAACTAGATGATAAGCATTATCATTCGCTTGAAATCGATCAGGTCCTCCCGTGAGTCAATCGCGCTTCAACCACGTCTTCCTCACCCAGCGCACCTCGCTGCTGCGTACGCTGGAACGGATGGTCAACAATCACAGCACCGCTGAAGACCTGCTGCAGGAGACCTACCTGCGCGTGACGCGGGCGTTGAGCGAACGGGCCATCGATCACCTTGAACCTTTTGTCTTCCAGACCGCGCGCAATCTGGCGCTGGATCATTTGCGTGCGCGCAAGATCCATTCGCGAACCATGGTCGATGACGTGCCGCAGGATGTCGTGCACAGCGTCGCCGCCCCCGCCAGCAGCGCCGAAGATGCCGCCCACGCCGAACAGATGCTGGAGCGCCTGAACGTGAGCCTCAGTCAACTCAGTCCCCGTCAGCAGCAGATTTTCATCCTCAGCCGTCTGCACGGGAACAGTTATCAGGAAATCGCCGATGAGCTGAATGTTTCCCTCAGCACCGTGCAGAAAGAACTGAAGCTGATCATGACCATTTGTATCGGCGTCGCCGAACGTCTGAATGGCGACTGAAGTTGTAGGGCTTTTCTGTAAGTGCCAGGATCGCCTGCACGGATCAGTGGGCTTTGTTACCCTTGCCCGACTTTTACGCTTCACTTAAAAAAACAGCCGTGCGCAGACACTGCCGAGGAAACACCGTGACGGACACCCACCGCTCGCCTTCGCCGGATTCGGTGCAGGACGCTGCCAACGCAATGGACCAGGCTCTGGACTGGCTCATCGTGCTCGGCAGTCCGGACGAGGAGCAGACCCGGCAATTTCATGCCTGGCTGGCGGCCGATCCGTTGAATGCCGAAGCGTTCGCCAAGGCCCAGGCGATCTGGGACGGCCCGCAAATCGCCCAGTGCGCGCAAAGCCTGGCGGCCAAACCTGCGAAGGTCACTTTCCTCAAGCGTCTGCGTCCACACTGGAAACCGCTGGCCACCGCCGCCGTGCTGATCCTCGGTTTGTTCAGTTTCAGTAATCTGCCGATGCGCATTCAGGCCGATCATCTGACCGTGGTCGGCGAGCGCCAGCGCCTGCAACTGGAGGACGGTTCGAAAGTCCTGCTCAATACCAATTCGGCATTTTCCAGCACCATCAACGATCAGCAGCGCGTTGCCCGGTTGTTTCAGGGCGAAGCGTTTTTCGAGATCGCCAGCGGCCGCAGTCAACCGCTGGAAATCGATGCCGGCCCGGTCCGCGCCAGCGTGCGCGATACCGCATTCGCGGTGCGTTATCTCGATGGCGTGGCGCAGGTCAACGTGCAGCGCGGCGATGTCGATCTACAGGCAACGCATAACGACGCTCGCGTACGTCTTAAGGCAGGTGAGAGTATTCGTATCGGCCCCAACGGTTTCGACCGCCCGGCCAAACTCGACGTCAACACTGACCTGGCCTGGGTGCAAGGTCGCTTGGTGTTCGAGAACTGCCCGCTGAATCAGGTGCTGGCCGAATTGCGCCGCTACTATCCAGGCTGGATCATCAACACCAACGAGCAATTGGCCGACGTCGCTGTGACCGGCAATTACCGCCTCGATCAGCCACTCGACGTGGTTCGCTCCCTCGCGCACATCACCTCGGCGCAACTGAAAGAATTCCCCGCCGTGGTCATCCTGAACTAAATGAGAATTATTTTTACTCGATAGCCAACGTCAGTACGTCTCGTTATAGCCAATGCAATTGATTCGCAACACGCGAAGCCAATCAGCCCCTATAAAGATTCGTGCGACACGGAGCGCTATCGATGTCCTCACGCCTTACCCGCCAGACTTCCTCCCCTTCCCGCGTCTTGTCGCTGCTGACCGCGGCCATTCTGATGGCCGGCACCGCGCCGCTGATGGCTGCCACCGAGCAACCGACGCGCAACATGGGCGATTACTCGTTCGCCATCGGCCAGCAGCCACTGGTGTCGGCGCTCAACGCCTTCACTGCCGTGACCGGTTGGCAGGTCGGCTTGCCGGCAGAACTGGGTCAGGGCGTGTCGTCGCCGGGCGTGCGTGGCTCGTTGTCCCCGGAAAAAGCCCTTGAGCGCCTGTTGGTGGGGACCAACCTGAGCTTCCGCAAAATCAGCAACAACAACGTAGTGCTGGAAAAGCGCAACGCCAGTGGCACGCTCAATCTGGATCAGGTGACCATCAGCGCCACCCGCCAGGAGCAGTCGGTCAACAGCGTACCGGCCACCGTCACCGTGCAGACCCGTCAGGATCTGGACCGCAACAACGTCAACACCATCAAGGATCTGGTGCGTTACGAGCCGGGTGTTTCCGTGGGCGGCGCCGGTCAGCGTGGCGGTATCAGCGGCTATAACATTCGCGGTATCGATGGCGACCGCATCCTGACCCAGGTTGACGGCGTCGAAGTCCCGGACGGTTTCTTCAACGGTCCGTACGCCAAGACTCAGCGCAATTACGTTGACCCGGAAATCGTCAAACGCGTGGAAATCCTCCGGGGCCCGGCCTCGGTGCTGTACGGCAGCAACGCCATCGGCGGCGCCGTCAGCTATTACACCCTCGATGCCGACGACATCATCAAGCCAGGCAAAGACGTCGGTGCGCGCCTGAAAAGCGGTTACAGCTCGGCCGATGACAGCTGGCTGAAGTCCGCCACCGTTGCCGGCCGCGCCGACCAGTTCGACGGCTTGCTGCACTACAGCCAGCGCGACGGGCACGAGACCGATTCCTACGGCAGCAACAATGGCACCGGCCTTGAGCGCACCGCCGCCAACCCGGAAGACGTCAACGCCTACAACGTATTGGCCAAGATCGGCTGGAACTACAACGAAGATTCGCGTCTGGGCCTGACCTACGAAAAGTACAAGGACGATCGCGACACCGATCAGAAAAGTGCCTACGGCGGCCCGTATTTCAATGGCGCCCCGACCATTCCCGACAGCGTACTGCCCGGCGGCATGTATCAGTGGCGCACCGGCAACGACACGATCACCCGTGAGCGTTTCGGCATCGAGCACTCGTTCGCCCTCGACAGCCTGCTGGTCGATAACGTGAAGTGGAGCCTCAACCACCAGATCGCCAAAACCGACCAGAGCACCACTGAGTTCTACTACCCGATCACCCGTAAAGTGCTGCGTACTCGCGACACGATTTACGAAGAGAAACAGTGGGTGTTCGACGCGCAGCTGGACAAGGCGTTCGCCCTCGGCGCCACCGATCACGTGCTGACTTACGGCACCACCATCAAGCAACAGAAAGTCACCGGCTCGCGCAGCGGCGACGGCACTTGCCTGGCCGTCGGTCGTGGCTGCACCGCCATCGGCGCGACCAGTACCGCGGACGTGTTGGCCAAAGCCACCGACTTCCCGGACCCGACCATCAACACCTACAGCGTGTTCGCTCAGGATCAGATCAGCTGGAACAACTGGACCTTCCTGCCGGGCCTGCGCTACGACTACACCCAGCTCAAGCCGCACATCACCCAGGAATTCCTCAACACCGTGGCGGCTGACGGCCAAGGCACGGTCAGCGACAAGAACAAGACCTGGCACAAAGTTTCGCCGAAATTCGGCCTGACCTACGCCCTGACCGAAAACTACACCTGGTACGGTCAATACGCCGAAGGCTTCCGCACCCCGACCGCGAAAGCCCTGTACGGCCGCTTCGAAAACACCACCACTGGCTACAGCGTGGCGCCGAATCCCGACCTGGAACCGGAAAAAAGCAAAAGCTATGAAACCGGACTGCGCGGCAATTTCGAACAAGGTTCGTTCGACGTAGCGGTGTTCTACAACAAGTACCGCGATTTCATTAACGAAGACGCCGTGACCCCGGGCCGCAACGAACTGACCTTCCAGTCGGCTAACATCAAGCACGCCACCATCAAGGGTGCGGAAGTCAAAGGTCGTCTGAATCTGGATGCGTTTGGCGCGCCGCAAGGCCTCTACACCCAAGGCTCGATTGCCTACGCCTACGGTCGCAACAACGACAACGGCGAGCCGATCAACAGCGTCAACCCGCTGACTGGCGTGTTCGGTCTGGGTTACGACCAGGACAACTACGGCGGCCTGCTGAGCTGGACCGTGGTGAAGAAAAAGGATCGCGTCGACGACAGCAACTTCAAGTCGCCCGATGGCGTCAGCAGCCAGTTCAAAACCCCGGGCTTCGGCATTCTTGATCTGGCCGGTTATTACAAAGTCACCGACGACGTCACCGTCAGCGGCGGCATCTACAACCTGACCGACAAGAAATACTGGCTGTGGGATGACGTGCGCGGTTACGACAGCGTCGGCGAAGCGTCGGTGACACAGCCGGCCAACCTCGATCGCCTGACCCAACCGGGTCGCAACTTCGCGATCAATCTGATCTGGGACATCTGATCCGGTCGACCTCACTGCGCGTGTTCAGGCACCGCGCAGTGAGGTTTTTTTACGCTTGCACGTCGCCTTGTTCGTCTCGTTATCAAGCGCCTCTTTTATCAAGGACATGTCATGAGCACATCGGAAAAAGCCCTGCGTTCACAACGCCTGAACCAGATCACCCACGAGCCGCACAGCAAGCTCGACGCCCTGGTCAAAGCCCACGCGCCGTTCGAGACCCGCGCCAATTTCGCCCGTTTCGTCGTCGCGCAGTACCTGTTCCAGTCGGAACTGGTCGAGCTGTACAACGATGCCGAACTGACCGCCATCGTCCCGGATCTGCCGGCCCGTTGCCGCGCCGAAGCGGCCAAGGCTGACCTCGCGGACCTGGAAACCGAAGTACCGGCCCCGGTAGCAGGCGCGGTGAAAAAACCGAGCAAGGCTCGTGCTCTGGGCTGGATCTTTGTTTCCGAAGGTTCGAAGCTCGGTGCGGCATTCCTGATCAAACGCGCGGTGGCGCTGGAGCTGAGCGAAACCTTCGGTGCCCGTCACCTGGGTGAGCCTGAAGGTGGCCGTGCCGAAGGCTGGAAAAGCTTCGTGCGCACCCTCGATTCGCTGCATTTCACTGCTGAAGAAGAGGCTGAAGTGGAGCAAGGCGCGATCGACGCGTTCAACCGCTTCACCGTGTTGCTGGAACAGGCTTACGCCACAGAAGCTGAGCCGGCCTGACACAACACACATCCCCCTGTAGGAGTGAGCCTGCTCGCGATGGCGTCCTGTCATTCGACATGAATGTCGACTGATACACCGCTATCGCGAGCAGGCTCACTCCTACAGGGGAACTGCGTAAGCCTGTAAGATCTCCATTCCGCTTCAGAAGCCACCGCTGAGCCCATGCCGCAACCCGCCTCCTCGAAACTCGCCCGCGTGCTGTTCGGCCTCTTGGCCTACGTCAGCCTCGGCATTGGCCTGATCGCCATCGTCGTGCCCGGCCTGCCGACCACCGAGTTCATCCTTCTTGCCGCCTGGGCCGCGACCCGCAGCTCGCCGCGCCTGAGTGCCTGGCTGGAAAACCATCGCTTGTTCGGACCGATCCTCAGCAATTGGCGCAACGGCAAGATCATCGCGCGCAGGGCCAAAGTCAGCGCGACAGTGAGCATGTTGCTTTGCGCGACGTTAATGCTGGTGATGCTCGATCACGGCTGGCCGGTCTATCTGGCGATTGCCGGGATGAGCCTGGGCAATCTGTGGATCTGGTCGCGTCCGGAATCGATTCCCGCGTGAACCCGCCCCCGTATCCACACTGAAACATCCCTGTAATTAATCGCTTTTTCAGCACTTTCTCCTGCGCAAACGTTTAGCGCTGACCGTCCGTCGGCACGCGCCTCATGCCCTCTGCTTCCACGCCGATGAGCATTGCATGGCGCTGAATGGATTTGGCGAACCGGATAGTTCATATCCGCCTGCCACCCGTTTATTCATTCGCGAGATCGCCCCATGTTCGACTCTCTGTCCATTCGCCTGAAAATCGTTCTGCTCTCCGGCCTGTGCCTGCTCGGTGTGGTTGCGCTGATCGTCGGCATGAACATCTACCAGACCAACCAGAACGACCAACTGGTCAGTGACTCGAGCAATAAATTGCTCACCGCCAGCGTGCAGAATCTGTTGCAAGCCAAAGCCGCCGAGCAAGCGGTGCGGGTGCAGAAGACCTTCGGCGAAAGCCTGACGGTGATCACTGCCCTGGCTGACCAGATCAAGGACATGCGCGTCATGGCCGCCAAGCGTTCGCTGGACGCCGGTGCCTTGCGCGAAGAGTTGAACCTGAGCCTGAAAACCGCTTTTGAGCGCAACGACAAAGTGCTGGGCATCTGGCTCGCTTTCGAACCGAACGCTCTCGACGGCAAGGACAGCGAGTTCGCCAACGATGCTGCGCGCCAGTCCAACGAAGCCGGACGTTTTGCCACGTACTGGAGCCGCGCCGCCGGCGCCTCGCTGAACACCATCATGGTCGAAGAAGACCTGACCAAAACCACCCTCAGCGTCAGCGGCACACCGTACAACAGCTGGTACACCTGCCCTCGCGATGCCAAGCGCACCTGCCTGCTCGACCCGTATGCCGACACCGTCGGTGGCAAGGAAATGCTCATGACGACTATTTCCGTGCCGTTGATCGTCGACGGCAAGGCCATCGGCGTGGTCGGTGTCGACATCGCCCTCGATGCCCTGCAAGCAGCGGCCGTGGATTCCCAGCGCAACCTGTTCAACAACGCCGGGCACATGCTGATTGTTTCCGGCAGCGGCGTGCTCGGTGCTGACAGTTCCGACGCGAGCAAGGTCGGCAAAAAGATCAGCGACACTCTCGGCGCCGATGGCAAGGACGTACTGCAACTGCTGAGCTCAGGCACACCGAAGATTCTCGAACAGGGCGATCTGATTCGCGCCGTATACCCGGTCGATCCGATCGGTAACTCACGCGCCTGGGGCGTAGTCATCGACCTGCCAAAACAAGTGCTGCTGGCCGATTCGGTCAAGCTGCAAGCGGTACTCGACGATGCTCAGGAAACCGGCGTGATCACCGCGCTGCTGGTCGCCGTGGTTGCCGGTCTGGTTGGCCTGTTGCTGATCTGGCTGACCGCGTCCGGCGTTACTCGCCCGATCAATAGCGTTGCCGAGATGCTGAAGAACATTGCCAGCGGCGAAGGTGATCTGACCCAACGCCTGAACTACAGCAAACAGGATGAACTGGGCGAACTGGTCAACTGGTTCAACCGTTTCCTCGACAAGCTGCAACCGACCATCGCGCAGATCAAGCAGAGCATCACCGAGGCGCGCGGCACCGCCGACCAGTCTTCGGAAATCGCCCGCCAGACCAGCGAAGGCATGCAGGTGCAGTTCCGCGAGATCGATCAGGTGGCCACCGCCTCCAACGAAATGAGCGCCACCGCCCATGACGTCGCCAACAGCGCATCGAACGCCGCCAATGCCGCGAAAGGTGCCGATCAGTCGGCCAAGGACGGCATGTCGATCATCGAGCGCAGCACCCGCGATATCAATCAACTGGCCGAAGAAGTCAGCAAAGCGGTGACCGAAGTTGAAGCGCTGGCAGTCAACAGCGAGCAGATCGGCTCGGTACTGGAAGTGATCCGCAGTATCGCCGAACAGACCAATTTGCTGGCGCTCAACGCGGCGATTGAAGCGGCCCGCGCCGGTGAGAGCGGCCGTGGTTTTGCCGTGGTTGCCGACGAAGTGCGCAACCTCGCCAAGCGCACGCAGGATTCGGTGGAAGAAATTCGCATAGTCATCGAGAAGATTCAGACAGGCACCCGTGGCGTGGTCGCGACCATGCATTCGAGCCAGACTCAGGCACACAACAACGCCGGGCAGATTCGTCAGGCGGTGGATGCGCTGGGCAAGATCAGTGATGCGGTGACGGTGATCAGCGACATGAACCTGCAGATTGCCAGCGCGGCTGAGCAGCAGAGTGCGGTCGCCGAAGAGGTCAATCGCAACGTTTCGGCGATTCGTACCGTGACTGAAACCCTGACCGAGCAGGCTACTGAGTCGGCGGCGATCAGCAGCCAGCTCAATGCCCTGGCGAGTCAGCAGATGAAATTGATGGATCAGTTTCGCGTCTGAGCCCGCCACTCAATCCACCACAAAACCTTGTGGGAGCTGGCTTGCCAGCGATGGCGGCACATCAGTCAGTACATTGTTGACTGACACTCCGCTATCGCTGGCAAGCCAGCTCCCACAGGGTCAAGTGGCAACCCTGCAATCTTGGATTTCATCTGACACGGGATTGTTTTGCACTATCATCGCCCTCTCGCTCCGGAGGGCCTTCGATGACTGATTTACTCACGTCCATTCAAGCCGCACTCGGCTTGCCTCGCACACCGATTCCTTTCACCGAGCAAGGCGCCCTGCCCTCGGCGTTCGCCGTCACGGAGCTTGCCTGCGTCAGCATCGCTGCTGCCGGTCAGGCCGTCAGCGAGTTGATCCAGCAGCAGTCAGGTCATTTGCCGGCCGTTGCAGTCGACCGTCGATTGGCCTCGTTCTGGTTCTCCAGCTCGCTGCGACCAATCGGCTGGCAGGTGCCACCGCTGTGGGACCCGATCGCCGGCGACTACGCGACCCGCGACGGCTGGATCCGCCTGCACACCAACGCTCCACATCACCGCGCCGCCGCTGAACGTGTGCTCGGCGCCTGCGCCGACCGTGATGCAATGGCGGCGAAAGTCGCGCAATGGACGAGTACGGATCTGGAACAAGCGGTGGTCGAGGCCCAGGGCTGCGCCGCCGAAATGCGCAGTTGGGCGCAATGGCAGAAGCATCCGCAGGGGCTCGCGGTGAATGCCGAGCCGCTGGTGCATTTCCTTGATTCGCAGGATGAACAGCACCAAGCGTGGCAAGGCTCGGTGGCGCAACCGTTGGCCGGGATCAAGGTGCTGGATCTGACACGCGTGCTCGCCGGCCCCACCGCCAGCCGTTTTCTCGCTGGCCTTGGCGCCAACGTGTTGCGCATCGATTCCCCGACCTGGAATGAGCCTGGTGTCGTTCCGGAAATGACCCTCGGCAAACACTGCGCGCGGCTGAACTTGCTGGATCCGGCGGATCGCGCGGTGTTCGAAGGCTTGTTGAAAGACGCCGATATTTTGCTGCACGGTTACCGCGCCGACGCTTTGGACAATCTCGGTTTCGGCGTTGAGCGCCGTCGCCATCTGGCACCGGGCCTGATCGATGTCGCCCTCAACGCCTACGGCTGGAACGGCCCGTGGCAGAACCGCCGGGGCTTCGACAGTTTGGTGCAGATGAGCAGCGGCATCGCCGAGGCCGGCCAGCGCTGGCAGCAGGCTGAGAAACCGACGCCATTGCCGGTGCAGGCGCTGGATCATGCGACGGGGTATTTGATGGCGGCGAGTGCGCTCCGACTGTTGACCGAGCGTTTGAACACCGGACGCGGTGGCTCGGCGCGGTTGTCGCTGGCGCGGACGGCGAAGTTGTTGATCGAGCATGGGCCGGGGACAAGTGAGGCATTGCGAGCGGAAGATGAGCAGGATCAGGGTTCATTTCTGGAACAGACCCCTTGGGGCCCGGCGCATCGTTTGCAGGTGCCGGTGAAGATCAGCGGCACGCCGATTCAGTGGGCGTTGCCGGCTACAGAGCTGGGTTCTCATCACCCACAGTGGAATTAAAAGCCCCTCACCCTAACCCTCTCCCAGAGGGAGAGGGGACCGATCGGGTGATATTGAAGAGATTCACCGACTTGAACGATTGATTCGGAATCCATAATCGACTTGGTCTTGCAGGTCGATGGACAGCGCCAGATACCTCGGTCGGCCCCCTCTCCCTCCGGGAGAGGAACTGATTCGGGGATACTGAAGACATTCACCGACTTGAACGATCGGCGCTGAATCCATAATCGACTCGGTCTTTCAGGTCGATGTAAAACGCAAGACACCTCGGTCGGCCCCCTCTCCCTCCGGGAGAGGGGCTGATTCGGGGATACTGAAGACATTCACCGACTTGAACGATCGGCGCTGAATCCATAATCGACTCGGTCTTGCAGGTCGATGTAAAACGCAGGACACCTCGGTGGCCCCCTCTCCCTCCGGGAGAGGGCTGGGGTGAGGGCTGCAATTTCAGGCCGAGCGATGATGTATCAATCTGCCCGGCTCAAAGACGTCCACAACAACTGCGCCGCATACCCTCGATAAGGCCGCCACGCCTCAGCGCGCAACGACAATTCCCGCGCTGTCGGCCGCTTGCCTTCCAGCACTTCCAGCGCCCGCAGCAACCCGACATCACCATGGGGAAACCCATCCATATCCCGCAACTGCCGCAACGCGATGTACTGCGCCGTCCACTCGCCAATCCCGTGCAGCGCCAACAACCGCGCCACGCCACCCTCGCGATTCGGCTCAAACAACGAAGGTTCATCCAGCAACGTCTGCGCCACGCTCGACAACGTGCGCCCACGACTTTTCGGCATGCCCAACGCTGCCAGATCTGCCGCCGCCATTACGTGCGCCTCGGGAAATACATGCGTAAATCCGGGCACGGTGGAATCCAGCGGCGCGCCATATTGCGCAACCAGTTTCCCCGCCAGACGAATCGCCGCCACCACCGTAATCTGCTGCCCAAGCACCGCGCGAAACGCCAACTCCAATCCATCCCACGCACCGGGAATGCGCAACCCCGGACGCTCGACAATCAACCGCGCCAGCAACGGATCATTCGCCAGATGCCCTTGCCTCAGCGCCAGATCCGCATCCAGATCAAACATCCGCCGCAACCTGACAACGATCTCGGGCACGGCTGCCGGATCAGGAAAGTCCAGCTCGACCTCCAGCGCATCCGCCGTCCCTAGCCAGACCGAAACCGTGCCGTGAACACCGTTTAACCCGATGCTACGCGAATACACGCCATCGCCCACGGCCTCCATCCCGACCACCGCCCGCGCCGCGAGAAACCCCAACATCGCCTCCCAGTCATACGGCGGCGCATAGGCAAGCGATAACCTCACAACGACAGCACACCGCTGTACAACCCATACGCCGCCAGCCCCGCGCCGATGACCACGCAGGTGAAAATGCCCTTCTCGACATGAGTGAACAACGGCTCACCCGCTTCATGCTTGGCCTTGGCAAACAGGATCACCCCCGGCGCATACAGCAACGCCGACAACAGCAAATACTTCACCCCGCCGGCATACAACAACCACACCGCATAACCGAGGGCGATGCCACCGATCAGCAGATCCTTGGTGCGCTCAGCCGAGGCGTGTTCGTAAGTTTCGCCGCGCCCGCTGAGCAGCACCGCGTACGCCGCCGACCACAGGTACGGCACCAGAATCATCGACGAGGCCAGATAAATAAGACTGGTGTAAGTGCCCGCCGAGAACAGCGTGATCAACAGGAAAATCTGGATCATCGCGTTGGTCAGCCACAACGCATTGACCGGCACATGGTTCTTGTTTTCCTTTTTCAGGAACGCCGGCATGGTCTTGTCCTTGGCCGTGGCGAAGAGGATTTCCGCACACAGCAAGGCCCAGGACAGCAACGCACCGAGCAGGGAAATCGCCAGACCGATGCTGATCAACAGCGCGCCCCACGGCCCAACAATGTGCTCGAGCACCGCCGCCAGCGACGGGTTCTGCAGATTCGCCAGTTCCGGCTGGCTCATGATCCCCAGCGACAGCACGTTGACCAGCACCAGCAGCGCCAGCACACCGATAAAACCGATCACCGTGGCGCGGCCGACGTCGCTGCGTTTCTCCGCCCGCGCCGAGTACACACTGGCGCCTTCGATGCCGATGAACACAAACACCGTGACCAGCATCATGTTGCGCACCTGATCCATCACCCCACCGAAATTCGGGTTGCTGGTGCCCCAGATGTCGCGGGTAAAAATGTCTGCCTTGAACGCG
Source organism: Pseudomonas sp. IT-232MI5 (assembly GCF_949767845.1). Classification (NCBI taxonomy): domain Bacteria; kingdom Pseudomonadati; phylum Pseudomonadota; class Gammaproteobacteria; order Pseudomonadales; family Pseudomonadaceae; genus Pseudomonas; species Pseudomonas sp. IT-232MI5. The sequence continues at coordinate 42,257 of NZ_CATKQE010000008.1, forward strand.
ACTGCCGCGATGACGATGAACATGATCAGCGGTACGACTTTGGCCACCGTGGTCAGTTGATTGATCAGCGCCGCCTCTTTGATCCCGCGCATCACCAGAAAATGCACGGCCCACAGCAGCACCGAGGCGCAGCCGATGGCGATCGGCGTATTGCCTTGGCCGAATACCGGAAAGAAGTAACCGAGGGTGCTGAACAGCAGGACGAAATAGCCGACATTGCCCAGCCACGCACTGATCCAGTAACCCCACGCGGACGAGAAACCCATGTAGTCGCCAAACCCGGCCTTGGCGTAGGCGTACACGCCGGAATCCAGCTCGGGTTTGCGATTGGCCAACGTCTGGAACACGAACGCCAGGGTCAGCATGCCGATCGCCGTGATGCCCCAACCGATCAGGATCGCCCCGGCATCGGCGCGTGCCGCCATGTTCTGCGGCAGCGAGAAAATCCCTCCGCCAATCATCGAACCCACCACCAGGGCGATCAACGCGCCTAATCGCAGCTTTTGCGTCGGTTGCGACATTTCAGTTTCCCTTTGAAGTGTGGTGAGCGTGCATTTGTAACAACTATTAACTAAACGGATAAAGGTAGATGACGTTTATCAGGTAACGCCAATTAACGCCTGTTTATATATAGCCGATGACGCTAACGCCTAGCACGTTAAGACAGTTTTGTGCGCTGATCCTGATAAATCAATTCTGTACTGAAAACAGACGCTGAAAATTTGCCAAAAGCTGAAAAAGAACTAGCGTGATAATTCAAAAGTAATAATAGCCATTCCCAACAATGTAGCCACAACGCCTCTAGGACGGGCCTTGCGGGCAGAGTATTTATGCCTTCAGTCGAAGCCTAAGTCATTCATTAACAATGGAATGTGACCATGCACTGATCTAAGTCAGCTGTTTGAACAGACAACAGAACTACGCTGTGATCTCTTCTCTCCTGCAATGGAGTCATGCAATGTCTGAAGCTCCCGGAAAACTACGACTAGGTGCACTGGTTGCATTGGTAGTCGGCTCAATGATCGGTGGCGGGATATTTTCTTTGCCACAAAACATGGCCGCCAGCGCCGACGTCGGTGCAGTACTGATCGGTTGGGCCATCACCGCTGTCGGCATGCTCACCCTCGCTTTTGTCTTTCAAACCCTCGCCAATCGCAAGCCTGACCTGGACGGCGGTGTCTACGCCTACGCCAAGGCCGGATTCGGCGATTACATGGGTTTCTCGTCCGCCTGGGGTTACTGGATCAGCGCCTGGCTGGGCAACGTCGGTTACTTCGTTCTGCTGTTCAGCACCCTCGGTTATTTCTTCCCGATTTTCGGTGAAGGCAACACCGTTGCGGCGGTAATCGGCGCCTCGGTGCTGTTGTGGGCGGTGCACTTTCTGGTGCTGCGCGGGATCAAGGAAGCGGCGTTTATCAACCTGGTGACCACGGTCGCCAAGGTCGTACCGCTGCTGCTGTTCGTGTTGATCGCGGTGTTCGCCTTCAAACTGGACATCTTCACCGCCGACATCTGGGGCATCAAAAACCCGGATCTGGGCAGTGTGATGAACCAGGTGCGCAACATGATGCTGGTCACCGTCTGGGTGTTCATCGGCATCGAGGGTGCGAGCATCTTCTCGGCCCGTGCGGAAAAACGCTCGGACGTCGGCAAAGCCACCGTGATCGGTTTCATCACCGTGCTGCTGTTTCTGGTGCTGGTGAACGTGCTGTCGCTGGGCATCATGACCCAACCGGAACTGGCGAAACTGCAGAACCCGTCGATGGCCGCAGTGCTCGAGCATGTGGTCGGTCACTGGGGCGCGGTGCTGATCAGCGTCGGCCTGATCATCTCGCTGCTGGGTGCGCTGCTGTCGTGGGTGCTGCTGTGTGCGGAGATCATGTTCGCCGCTGCCAAAGACCACACCATGCCGGAGTTCCTGCGCAAGGAAAACGCCAACCACGTACCGGTCAACGCCCTGTGGCTGACCAACGCGATGGTGCAGATTTTCCTGATCATCACGCTGTTCTCGGCCAGTACTTACCTGTCGCTGATCTACCTCGCCACCTCGATGATTCTGGTGCCATACCTGTGGTCGGCGGCTTACGCCCTGCTGCTGGCGGTGCGCGGGGAAAGCTACGAAGGCTTTGCGGCCGAGCGACGCAAGGATCTGATTATCGGCGGCATCGCGCTGATCTACGCGGTGTGGCTGCTTTATGCCGGCGGGGTCAAGTACTTGCTGCTCTCGGCCCTGCTCTACGCACCTGGCGCGATCCTGTTCGCCAAAGCCAAGCTGGAACTCAAACAACCGATTTTCACTAACGTCGAGAAGCTGATTTTCGCCGCAGTGGTCGTGGGTGCCCTGGTGGCTGCCTACGGTCTCTACGACGGCTTCCTGACTCTGTAATCCCTGATTGATTTGTTATCTGGAGGATCTGAAATGACCACGGAAAAAGTTAAGTACGGCGTCCATTCCGAAGCCGGCAAACTGCGCAAAGTCATGGTGTGCTCCCCAGGTCTGGCCCATCAGCGGCTGACCCCGAACAACTGCGATGAACTGCTGTTCGACGACGTGCTCTGGGTGGCTCAGGCCAAGCGCGACCACTTCGACTTCGTCACCAAAATGCGCGAGCGCGGCATCGACGTGCTGGAAATGCACAACCTGCTGACCGACATCGTCGCCATCCCTGAGGCGCTGGACTGGATTCTCGAGCGCAAGGTCACCGCCGATTCGGTGGGCCTGGGCCTGATCAGCGAAGTGAAGTCCTGGCTGAAAAGCCTCGAGCCGCGACACATCGCCGAATTCCTGATCGGCGGCGTGTCCGCCGATGATCTGCCGGACAGTTTCGGCGGCAAGACCATCCAGATGTTCCGCGACTTCCTCGGCCACTCCAGCTTCATCCTGCCGCCGCTGCCGAACACTCAGTTCACCCGCGACACCACTTGCTGGATCTATGGTGGCGTGACGCTGAACCCGATGTACTGGCCAGCGCGTCGTCAGGAAACCCTGCTGACCACCGCCATCTACAAATTCCACCCGCAGTTCACCAACGCCGAATTCGAGATCTGGTACGGCGACCCGGACAAGGACCACGGCAGCTCCACCCTCGAGGGCGGCGACGTCATGCCAATCGGCAACGGCGTGGTGTTGATCGGCATGGGCGAGCGCTCATCGCGTCAGGCCATCGGCCAACTGGCGCTGAACCTGTTCAAAAACAAAGCCGTGGAAAAAGTCATCGTTGCCGGCCTGCCGAAGTCCCGCGCGGCGATGCACCTGGATACCGTGTTCAGTTTCTGCGACCGCGACCTGGTGACGATTTTCCCGGAAGTGGTGAATCAGATCGTCGCCTTCACCCTGCGCCCTGACGAAAGCAAACAGGGCGGCATCGACATCCGCCGCGAAGAAGGCACTTTCCTCGACACCGTGGCCAAAGCCCTCAATTTGCCGAAGTTGCGCGTGGTGGAAACCGGCGGCAACAGCTTCGCCGCCGAACGCGAGCAATGGGACGACGGCAACAACGTGGTGGCCGTGGAACCGGGCGTGGTCATCGGCTACGACCGCAACACCTACACCAACACCCTGCTGCGCAAGGCCGGCGTGGAAGTCATCACCATCAGCGCCGGTGAACTGGGCCGAGGCCGTGGCGGCGGCCACTGCATGACCTGCCCGATCGTGCGTGACCCAATCGATTACTAAACGACCATCTCCCCGGCCGCACCCATCCCGTAGCGGCCGGGCCGATTACCGAATCCAAGGAGAATCATCATGGCGTTCAACATCCACAACCGTAACCTGCTCAGCCTGGAACACCACACCCCACGTGAGCTGCGTTACCTGCTCGACTTGTCCCGCGATCTCAAACGCGCGAAATACACCGGCACCGAGCAGCAACACCTGAAGGGCAACAACATCGCCCTGATCTTCGAAAAAACCTCGACCCGCACCCGTTGCGCGTTCGAAGTGGCGGCCTATGACCAAGGCGCCAACGTCACCTACATCGACCCGAACTCGTCGCAGATCGGCCACAAAGAAAGCATGAAAGACACCGCCCGCGTACTCGGGCGCATGTACGACGCCATCGAATACCGTGGCTTCAAACAGGAAATCGTCGAAGAGCTGGCAAAATTCGCCGGTGTGCCGGTGTTCAACGGCCTGACCGATGAATATCACCCGACGCAAATGATCGCCGACGTGCTGACCATGCGTGAACACGCCGACAAACCAATCCATGAAATCAGCTACGCCTACTTGGGCGACGCGCGCAACAACATGGGCAACTCGCTGCTGCTGGTCGGCGCCAAACTCGGCATGGACGTGCGCATCTGCGCGCCGAAAGCGCTGTGGCCGCATGACGATCTGGTCGAGCGCTGCAACAAATACGCGGAAGAAAGCGGTGCGCGCATCACCCTGACCGAAGACCCGAAAGCCGCCGTCAAAGGTGTCGACTTCATCCATACCGACGTTTGGGTATCGATGGGCGAGCCGGTTGAGGCTTGGGCTGAACGTATCCAGCAACTGCTGCCGTATCAGGTCAACAAAGAGCTGATGAAAGCCACCGGCAACCCACGCACCAAGTTCATGCACTGCCTGCCGGCGTTCCACAACAGCGATACCAAGGTCGGCAAACAGATTGCCGAGCAGTATCCGCACCTGGCCAACGGCATCGAAGTGACCGACGACGTGTTCGAGTCCCCAGCCTGCATCGCCTTCGAGCAAGCGGAAAACCGCATGCACACGATCAAGGCGATTCTGGTCTCGACCCTGGCTGATCTGTAACAGCTGATCGGGATTTCCTGATCAACCACTGACCTGTAGGAGCTGCCGAAGGCTGCGATCTTTTGATCTGGATCTTAAGAAACAAAGTCAAAAGATCGCAGCCTTCGGCAGCTCCTACAGGGTCATCGAATTCTGAAAGGATTGCATTATGCGTATCGTCGTAGCTCTGGGCGGTAACGCCCTGCTCCGCCGTGGTGAACCGATGACCGCTGACAATCAGCGCGCCAACATCCGCATCGCCACCGAGCAAATCGCCAAGATCCATCCCGGCAACCAACTGGTCATCGCCCACGGCAATGGCCCGCAAGTCGGCCTGCTGTCGTTGCAAGCGGCGGCCTACACCTCCGTCAGCCCTTACCCGCTGGACGTGCTCGGTGCCGAAACCGAAGGCATGATCGGCTACATCATCGAACAGGAACTGGGCAACCTGCTCGATTTCGAAGTGCCGTTTGCCACCCTGTTGACCCAGGTTGAAGTCGACGCCAAGGATCCGGCCTTCCAGAACCCGACCAAACCGATCGGCCCGGTCTACGACAAGGCCGAAGCGGAAAAACTCGCTGCTGAAAAAGGCTGGGCGATTGCTCCGGATGGCGACAAATTCCGCCGCGTGGTCGCCAGTCCGCGGCCAAAACGCATCTTCGAAATCCGCCCGATCAAGTGGCTGCTGGACAAGGGCAGCATCGTGATTTGCGCCGGTGGCGGCGGGATTCCAACCATGTATGACGAGAACCGTAATCTCAAGGGTATTGAGGCGGTGATCGACAAGGACCTGTGCTCGTCGCTGCTCGCCGAGCAACTGGAAGCCGACCTGCTGGTGATCGCCACCGACGTCAACGCGGCGTTCATCGATTACGGCAAGCCGACGCAGAAAGCCATTGCCGAAGCGCACCCGGACGAACTCGAACGCCTCGGTTTCGCCGCCGGCTCGATGGGGCCCAAGGTGCAGGCAGCCTGCGAATTCGCGCGCCATACTGGCAAGGTCGCGGTGATCGGTTCGCTGGCGGATATCGAAGCCATCGTTCAGGGCACTGCCGGTACTCGCGTGACCACGGCGAAGCCGGGCATCACTTACCGATAATCAGAAACTCCGGGGGCAGACCGAGGGTCTGCCCTTCTCCCATGCCTTGAAAGGAGAAACCCATGGCCCAGTTTGAACCCGGTCATCTGCACATTGAGCGGCATGCGTTGACGCCGGATGACGTCAGTTACAACGTGCACCTCGACTATGAAGTATTCACCGATCCGCAAAAAGGCAAAGGCATCCAGTTCACGATGCATGGCAACCTTCAGGGCAAGGACATGAAAGAGACCTTCTTCCTGCCCAAAGAGGAGGCCTACAACTTTGCCAACAACGTGACGAAAATCGCCGAGAAGTACGGCATTCCCAAGACTCACAGTCAGATCGGTTCGGTGCACAAGCATTACGACATGATGTTTGAAGACATCCGCAAGCAACTTGATATGAAATCCGGGGATCCGGTCAATCTTGAGCATTTCGAGTAACCCGCAAAAGCCCCTCACCCTAGCCCTCTCCCAAAGGGAGAGGGGACTGATTGGGGAATGCTTCAGAGTTACGCCGACCTGAACTTGCTTTGCCGAATCCATAATCGACTGGTTCTTTCAGGTCGATGTCAAACCTCAGACACCTCGGTCAGTCCCCCTCTCCCCCTGGGAGAGGGCTGGGGTGAGGGTGCTTTTGCTTTCACCTCTCTCCAAGCCCAAGGCATACTTGCCACCCTCCGCTCTGCAGATCACTGAACCGCCCCATGCGTATCCACGTCAGTTTCATCGACCGCGTCGGCATCACCCAGGAAGTCCTGGCTATCCTCGGTGGGCGCAATCTCAATCTGGATGCGGTGGAGATGATCCCGCCAAACGTCTACATCGACGCGCCAACGTTGAGCCCGCAAGTGCTCGAAGAGCTGAAAGATGCTTTGTTTCGCGTGCTCGGCGTCGAGGCGGTAACCGTGGTCGACATCCTCCCTGGCCAGCGTCGGCACTTGCAGCTCGACGCGTTGCTGGCGGCAATGACCGATCCGGTGCTGGCGCTCGACAGTGCCGGCAAGGTGCTGCTGGCCAACCCGGCGTTGATCGCGTTGTACGGTCGCGAACCGGCCGGTGAGAGTGTTGCAGAACTGTTCAATGATCCCGCGCTGCTCGACACCTTGCTCGAACACGGCTTCCGTTTGCCGCTGCGCGAAATCACCGTCAACGGTCAGACCTTGTTGCTCGATGCCACGCCGATCACCGACGCTGGCGCCCTGCTGACCTTGTATCAACCGAACCGCATCGGCGAACAACTCTCGGCCTTGCACCACGACCATGCCGAAGGTTTCGATGCATTGCTCGGAGAATCCCCGGCAATCCGCACCCTCAAGGCCCGCGCTCAAAGAGTCGCCGCCCTCGACGCACCGCTGTTGATTCAAGGCGAAACCGGCACCGGCAAAGAACTGGTCGCCCGTGCCTGCCACGCGATCAGTGCGCGGCACAGCGCACCGTTTCTCGCCCTGAACTGCGCGGCCCTGCCGGAAAACCTCGCCGAAAGCGAACTGTTCGGCTACGCCCCCGGCGCCTTCACCGGAGCAGCGCGCGGCGGCAAACCGGGGCTGATGGAACTGGCCAACCAAGGCACGGTGTTTCTCGATGAGATCGGCGAGATGTCGCCGTACTTGCAGGCCAAGCTGCTGCGTTTCTTGAACGATGGCAGCTTCCGCCGCGTGGGCGGTGATCGCGAAGTGAAGGTCAACGTGCGCATCCTCAGCGCAACCCACCGCGATCTGGAGAAAATGGTCAGCGAAGGCTTGTTCCGCGAAGACCTGTTCTATCGCCTCAACGTGCTCAACGTAGAGGTGCCGCCACTGCGTGAGCGCGGGCAGGACATTTTGCTATTGGCCCGCTATTTCATGCAGCAGGCTTGTGCGCAGATTCAGCGCCCGGTCTGCCGCCTCGCCCCGGGGACTTACCCGGCACTACTCGGCAATCGCTGGCCGGGCAACGTGCGGCAATTGCAGAACGTGATCTTCCGCGCGGCGGCGATTTGCGAGAGTAGCCTGGTGGATATTGGCGACCTCGACATTGCCGGTACCTCGGTGGCGCGGCAAACCGACAGCGATGTCGACAGCCTCGAACAAGCGGTCGAAGCTTTTGAGCGTTCCCTGCTGGAAAAACTCTACGTCAGCTATCCCTCGACCCGCCAACTGGCCAGCCGCCTGCAAACTTCGCACACGGCCATCGCCCATCGCCTGCGCAAGTACGGCATTCCCAACAAACCCTGAAAGCACCACAAATTCCCTTGTAGGAGCTGCCGGAGGCTGCGATCTTTTGACTTTGGATGTGTATTGCCCGGATCAAGATCGCAGCCTTCGGCAGCTCCTACAGTCCGGGTTTCCAATTCAAAAAATCAGGGTTCCCAGTTTAAAAACGACCTCCAACTGTACTGAAAGCGCTACAGCGGAACGATATCGCTACACCCTCCTCCGATCACCGCTGTGCAAGGCTTTGATCCCGTTCAGCTTTTATCCTCGCTCCAGGCTGTAGCGATTTCGCTACACACCCCAGCTCAAGCCATCTCACCAAAACAGATAACTTATTGATTTATATAAATAAATAAACGTTGGCCGCATTCTTGCTAATCAACCCCTCATAAATAAGGGCCTTCGCGCCCGACTATTCCACCGCGTCCACCAGACGAGTCTGGCCCCCTGAGGAGTTTCCATGAGCGAGTTGCGTTTTACTGAAGATCACGAATGGCTGCGCACCGAAGCTGATGGCAGCGTTACTGTCGGCATCACCGCTTTCGCGCAGAACGCCTTGGGCGACGTGGTGTTCGTGCAACTGCCTGAGCTGCAGGCTTACGAAAAAGGCGCCGAAGCCGCCACCGTGGAATCGGTAAAAGCTGCCAGCGGCGTGTACATGCCGCTCGATGGCGACGTACTGGCAGTCAACCCGGCGCTGGAAGACGCCCCGGAACTGGTCAACGAAGATCCTCTGGGCGAAGGCTGGTTCTTCCGCTTTCAGCCAAGCGACGCCGCCGCTGTCGGCAAACTGCTCGACCAGGACGCATACGACCGTCTGATCAAAGCCCAAGCCGAAGCCTGAGGAACACCGACATGACTCAAGTAAACCTTGGCACCGCCAACGAATTCATCGCCCGTCATATCGGCCCGCGCGCCGGTGACGAGCAAGCCATGCTCAACAGCCTCGGCTTCGATTCGCTCGAAGCGCTGAGCGCCAGCGTCATCCCGGAAAGCATCAAGGGCACCAGCGTGCTCGGCATGGACGACGGTTTGAGCGAAGCCGATGCCCTGGCGATGATCAAATCGATCGCTGGCAAAAACCAGCTGTTCAAAACCTACATCGGCCAGGGCTACTACAACTGCCACACGCCGTCGCCGATCCTGCGCAACCTGCTGGAAAACCCGGCCTGGTACACCGCTTACACGCCGTACCAGCCAGAAATTTCCCAAGGCCGTCTCGAAGCGCTGCTGAACTTCCAGACCATGATCAGCGACCTCACCGGCCTGCCGATTGCCAACGCCTCGCTGCTCGACGAAGCCACCGCCGCTGCCGAAGCCATGACCTTCTGCAAACGCCTGAGCAAGAACAAGGGCAGCCACCAATTCTTCGCCTCGATCCACAGCCACCCGCAAACCCTCGACGTGCTGCGCACCCGTGCCGAGCCGCTGGGCATTGATGTTGTGGTCGGCGATGAGCGTGAACTGACTGACGTGACGCCGTTCTTCGGCGCACTGCTGCAATACCCGGCGAGCAACGGTGATGTGTTCGACTATCGCGAACTGACCGAACGCTTCCACGCCGCCAACGCCTTGGTCGCCGTCGCCGCCGACCTGCTGGCCCTGACCTTGCTGACCGCCCCGGGCGAGTTCGGCGCTGACGTCGCCATCGGTTCCGCGCAACGCTTCGGCGTGCCGCTGGGCTTCGGTGGCCCGCACGCGGCTTACTTCTCCACCAAAGATGCGTTCAAACGCGATATGCCGGGCCGTCTGGTCGGTGTCTCGGTTGACCGCTTCGGCAAGCCTGCGCTGCGTCTGGCGATGCAGACCCGCGAGCAACACATCCGCCGCGAGAAGGCCACCTCGAACATCTGCACCGCGCAGGTGCTGCTGGCCAACATCGCCAGCATGTACGCTGTCTACCACGGCCCGAAAGGCCTGACGCAGATCGCCAACCGCGTGCATCACCTGACCGCGATTCTGGCCAAGGGCCTGACCGCGCTGGGCGCTAATGTCGAACAAGCCAGTTTCTTCGACACCCTGACCGTGGCCACCGGCGCACACACCGCAGCGCTGCACGACAAGGCGCACGCTGCACAGATCAACCTGCGCGTGATCGACGCTCAGCGTCTGGGTCTGTCGGTCGACGAAACCACCACTCAGGCTGACATCGAAACCCTGTGGAGCCTGTTCGCCGACGGCAAAACCCTGCCGGACTTCGCTGCACTTGCTGCGACCGTGCAGAGCACTATTCCAGCCTCGCTGGTACGTCAGTCGCCAATCCTCAGCCACCCGGTGTTCAACCGTTATCACTCGGAAACCGAGCTGATGCGCTACCTGCGCAAACTGGCGGACAAAGACCTGGCACTGGATCGCACCATGATCCCGCTGGGTTCGTGCACCATGAAACTCAACGCCGCCAGCGAAATGATCCCGGTGACCTGGGCTGAATTCGGTGCCCTGCACCCGTTCGCCCCGGCCGCGCAAAGTGCCGGTTACCAGCAACTGACCGATGAACTGGAAGCGATGCTCTGCGCCGCTACCGGTTACGACGCGATCTCGCTGCAACCGAACGCCGGTTCGCAAGGTGAATACGCAGGCCTCTTGGCGATCCGCGCCTATCACCAGAGCCGTGGCGATGAACGCCGCGACATCTGCCTGATCCCCTCGTCCGCCCACGGCACCAACCCGGCTACCGCCAACATGGCGGGCATGCGCGTGGTCGTGACCGCCTGCGATGCGCGCGGCAACGTCGACATCGAAGACCTGCGTGCCAAAGCCATCGAGCACCGCGAACACCTCGCCGCGCTGATGATCACTTACCCGTCGACCCACGGCGTGTTCGAAGAAGGCATCCGCGAAATCTGCGGGATCATTCATGACAACGGCGGTCAGGTGTACATCGACGGCGCCAACATGAACGCAATGGTCGGCCTCTGCGCACCGGGCAAGTTCGGCGGCGACGTCTCGCACCTGAACCTGCACAAAACCTTCTGCATCCCGCACGGCGGTGGCGGCCCGGGCGTTGGTCCGATTGGCGTGAAGTCGCACCTGACGCCGTTCCTGCCGGGCCACGGCCAGATGGAACGCAAGGAAGGCGCGGTCTGCGCGGCACCGTTCGGCAGCGCAAGTATTTTGCCGATCACCTGGATGTACATTCGCATGATGGGCGGCGCCGGTCTGAAGCGCGCTTCGCAACTGGCAATCCTCAATGCCAACTACATTTCCCGTCGCCTCGAAGAGCACTACCCAGTCCTGTACACCGGCAGCAACGGTCTGGTGGCGCACGAGTGCATTCTCGATCTGCGTCCGTTGAAAGACAGCAGCGGCATCAGCGTTGATGACGTCGCCAAGCGCCTGATCGACTTCGGTTTCCACGCGCCGACCATGTCGTTCCCGGTAGCGGGCACGCTGATGATCGAGCCGACCGAAAGCGAATCCAAGGAAGAACTGGATCGCTTCTGCGACGCGATGATCCGCATCCGCGAAGAAATCCGCGCGGTGGAAAACGGCACGCTGGACAAGGACGACAACCCGCTGAAGAACGCTCCGCACACCGCGGCGGAACTGGTTGGCGAGTGGACTCACCCGTACAGCCGCGAGCAGGCCGTTTATCCGGTAGCGTCGTTGATCGAAGGCAAATACTGGCCACCGGTCGGTCGCGTCGACAACGTCTTCGGCGATCGCAACCTGGTGTGCGCCTGCCCGTCGATCGAAAGCTACGCTTAATGGAATGAGGGGCAGGAATACCTGCCTCTTTCTCCTGAACACCACAAATCCCTGTGGGAGCTGGCTTGCCAGCGATGAGGGTGGATCAGCCTACATCTTTGTTGCCTGACCCACCGCCATCGCTGGCAAGCCAGCTCCCACAAGGAACGCATCAAGCCTGATATTTCCGCCAATTCCTATAACAAGAAACCGGAGAACCACTCATGTCGTTAAGCGTGTTCGACCTGTTCAAGATTGGCATCGGCCCCTCCAGTTCCCACACCGTCGGCCCGATGCGTGCTGCTGCGCGTTTCGCCGAAGGTTTACGCCGTGAGAACCTGCTAACGGCCACCGCCAGCGTTCGCGTTGAACTCTACGGCTCCCTCGGCGCCACGGGTAAAGGTCACGGCAGCGACAAAGCCGTGTTGCTCGGCCTCGAAGGCGAACATCCGGACACCGTCGATACCGAAACCGTCGCCGCGCGCCTGCAAGAGATTCGCGGCAACGGCCGAATGAATCTGCTCGGCGAGCACAGCATTGCGTTCAACGAGAAAGAACACCTGGCAATGATCCGCAAGCCGTTGGCCTATCACCCCAACGGTATGATCTTCCGCGCCTTCGATGCGGCGGGCCTGCAGATTCGCAGCCGCGAGTACTACTCGGTGGGTGGTGGTTTCGTCGTCGACGAGGATGCCGCCGGTGCCGACCGCATCGTCGAAGACGCCACACCGCTGACCTTCCCGTTCAAAAGTGCCAAAGACTTGCTCGGTCATTGCGCCACCTACGGTCTGTCGATCAGCCAGGTGATGCTGACCAACGAAAGCGCTTGGCGCCCGGAAGCGGAAACCCGCGCCGGACTGCTGAACATCTGGCAGGTGATGCAGGACTGCGTGGCTGCAGGTTGCCGTAACGAAGGTATTTTGCCGGGCGGCTTGAAGGTCAAACGTCGTGCGGCAGCGCTGCATCGACAACTGTGCAAAAACCCGGAATCAGCGTTGCGCGATCCGTTGTCGGTGCTCGACTGGGTCAACCTCTACGCCTTGGCAGTCAACGAAGAAAACGCCAATGGTGGCCGCGTGGTTACCGCACCGACCAACGGCGCGGCGGGGATTATTCCGGCGGTATTGCATTACTACATGCGTTTTATCCCCGGCGCGAATGACGACGGCGTCGTACGGTTTCTGCTGACGGCGGCGGCCATCGGCATTCTCTACAAGGAAAACGCCTCGATCTCCGGCGCCGAAGTCGGTTGCCAGGGTGAAGTCGGCGTGGCCTGTTCGATGGCGGCCGGGGCATTGTGCGAAGTGCTCGGCGGCAGCGTGCAGCAAGTCGAGAACGCCGCGGAAATCGGCATGGAACACAACCTCGGTCTGACCTGCGACCCGATTGGCGGACTGGTGCAGGTGCCGTGCATCGAGCGCAATGCCATGGGTTCGGTGAAAGCCATCAACGCGGTACGCATGGCCATGAGAGGCGACGGCCAGCATTTCGTCTCCCTCGACAAAGTCATCCGCACCATGCGCCAGACCGGCGCCGACATGAAAAGCAAATACAAAGAGACCGCCCGCGGCGGTCTGGCGGTCAACATTATCGAATGCTGAGCCTTATTCAACTCGGCCTCCCTCAGGGAGACGATCGTACTTAGCCCCCTCTCCCCCCGGGAGAGAAACGTAACTAGCTCCCTCTCCCTCCGGGAGAGGGCTGGGGTGAGGGGCCTTTGATCTTGATCTAGCCCCGACCCTCGAACCACATTTTCAAGGAGCCACGCATGTCCACCGAACAACTGTCGAAAACCCCGCTGCACGCTCTGCACCTCGAACTCGGCGCCCGCATGGTGCCGTTCGCCGGCTACGACATGCCGGTGCAGTACCCGCTTGGCGTGATGAAAGAACACCAACACACCCGTGAGCAGGCCGGGCTGTTCGACGTCTCGCACATGGGCCAGATTCGCCTGACCGGCGCCAACGCTGGCAAAGCCTTGGAAACCCTGGTGCCGGTGGACATCATCGATCTGCCGGTGGGCATGCAGCGTTACGCGATGTTTACCAACGACAACGGCGGCATTCTCGATGACCTGATGGTCGCCAACCTCGGCAACGATGAACTGTTTCTGGTGGTCAACGCCGCGTGCAAGGATCAGGACCTGGCTCACCTGCAACAACACATTGGCGATCAGTGCACCATTACGGCGCTGTTCGAAGAGCGCGCGCTGCTCGCGTTGCAAGGCCCGACGGCCGTTACAGTGCTGGCGCGTCTTGCGCCGGAAGTAGCAAAGATGACCTTCATGCAATTCAACCGCGTGTCGTTGCTCGGCGTGGATTGCTTCGTCAGCCGTTCGGGTTACACCGGTGAAGACGGTTTCGAAATCTCCGTTCCGGCTGCCGATGCCGAGAAACTCGCCCGCGCCCTGCTCGCCGAACCGGAAGTCCAAGCCATCGGCCTCGGTGCCCGCGATTCGCTGCGTCTGGAAGCCGGCCTGTGCCTGTACGGCCACGACATGAACACCGAGACCACGCCGATCGAAGCGAGCCTGTTGTGGGCGATTTCCAAGCCGCGCCGCGCTGATGGCGCACGGGCTGGCGGTTTCCCGGGGGCAGAGACTGTTTTCGCGCAACAACAGAACGGCGTCGCGCGCAAACGCGTCGGCCTGCTGCCGCAAGAACGTACGCCTGTGCGTGAAGGCGCGGAAATCGTCAACGAAACCGGCGAAATCATCGGCAGCGTGTGCAGTGGCGGTTTCGGTCCGACCTTGGGCGGGCCGCTGGCGATGGGTTACCTCGACAGTGCTTATGTAACCCTCGACACACCGGTCTGGGCCATCGTTCGTGGGAAAAAGGTGCAAATGCTTGTAAGCAAAATGCCATTTGTTCCACAACGCTACTATCGCGGTTGATTGACTGTTTCTATAAGTAACGCGATTGCGTTATGCGTGCACTAATGTGTAACGCAATCGCCACAAAAAAGTGCATTTTCTAACATTCGATTCGCATTTGAACTTTGCTTATAACGTTCGAAAACAATTGAACAAGCGAATCGTCTAAGACCGCACTAGCGAACCGACTAAGTGCCAGCAAGCGTAGGAAAACCGGGCTCTTCACGGGGCTTGTTTTTTCTCCCGTAGTTGGCGTAGAGTTTGTCCACTGTGTTTGCATGGGTCAGCTTTGAATCGTGACCTGGGCAGTAGCCTACAAGTTAGCTACATCCCGTTCGACGTCTTCTTACTCTCCTGCAACCAGCCCCAGTACTCTTTCATGAGAAAGAGACTGTCATCAATTTTTGCGTCAAAGGAAATAAGAAATGTCCACACGTCAGAGCGGTACCGTCAAGTGGTTTAACGACGAGAAAGGTTTTGGTTTTATCACTCCAGAAAGCGGTCCGGATCTGTTCGTGCATTTCCGCGCCATTCAGGGCAACGGCTTCAAAAGCCTGAAAGAAGGCCAAAAAGTGACCTTCGTTGCTGTGCAGGGCCAGAAAGGCATGCAGGCTGACGAAGTACAAGCAGAAGCCTGATTTTCTGTTACGAAAAAGCCCCTGATATTGATATCAGGGGCTTTTTTGTACGCGCGAATCCGTAAAATGGCGCTTCATTTTGCATCCAGAGGCTGCCATGTCGAAAAACCTGCTCACGCCCCAAGGGGACTTTCCTCCCGTTGGCCTAGGTCGTCGCCTGGCAGCGATGTTCTATGACTTTCTGCTGTGCACCGCACTGCTGATCGTCACCGGCTTCGTTTACAAAATGATCCAGGCCGCGATTATCGGTGAAGAGCGTCTGCGGGTAATGACCGATGCCGGCAAGCTCGACGGTGATCCGCTCTACTCCACCGTGCTGCTGTTGGTGCTGTTTGCGTTCTTCGCCAAGTTCTGGACCCATGGCGGGCAGACATTGGGCATGCAGGTGTGGGGCATTCGCGTGCAGAACGCCAATGGCACGGCGATCAGCCTGTGGCAGGCGCTGTTGCGGTTTATGGTGTCGATTGCGTCGTGGCTGTGCGTAGGGCTGGGATTCTTCTGGTCGCTGTATGACAAGCAGAAGCGCACCTGGCATGACATCTATTCGGATACCCGCCTCGTCCGAATCCCGAAGAAGACCAAATAACTTCCAGACACCAAAAACTACTGTAGGAGTGAGCCTGCTCGCGATAGCGGTGTGTCAGTCAACATAATTGTTATCTGACACACCGCTATCGCGAGCAGGCTCACTCCTACAGGTTTATTTGTTGCTTGAAAGACCTCAGGCGTTACCGGCCAGCTTCATCCGTGCGGCCTGGGTGAAATCCAGCATGCGCTTCAACGGCCGGATCGCCTGCGGAATCAACGCCGGATCAACAAAGATCTCGTTCGTGCCTTCCTTCAAGCTCTTCAGCGTGCGCTCAAGGGTGTTCATGGCCATCCACGGGCAATGCGCGCAACTGCGGCACGCGGCACCGTTACCGGCGGTTGGCGCTTCGATGAAGACCTTGTCCGGGCACAACTGCTGCATCTTGTAGAAGATGCCACGGTCGGTCGCGACGATCAGCGTCTTGTTCGGCAACGACTGTGCAGCGGCAATCAACTGACTGGTCGAGCCCACGGCGTCTGCCAGCTCAATCACCGAAGTCGGCGACTCCGGGTGCACCAGAATCGCGGCGTCCGGGTACAGCGCCTTCATGTCTTCGAGTTGCTTGGACTTGAACTCCTCGTGGACGATGCAGGCACCGTCCCAGAGCAGCATGTCGGCGCCGGTCTTGCGCTGAATGTAGGTGCCCAGATGCTTGTCAGGGCCCCAAATGATCGTCTCGCCGTTGTCCATCAGGCTTTCGACGATTTCCAGTGCGCAACTCGACGTTACTACCCAGTCAGCACGAGCCTTTACCGCTGCGGAGGTGTTGGCGTAGACCACCACCGTGCGCTCCGGGTGCTGATCACAGAACGCCGAGAACTCGTCGACCGGGCAACCCAGGTCGAGCGAGCAGGTCGCGTCCAGAGTTGGCATCAGCACGCGTTTTTCCGGGTTGAGAATCTTCGCGGTCTCGCCCATGAACTTCACGCCGGCGACCACTACGGTCTTGGCCGGATGAGCGTTGCCGAAGCGGGCCATTTCCAAGGAGTCAGAGACACAACCACCGGTTTCTTCGGCCAGAGCCTGAATCACCGGATCGCAATAAAAGTGGGCCACCAGCACCGCGTCCTGAGCCTTCAGCTCGGCGGCAATGGCGGTACGGTAATAAGCCTCTTCCTCAGCGGTCAGCGGTTTGGGCTGTTTGGCATCGAGGTGGGCTTGAACCAGAAGGCGTTCGGAAATCTGCGTCATGTTCGCAAGACCTGCAGGCGCGTTCGCGCGAAAGTCGAGTATACACCCGGCTCCGGACCGCTTGAGGGTACCGCCGGGAGAGTGAGTATTATCAGGCACGGACAGCATTGAAGCTGCGCAAGGCTACAGAATATCCCGTTGATACAAAAGATGATTCTGACCTGCGTCAGCGCTGCGGGTATTGAAATAACGCATAGCGAAATTGCAGGCAAAAAAAAACCCGGAAATCCTCACTTTCGTGGGCCTTCCGGATTTTCTAAACCGCCAAATATGGTGGGTCGTGTGGGATTCGAACCTACGACCAATTGGTTAAAAGCCAACTGCTCTACCAACTGAGCTAACGACCCGCTGTGTGGTGGCGCGTATAATACTGATTTTTAAGGACTATTCAACACCTTTTTGAAAATAATCAAAAATAAGGTGTTGGATCACTTACACCAGCGGCCGCGAAGCCTTCTGCGCGCAGGCGGCAGCTGTCGCATTTACCGCACGCACGGCCATCATCGTCGGCCTGATAGCAGGAAACGGTGAGGCCATAATCAACGCCGAGCTTCACGCCCGCCTGCACGATCTGCGCCTTGCTCAGGTTCTGCAACGGCGCCTGAATACGGAAACCGTTGCCTTCCACACCGGCCTTGGTCGCCAGGTTGGCCATGCGCTCGAACGACTCGATGAACTCCGGACGGCAATCCGGATAGCCCGAGTAATCCACCGCATTAACACCAATGAAGATATCGCGGGCGCCGAGCACTTCCGCCCAACCCAACGCCAGCGACAAGAACACCGTGTTGCGCGCTGGCACGTACGTCACTGGAATGCCTTCGCCCAGCTCTTCAGGGATGTCGATGCTGGCGTCGGTCAGGGCTGAGCCGCCCATGCCATTGAGGTTCAGGCCAATCACCTTGTGCTCGACCACACCCAAGTCGCGGGCGACGCGGGCGGCGGCGTGCAATTCGGCATGGGAACGCTGGCCATAGTCAAAGCTCATGGTGTAGCAGCGGTAGCCTTCGGCTCGGGCCATGGCCACTACAGTGGCCGAGTCCAGACCACCGGACAGCAGAATGACCGCACGTTTTTCGGTGGTGTTCAGTTGTTCGGTCATCTCAGCGCCCCGGCTCGTCATTCCACAAATATTTATGCAACTGCAATTGCAACCGCACCGGCAGGTTGTCCGCCACCACCCAGTCCGCCAGATCGCGAGCATTGAGATCATGGTGGCTTGGGGAAAACAGCACTTCGCCGGCACGTCGATCGAGACCGTACTGAATCAGTTTGGAGACGGCCCAGTCATAGTCGTCGCGCGAGCAGATGACAAACTTCACCTGATCGTTGGGCGTCAGCAGTTCGATGTTCTCGTAACGGTTGCGATGGGCTTCTTTCGAATCCGGCGTCTTCAGGTCGACAACGCGACTGACGCGCGGATCGACAGCCGAGACGTCGAGGGCGCCACTGGTTTCCAGCGAGACCTCATAACCGGCATCACACAATTGTTTGAGCAAAGGAATGGCATTGGGCTGTGCCAACGGCTCACCGCCGGTGACACAGACGTAGCGCGGGCGAAATCCGGCCACTTGCTCGAGGATGTCGTCGAGGGTGCGCACTGTACCGCCACTGAAGGCATAGGCGCTGTCGCAGTATTGGCAACGCAATGGGCAACCGGTCAGGCGCACAAAAACCGTGGGCAGCCCGGCAGTCCGCGTTTCCCCCTGCAAAGAGTAGAAAACTTCGGTGATTCTCAATGTGTCTTGCATAGTCGCCACGGGCGTAACAGCTAAACAGGCTGTCCGCCTCCGTCAGGCACTTCAGGCAATCCCGCCAACGCGTAGACCGCAAGAAGCGTGTTTCAGAAAAAGGGCGTGAATTCTAACGAAAAAACCCGCGACAAGCGCGGGTTTCTTCCAAACGGGTCAAGCCTGCTTACATGCGTTGCAGATCGCGTTGGGCCAACTGAGCAGCCGAGGTACCCGGATATTGGGCCACCACCTGCTGCAGAATGCCTTTGACCTTGTCGGTATGACCGAGGCGGCGCTCTACATCAGCCAGCTTGTACAGCGAATCCGGCACTTTGGCGTGCTTGGGATACAGCTGCGAAACCTTGGCGAAAGCCTGACCTGCGCCTTGCAGATCGCCTTTGGCCAGATTCACTTCACCCAACCAGTACTGGGCGTTACCCGCGTATTGGCTGTTCGGGTATTTGCGCAGGAAAGCGGCAAAAGCCTGGCTGGCCTTGTCGAAATCCTTGGCTTTGATCAGGTCGAAAGCGGCATCGTAATACAGCTTTTCCTTGGCCGGATCACCCGGTTCACTGCTTGCAGCAGGTGCCTGGGCAGCAGCCCCGGCGCCAGCAGCAGCACCGGCAGCAGCACTTGCATCGCCACCGGCAGAAGAATTCTCAGGAGTCGCGGCAGGTGCAACGCCGGATCCTATGCGCCGATCAAGATCCTGGTATCGCTCCAGGGATTCCTGCTTCATGCGCGCAACCTGATTCTGCAGTTCTTCGATCACACCTTGCTGGCGCGATATCTGATCCTGCATCTGTTGCAATTGGTTGAACAGCATGCCTTGTGCCGAGGCAGGGGCCGAAGCCGCTCCCCCGGCATAGGCGCCGTTCGTACCGTAACCTGCAGGCGGATAACTGCTCCCGCTATTGTTATAACCGGAGTTGTCATCGACCACAGGAACCGCAGCCCACGCCGCAAGCGGCGCGAGGCTGAGAGCCAGAACAGTTACAGCACGACGGCACGTTCGCATATCGAATTACTTACGCAGTTCGACGCGACGGTTTTGAGCCCAGGACTGCTCGTCGTTGCCGGTAGCAACTGGACGCTCTTCGCCGTAGGAAACCAGTTCCAGCTGAGCTGGGGAAACACCTTGCAGTACCAGGTAGCGCTGAACGGCTTTCGCACGACGCTCGCCCAGTGCCATGTTGTACTCACGAGTACCACGTTCGTCGGTGTTGCCTTCCAGAACAACGCGAGCGCCGTTTGCTTTCAGGTCTTTGGCGTGAACGTCCAGAGCGCGCATGGCTTCTGGCTTCAGGTCCGAGCTGTCGTATTCGAAGTAGAAGGTGGTGATTGCGCGCAGAGCAGCTTCTTCGCTCAGGGAACCGTCAACGGCACCAGTGTTTGCGCCGTAACCAGCGTTTGGATCAACAGCGCCTTCACCGGCGTTGTCGCCGCCTTTGGACGAGCAACCTACAGCTACAGCCATGGCCAGAGCCAGCGCAGCAAATTTACCAAACTTCAGCATTTCCATCGTGAAACTCCTAATGAACCCCAGTGTGTTAAGTAAAACGTGTAGCGCCCGCTCACTTCAGGTAAGGGGACCAGGACGGTTCTCTGACTTCGCCTTGAGCGGTAGGAAGCGGGAGCCTAACGCGTCCATTAATGGACACGAGCATCAAGACTCCCCGGCCCTGTTGGCGGGTGGCGTAGATTACCATGGTGCCGTTGGGCGCAACAGTAGGTGACTCGTCCAGAGTGCTATCAGTGAGGATCTTTACACTACCTCGCTGCAGATCCTGAGCTGCCACCTTGAAATTGGTGAAGCCATCCTGACGATGGATCATCACCAAAGTCTTTTCATCTGCCGAAAGTTTCGGGTTGGCGTTGTAGTTACCTACAAACGTCACACGCTCGGCACCACCGCCACTGGCGCTGGTTTTGTAGATCTGAGGCTTGCCGCCGCGGTCCGAGGTGAAGTAGATGGTCGAGCCATCCTTGCCCCAGTACGGTTCGGTGTTGATGCCAGGACCTGCGGTCACGCGGGTGATCTGACGCGAAGCCAGATTCATCACATAGATGTCCGGGTTACCGTCTTTCGACAGTACGAACGCCAGGCGATCACCATTCGGCGACCAGGCTGGCGCGCCGTTCAGGCCTTCGAAATTGGTGATTTGCTCACGGCGACCGGTGTCGATGTTCTGCATGAAGATGCGCGGACGCTTCTGCTCGAACGACACGTAGGCGATGCGCTTGCCATCCGGTGCGAAGCGCGGCGACAGAATCGGCTCACGCGATTGCAACAGCGTCACGGCGCGAGCACCGTCGTAGTCCGAACGCTGCAGGGTGTAACGGGTGTTCTTCTCGGAGAAGCGCTCGGCCGTCACGTACAGCAGACGCGTCGAGAACGCACCTTCAATACCGGTCAGTTTCTGGAACGACTGATCGGAGATGAAGTGCGCCATGTCGCGCAATTGCTCGGTGGTACCGGAAACACTGCCGTCTGCCACTTTTTGCTCGGTGGCGACGTTGAACAGCGCCCACTGCACCTGCAAGCGACCGCCCGCTGGCGCAATGCTGCCGACCATCATGTATTGAGCACCCACCGCCTTCCAGTCACGGAAGATGATTTCGCTCGGCTGGCTTGGCTGGCTGATCATGTTTTGCTTTGGAATCGGCGAGTAGTAGCCCGAGTTGCGCAAATCGTTACCAATGATTTCAGCCATGTCGTCCGGCAGCACGGCACCGCCCTGCATACCAAACGGTACAACGGCGATCGGGGTTGCCCGATCGCTGCCGCTGGTGACCAGAATGTTCTTTTCATCCGCCATCGCGATCCCTGCCATGCAGCAGATCACGACCAGCATTCCTCGAAGAAGGTTTCTCACAAGGCTAGATCCTCAGGTGTGAATGTCATCTTGAATGAACGATACGGAGCGAAATCGCTCGGCTTCATTCCCTGCATTTCTGTCAAACGTCCAATATTTTTGACCGCTGCCACTGCCGAAGCATCGAACGGACCATCGCCACTGGATTTGGCCACGCTGACCGAAGTCACCGTACCGTCCGGCAACATGCCGATCTGCAACACCACCGTCATGCCTTTGCGTGCCGAAGGTGGACGGGCCCAGCCTTCTGCAGCTCGCGCACGAATCAGGTCATCGAAACTGCCCGCGACTTCGTCGCCCTGCTCATCGGCCAAGGCCTGCTGGCGCTGCGGCGTATCGGAAAGCAAATCGGCCAAGGCCTGAGCCTTTTTGTCTTCGGTCGATTTACGTGCTGCATCCTGCGCTTTCTTCTTCGCAGCATCGGCAGCGGCTTTCTTCTTCGCTTCGTCGGCGATTTTCTTCTTCGCCTCTTCAGCTTCAGCTTTCTTCTTGGCGTCTTCGGCGGCTTTCTTCTTCGCGTCTTCGACGATCTTCTTCTTGGCTTCTTCAGCGGCTTCTTTCTTGGCTTCTTCCTTAGCCTCTTCTTCAGCCTTCTTCTTGGCTATATCAGCCAATTGTTTCTCTTCGGCCTTCTTGGCTTCGGCTTTCTTCGCGTCGTCAGCTTTCTTGGCGTCATCCGCCTTTTTAGCTTCATCCGCTTTTTTAGCCTCATCGGCCTTCTTGGCTTCCTCGGCTTTTTGAGCCGCTTCTTCTTTCTTTTGTTCCGCAGCGGCCTTGATCTCTTCCTGCTCGACCTTTTTCTGTTCCATCTGCTCGACTTCAGTCTGGCGCGCGGCGGATTTCTTCGCCTCACCCGCAATCTTCTGATTGGTCTGGGTGGTTGCCTGACTTTTCGATTTCAGTTGGTACAGGGTCGCCTGGACAATCGGCTTGGCCGGCGGCAGCTCTGGTGTGAAGGCAAAACTGACGAACAGCATGCCGAACACCAGCACGTGCAGGACAATTGCCAGAACACTAGGCCAGAAGTAGCTTTCCGAGGCGGACGGCTCTCGCTGTTGCTGCATCAGGGGGCCTCGGTAATCAAACCAACATTACCGACCCCGGCTTTCTGCAACCCGCCCATGGCACCCATGACAGAACCATAGTCGACGGTCTTGTCACCGCGGATGAAGACCTGGGTACGCTTGCCGCCTTCGGTGCCGGCACGAATGATCTTGGTCACCGCGTCGGTCATTTGCGGCAGGGTCATGGCCCTGTCCTGTTGCTTCTCGGTGTCGACTTCGCTGCCAAGGTTCCAGTAGTAGGTCTTGTCAGCCTTGATCGAAATAGTCAGGACCTGCGTGTTGTTGTCCTGCGGCAAGGCTTCGCTGGAAACCTTGGGCAGATCAACTTTCACGCCCTGATTGAGCATCGGCGCGGTCACCATGAAGATGACCAGCAGCACCAACATCACGTCGATGTATGGCACCACGTTCATCTCGGCGACCGGCTTGCGCTTTTTGCGAGCTCGAGCGATTAAAGCCATTGGAAATTACCTGCTTATTCTTCGCTGGTGTGCACTTTACGGTGCAGGATCGCCTGGAATTCATCGGCGAAGGTGTAGTAGCGGCTCAGCAAGGTTTCGCTGCGGGCAGAGAAACGGTTGTAAGCGATAACTGCCGGGATTGCCGCGAACAGGCCGATCGCGGTGGCGATCAGGGCTTCGGCGATACCCGGGGCCACAGTGGCCAGGGTGGCTTGCTGGGCGCTGGCCAGACCGCGGAAGGAGTTCATGATGCCCCACACGGTACCGAACAGACCGATGTACGGGCTGACCGAACCGACAGTGGCGAGGAACGGCAGGCTCTGCTCCAGTTTCTCTTCTTCACGGGAGATGGCGACGCGCATGGCCCGGGCCACGCCTTCCATCACCGCTTCAGGATCGACGCCTGGCTGCTGACGCAGACGCGAGAACTCCTTGAAACCGGCACGGAAGATCTGCTCAACGCCCGAATCCGGATCCGGGTTGCTGCCTGCCTGACGGTACAGCTTGGACAGGTCGATACCCGACCAGAAGCGCTCTTCGAAGCTCTCCAGGGCGCGTCGACCGGCGCGCAGCAGATTGCTGCGCTGAAAGATCATGATCCATGAGGTCACCGATGCGGCCACCAGGGTCAACATTACCAACTGCACCACGATGCTGGCATTGCTGACCAGGCTCCACATGGAGGAATGGTCGACGACGTTAGCTTCCACGCTTTATCTCCTGCTTTGAGTGTGTACCCGGGCCGACCGCGTCGGCGAAGGCCGCACGCAAATCTTCGGGAAGGGCCCGGGGTTTCAAACTGTTAGTGCGCACACAGGCCACCAAAAACTGCCCCTCACAGAGCAGCACATTATCCGTTGCCCGCCTGACCTGCTGTTTGAAGCGCAGGCTGACCCGGTTCAATTCGATTACATCAGCGCTTACCAGCAGTTCGTCGTCCAGTCGCGCCGGCGCGTGATAGCGCGCTTCGCTGGAGTGCACGACAAACAACAGGTCCTCCCCTGCCAGCTGCGATTGGGCAAAGCCCAGTTCGCGAAGCCGCTCGGTTCGAGCCCGTTCCATAAACTTGAGGTAATTAACGTAATACACGATGCCGCCCGCATCGGTGTCCTCGTAATAAACGCGACAACGATGTGCGAACGGCTCAAGCCCGTTTTGCGCGCGCATACTCTAGTGCTTACTCCTCAGGTTGCCAATCCGGCCAGGCAACTGTTTTTCATGGTTTCAGAGCTTTACCGCAAAAGTACCGTCCTGTGACCGTACAAACCCTGAATAAATCGACAACAAATGTGTATTAATCGTCCACGGCATCGAGAAACTCGTCTGCCACGGGCATTTCACCCATTCGTGACGGAATGTTTAAACCGAAGTGCAGGTACGCATGGCGCGTCACCACCCTGCCCCGTGGCGTGCGCATGATGTAACCCTGCTGGATCAGATACGGTTCCAGCACATCCTCAATGGTGTGACGTTCTTCACTGATCGCAGCGGCGAGGCTGTCGATACCGACCGGGCCGCCATCGAACTTCTCGATCATGGTCAACAGCAGACGCCGGTCCTGATGATCGAAACCATGCTCGTCGACGTCCAGCAGGTTCAGCGCCAGATCCGCCACCGCTTTGGTGATGTGGCCCTTGGCGCGGACTTCGGCGAAGTCACGCACGCGGCGCAACAGACGGTTGGCGATTCGCGGCGTACCACGGGCACGACGTGCGATTTCGAACGATCCTTCCGGATCCAGCGGCAGACCGAGAATCGCCGCCGAACGGCTGACAATCGTCGCCAGATCGGCCGTGCTGTAGAACTCAAGACGCTGGACAATACCGAAGCGGTCACGCAACGGGTTGGTCAGCATGCCGGCGCGAGTGGTTGCGCCCACCAAAGTGAACGGCGGCAGATCGAGTTTGATCGAACGCGCGGCCGGCCCTTCACCGATCATGATGTCGAGCTGGAAATCTTCCATCGCCGGGTACAGCACTTCTTCAACGATCGGCGACAGGCGATGGATTTCGTCGATGAACAGCACGTCGTGCGGTTCGAGGTTGGTCAGCAGCGCCGCCAGATCACCCGGACGCTCAAGTACCGGACCGGATGTGCTCTTGATAGACACGCCCATTTCCTGGGCAATGATGTTCGCCAGCGTGGTCTTGCCCAGACCAGGCGGGCCGAAGATCAGTGTGTGATCGAGGGATTCGCTACGGCCACGGGCGGCCTGGATGAACAGTTCCATCTGCTCGCGCACGGTCGGCTGGCCAATGTAGTCGGCCAGACTGACCGGTCGAATGGCCCGGTCCTGGACTTCTTCGCGCTCACGCGGGCTGTGCGCGGCGGTGATCAGACGATCAGCTTCAATCACTTAAATCATTCCCTTCAGGGCACGGCGGATCAGGTCTTCACTGCTCAAATTCTTGTCCTTGATGGCGGTAATCGCCTTGCTCGCTTCCTGCGGCTTGTAGCCCAGGGAAATCAGCGCGCTGACCGCATCGTTCTCGGCGGTATTGACCGGCGCCGGACCATCAGGCTGATTCGGCACCAGGGCAAACATCGCCGGCGAAGTTTCCCAGGCCTTGAAGCGGTCTTTCAACTCAACCAGCAAGCGCTCGGCGGTTTTCTTGCCGACTCCCGGCACTTTGGTCAAGGCCGAGGTGTCCTGCGACTGCACACAGCGGATCAGCTCATCGACTTCCAGGCTCGACATCAACGCCAGGGCCAATTTTGGCCCGACACCATTGAGACGGATCAACTCGCGAAAAAAGTCTCGCTCACGCTTGCCGGCAAAACCATAGAGTAACTGCGCGTCTTCGCGTACGACCAAATGGGTGTGCAGGGTCAGCGGTTCACCGACCGACGGCAGACGATAAAGGGTGGTCATGGGCACTTCCAGCTCATACCCGAGGCCGTTTACATCCAGAATCAGGTGCGGCGGCTGTTTCTCAGCCAGGGTGCCGCGCAAGCGTCCAATCACGTTTCAGATCCTTGAGCGTTGGCCAGCCGTGGGCTGGCGACTATCGAAAGGCGAATTTCGCGCCGACGAACCAGGCGCAGGAAATCCACTTTCAAGAAAATTGATGCTGATGCTATCAGAGACGCAGGCGCCCGCCACGACTGCGTGCCGTTCCCAAACCGTGGGGCAGCAGACTGGAACGCGTGTGGGCATGGCAAATGGCAATGGCCAGGGCGTCCGAGGCATCGATTTGTGGTTTGCTGGTCAGTTTGAGCATGTGCATGACCATCATTTGCACCTGTTCTTTATTCGCCGCGCCGGTGCCGACCACAGCCTGTTTAACTTGAGTGGCGGTGTACTCGGCGATCTCCAGACTCTCTTCAGCGCCAGCCACGATTGCAGCGCCGCGAGCCTGACCGAGCTTCAGCGCCGAATCGGCGTTTTTCGCCATAAAGACTTTTTCGATGCCCATGGTCACCGGACCGTAGGTCTGAATGATCTCCCGCACTCCGCGATAGACGATTTGCAGGCGTTCATGCAGTTCGCCCGCACCGGTACGAATGCAGCCGGAAGCCACATAAATACAACCGCCACGCCCGGTATCTCGAACAATGCCGTAACCGGTGATGCGCGAACCGGGGTCGATACCAAGAATTAAAGTCATAACGCCTGCAGAAATTGATGCGAAAGCTGAGGGTACATGTAGGAGCCGCCGAAGGCTGCGATCTTTTGATCTTTCAAAAACAGAAAGATCGCAGCCTTCGGCAGCTCCTACAGGTGAAGTGTAGAGCCAGCAAAAACTGCGACCTTTCTATTTGCATCAACCGAGCTGAGCGGCCACGTCTTCCGGAATGTCCGCGTTGGAGTAAACGTTCTGCACGTCATCCAGGTCCTCGAGCATGTCGATCAGCTTGAGTACCTTCTCCGCACCTTCCAGATCCAGCTCGGCGCTGGTGGTCGGCTGCATGACGATTTCCGCGTCATCCCCCTTGAACCCGGCGGCTTCCAGCGCGTTACGCACCGCGTAGAAACTGGTGAACGAGGTAAACACGTCAATCGAACCGTCTTCATGGCTGACCACGTCATCGGCATCGGCTTCCAGCGCCGCTTCGGTCAGCGCATCTTCATCGACGCCCGGCGCGAAGCTGATCTGGCCTTTGCGTTCGAACAGATACGCCACCGAACCGTCGGTGCCGAGGTTGCCACCGCACTTGCTGAAAGCATGACGAACGGCTGCCGCAGTACGGTTGCGGTTGTCGGTCATGCACTCGACCATCACCGCGACGCCGCCCGGGCCGTAACCTTCGTAAGTCAGTTCTTCAACGTTGTCCGCTTCGGTGGCACCGGCGCCGCGCGCCACGGCGCGATCGATGATGTCACGGCTCATGTTCGCGCTCAGTGCCTTGTCCAGGGCCAGACGCAGACGCGGGTTGGATCCGGGATCACCGCCACCCTGACGGGCCGCAACGGTCAGTTCGCGGATCCACTTGGTGAAGATCTTGCCTCTCTTGGCATCCTGACGTTCTTTGCGGTGCTTGATGTTCGCCCACTTGGAATGACCTGCCATAACTCGCTCCGAATTCTCTTTGAAACGTTGCCCGCCCTGCTCATGCAGCGGCCAGCAAACAAAAAAATCTCGACCTGCTCTCTATAGAAAGAAAAAAGGCGCATCCGAAGATGCGCCTTCAGGCCCGTCTTACTCAGCCTTTGGCGTTTCGCGCAAACGAATGTGCAGCTCGCGCAGTGCCTTGGCATCCACGACACCCGGCGCTTGCGTCATCACGTCGGCAGCACTCTGGGTTTTCGGGAATGCGATCACTTCACGGATCGACTGGGCGCCGGTCATCAGCATCACCAGACGGTCCAGACCGAAGGCCAGACCACCGTGCGGCGGCGCACCGTATTTCAGCGCGTCGAGCAGGAAGCCGAATTTCTCTTCCTGTTCCGCTTCGTTGATGCCCAACAGGCGGAATACCGCCTGCTGCATTTCCTTGCGGTGGATACGGATCGAACCGCCACCCAGCTCGGTGCCGTTCAGCACCATGTCGTACGCGCGGGACAGAGCGCCGGCCGGGTTGGCTTCCAGTTCTTGCGGGGAGCACTTCGGCGCGGTGAACGGGTGGTGCAGCGCGGAGAAGCTGCCGTCGTCGTTTTCTTCGAACATCGGGAAGTCGACGACCCACATTGGTGCCCACTCGCAGGTCAGCAGCTTGAGGTCGTGACCGAGTTTGATGCGCAGTGCGCCCAAGGCTTCGCTGACGATCTTGGCCTTGTCGGCGCCGAAGAACACGATGTCGCCGTCAACTGCACCCACGCGATCGAGGATGGCGTTGAGGTTTTCCAGCGGGATGTTTTTCACGATCGGTGATTGCAGACCTTCAACACCGGCTGCACGCTCGTTGACCTTGATGTACGCCAGACCCTTGGCACCGTAGATGCCGACGAACTTGGTGTAATCGTCGATCTGCTTGCGTGGCATGCTTGCGCCGCCTGGAACGCGCAGTGCGGCGATACGGCATTTCGGATCGTTGGCCGGGCCGCTGAACACTTTGAAATCAACTTCTTTGAGCTGATCGGCGACGTCGACCAGTTCCAGCGGGTTACGCAGGTCTGGCTTGTCGGAACCGTAGCGGCGCATGGCTTCTTCGAAGGTCATGTGCGGGAATTCGCCGAACTCCAGACCCAGCACTTCCTTGAACAGGTTGCGGATCATCTGCTCGGTCAGGCCCATGATCTCTTTTTCATCGAGGAAGCTGGTCTCGATGTCGATCTGGGTGAATTCTGGCTGACGGTCGGCACGCAGGTCTTCGTCGCGGAAGCACTTGGCGATCTGGTAGTAACGGTCGAAGCCAGCGACCATCAGCAGTTGCTTGAACAGCTGTGGCGATTGCGGCAGGGCGAAGAACGAACCGGCATGGGTACGGCTAGGCACCAGATAGTCACGCGCGCCTTCAGGCGTAGCGCGGGTCAGGATCGGCGTTTCAACGTCGAGGAAGCCGTTCTCGTCGAGGAAGCGACGGATGCTGGTGGTCATGCGCGAGCGCAGACGCAGCTTCTCGGCCATTTCCGGACGACGCAGGTCGAGGAAGCGATAACGCAGACGGGTTTCTTCGCCAACGTCGGAGAACTCGTTCAGCGGGAACGGCGGGGTTTCCGACTCGTTCAGCACTTCCAGTTCATAACCCAGCACTTCGATCATGCCCGACGCCATGTTGGCGTTGGTGGCACCGGCCGGACGCAGACGCACCTTACCGGTGATCTTCACGACGTACTCGCTGCGCACGCGATCGGCAGCGGCGAAGCTCTCGGCGCGATCCGGGTCGAACACTACCTGAGCCAGACCATCACGATCACGGATATCGAGGAAAATCACCCCGCCGTGGTCGCGACGACGGTGAACCCATCCGCAAAGGGTAATTTCCTGGCCTTCCAGGCTTTCGTTCAGTTGGCCGCAATAGTGGCTGCGCATCATGGTCGTGGTTCGCTTCTCGTAATTCGAAAAATTCGGTGGAGCTCCCGTTGCTTTTCAAGCAATGCGGAAACTCACGCGTGTCGTTCAACCCGGGGTTGAACCCTAGTCAGATTTGTCGCCACCGGCCAGGTTCTTCTTGGCGCCGGTCTTGAAATCGGTTTCGTACCAACCGCCGCCACTGAGGCGAAAGCCTGGCATCGACAGTTGCTTCTTGAGCTCTGGCGCCTGACAGGCAGGGCAGTCGACCAGCGGTGCCTCGCTGATCTTTTGAATGGCTTCCAACTGATGACCACAGGAAGCACATTGATAATCGTACATCGGCATGGGGGGTGTCTCGGCGATCAGATTGCCACCGCGCGCAGGGCTTTGCGGCGAAAGAGCGGGATTATATCGATTAAATGCGGCCTGTGCAGCCGTAAGACTGCACAGGCCGCGACCTCGTTTGCAACTGCCGTTTCAGAGCGATTCGACAGGTGTAGCTTGCTTGACGCCGTTCATGACACACACCACCCGCACCAGCGCACTGAAATTTCTCACCCCGCCATGACGCAGATGCACTTCACGGTCGACGTGGGACAACAGCGAGCTGATCGAACAGCAGTTGTCTGCGGCCATATTGCCAAGGATGTTCCAGTAGACCCGCTCCAGCCGCAGGCAGGTCGCATAACCGTTCAGACGCACGGATCGTGACGATGGCTGAACCAATGCCATGTCGAATTCGTGGACGAACGGATCGACTTTCAATTCATGTGGCAAGCCGACAATCCTGTCGCCTCGCCTGTCTCCCTCTACCATATCGGTGACACTCCTTTGCCATCTCTGCTTGTTTGAAAAGTCACATCCTGTGGCTTTCATAAAAGCGCAGACACAACGTTATAGCCAGACGACTTATTGACCGACAACGTAGGAAAAGCCAACGATACAGGTGGGATTGCGGACAGCGCGCGAGCCTTCTGCTGCTGGCCCGCGCACCGGCAGATTTACGCTTCCAGCAAGGCGCGCAGCATCCACGCGGTTTTCTCGTGAACCTGCATGCGCTGGGTCAACAGGTCTGCGGTCGGCTCATCGCTGACCTTGTCGAGCAGCGGGAAAATGCCACGCGCCGTGCGGGTCACGGCTTCCTGGCCGTCGACCAGTTGTTTGATCATGTCTTCGGCACTCGGCACACCCACTTCTTCCTTGATAGAAGAAAGGCGTGCGTAGGTGGCGTAGGCGCCTGGCGCCGGAAAGCCCAAGGCGCGAATACGCTCGGCAATCAAATCAACGGCCAGCGCGAGTTCGTTGTATTGCTCTTCGAACATCAAGTGCAGCGTCCGAAACATCGGACCGGTGACGTTCCAGTGGAAGTTGTGGGTTTTCAGATACAGCACGTAGGTGTCCGACAGCAGACGCGATAAGCCTTCGACGATGGACTTGCGGTCTTCTTCACTGATACCGATATCGATTGCCATGTTTACCCCCTAACGGCGATTGAATTCATCCAACAGGTGCAGACCCACTCTAGCAAGGCTGTCGACACCCCGCAGCCCCGATCAGATGCACACGCTGCGACAAATCGACCGACGCCATGCCGCTGGCCGGGCTGATTTGAGTAGCCGCAGGCTTTGCTGTTAAATAGACAGTGTGTCGCCATGCCCCATTTTTCGGGGCGTTGCGCATAGGCTGATGCCGTGAACGTGTCCACCGCCTCTTATTTTGTCCCGAAGCGAACCGTGCGCCTTCAGCTCTTCCTTGTGAGCCGTCATAAACGTGAGCCAATCAAAATGTTGAAAATCGTCCACCTGCTAATGGGCGCAGCGGCACTGCTGCTGTCGTTCATACCCAGCTTGAAATCCGAAGCCGTTCCCTACCTGCAACAACCCGATGCACTTTACCTGGCCTTTTTCGGCCTGCTGAACCTGGTGATTGCTCCTGTGATTCCTTTCTGGAACAAAGGCCCTCGTCAGCATCTGCAAAACCTGGTCAGCGCGCTGCTGGTACTGACTGTCGTCCTGCAAACCCTGACCCTGATCGCGCCGATGCCCGTCATCGCCGGCCAGCCAGCCGTACTGTTCACCCTGGTGATCGCGCTGGTTGCCGTGGTCCTGCATCTGGCTGTGAGCTTCTATCGTTCTTCACCTGCTGCTGCTCCAACCAGCTATGACATGACCAATCGTGATACCGGTACCGTCAAGTGGTTCAACACCTCCAAAGGCTTCGGTTTTATCTCCCGGGATTCCGGCGATGATATTTTCGTGCACTTTCGCGCGATCCGTGGCGAAGGTCATCGCGTACTGGTCGAAGGCCAGCGCGTGGAGTTCTCGGTGATGAACCGCGACAAAGGCCTGCAAGCCGAGGATGTGATCGCCGCACTGCCGCGACGCTGATCCAGGCATAAAAAAACCGCGAGCAGCCTGCTGTTCGCGGTTTTTTTACGCCTGATGAAAAGTACCTGCCTCAGTAGTGTGGCGGGGGCGCCTCATCCTCAAAGGACTCGAACTGACCGACCATCTCTTCCTGACGCTTGAGCATTGCTGCCATTTGCAATTGCAGGCGCTCGACCACGCGCTGCTGAGCGACCAGTACGTCGTTCAATGCCTGAATAGTGTCATCCTGAAATGCCAGACGGCTTTCCAGATCGGTAACGCGGTCTTCCAGGCTCATGAATCAGCCCTCCAGAAACGTAAAGTCTTCGGTCAACACCAGACGCAACTTTGCGCGAATGGCCTCTACTTGCTCGGCATTGTAAGGCTTGGCCGGCAGCTTGCCCCAGACCGGCGCCGGCCAGGCTGCGTCATCGCGTTTGCGCACAATCACATGCATATGCATCTGGCTGACAACGTTACCCAGGGTGGCGACGTTCATTTTGTCGGCATCGAACAGATCCTTGAGCAGCTCAGCCAGCGCGGTGGTTTCAAGCCAAAACTGTTGCTGATCGGCGACATCCAACTGAAACAACTCACTGATATCGTCGCGACGAGGCACCAGGATGAACCAAGGGTAGTTGGCGTCATTGGACAGCAGCAGTCGGCACAGAGGGAAATCACCGATGGTCAGCGTGTCCTGTTGAAGTCGTGAATCTAAAGCAAACACTGCGCGCACTCCCGGCTGATCTTCATTATTCAGCTTAGCGGCGATCCTTATGGACGGCGCACCAAGCGACAGGACGCCAGCATACCTGCGAATGCGCCTGCCTTCACGGCGACGGTGTACCCCATCGCCCTGCGAACGCCCCGACATGTGACATTTGCGAGCACAACGCACCAGCATGAAACCAGCATCCAGACTCAGCCCGACAAAATGACCGAAAACAGCAGAGACGTTCAGCGTCATCGCCCCTGCAAGCTGTATGAATTCAGAACAGCTGTAAATTTTTTTGCACCAAAACTGCACAGTGCGTCTACGCTCACTGCGTCGGGCATCCGCCAAATACTCACTGGCGGGGTGAACCGGTAACGTTTTTGGTTGTCACGCGCGTTTCTCGGCGTGGCAACACCATGGGAGGTATGGCGTCAAGCACAGAAAAAATCAGGCTTGAAGCCCCGCTTTCACAAGGTTTTCACAAACACAGGCGGGTGTTCAGAAAAATAACCGCAGCAAAATTGCGGTTTGTGCACGCTTGTTGCATTCGTACCCATATGGACTATAAGCGCACCACTGGAAGTGGATGCCTTAAGCCCCATAAGAACAGTGGCAGGGTTGCCCGATGGAGATTCAAGTGTTTTGCCAGGGACTCTTTTTTACCGATGCAAAAAGGCCCATAAACAGCGAGAAAGTTGTCAGTCCGGCTGCGTCGGTACTGTGAATTTGCGACATCCACCACGCCATTTGCGACAACGTCGTAAAGATGCTGAAAGGTTGGATTAGCAAGTATCGCCAACATTGTCGGCGTGATATAAGTTTGCGCCGACACAAAAAGAAAGAGCCGCCCAGATAATAAAACAGGTGGGACGGCAGTACTCTTCTAAAACCAAAGGAGCAAATCACGATGCGCGTGATGAAGTGGAGCATGATCGCACTGGCAGTTGCAGCAGCAGCCAGTACTCAAATGGCTACGGCCGCACCGTTTGTAAGTGACCAGTCTGAAGCCAAAGGTTTTGTTGAAGACGCGAAACTCACCGAGACGTTGAAGAACTATTACTTCAACCGCGACAACAAGAACGGCGGCCGCGACCAGAAAGACTGGACCCAGGGCTTCCTTGGTAACTTCACCTCCGGTTACACCCAAGGTACTGTCGGTGTTGGTATCGATGCCTACGGTTACCTGGCACTGAAACTGGACGGCGGCGACGGTACTTCCGGTTCGGGCAACATGAGCCGCAGCGATACCGTTAACCCGAACAACGGCGCTCGCGACGTTAACGACAGCCAGGGCAAAGCAGGCGCGTCGGTCAAATTCCGCGTTTCCAAAACCGAACTGAAATTCGGCGACATGCAGCCAAGCACTGCTCCAGTGTTCGCTGTCGGCGGCTCCCGTATCCTTCCGCAAACGGCTACTGGCTTCCAGTTGCAGAGCAGCGAAGTCAAAGACCTGGACCTCGAAGCCGGTCATTTCTACTCGGCTTCCAGCCAGGACAAAAATGCCCGTAACGGCGGTCTGTACGCTAACTACGCAGGCGTAGAAGCCGACTCGATCGACTACTTCGGTGGTAAATACAGCATCACCGAAAACCTGAGCGCATCGCTCTACGGCGCCAAGCTGGAAGATATCTGGAACCAGTACTACGCCAACGTGAACCTCACCACCCCATTCAGTGGTGACACTTCGCTGAACACTGACTTCAACATCTACCGCACCACCGACACCGGTGACAAGCTGGCAGGTGACATCAGCAACACTGCCTTCTCCCTGGCAACCGCGCTGTCGTTCCTGAAAGCACACACCTTCACCCTGGCCTTCCAGAAGGTCAACGGCGATACCCCGTTCGACTACATCGGCGTGGGCAAGAACAACCGCGGTGGCGACTCGATCTTCCTGGCTAACTCCATCCAGTACTCTGACTTCAACGGTCCTGGCGAGAAATCCGTTCAAGCTCGCTACGACCTGAAAATGGCCGAGTACGGCGTTCCAGGCCTGAGCTTCATGGTTCGTTACGTTAAAGGTTGGGACATCGACGGTACCAGCACTCCAGCTGGCAGCCCTTACACCGGTCTGTACGGTGAAGATGGCAAACACCACGAAACCAACTTTGAAGCCAAGTATGTTGTTCAGTCTGGCCCGGCTAAAGACCTGTCCTTCCGCATTCGTCAAGCCTGGCACACTGCCAACGCTGACCAAGGCGAAGGCGATGTCAAAGAGTTCCGTCTGATCACCGAATACCCACTGAACATCTTGTAATTGTCAGTGGTTAGTTTGGAAGCATAAAAAAAGGCCCATCTTGCGATGGGCCTTTTTTATTGCCGGTCACTTGCAATAGTTGCCTGACCGACAAGTCAGGCAATTAATTAGCAACCTATCATTGTGTTGCCGATTCCTGCACCACACGAATCACCCGTTGTGGAAAAGGAATATCAATGCCTGCAGTCTTTAAACGATCGCGCGACTGTTCGTTAAACATGAACATCACGTCCCAGTAATCTGCAGTTTTAACCCACACACGCAGCGAAACAGTGATCGAACTGTCGCCCAAGGTCGAAATCACGGCCTGCGGCGCCGGATCCTGCAACACGCGCTCATCCTTGGCCAGATCCAGCAACACCTGACGGGCCTTCTGCAGATCGGCTTCGTAATCAACGCCTACATCAAATACGACTTTGCGAGTCGGCTGACGGTTGGTGTTGGTGATGATGCCATTCGACAGGTTGCCGTTTGGCACGATGATGGTTTTGTTGTCACCGGTACGCAGCACGGTGTGGAAAATCTGGATGCTGTCAACCGTACCCGACACGCCTTGCGCCTCAATCCAGTCACCGATACGGAACGGACGGAACAGCAGAATCAGCACGCCGCCAGCGAAGTTCGCCAGGCTGCCCTGCAACGCCAAACCGATGGCCAGACCAGCCGCACCGATCGCTGCAACGAAGGAGGTGGTTTCAACGCCGATCATCGAAGCGACGCTGACAATCAGCAGCACTTTGAGAATGATGTTCGCCAGGCTGCTGATAAAGCCTTGCAGCGCCAAGTCAGCGTTGCGCAGAGCCAACAGACCGCCGAGCTTTTGCGTGACCTTGTTGATCAGCCACCAGCCGATGGCCAGGGTAATCACTGCCAACAGCACGCGGCTGCCGTATTCCATGATCATCGGGATCCACGCCTGGGATGCCTTGACCAGGTTGTCCACCTCAGCATTCAAATCCATGTTCTATCTCCTGATTTCCGGCTACCCGGGCTGTAAAAAATCAGCGGCAGAAAGACTGAACCTGTTGGGGCTCAATCGTTTCTGCCGTTGCTTGGGCCTCGGACGCTGAAAACGCCGAGAGGTTCCCCGACCGGGAAGCTTAGTCGCGGAAGTTGTTGAACTGCAGGGGCATGCCGAATTCCTTGGCCCGCAGTGCCGCGATGGCCTCTTGCAGGTCATCACGCTTCTTGCCGGTCACACGCACTTGCTCGCCCTGAATGGCAGCCTGCACTTTGAGTTTGGCGTCCTTGATGTGGCCGACGATTTTCTTCGCCAGCTCCTTGTCGATGCCTTCCTTGAGCACGGCGTCCTGCTTCATCAGTTTGCCCGATGCGTAGGCGTCTTTGACTTCAAGGCACTGCACGTCGATCTTGCGCTTGACCAGCGCCAGCTTGAGGATTTCGATCATCGCTTCCAGCTGGAACCCGGCTTCGGCGGTCAGGCTGACGGTGAGGTCCTTTTCCTTGAACTCAAAGCTGCCTTTGCCTTTCAGGTCATAACGACGATCAAGTTCCTTCACGGCGTTCTCGACCGCGTTGGTGAGTTCGTGTTTGTCCAGTTCGGATACCACGTCGAACGACGGCATGTAATCTCTCCAATAAAAAGGCGCGCTCGATGTGGATGGAGCGCGCTTGGCTTGCGGTTAAAATCGGGCTCATTATAACGGGTCTTTTCCCACCGACACGGCGAGCCGCACATGCCTGTACGCAATCGAGCAAAAAACTGATGTCCACCCCCTGGCATGTATTGGGCGCCGGCAGCCTCGGCACGCTGTGGGCTACACGTCTGGCCCGCGCCGGCCTACCGGTCAGATTGATCGTGCGTGATGCCGAGCGCTTGCGCAGCTATAAAGCAGCGGGCGGGTTGACGCTGGTCGAACATGGCTTGGCCAGTACCTACGCGATCCCCGGCGAGACACCGGATAGTCCCGAGCCGATCAGCCGTTTGCTGGTGGCCTGCAAAGCCTACGACGCAGAAAACGCCGTCGCCCGCCTCGCCCCACGACTGACAGCGGACGCCGAACTGATCCTTCTGCAGAACGGCCTCGGCAGTCAGGACGCCGTCGCCAACCGTGTGCCACTGGCACGCTGTATCAGCGCTTCAAGCACCGAGGGTGCATTTCGCGATGGCGACTGGCGCGTAGTGTTTGCCGGCCACGGTTTCACCTGGCTGGGCGACGCTGGTCATCCGGTCGCACCGATCTGGCTGGACGACCTGGAGGCCGCGAAAATCCCCCACGAATGGAGCATCGATATCCTCACGCGGCTGTGGCGCAAACTGGCGCTCAACTGCGCGATCAATCCGCTGACGGTGTTGCACAACTGTCGCAATGGCGGGCTGCAGGAGCATCACTGCGAAGTCGCCACCCTGTGCGGCGAACTCGCCGAGCTGCTGGAGCGTTGCGGCCAGCCGGCCGCCGCCGACAATCTGCAACAGGAAGTCGAACGGGTCATCCACGCGACCGCCGCCAATTACTCGTCGATGTATCAGGACGTCGCCAACCAGCGCCGCACCGAGATCAGCTATCTGTTGGGCCACGCCTGCAAAGTCGCCGCGCGCCATCAACTGAACCTGCCGCACCTCAATCAATTGCAGCAGCGCCTGGTCACTCATCTGCACAGCCTTGGATTGCCCAGCGACTGAGCAGCGGCTACGCTGGCCACTTGTTCCTTTGCTGCGAAAAACCTGATGCCATTGCGCCAGCGTCTCGAAAACCTGCCGGTCGGCCAGAAACTGCTGGCTGCCCTGTTGGTGCTGTTGACCACTGTTCTGCTGGTCGCCAACCTGACCTTTATCAGCGCCGCCTATTACATCTCCCAGGAAAGCATGGCACCGCAGGCCTTGCAGACCATCGGCCGACTGATTTCCAACCCGAGTCTGGTCAGCGAAGCCCTGCAATCACCGCAAAGCGCCGAGCGCCTGCTCAAAGAACTCGACAGTTACTCACCGCTACGCGCCGCCGCGCTGTATGACGGCAAGGGCGAACGCCTGGCGCAAGTCCAGCGTGGCGATAAACTCAACTTGCCGGAGCGCTATCGGCACATCGAAGCGTGGCAACTGACTGAATTTCGCAGCAACCAGTTGATCACCCTGCCCCGCCCCGGCACCGCGCCGGGCCATCTGTTGCTGGTCGCCAGCAGCGAACTGCCGATGGCGTTCTACACCGGCACCCTGACCGCGAGCCTCGGCATTCTGATTTTCAGTGTGTTGCTGTGGCTGGTGATTGCCCGGCAGATCAAACGCCTGATCACCCGGCCGATCCATCAACTCGAGGAATTGTCGCGTCAGGTCACCCGCGAGGAGAACTACGCTCTGCGTGCCTCACGCGGCAATCATGACGAAATCGGCAGCCTCGCCGAAGCATTCAATACCATGCTGTCGCGCATCGAAGCCCGCGAACAGCAACTCAAACGTGCCCGCGATGACTCGCAAGCGGCCTATGATCAGGCGCAGGGGCTGGCCGAGGAAACCCGCCACACCAACCGCAAGCTGGAACTGGAAGTCCAGGTGCGCAGCAAGATCGAGAAGAAGCTCACCGGCTTCCAGAATTACCTCAACAGCATCATCGACTCGATGCCCTCGGCACTGATCGCCCTCGACGAGCAGCTTTACGTCACCCAGTGGAACCAGGAGGCCAGCGCCCTCTCCGGCACCCGACTCGACGAAGCGCTGAACCAGCCGATCTTCCTCGCCTTCGAACCGCTCAAGCCGTTTCTGCCGCAGCTCAAGCAGACCGTCGAGCAGCACACCGTGGCGAAAATCGAACGGGTAACCTGGTTCAAGGACGACGAACCGAAGCATTACGCGCTGACCTTCTACCCATTGATGGGCGGTGCCGGGCGTGGCGTGGTGATCCGTATCGACGACATCACCCAGCGTCTGTCGCTGGAAGAAATGATGGTGCAGTCGGAAAAAATGCTCTCGGTCGGCGGTCTCGCCGCTGGCATGGCCCACGAAATCAACAACCCGCTGGGCGCGATCCTGCACAACGTGCAGAACATCCGGCGGCGCCTGTCCGCCGATCTGCCGAAGAACCTCGAAACCGCCGAGCAACTGGGCATCGAACTGGATACCGTGAACCGCTACCTGCAGGGCCGGGAAGTGCCGCAACTGCTCGACGGCATTCAACAGGCCGGCGCCCGTGCGGCGAAAATCGTCACGCACATGCTCAGCTTCAGCCGGCGCAGCACCCGGCAAATGGCGCCGTGCGATCTGCCGGCGCTGATCGATCAAGCCGTGGAGATCGCCGGCAACGACTTCGATCTGGCCATCGGTTTCGACTTCAAGGGGCAAGCGATCATCCGCCAGTTTGACCCGGCGCTCGGTCCGGTGCCGGGCACTGCCAACGAACTGGAACAGGTGCTGCTCAATCTGCTGAAAAACGCCGCGCAGGCGATTCACCAGCGCGAAGACGACAGTGAGCCGGGGCGGATCATCCTGCGCACCAAACTGAATCCGCCGTGGGCCGAGATTCAGGTTGAAGACAATGGCATCGGCATGAGCGAGAACGTGCGCAAGCGCACCTTCGAGCCCTTCTTCACCACCAAGGAAATCGGCCAGGGCACAGGGCTTGGCTTGTCGGTGTCGTACTTCATTATTACCAACAATCACAAAGGGCAGATGGAGGTGCAGTCAGCACCGGGCCAGGGCACCTGTTTCACCTTGCGCCTGCCGCTGACGCAACCGCTGTCCATCGCTGCCGAAACCAATCCATTATCGAGGTAACCCATGGGCTTTCGCCTGTCGAAAATCTACACCCGCACCGGTGACAAAGGCGAAACCGGCCTGGGCGATGGCCGCCGCGTGCCCAAGGATCACCCACGCATCGAAGCGATTGGTGAGGTCGATACGCTGAACAGTCAGGTCGGCGTGCTATTAGCCGGATTGATTGCCGAGCGTGAGGCCTGTCCGGGGTTGAATGAACTGATCGAGGTGTTGGCGCCTTGTCAGCACCGCTTGTTTGATCTGGGTGGCGAGTTGGCGATGCCGGCGTATCAGGCGTTGAATGCCGCAGAGATCGAACGACTGGAAGCCGCGATCGATGTGTGGAACGAGGAATTGGGGCCGCTGGAGAATTTCATTTTACCGGGCGGGTCGATGTTGATTGCGCAGGCGCATGTATGCCGGAGCCTGGCGCGGAGTGCCGAGCGGCGCTGTCAGCATTTGAATGCGCTGGAGCCGTTGACCGGGGTGGGACTGGCGTACATCAATCGGTTGTCGGATTTGTTGTTTGTCGCGGCGCGGTTGATT
Organism: Pseudomonas sp. IT-232MI5; assembly: GCF_949767845.1. Classification (NCBI taxonomy): domain Bacteria; kingdom Pseudomonadati; phylum Pseudomonadota; class Gammaproteobacteria; order Pseudomonadales; family Pseudomonadaceae; genus Pseudomonas; species Pseudomonas sp. IT-232MI5. The sequence goes on from NZ_CATKQE010000008.1 coordinate 82,362, forward strand.
GCGCGGCGGCAGGGGATTGCGGAGATTCTTTGGCAGCCGGCGGCAAAACCCGCAGAGATGTAGTGTTTGATCGGCCGCCATCGCTGGCAAGCCAGCTGCCACAGGGTTTCATGGTGTACACAACATTTGTGAACGGCACTAAAACCTGTGGGAGCTGGCTTGCCAGCGATGAGGCCGCTAGCCTTTACAGAGAGTCAGGCCAGAACGCGCGAATCCCCGCCACGCCTTGCGCACCCACGCCCCAGGCTTTTTCGCGCTCCGCCGGGCCAACCCCACCCAACAAAAATACCGGTTTACTGAAGCCCTCGATCAACACCTGAGCCTGTTCCCAACCCAGCGGCTGCGCATCCGGGTGGGTCAAGGTCGGTTGTACCGGCGACAGCGTGACGAAATCCACGCCCATCTGCTCGGCCAGCGCCAGTTCTTCTGCGTTGTGGCACGACGCCGCCAACCAGCGCTCCGCCGGCAACGGACGCCCCGCCGCAGCGTGTTTGCGCAACTGCGCGGAGGTGATGTGCCATCCGGCGGACGGGAAATCGCCGAGCCATTCGAACGGCCCCTTGATCATCAACTGCGCCTTACCGGCACATAGCCCCGCCGCGTCTACAGCCAGATCACGGTACTTGGGGTCATAGCCGTTCGGTGCGCGCAGCTGAATCAACTTGATCCCGCCGGCAATCGCCTTCTGGATACCGCGCAGCAACGCCGGGGTTTCCAGGTCTTCCGGGGTAATCAGATATTCCGCGGGCAAACGCGCGGCGGCAACGATCGGCTGGTTGGCGGCCGGGAACTCGTAGTTCGCCAGTTGTTTCGCGGTAACCCAGGCCAATGGCTGGCCTTCGGCACCGTGCGGTTCACCGGTGAATGCCGAAACTTCCCAGACATCCAGCAACACTTGCTTGTCCGGGTAGTCGTGACGCACTTTGATCAGCGGTCGGGCGGCGCCAACGACGATACCCAACTCTTCGTGCAGCTCCCGGGCCAGTGCGCTTTCGACCGACTCGTCGGCCTCGACCTTACCGCCGGGAAACTCCCACAGACCACCCTGATGCTGGGTGTCGGCGCGGCGGGCGATGAGGATTTTGCCGCTGTCGTCACGAATGACGGCAGCGGCGACGTGTACACGTTTCACGGATTCAACTCCTCCAGTCCAGCCTTTTGCCACGCCTTGAAGGCGGGCCATTGGTAGACGGTTTCAACATAGGCTTCGTCGGCGGCCGGCAGCTTCACCTGATAAGTGCGCAGACGCACGGCAATCGGCGCGAAGAAGGCATCGGCCAGACTGACACGGCCAAACAGATAGGGGCCGCTCTCGGTGGCAGCGGCACGGCACTCGGCCCACAGCGCGAGCATGCGCTCGATATCAGCCTTGACCTCCGGCGGTACCGGGTTCAGCGGTGCGTCATGGTTGAGGTTGAACGGCATGTGATTGCGCATGGCGAAGAAACCGCTGTGCATTTGCGCGCAGGCGGATCTGGCCTGAGCACGGGCGAAGATATCGCTCGGCCAGAGCTGCTCGGACGGAAACTGTTCAGCGAGGTATTCGGCGATGGCCAGCGAATCCGCGACGGTACCGCGCGAGGTTTGCAGCAGCGGCACCTTGGCGGTCGGCGAGTGCTTGAGCAGCCGTTCGCGGGTATCGGGCTTGCCGAGTTTGATCAGCTCTTCGGTATAGGGTGCGCCGGTCAGTTCAAGCGCCAGGGCGGCGCGCAGGGACCAGGAGGAAAGCAGTTTGTCGCCGATGATCAGGTGCAGGGACATGGTTGGGTGCCTTTCATCAGGATGGACAGGCCGGATCTTCGGTGCCTGACAGGTCGCCATCGCGAGCAGGCTCACTCCTACAGGGATTTGTGAAATACACAGATCCCTGTGGGAGCCAGCCTGCTGGCGATGCAGGCGACTCGGTCTCAGGTTAGATCACGTGCGATATTCAGCGTTGATCTTCACGTATTCATGCGACAGGTCGGTGGTCCAGATGGTTTCGCTGCAATCGCCGCGACCCAACTCGATACGGATAGTGATCTCTTCCTGCTGCATCACTGCCGAACCCTGCGCCTCAGTGTAGGTCGCGGCGCGAGCACCACGGCTGGCGATGCACACGTCGCCAAGGAACACGTCGATCTTGCTCACGTCCAGATCCGGCACGCCGGCACGGCCAACGGCAGCGAGGATACGGCCCCAGTTCGGGTCGGAGGCGAACAGCGCGGTCTTGATCAGCGGCGAGTGCGCCACGGTGTAGCCGACGTCGAGGCATTCCTGATGATTGCCGCCGCCATTCACTTCAACCGTCACGAACTTGGTCGCGCCTTCGCCGTCACGCACGATGGCCTGGGCCACGTCCATGCACACTTCGAACACCGCTTGCTTCAGTTTGCCGAACAGCTCGCCTTCGGCGCGGGTGATTTCCGGCAGCGCAGCCTTGCCGGTGGCGATCAGCATGCAGCAATCGTTGGTCGAGGTGTCGCCGTCGATGGTGATGCGGTTGAACGATTTATTGGCGCCGTCGAGCATCAAATTGTGCAGGACTTCGCGGGAGACTTTAGCGTCAGTGGCGATATAGCCAAGCATGGTCGCCATGTTCGGGCGGATCATGCCCGCGCCTTTGCTGATGCCGGTGACGGTGATGGTGACGCCGTCATGCTCGAACTGGCGGCTGGCGCCCTTTGGCAGGGTGTCGGTGGTCATGATTCCGGTAGCAGCGGCTTCCCAGTTGTTTTCCGACAGGTCGTCCAGCGCGGCTTGCAGCGCGCCTTCGATCTTCTCGACCGGCAGTGGCTCGCCGATCACGCCGGTGGAGTACGGCAGAATCTGGCTGGCATCAACACCGGTCAGTTCGGCCAGTCTGGCGGTGGTGCGCTCAGCGGCAGCCAGGCCTGGCTCGCCAGTGCCCGCGTTGGCATTGCCGGTATTGGTCAGCAGATAACGCACGGCGTTCTGTACGCGTTTCTTCGCCAGAATCACCGGCGCTGCGCAAAAGGCGTTCAAGGTGAACACGCCCGCCACGGTCGAACCTTCGGCGCAGCGCATCACAACAACATCTTTGCGCCCGGGGCGCTTGATGCCGGCCGAGGCGATACCGAGTTCAAAACCGGCAACCGGGTGCAACGTTGGCAAAGGACCAAGACCAACAGCCATGAATGCGCTCCTTACTCAATGATGTCAGCACCGTCGCGCGCGGCAACGGTGGTTTAAATGGCAAAACGCCGCGACGGCAGGAGCCGGTCGCGGCGCGGGTATTTCAGCGACTGAAACGGGTTTTACTGGATCTGCCCGTGGCAATGCTTGAATTTCTTGCCCGAACCGCAGTAGCACAGTTCGTTGCGGCCCAGCTTCTGCTCATTGCGAACCGGGGCAGTGGCGAGGGCCACATCGACCTCTTCACCGAGTATTTCCGGTTGCTCCAGGCCCGGGGCTTCAGCGTGTTCGAACTGCATGCGGGCGGCCAGTGCTTCGGCTTCCTGACGCAGACGTTGCTCTTCGGCTTCCGGATCTTCGCGGCGCACCTGAACGTGCGACAGCACACGGATCGAATCGCGCTTGATCGAATCGAGCAGCTCGGAGAACAGCGTGAACGACTCGCGCTTGTATTCCTGCTTCGGGTTCTTCTGAGCGTAGCCACGCAAGTGGATACCGTGACGCAGGTGATCCATGGTCGACAGGTGGTCTTTCCACAGATCGTCCAGCACGCGCAGCACAATTTGTTTCTCGAACGAGCGCAGTGCGTCGGCACCGGCCTGATCTTCTTTCTCGTTGTACGCCGCCATCAGCTCGGTCATGAGCTTCTCGCGCAGGGTTTCTTCGTACAGGTGATCGTCTTCGTCGAGCCATTGCTGAATCGGCAATGTCACGCCGAAATCGCTGGCAATCGACGCTTCCAGACCAGCCACGTCCCACTGCTCAGGCAGCGATTGCGGCGGAATATGTGCGCTGACGGTGGCGTTGAGCACGTCCTGACGGAAATCGGCGATGGTTTCACCGATGTTGTCAGCGGCCAGCAACGTGTTACGCATGTGATAGATCACTTTACGCTGTTCGTTGTTGACGTCGTCGAACTCGAGCAGTTGCTTACGGATGTCGAAGTTACGGCCTTCAACCTTGCGCTGCGCCTTCTCGATCGCATTGGTCACCATGCGGTGCTCGATCGCTTCGCCCGGCTGCATGCCCAGGGCTTTCATGAAGTTCTTCACTCGATCAGAAGCGAAGATGCGCATCAGGCTGTCTTCCAGCGACAGGTAGAAGCGGCTGGAACCGGCGTCACCCTGACGGCCGGCACGGCCACGCAGCTGGTTGTCGATACGACGCGATTCGTGACGCTCGGAGGCAATCACCTGCAGACCGCCGGATTCCAGCACTTGCTGGTGACGCTTCTGCCAGTCGGCCTTGATCTGGGCAATCTGCTCAGGGGTCGGGTTTTCCAGCGAGGCAACTTCAACTTCCCAGTTACCGCCCAAGAGGATGTCGGTACCACGACCGGCCATGTTGGTGGCGATGGTCAGGGCGCCCGGACGACCGGCCTGCGCGATGATCTCGGCTTCTTTTTCGTGGAACTTGGCGTTCAGAACCTTGTGTTCGATGCCTTCTTTCACGAGCAAAGCGGACATGTGCTCGGAGGTTTCGATGGTGGCAGTACCCACCAGCACCGGACGACCGGCCGCCATGCTTTCCTTGATGTCCGCAACGATCGCCGCGTATTTCTCTTCGGCGGTCAGGAACACCAGGTCGTTGAAGTCTTTACGCGCCAACGGTTTGTTCGGCGGAATGACCATGACCTCCAGACCATAGATCTGGTGGAATTCGAACGCTTCGGTGTCAGCGGTACCGGTCATGCCGGACAGCTTGGTGTACAGACGGAAGTAGTTCTGGAACGTGGTCGAGGCCAGGGTCTGGCTCTCGGCCTGGATGTTCAGGCCTTCTTTGGCTTCGATGGCCTGATGCAGGCCTTCGGACAGACGACGACCCGGCATGGTACGGCCGGTGTGTTCGTCGACCAGTACGACCTGGCCGTCCTGCACGATGTATTCGATGTTGCGATTGAACAGCTTGTGCGCACGCAGACCGGCATACACGTGGGTCAACAGGCCCAGGTTGTGTGCCGAGTACAGGCTCTCGCCTTCAGCCAGCAGGCCGACGCGGGTGAGCATGTCTTCGATGAACTGGTGACCGGCTTCGTTGAGTTCGACCTGACGGGTCTTCTCGTCAACGGTGTAGTGGCCAGCCTTGGTGACTTCGCCTTCGACTTCTTCAACGTGCAGTTCCAGCTGCGGGATCAGTTTATTGATCTCCATGTACAGCTTGGAGCTGTCCTCGGCCTGACCGGAGATGATCAGCGGGGTACGCGCTTCGTCGATGAGGATGGAGTCGACTTCGTCGATCACGGCAAAGTTGAGTTCGCGCTGGAATTTTTCTTCCATGCTGAACGCCATGTTGTCGCGCAGGTAGTCGAAACCGAATTCGTTGTTGGTGCCGTAGGTGATGTCGGCGGCGTACGCCAGACGTTTCTCTTCCGGCGGCTGGAACGGCGTCACGACGCCAACGGTCAGGCCGAGGAATTCATACAGCGGGCGCATCCAGTTGGCGTCACGACGCGCCAGGTAGTCGTTCACCGTCACAACGTGCACGCCCTTGCCGGACAGTGCGTTGAGGTAAACGCCCAGGGTCGCTACGAGGGTTTTACCCTCACCGGTGCGCATTTCGGCGATCTTGCCTTCGTGCAAGGTCATGCCACCGACGAGCTGCACGTCGAAGTGGCGCATACCCATGATGCGCTTGCCGGCTTCGCGGGCGACCGCAAAGGCTTCTGGCAGCAGCTTGTCGAGGGTTTCCCCTTTGGCGATGCGGGCCTTGAACTCATTGGTCTTGGCGCGCAATTGATCGTCCGAAAGGGCCACCATTTGCTCTTCGAAGGCATTGACGAGCTGCACCGTCTTGAGCATGCGTTTGACTTCACGCTCGTTCTTGCTTCCAAAAAGTTTCTTTAACAAAGGCGCAAACATATCGGCAGGATCTTCCACACTAAAGGGATGGAGGGCGGCCCCGTGAGCGTCGCCCGTGCAGCCCTCATGGCCGCATGCGAACGAGCATTCTACCCGGAAACGGAAGTGAGGAAAGTGGCGATGTTCCACGATGCTGGCACTGCGCTTTGACGGGGCTCACTTAAAATAGGGGCGTTTTGCTCAACTTCAAGTCATACAAGGCAGAAGTTAGTTGTTGATTTAATGGGTAAAGCGGGGGCAAAAGCAATGGGCGAGTGAGTTTGGCCTTTCTGCTACCATGGCGATTCTGTTACTTCAGGTGTTCGATCATGGCATTTCGCCCTCTTACGGCCAAAGCACCCGCCGTTCTCTTGCGCGAAGCCAAGCCGCTCAAAGCCATCCTCGGCCATGCCCAGCGCCTGGGCCATTTACAACGCCTGCTCGAAAGCCAATTGCAGCCCGCCGCCCGCGAACATTGCCATGTAGCGTCATGGCGTGAGGGCAGTTTGTTGCTGATCGTCACCGATGGTCACTGGGCCACGCGCCTGCGTTACCAGCAAAAACGCTTGCAGCGACAATTGCAGATGTTTGACGAGTTCGCGAGTCTGACGCGGATTCTGTTCAAGGTGCAGCCGCCGACGGTTCAACGCGGGTCAGCCGGGCACACGATGGATTTGTCCACGGATGCAGCGGCGACGATTCAGGCCACGGCAGACGGGATCACTGATCCGGGATTGCGCGCGGCGCTGGAGCGCCTGGCGGCGCACGCCAAAGACAAGTCCTGACAGCTATCAATAATTGTAGGAGTGAGCCTGCTCGCGATAGCGGTGAAACAGTCGACATTGTCGTGACTGGCATACCGCAATCGCGAGCAGGCTCACTCCTACATTAGGTCAGCGGCGTTTGCTGCCACCGAGTAAAGAGCCCATCAAGCCGCGTACCAGTTGTTTGCCAAGGTTATTGGCAGCCTGGCGCATCGCCGATTTCAGCGCTTGCCCGGCAGCGGTGCCGAGGAACTCTCCTGCTCTGTCGGCCAGGCTCGGCTCTTCAGGCGCAGGCTTGCCGGCGGGCGCCTCGGCTTCAGGCGCCAGGCCTTTGCGCCCCATCAGAATTTCATAAGCCGATTCACGATCAATCGGCTTGTCATAGCGCCCCTTGAACGGCGAGCCGGCAATCAGCAGCGTGCGTTCGGTTTCGGTCAGCGGCCCGATCCGCGATTGCGGCGGTGCGACCAGTACGCGCTGAACCATTTCCGGCGTGCCTTTCTCGGTCAGCGTGCCGACCAACGCCTCGCCGATCCCCAATTCAGTCAACACCGACAAACTGTCGAACGCCGGATTCGGCCGGAAGCCGTCCGCCACTGCACGTAGGGATTTCTGCTCTTTGGCGGTAAATGCACGCAAGCCGTGCTGGATGCGCAGACCGAGTTGCGCCAGCACATCATCGGGCAAATCCGCCGGTGACTGCGTGACGAAATACACGCCAACACCTTTGGAGCGGATCAGGCGCACCACTTGCTCGAGGCGCTCCTGCAAGGCCTTGGGCGTATCGCCAAACAATAAATGCGCCTCATCGAAAAACAACGCCAGCAGCGGTTTGTCGGCATCGCCTCGCTCTGGCAACTGCTCGAACAACTCAGCCAGCAGCCACAACAGGAACGTTGCATAGACTTTCGGCGCCTCGTGCACCAGACGGCTGGCGTCGAGCAGATGAATGCGCCCCCGCCCCTCGGCAGTCGGTTGCAGAATGTCTTCGAGTTGCAGTGCCGGTTCGCCAAACAAGGCTTCGGCGCCCTGCTGCTCAAGGATCGCCAGGCGGCGCAACAGCGCCTGACTGGAACCGGTGGTCATCAACGCCGCGTCTTCGCCCAGCAGTTGCGGATTGTCCTTGAGATGATTGAGCAGCGCCTTCAGATCTTTCAGATCCAACAGCAACAAGCCCTCGCGATCAGCGACCTTGAAGGCTGCGTAAAGCGCCGATTGCTGGCTGTCAGTCAGTTCCAGCAGGCTGCCGATCAACAGCGGGCCCATTTCACTCAAGGTGGTGCGCAACGGATGACCGGACTCACCGTGGATATCCCACAAGGTCACCGGATACGCCTGCGGCTTGTGGTTGAGCCATGGCATCCCGGCGATACGCTCGGCGACCTTGCCTTGCGGGTTGCCGGCCGCACCGAGGCCACACAGATCGCCCTTGATGTCCGCGGCAAACACCGCGACCCCGGCGTCACTGAACGCCTCGGCCAAACGCTGCAAGGTGACGGTTTTACCGGTACCGGTGGCGCCAGCGACCAGTCCGTGACGGTTTGCCAGGCGCATGGCCTGAGCAATCTGCTGGCCTGCGAGGTCTGCGCCGATTACGAGTTGCGAGGAGTCAGGCATTTTGTCACCCAATGGTTAATCTTTGATTACGCATGGCCGATACAGAAGAGTGAGAGACCCGACCACAAGTCAGGCCGGACATTTCCCTAAGGAGAGACGGAAATATCAGCTTGTTTTCACCCTTGCCCATTTTGCGCGCTTCTATAAAAGCACGCCCTGGACATTAAGACCTTAGCGGAACCCCAAGCCATGAACAAAAATCTGCGCTTCAGCCATAAAATTTTGCTTGCCGCCGCCCTCATCGTCATCGCCGCTTTCGCCTCGTTTACGCTGTACAACGACTGGTTGCAGCGCAATGCGATCCGCGATGACCTGAACAACTATCTCAACGAGATGGGCGAGGTCACCGCCGGCAATATCCAGACCTGGCTCAGCGGCCGCATTCTGCTGATCGAGAACGCCGCCCAGAACATCGCCATCAACCCGGAACCGGTCAATGTCGCCAGCCTGCTGGAACAGAAAGCCCTGACCTCGACGTTCATGGCGTCCTACCTCGGTGATGCCACCGGCCACTTCACCATCCGCCCGGATGCGAAGATGCCGGACGGTTTCGATCCACGGGTGCGCCCTTGGTATAAAGGTGCCGAGAGCAGCAGCACCTCGACCCTGACCGAGCCGTACATCGACGCCGCCACTGGCCAGTTGATCATCTCCATCGCCACCGCCTCGAAAAAGGCCGGCCAGAGCGTGGGCGTAGTCGGCGGCGACCTGAGCCTGCAATCGCTGGTCGACACCCTCGCCGCCCGCGATTTCGACGGCATGGGTTATGTGTTCCTGGTCAGCGCCGACGGCAAGATCCTCGTGCACCCGGACAAGGCGCTGGTGATGAAATCACTGAAAGAAGCCTATCCACAGGACACCCCGCGCATCAGCAGCGACTTCAGTGAAGTCACCGTCGATGGCAAGACCCGCATCGTCACCTTCGCGCCGATCAAAGGCCTGCCGTCAGTGAACTGGTACATCGGTCTGTCGGTGGACAAAGATCAGGCGTTCGCGATGCTCAGCGAGTTCCGCACCTCGGCAGTGATCGCGACAGTGATTGCCGTGGCGATCATCATTGCCCTGCTCGGCATGCTGATCCGCCTGCTGATCCAGCCGCTGCATGTAATGACCCGCGCCATGGAAGACATTGCCGACGGCGAAGGTGATCTGACCAAACGCCTGACCATCGTCAATAACGATGAATTCGGCATCCTCGGTACCGCGTTCAACCGTTTCGTCGAGCGAATTCACGGTTCGATCCGCGAAGTGTCTTCGGCGACCGGCCAGGTTAACGAGGTCGCCCTGCGTGTAGTCGCCGCGTCGAACTCGTCGATGTACAACTCCGATCAGCAAGCCTCGCGCACCAGCAGTGTCGCCGCGGCGATCAACCAGCTCGGCGCCGCCGCGCAGGAAATCGCCCGCAATGCCGCCCAGGCTTCGAATCAGGCCAGCGACGCTCGCGGTCTGGCTGAAGACGGCCAGCAAGTGGTCGATCGCAGCATCAAGGCGATGAATCAACTGTCGAGCATGCTCAGCGCATCGAGCAGCAATATCGAGTCGCTGAACAGCAAGACCGTGAACATCGGTCAGATTCTCGAAGTGATCACCAGCATTTCCCAGCAAACCAACCTGCTGGCGCTCAACGCTGCGATTGAAGCGGCACGTGCCGGTGAGGCCGGCCGTGGTTTTGCCGTGGTGGCCGATGAAGTGCGCAATCTGGCGCACCGCACCCAGGAGTCGGCGCAACAGGTACAGACCATGATCGAGGAGCTGCAGGTTGGCGCTCGTGAATCGGTGAGCACCATGAGCGACAGCCAGCGCCACAGCCAGGACAGCGTCGAGATTGCCAACCTCGCCGGGGAGCGCTTGAACAGCGTGACGCAGCGCATTGGCGAGATCGACGGGATGAATCAGTCGGTGGCCACGGCGACCGAGGAGCAGACCGCTGTTGTGGAATCGATCAACGTCGATATCACCGAGATCAATACGCTGAATCAGGAGGGCGTGGAGAACTTGCAGGCGACGTTGCGTGCTTGTTCGGATCTGGAGCAGCAGGCTTCGCGGTTGAAACAGTTGGTGGGTAGTTTCCGCATCTGAAGATCAAAAGCTTTACCCCCTCACCCCAGCCCTCTCCCCCAGGGGGCGAGGGGGAAAGGGAGCCGATCTTCATGCTGTTCAGAACCTGAGTTCGACTGAAGACTTTCAGGTCGATGCATAAAACCCAAACACCTCGGTCAGTCCCCTCTCCCTCCGGGAGAGGGTTAGGGTGAGGGGCTCTTCCGCTCTGAAGCTCTTCAGCTCTACCGCGCAATCCCGACCGAACATCTATTCTTGATAAAGGTCAACCAAGGGAGAACCACGCAGCGGAGGGTTGGTCACCGTGCATATCGCCGACATCACTATGTTCTACGCCCCGGCCAGCGGCGGCGTGCGCACTTATCTGGATGCCAAACACCGCCGGCTCGGGGTCAAACCCGGCATTCGCCACAGCCTGTTGATTCCCGGCGCGCATTTCGGCGAACACGACGGCATTTACACGGTTCCCGCCCCTGCCCTGCCGTTCGGCAAAGGTTACCGCTTCCCTGTACGCCTCGCGCCATGGCGCAATGTGCTGCAGGATTTGCAGCCCGATCTGATCGAAGTCGGCGATCCTTATCTGACCGCCTGGGCTGCGCTGGATGCGCGGCGGCAGCTGGACGTGCCGGTGATCGGTTTCTATCACTCGGATCTGCCCTTGCTGGTCGGCAATCGCATGGGCCATTGGGTAACGCCGAATATCGAGGCCTATGTCACCCGGCTTTACGGCAACTTCGACCGGGTCCTGGCGCCCAGTCAGGTCATGGCTGACAAGCTCAGCGGACTCGGCGTGCGCAATGTTTTCGTGCAGCCATTGGGCGTGGACCTGCAGACCTTTCATCCAGACGCGGGCAACCGCAATCTGCGCGCGGAACTGGGCATCGCCGAAGAGACGCGCCTGTTGATTTTCGCCGGGCGCGGTTCGAAAGAGAAAAACCTGCCAGTACTGCTCAATTGCATGAAACGCCTTGGCCCGCGTTATCACCTGCTGTTGGTCGGCTCATCAATGCCCGCTGCCGTACCGGACAACGTCAGTGTGATCGATGAGTTCTGCCCGCCACACAAAGTCGCGCAATTGATGGCCAGCGCAGACGCGTTGGTCCATGCCGGTGATCAGGAAACCTTCGGTCTGGTGATTCTTGAAGCCATGGCCTGTGGCATTCCAGTGGTCGCCGTGGCCGCGGGTGCCTTCGAGGAAATCATCAGCGAGTCCTGTGGCTTGCTGTGCGCGCCGAACAACCCGCAAGCGATGGCCAATGCCGTGCGCGAACTGTTTAGTCGCGGCTGCGTGAAACTCGGCCAACAGGCGCGCGAGCATGTTGAACAGCATTACGCGTGGGACACGGTGGTCGACAGTCTGCTCGATCACTATCACGCCGTCCTCGGCCACACACTGCCACGAGTCGCCAATGGCTGAATCGACGAATCTCCCGGCTGTGCTGCTGGTGCTGCACGACGTGGCGCCCTCGACTTGGGCGGATTACCAACCGTTTGTCGCAGCGGTCGACGCATTGGGACAAGTGCCGATGACGTGGCTGGTGGTGCCGGATTTCCATCGGCACAACGCCCTCAATGCTCACCCGGCGTTTCGCCGATTGCTCGATGAACGCGTTGCCCGTGGCGATGAACTGGCCCTGCACGGTTACTTCCATGATGATCAGGAACCCGGCCCGACAACCCCGCGCGACTGGTTCATGCGCCGGGTCTACACCCATGAAGGCGAGTTCTACCGCTTGTCCCGCGAGTCCGCCCTCGCCCGTCTGCGCGCGGGTATCGATGTATTTCAGCGTTACGACTGGCCCCTGCACGGTTTCGTCGCCCCTGCCTGGCTGATGAGTGACGGCACCCGCCAGGCCCTGCGTGAGTTGCCGCTGAGCTATACCAGTGATCCGCAGCATCTGTATCGGTTGCCGGAGTTCACCGCCATCAATGCTCCAGGTCTGGTCTGGAGCGCCCGCAGTGCCTGGCGCCGAGGCTTGTCGAAGTTAGTCTGCGAGCAGCGGGAACAGCGCTGGTGCCAGGCACCGGTGATTCGGCTAGGCTTGCACCCGGTGGACATGCGCCACCGTTTCTGCCGCGATTACTGGTTGAAAACCCTTGAACGACTGCTGGCGGAAGGACGCGTACCGATGACTAAAATCGACTGGCTGGCGCAACAGCACAGCCAATGGGAGCGCGCCGCATGAGTCGCGGCATTCTGCTGCTGATCGGCCTGCTCGCGGCCGTGCTGATTCCGGTGGTGCTCGGCGGCAGCGAAACCTGGGCGCGCCTGCAAAGCTTTCCGCTGCACTGGCTGCTGGTGATGTTCGGCATGATCCTGCTGTGCTGGGGCATCAATACCCTGCGTTTACGTTTGCTGCTCGGCGATCAGTGCGATCGCGTCACGCCGATGAAGAGTCTTGGCGTGGTCATGGCCGCCGAATTCGCCTATTGCGCGACACCCGGTGGCAGCGGCGGACCACTGACGATCATGGCCCTGCTGGCCCGATCGGGTGTGCGCCCGGCGCGAGGCAGCGCAGTGTTTGCCATGGATCAGTTGAGTGATCTGCTGTTCTTTCTCTGCGCCCTCAGCGGGATTCTGATTTATGCGTTATTTCAACACCTCAGCGATCGGCTGGAATGGCTGCTGATGGTCAGCGCCGTTTCGTTGTTCGGTGGCTTGTTCAGTTGTGTATTGCTCGCGCGTTATCACCGCGCATTGATTCGCCTGAGCGGGCGCCTGTTAGTCAGAATGAACGTCAAGGCCAGCACTCGACGCCGCTGGGCGCGCAAGTTGCTGCACTTTCTCGCCGCGTTCACCGACACGCTGAAGTTGCCTTGGCAGACGCTGAGCAAAGTCTTCGCCCTGACGTGTGTGCATTGGTTGCTGCGTTACAGCGTGTTGTATCTGGCGTTGCGCGGCCTGGGCGCAGACTTGCAATGGGCCTGGAGTTTTCTGGTGCAGATGCTGTCGCTGGGCGCCGGGCAATTCAGTCTGCTGCCGGGCGGTGCGGGGGCGGCGGAGCTGACCTCGGCGGCCTTATTGGCGCCGATGGTGGGGAAATCCACCGCAGCGGCGGCGATCCTGATCTGGCGGGTGGTGACGTATTACTTTTACCTGCTGGTGGGTGGCCCGGTGTTTCTGTTGATGCTGGGGCGGCCGCTGTTGAAGAAGCTGATGAACGTCAGACAGGCTTCTTGACGTCGTCCTGCTGCTGTTCTTTGAGTTGTTCCCACAACTCGGCAGCGCCGGGAAACTCGGTACCATCCTCAGGGCTCATGTCCTCGGGATCATATCGACTCAAACAACCCTCGCCCAACGTTGCCGGAGCTTTGGAAGTGGCTTTGTCCAGTGGATCACTCATGAACATTTCCTCGGGTCAGAAACGGCAAAGGGCCTGGAACGATTGAACGCCCAGACCCTTGGTTTTTCAAGCCTGCGTGGGTTCGATCAGAACACCACAGTCTTGTTGCCGTGCACCAGCACGCGATCTTCAAGGTGATAACGCAGGCCGCGCGCCAACACCATCTTCTCGACGTCACGGCCGAAACGCACCATGTCTTCGATGCTGTCGCTGTGACTGACGCGAACCACGTCCTGCTCGATGATCGGGCCGGCGTCCAGCTCTTCGGTCACGTAGTGGCAGGTCGCACCGATCAGTTTCACGCCACGCAGGGAAGCCTGGTGGTACGGCTTGGCGCCGACGAACGACGGCAGGAAGCTGTGGTGAATGTTGATGACCTTGTGCGCGTATTCGCGGCACATGTCCGGCGGCAGGATTTGCATGTAGCGCGCCAGCACCACCACTTCAGCGTCGTGCTGTTTGACCAGGCGCGACACTTCGTCGAAGGCCGGTTGCTTGTCCTGCGGGTTGACCGGGACGTGATAATAAGGAATGCCGTGCCACTCGACCATGCTGCGCAGGTCATCGTGGTTGGAAATCACGCAGGAGATTTCGCAGTCCAGTTCATCGCTGTGCCAGCGGTGCAGCAAATCGGCGAGGCAGTGGGATTCGCGGCTAGCCATCAGCACAACGCGCTTTTTCTGCTCGGTGTCGGTGATGCGCCAGTCCATCGAGAACTCTTCGGCGATCGGCGCAAACTTCTCGCGCAGCACTTCAATACCGAAAGGCAGCGAATCGGCACGAATTTCGTGACGCATGAAGAACCAGCCGACTTGGTTGTCCGAGTGGTGGCTCGCTTCGGTGATCCAGCCGTTATGGGCTGCCAGAAAATTACTGACTTTGGCAACAATGCCAACGCGGTCCGGGCAAGATATCACCAGCCGAAAAGTGCGCATGAGGGGGAAACTCCAGAACTTCGCAAAGGCCGCCATTCTAGCGGCTGCGCAGGAAAACTGCAGTATTGATCAGCACGGTCCGGGGCAGGCTCGGCATGACGGATGCTTGACGGGGTGATCGTCCACCTGACAGTGATCCCGTGGTATCGCTTGATCAGACAACTGTGAATATCTGTGATGACTGGGTCACACTATTTAACTGAATATTCAATAGATGGCAGTTTCTCGTAACTAATTTAAATAAAAACTCAGGTTAAATGTTTACTTGATGAAACAGCCTGACTATTATTGCGGCACTGTCCCCCTGCCATTCAGCACTCTACTAAGGTAGTAATCATGTCCTTGATCAACGAATACCGCGCCACCGAAGAAGCTATCAAAGAGCTGCAAGCCCGTTTGAAGAACCTGTCCCAAGACGACAAACTGCAAGCCGAGCTGGAATTCGAAGGCAAACTGCGCACCCTGATGGGCGAATACTCCAAGTCCCTGCGTGACATCATCGCGCTGCTGGACCCGGAAGCAAAAACCAAAGCAGTACGCGGCGGCGCAGTAAAAACTACCGGCACCAAGCGTGCTCGCAAAGTTAAACAATACAAAAACCCGCACAACGGCGAAGTCATCGAAACCAAAGGTGGCAACCACAAAACTCTGAAAGAGTGGAAAGCCAAGTGGGGCGGTGACGTGGTTGAAGGCTGGGCTACCCTGCTGGGCTAAGCCGCAACGCCTTCGCAGAGATATCCGCGAAAAAACAAACGCCAGCGAATGCTGGCGTTTTTTTTATGCCCGGCATTTAAGCCCGGTCATGTTCGATTTCAAAGACTCAAACGTTTGCGTAATGCCTGGACATAATTTTGCCATTCATTGAGCACTTCACTCTGCAGCGGCGTGGCATTAAGTGACCACTGCTCTGCCGCTTCTGTAAAAGACTTCAAGGTATTCGGCGCGCCCCATTCAGGCGCGGACAAGCGCTGCTGACAAAATAATCTCCAGCGTTCTTGCTCTTCGAAATTCAACGTCTCGGGAAAGTTGCGTGCGCGATATCGAAAAAGTAATTCGGGCAAACGTTCGTCATCGAAAGGCCATTGCTCTTGCGCTAGTTGTGACGGGTCGGCGCTCCTCACTTGCTCACATAGACGCCGGTCGCGGTCACCGATAAATCCGTCGTACAACTGTTGTTCCGGATCCTCACTCGGAATGAAATCTTCGCTGACATAAATTTCCGCTACTTTATCTTTCCAAACTTGTTGTGCGTCAGTTAGCCGCAGTGCTCGCTGTTGATACAGGGCCATGTCCAGCCCCAGACGTTGCTGATCCTGCGCGCGCAAAACCGCCAGCGGTGCCACCACCGGACAACGGTTGATGTGAATCAGCTTGAGCGGCACCGGCAACTCGCCTTCCAGCAAGTCGTCGCGGCGGGTGTACAAACGCTCGCGCAGGGTTTGCGCGTCGAGATCGAGCAACCCCTGCGGATCGAGGTGCAGGTCGCAGACGATCAGGGCATTGCGGTTTTTCGGGTGCCAGGCCAGTGGCAGCACCACACCGACATAACTGCGCGCCGCCGAGAAACGCCCGGAAACATGCACCAGCGGCTGCAGCAGGCGAATCTGATCCATGACTTTTTGCTTGCTGCGCAACTGGAACAGCCAGTCATACAGTTTTGGTTGTTTCTCGCGGATCAACCGCGCCAGTGCGATGGTCGCGCGTACGTCTGACAACGCTTCGTGGGCATGCCCGTGATCGATATTGTTCGCGGCCGTCAGGCGTTCGAGCTTGAGGGTCACCCGGCCTTCGTCATCGGTCGGCCAGACCAGGCCGTCAGGACGCAGCGCATAAGCGGCGCGCACCACATCAATCAGATCCCAACGGCTGTTGCCGCCCTGCCACTCCCGGGCGTACGGGTCGAAGAAATTGCGATACAGACTGTAACGGGTCATCTCGTCGTCGAAGCGCAGCGTGTTGTAACCGGCGCCACAGGTGCCCGGTGCCGCGAGTTGGGCATGCACGCGAGTCATGAAATCAGCCTCGCTCAAACCCTTTTCGGCGAGCTGGCTCGGGGTGATGCCGGTGATCGCGCACGCTGCCGGATGCGGCAGGATGTCCTCGCTGGGCTGGCAATAAAGATTGACCGGCTCGTCGATCTCGTTGAGCGCATGGTCGGTGCGGATCCCGGCCACCTGCAACGGGCGGTCGTTACGCGGATTGATGCCAGTGGTTTCGTAGTCGTACCAGAAGATTGAAGTCACGGGCGGTTCCTGAACTGAAGATCGGCAAAGTCTAGGCGCTCGACCGCGCTCGCGGCCAGCCTCGCGTCATTCAAACACTTCGCGCTTCACGATGTGCAATACATAGTTATGTCGTTTTCCCCCGAGAGGCTGCTAGCATCGGCCTCACTTGCACCCCGAACAGGCGAACATCAGGTAGCCCATGCTCGAGCCCACAGCACCGCCAAGGAAAGCACCGCTGGCCCCGCCGCTGGATACGCGGCATCAGGTCGAAACGCCGGAAGGCATCGACCTGCCATTGCGTCCCGCCGGGTTGATGGTGCGTGCCGTGGCCTTTGCGCTCGATCTGGTTATTCGCGGCGTGATCATGGGCGTGCTTTTCATTGCCCTGGCGTTTCTCGGCAAGCTCGGCATGGGTCTTGGTTCGCTGCTGCTGTTTGCAATCAGCTGGTGGTACATGGTGCTGTTCGAAGTGCTGCGTCAGGGCCGCTCGCCGGGTAAACAATGGATGGGGCTGCGCGTGGTGCACGACGACGGCACACCGATCGGCTGGTCGGCGTCGCTATTGCGAAACTTGCTGCGCTTTGTCGATCTGCTGCCTTTTGGCTACTTTCTCGGCACCCTCAGTTGCCTGCAACACCCGACCTTCAAACGCCTCGGTGACATGGCTGCCGGTACGCTGGTGATCTACAGTGAACGCCCGCTCAGCCGTCCACAATTGCCTGACGCCGAACCGCGGCGCTCACCCGTGCCACTCACCCTCAGCGAACAACGCGCCGTGCTTGGTTTCGCCGAGCGCCAAGGAGAGTTATCGCCAGCGCGGGTCAATGAACTGGCGGCCCTGCTCGCCCAGCCCCTGCATATTTCTGCGCCCAAAGCTGTCGCTGAACTCAACGGCATCGCTCGCGGCTTGTTGGGCCCGACATGAAGCAAAGCCTTTTCGAAAGTCGCCACAAGGACGAATGGGAGCGTTTTGCGCTGGCCCTCGAACGCCTTGAACGGGGCAAGGACACCTCACAAGTCGCCGGTTTCCCCAAGGCCTATCGCAGGCTTTGCCAGCATCTTGCGCTGGCACAGGAGCGCGGTTACAGCAGTTTTCTCATCGACTCATTGCAGCAACAGGTGTTACGCGGGCATCAACAGCTGTACCGCCACCGCAGCCGGCTCGGTGCCAATCTGCTGAGTTTCATTCTCGCTGACTTTCCACGTCTGGTGCGCGCCGAATGGCCCTTTGTACTGGTTGCCAGCCTGCTGTTCTTTGGCAGCCTGATCGGCGTCGGCATGCTGGTATATGTGTTTCCCGAGCTGGTCTACAACCTGATCCCAGCCGATCAGGTGCGTGAAATGCAAGGCATGTACGACCCGGTCGCCGGCCACCTCGGGCGCCCCGCCGAACGCGCGGCCAGCGAAGACTGGGTGATGTTCGGTTACTACGTGATGCACAACATCGGCATCGCCTTTCAGACCTTTGCCAGCGGTTTGCTGATGGGCGTGGGCAGTGCGTTCTTTCTGTTCTACAACGGCATGGTCATCGGCGCGGTGGCCGGGCACCTGAGCGAGATCGGTTTCGGCCAGACTTTCTGGTCATTCGTCATCGCCCACGGCGCCTTTGAACTCACCGCCATTGCCCTCGCTGGCGCGGCTGGCCTGGAACTCGGCTGGGCCTTGATCGCACCCGGACGGCTGACTCGCGGCGAAGCGCTGAAACGGGCCGCGCGCAAGAGCGTATTGCTGGTCTGCGGGGTGATGTTGTTCCTGCTGATTGCCGCGTTTATCGAAGCCTATTGGTCATCGAAAACCAGCGTCACGCCGCTGACAAAATATCTGGTCGGGGCCGGACTTTGGGCCTTGGTTGCGATCTATCTGTCGTTCGCCGGAAGGACCCGCCATGCGCCTGAGTGACGCCACCGTGGTGATCCGTCCGCGCACAACCTGGGAAGCCATGGACCTTG
Source organism: Pseudomonas sp. IT-232MI5 (assembly GCF_949767845.1). NCBI lineage: Bacteria > Pseudomonadati > Pseudomonadota > Gammaproteobacteria > Pseudomonadales > Pseudomonadaceae > Pseudomonas > Pseudomonas sp. IT-232MI5. The sequence continues at coordinate 101,226 of NZ_CATKQE010000008.1, forward strand.
GTGTGCTGATGAGCCAGCAACATCGGCGTCTGCTGATGAGCAGTTGGGCGATCGTCACCCTGCCGCTGTTCGCCGTGCTCAGCCTGTTGCTGTGGGATTCGCCATCACTGGCGGTGTTTATCTTCTGGTGGCTGAAACCGGCGTATGAACGCCTGCCGTTGTACATCCTGTCGAAAGCGCTGTTTGGCGAAACGCCGACGCTCAAACAAGCCTTGCGCGAATGGCCGCGCCTGCTCAGACCCCAACTGCTGGCCAGCCTGACCTGGCGCCGCCTGAGTTTCAGCCGCAGCTTTCTATTGCCGGTGCTGCAACTCGAAGGCCTCGATGGCAGCGCCCGGCAACAGCGCCTGCAGGTGCTGCTGCAACGCAACGCCGGCGCGGCGCAATGGCTGACCATCATCGGCGTGCATCTGGAAACCGCGTTGTGGATCGGCCTGATGGTGCTGTTCTACATGTTGCTGCCGCAGCAGATCGAAACGGATTGGGACTGGCAGTCACTGGTTCTCGCGGCGGACAACGAGTGGCGCTGGCTGGAACATCTGACCAATGTCTTCTATGCGCTGGTGCTCGTGGTGTGGGAACCGGTCTACGTCGCCTGCGGCTTCAGCCTTTATCTGAACCGGCGCACGCAACTGGAAGCATGGGACATCGAATTGGTATTCCGCCGCTTGCGTCAGCGTCTGAACAACGGTGTGTTGGGATTGCTGCTGGCAGTCTGTCTGATTGTGCCGAACGTGCCCACGGTTTGGGCCGCCGAGCCCGATGACGGTCCACAGACACCGCGGTTGTTGAATCAGCCGCTGACCAGTCAGGCATCGCGTGACAGCATCAAGGCACTGCTTGAGCAACCGCCGTTCAAGAACAAGGAATTCGTCACCCGCTATCGCTTCGGCGAGGACCCCGCAGAACCGGCCAAAGCGCAAACACCGGGTGAAGCGCCGCAGTGGCTGAAAAGCCTGTTGGGCTGGCTCGACGGGCAACACCTCAACGTGCTGGCGAAGCTCATTGAAGTGTTGCTGTGGGGGGCGGTCATCGCTGCAATCGGCTGGCTGATCTGGCGTTATCGCGATTTTCTCCAAGCCTTCGTCAGCCGCCGCCCGAGACTGCCGGCAAAGCCCAAACGTGCGGTGCCGCAACAAGCCTTTGGCCTGGACTTGAACCGCGACGCGTTGCCTGACGACATCGCCACCAGCGCCGAACAACTCTGGCAAAGCCAACCCCGCGCAGCACTGGGCCTGTTGTATCGAGGACTGCTCAGCCATCTGCTCCACGATTTCGACCTGACGCTGAAACCCGCCGACACCGAACTCCAGGTACTGGCGCACGTTGAACAATTGCAGCGTCCCGAGCTGCTCGCGTTCAGCCGCAACCTGACTACCCACTGGCAGAACATGGCCTACGGGCATCGCGTGCCGGCGGCGTCTCTGCAGCAGGAATTGTGCGATGGCTGGCGCGCCTTGTTCGGCCCCGGAGCCGCCCGTTGAGTCGCTGGACACTGTGGTGGGTCGCTGCGTTGATCGCCTTGCTGCTGGGCGCGCTGAGCGTTTTCCTCGTCCTCAAGGCCAAGCCTTATCAGGAAGCAGTCGATCACGGCCCCTCGCCCGCCGCGCAAGCCAATCCTTATCTGGCGGCCGAGCTGTTTTTGCGTGAGCGCGGCCTCAACGTCAGCCATGCCGAAAGCCTCGCGATGCTCCCCGATATCGATCCGCGCCGGCATACGCTTCTGCTGTTCAACGACCGCTCGCGAATGACGCCGCGGCAGGTCGATCAAGTGTTGAACTGGACGCGAGCCGGCGGACGTCTGGTGTTCGTCGCCGAATCGCTGTGGGATGAGCAAACCAGACAGAGCAACGACCTGTTGCTCGATCAGGTGCAACTGCATCAATCCCTGAGCAAGGATCTGAAAGACTTGCCCGCCGACGCTGAACCCGATCGCTTCCCGCAACTGACCAAACTCTATCTGGAAGACGAAGACGCACCGGCCTACGCTGGCTTCGACACCGACTTCCACCTCGACGACCCGAAGAATCTTGCGCAAGCCTGGGCCAACAGCGCCAAAGCCACGCACATGATGCAACTGCCCTACAGCCTGGGCACGATTACCGTGGTCACCGACGCCGATCTGTGGAAAACCGCAGCCATCGCCCAGTACGACAACGCCTGGCTGCTCTGGTATTTGAGCGCCGACACCGACGTCACGTTGATCTACAACACCGAGCATGATGGTCTGCTCACCTTGCTCTGGCGCTACTTCCCGCAAGCCATCGTCGCCCTGCTCGCATTGATCGGCCTGTGGCTCTGGCACGTCGGCGTACGCCACGGCCCACTGCAATTACCCGCCCCGAGTGGACGTCGGCAATTGCATGAACACCTGCGCGCCAGCGCCGATTTCCTGTTGCGCCACAACGGCCAGCAGGCGCTGCTGCAAGCACTGCAACAGGACGTGCTGCGCCGCGCCCGCCGCCGCCATCCAGGCTTTGACCAATTGAACGTTGCCGAACAATGGCTGGCGTTGTCGCGCCTGACCCGACAACCCACCCGCGCTATCAGCCAGGCCCTGAGCCCGGTGCCGAACCGGCGGGTTTCCAGCGCCGATTTCTGCCGCCAGGTCGCCCACCTGCAAACCCTGAGGAACACGCTATGACTGAACAGATCGAGCCCGGCAGCGCCAGCCACGCCGCCCAGCAACGCCAGCGTGCCAGCCAGTTGGCACAAGCGGTGCGCGGCGAATTGCAGAAAGCGCTGATTGGCCAGAACCAGGTAATCGACGACGTGCTGACGGCACTTATCGCCGGTGGTCACGTGTTGCTTGAAGGCGTGCCGGGGCTGGGCAAGACCCTGCTGGTGCGGGCATTGGCCCGCTGCTTCGGTGGCGAGTTTGCACGGATTCAATTCACCCCGGACCTGATGCCCAGCGACGTCACCGGCCACGCTGTGTACGACCTGCAAACCGAACAGTTCAAGCTGCGCAAAGGCCCGTTGTTCACCAACCTGTTGCTGGCCGACGAGATCAACCGCGCGCCGGCGAAAACCCAGGCCGCCTTGCTCGAAGCGATGCAGGAGCGTCAGGTCACACTCGAAGGTCGTGCCCTGCCCATCGCGCAACCGTTCATGGTCCTGGCCACGCAGAACCCGATCGAACAGGAAGGCACTTATCCCCTGCCGGAAGCCGAACTCGACCGGTTCATGCTCAAGGTACGCATGGACTACCCCGACGCTGATCAAGAGCTGAACATGGTGCGTCAGGTCTGCCGTTCGACCCGCGCTGACATGCTTGATGTGCAACCGCTACGCACGGTGTTGCAAGCCAAGGACGTGCAAGCCTTGCAGCGTATCGCCAGTGACCTGCCACTGGACGATCAGGTCCTCGATTACGCCGTACGTCTGGCGCGCGGCACGCGCACCTGGCCGGGGCTGACCCTTGGCGCCGGGCCGCGCGCGTCGATTGCCCTGGTGCGTTGCGCCCGCGCCCGCGCCTTGTTGCGTGGCGGTGAGTTTGTGATTCCCGACGACATCAAGGGCTGCGCGCTGGCCGTGCTGCGCCATCGTGTACGCATTGCCCCGGAGTTGGACATTGAAGGTTTGCAAGTAGATCAAGTGCTCCAGCAACTGCTCGACCAGATTCCGGCGCCGCGTCTGTGAAACCCTCGCGCCTGCTATTGATCTGGCTGGCCTTGCTGCTGACCATCGGTATTGTGCTGGGCACATTGCGCACACTGGAGATCGAAACTCCGGCGAGCCTGGTATCGATCAATTGGGGGTTGCTGCTGGCGCTGTTGGCTCTGGCGGCGCTGGATGCGCTACGCCTGCAACGTCTGCCGACACCGCGCATCACGCGACAGATGCCCGGCAGTCTGGCACTAGGCCGTTGGGGTGAAGTGCGTCTGGAAATCGAACATGACTTCAGCGAGCCGATACACATTGAACTGTTCGACCACCCGCCAGAAGGTTTGAGTTTCGAAAACCTGCCGCTGGCGATTGAATTGCAACCCGGCCAGCGCAGTCTGCTCGGCTATCGCCTGCGCCCGCTCCAACGCGGTCATTTCAGCTTTGCCCACTGCGAAGTCAACCTGCCCAGTCCCTTGGGATTATGGTCAGGCAAACGCTTGCTCAGGGTCAGCGATCAGACCCGCGTCTACCCCGACTTCGCCCGGCTCTACGGCGGTGAGCTGCTGGCCGTGGACAACTGGCTCAGCCAGCTCGGCGTACGCCAGCGGCAACGTCGCGGTCAGGGCCTGGAATTTCACCAACTGCGCGAGTTTCGTGAAGGCGACAGCCTGCGTCAGATCGACTGGAAAGCGACGGCCCGTCAACGCACACCGATTGCCCGGGAATATCAGGACGAGCGCGACCAGCAGATTATCTTCCTGCTCGATTGCGGCCGCCGCATGCGCAGCCAGGACGATGAGCTGTCGCACTTTGACCATGCGCTCAATGCCTGTCTGCTACTCAGTTATGTGGCGCTGCGTCAGGGCGATGCGGTGGGTTTGAGTACCTTCGCCTGCGATCAGCCACGCCATCTCGCGCCGGTCAAAGGCAGCGGGCAACTGAACGTGCTGCTCAACACGGTTTATGACCTCGACAGCACGCAGCGCCCCGCCGACTTTCAGGCCGCCGCCAATCAGTTGCTGAGCCGCCAGAAACGCCGGGCACTGGTGGTGCTGGTGACCAACCTGCGCGATGAGGACGATGAGGAACTGCTGAGTGCGGTCAAACGCCTGAGCGCACAGCATCGGGTGCTGGTCGCCAGTCTGCGCGAAGAAACGCTGGATACGTTACGTCAGACCACGGTGCAAACATTGCCTGAGGCGTTGGCTTACTGCGGCACGGTGAACTACATGAATGAGCGGGCAGAACTCCATGAGCGATTGAGCGCTCATGGCGTTCCGGTGTTGGATGTCCGGCCCGCGGAGTTGGGGGCCGAACTGGTGACGCTGTATCTGAGCTGGAAAAGAAGTGCGGCGCTTTGATCATCTCTCGATCTTGACGTGCACAGATCCGCTGCTCGAGGTCCCGTCAGGATTCTCGACTTTGACCTCAAGGGACACGGTTTCCGACAGATCCATCACCCTCCAAGCGGTTTCGTATTTACCGTTGCCATTCGTACTGGACTCAATGAATGGCCTCCCGTTAATGGAGACAAGTATTTTCCTTTCCCGTATCGCTTCTCCAGAAGCCTTGTCTACGATCAACGCAGTCATGGTTACCCAGTCGTTCACGAAAGCCGGATTCGGCGAGGCGACAACGGACTTCACAGTCGCTGGACGTTCATTGACAGTCAACCACAGCGCTTTCACGTCCCAGCCAGCCAAGCTGCCATTTACCGACGCCCACAACGAAGCCTCACCTGCTGCGCCCAAGACAACGCGCGCCGTTGCCATCCCATCGGCACCCGTCAGTGTTGCCGGTAAAGATGTGTTGTCGTACTCCCACATCACTTCGACATTGGCCAAAGGCTCGCCGGTATTGGCTGAAACCACCAAAGCCTGAGCTGAAATTTCTTGTCCCGGATAACCGGTCAAATCATCACTGACCAGCTCTTTGATCTCTCGCGGCTCGTGCAGGAAATACGGCAATGAAATCGATTCCGAATACTGCGCGTCCCCCACCGTCGCGGTCAGTTGCGCCGCTCCGGGAGTCTTGGGCACAAAGCGGATCCACGCCTCGCCGTAGAAGTTGGTGGTCGTCGTCACCTCGCCAAGATCCAGAGTGCGCCAGACAACATTCATCCCCGCCATCGGCCTGCCGCTGACAGCCGAAACAAGGGTGATCCGCTCGGACACAGCTTCGCCCCAGTACAGCGTCTGGCTAAGCCGCGAACGCTCGGCAATCTTCACCACTTGCGCGCCTTCACCCACCGATATTGCATTGACAGGTGACCATCGAGCCAGGCTTTCGCAGGCCAGAAACAAGCCGAAACTGCCGTTACGCTTGTCATCGACCATGAAGGAATCGGTGAATCCCGCCTCGCGGCTGAAGGTCCGTGGCAAACCGAGTACTGGTTGAGTAAAACGAATACCGAGTGCCTCAGGCCCGGTGCCGACCATGCCCAGCATCAACCTTTTACCGGACAAGAAGGTGTCTTCCGGAGCAGTTATATCGATTCTATGGGTCTGTTTACGCCGCGCAAAACCGGTGTCCTGGCCAAAAGGCTGTGCAGTCCCGTTGTCCATACTGAACTGCAATCGATCCCACGGATCGTCGGCCAGCGAACAGACCGCCATCGAACGTGTATCTGTAACATTGTCATACGGACTGCTGACAGACACCTCAACCGTCGCCGATCCGCCTGTGGTTGCCCAATGCGCAAAGCCTGCCCAGCCATCGTCAGCAGTCACACGTTCTTCAGAGTGACCATCAACCTTCCACTGCGTTGGTACTTGAACCATGGCATCTTCCGAGAAGTCCGAACGGACCTTCGCCCACATCCATGCCGGGTCCTGACCCACGATCGGGAAAACGGCAGACTCACGCACGGTTTCAATGCTGAGTTTGTTGTGGCCCAAGTGCAGCGTGGTTGAATCGGTTCGGCCCCCAAGCTCCGCATTAAAATTAACTCTAAAACTTCCGGCAACCCGACTCGCCAAACAATTCAATGTCCAAGTCATGCCACTTTCATCAATAACATTGATGCTCTTTGGAGGAGGGTCGAGGACGATTCCCAATTCTGATGCTGGAGTTCCGTTCCATTCCAAATCAATCATGAGACCCACAAGGGCACTCAGCGCATGGGTTCTAAAAATATACCGGTGCACAGCGCCCAGACAGGGATACAGCGACTGACCTCGGGCGGTGCTCATATGATCCAGAACCAGAGTGAATTCATCGTGAATGTCCGGTGAAACCAAGCGCCCGAGCAACTCTCGATCTTCCAGTGAATCGGTCAACAACCGCAGTCCGAACATGCTGCTGCGGCTCTTGGCGTATTCAGAACTCAGAGTCCAGATCAGCGGTTCATCTGCCCGCAATATCCTGGGCTCGCCAAGTTCACTCACCACCAGCCCGATGCCTGGTTCGTCAATGCCCCATGCCAGCGTGATTTCCTGGCCGATAAGAGGACTGCCGGCGAGGGCAGTGACCTCCAGGGAATGGGTGAGACCTCGTTTGCAGGCAACCCCTAGATCTTGTTCGATCCGACCACGATCAAATGTGATGTTGACCTTGTCTTTCCAGGAACTCCTGGCAATCGCGGTCACGCTAAATTCGCACTCATGCGACTCGGCCGATTCATGCGCTCGGACCGCCGCGGTGATCGCGTGAATCCCGGGTTCTCTGGTGTAATACTTCAGGCTCCCCCAACCAGCGCTTCCCGTTTGGCTGCGGAAAATGCCGTTGTCGGTTTGCCACTCGATCTTCGCACCGATCACCGGCTCGCCGTCCCCCTGATCAGTAACATGCACCACTTGCAAGCGCAGGTACGCAACTCCGTTCTCATCCACTACCGGACTATTCTCGGCCTGGCGTACCTCTTTGATCTTGATCCTGTTGCGCGCCAGCGACATGCGCTTTCTGGGCGACGGCAACAACAGCTTCGAGCAGACCAGTGACAATTCGAACATCCCGTCGCGCCGGTCTTCACAACTCAGCCTCCACGAGGCAGTGCCCTCACCATCGATCGGCATGGGCACTGCCGTTTCCAGAGGCGGACTGACCACGACACCCAGTTGCTCATGCCTGTCACCGTGCCAGTGCAGATAGAAGTCGCTGCCTCGCAGAGGACTGTTGGCCGCCAGCATTACATCAATGGAATGGGTAGAACCCCGGTTCGGATAACTGTTATCAATCCAGTCCCTGATTTCGTTATTCTCACAGACAGTCATCTGTGCCCACGGATCCTCTCCCAGTACCCGCACGTCAAACGTCTGAGTCCACACACCCTGCTCGTAATAAAGGCTGACCACAGAGGCTTCAATAACGAAGTCCCCTGCTGCCTTCGCCTCATAACAGTAGTAGGCCCAACCTTGTTCATCAGTAACGGCCGCCGCCAACACCCCCCGCTCGGCGGTCGCCCAGTTCACCGTAAGCCCGGCAAATGGCTGGCCGGTGTAATACGACGCCACTTGCACCCCCAAACGGACACTTTGCTCAATCAATGGGTAGTAAGCGGCCTCGACCACCTCACGAAAAATCAGTCGATGATGCCCCAGCGATACAGGGATCTCGTAGGCCTGCGCGGTGTAACGGTTGCGCAAGCTCAGGGTGAATTCGTAGTCCTGATCATCGATCAGCGGGCAATCGAGCGTCCATGGCTCGTCCAGCAATTGCGGGGTGTCCCAGGCAGGCGTCGCGACAATCGCGCCCTGCGGGTTATTGTCGATGCTCAATGCGACCTGGGTGCCGTCCCAAGGGTTATCCGGCACAGGTACAAAACCGAGCATGTGGGGCGTGATCAATGCGTCGCTGCCAAAAGCTCCGCCGCTGCTGGCGCCCTGACACAGGTACATTTTGCGCAAGGGCAGGAACGAGATGCCGTCCAGCTCAATTTCCTGCAACTCAAGTGGCGCGAGTTTCAACTCGACTTTGACGCGTGTAACCCAGAGTTCGCCAAATGGACTCGAAGACTCTGTCGAGCTGTATATTTCGATGCGCAGTGGCTTTGAACTTGAGATGGGCGATGTCAGTTCTACCTCATGCAGGGTCGGACTGAATCGCCTCTCTGGCCCAGATCCGAAACCCTCGCGCTGTTGTGCCAGATCAGGTTTACCGACGGGTTCGAGTTCGATGCGGTAATGCTCCGCTTCTCCCTGAGAAATCTTCACCCAGCCTGATTGGCCGAAACTGCTTTCCCATAGAAAACTCAGCCAATAAGCACCATTGCCATCGGGATCTCTGGGAAGTGTGACGTCCTGAGTGACCCCCGCGCCCTTCGGCGCTTTGAGGTGCTTGACAGGCTTGTTTTCGTAATACGCTGTGCCTATGACAACTGTCCCCGTCCTTGCCCAACATTCGAACCTTTCTTCGAAATCACCGTTGCACACCAGGTTTTCATTCATCCGAACGACAGGATCACTCATGATTGCGCACTCCCTTGCCGGCCAGGCGTTCTTGCGCTGCATTGACCAACTCCTTCACCGAATCGGTAAACGACTGATCTCCGCACTTGGACGAATAGCGAATGCGCAAGATGCAATCGTTCATCGAGCGCAGCATGGCCTCCTGTCGCGGTTCTTTATGCCATGGCCATTTCAGCTCCCAGGTGGACACCACACCGGTATTTTCAAATGGATAGAGCAAACCTTCATCTGGCTTCACCGCCGTCATGCCGTTGTCGGCAATCCCCACAGACAGGGCTATCTGCTGGCCCGGACGCAAGTTGAACAGCAGATCGGAAGGGGCCACTACATCAGGATCAGGATTGTGCAAGTACTGCACTGACTGCACCGAAGCCCGGCTGGTGGTCATGCTGCCGATCTGCAGCAAGGTCGCGCGCACGTCCTCGAATGGGCCCGTCAACACTGCAAAGTCCATTTCCACCGAACTGATCTGCCGACAGTAATGTCCCGGATAATCCCGATCGAACAGCAATTGGGTGAGTTTGAACACCAGCGAGCCGGTCGCCAGCAATTGCGCCAATGCAGCCTCCCAACTACCGATGCCGAGCTGAGGGTCTATTGCATCGTTGAACAGGCGACGCAAGGAGATGGTTTTTACCACTTCAACTCGTCGCTCGGTGCGCTGCAGGTACTCATGCTCCATACGCAGCAGATACGCGCGCAGATGCTCGCCAGCGGTCAAACCGTGGCGTTGATCCTGCCAGACCTGCGGCAAGGGAATATATGAATCGTAATCGCCGGTTTCGGCGCTCATCGCCGCTTGTGCGCTGAGGCACAGACTGACCACCGCGTCGTAAGCCTGATAGTGCAAAGCCTTGAGCTGGCCGAGCATCCAGCCGAACAATTCGGCATTGGTCGCGCGCTTTTTCAGATAGTTGTACATCGTCAACGCCTGAGCGTTAGCTCGCAGCGTTTGCGCGAGGTTGGTTCTGGCCGCATCAATCGCATGGCTCTGCGCGACGATCTGCGCATCGATGGCAGCGATTTCTGCCAGCGCCTGATCGCGTTGCAGCCCCCATTCATTGCGGCGACGGCGATAACCTTCGGTGGTGGCTTGCTTGTCGGCATCGATTTGCAGCATCGACGAAGCGATTTCCAGGCCAAAGCAGATGGCATCCGTAACTTTGTCGATCCGAAAACCACCGTTCGCCATACCGAAGATATTGGGTGCGGTCGCAAATGCCACGCCTACCGGTTTGAGGATTTTGGCAGCCAGCGCCAGCTCTTTGGACTGGTCCAGGTTTGCCATGACCTGATATTCGACAGCCGATACGTTTTCGTCATAGCGTGCTGCGTAAGCATCAGCCCGTTCCCGCGCCACTGCCCGGCTCTGCTCAAGCGCCGTCATGCTCGCTTCCAACTGAGCGATGGATTGCTCCTGTACGGTTTTGGCGTAGTTGCCCAACTCCACCAGATGGTTTTGCTGCAGCTCTTCCTGCTCGGCACGATCACGCCGCTCAAGCAGATTGAGTACCTGGCTGCCGTAATCCTGCAAGGCCTGCACCGCACGCAAGGCAACCTCGAAGATCACGCGCCAGCGAAACGCAATCACCACCAGCCGTCCGCCCATCGGTCTGGCGCCACCGACACCACCTGCAGCCAGAGCGCGCAGCAATTGGTTCGGGTCGGTCGGTGGGTTGAACAACGGCAGGAGCATGGGCTTGCCATCAATCGTCAGGTTGTTGCGCAAGTTGTTCATGCGGTCCTGCGGCTGGTTGAACCAAGTGAACAACTCATCATTGATGGGTGCCCTGAACGGCGGACACCCCAACATGCCCAGCATGGGAGCCCTATCGGAGCCGGCCGGAACATCTGCCAGGCTGTAATTCAATGTCTGCTCGAACGTTTCCAGTGCCGTACGCGTGCAACTTTGGGCCAAAAGGTCCTTCAGCGTCGCGGTCTGCCACAAGTTCACCGTTTGAGTCAGAGGCGGTTTGCCCATCAATGATCCCGCTTGCACATAGCAAAGCTTTGCCGCCACCAGACTTTCGCGGGTCAGTTGACGGTAATGCCAGTCCCCCCAGGCCATGAGGTTCTTCACATACTCGATGAACATCAGCAGCCTCAAATGCACAGGCGCTGAATATCCAATCGCGTCCGGGTCGGCGGGCGCCACGGCTTCACAGCCGACATTGCCCAGATCGTTGATCAACGGTCGGCAGCGCCAGTAATTCGGTTTCTCGGGTACCGTGCTGCTGTCGGCATTAGCCCGGGGATCGAAGACGAAATGCAACCACGTCTGTGCTTCGGCAAACCGCTCTTCATCACGCAAGCGTGTCGCGATCAAATGCGGCAAGTGGAAAAACAGCTCCCAGAAAAACAGCCCGTTGGCACCGTCGAAAGCGCCATTGCGTTCCTCGAAATCAACACCGGCAGGCGGCGGCTCTGACAGATGCTGGGAGTCCCAATTAATCAGAGTCGCTGGAGAGACAGTGGAGCGTGTGACCAACTCGGGACCGAACAGCGAATTGAGCCGAACGTATTGCATCGCCCAGCCAGCGCCCAGTTGAAAGTCGAGGAACTGGGCGGCATCCGTGGTGTTTTTCAGCAGCGTTGGCGCGAGGAAATCCGAGAGATCGCCAATCGTCAGGTCAAACTGTTTACCGCCAAAGCCTTCAGTATCATTCTTTAGAGTGAACCTGACGTTGTTCCAAGCCCCTTTTGGTCGAGTGAAGGTCCCCAAGAACTGCATCGTCCAATCGCCGGCGATTGCAACCTCACTTCTCACAGGTTCAGGGTCGTTAACAGTTGCAAGTTCCAACTGCAAGGTAAACGCAGTCTTCCCGATGCCTGGTAACCCTGTTGACCTGCAAAAGCCCTCAACCGTCAGCACGTCGTTGTCATTCACGCGCATGGCGAAGACGTTCAGTCCCAGAAAAGCGGCCATGGAGCCTGACGGCGACTCGCTGGATACCACCGTAACCTCAAGACCCAAGGGGTGCTGAACCGTCAAGGCAGAAACAAATCGATCCGTATTGGCCAGCTCAAGCCAGTTACCACTGTCCCCGGTAACGGGACGCATCAGCACATCGATGATCGCGATCTCTTTCAAGGCACCTGTGCCGGTTTTATCGTTGACCAGCAATACCCCCAGCTTGCCTTTGGGGATCTGAGGATCGACCCACACAGTTGCAATCAGCCGGGCACCTGCAGAGAGATCCTCATCAAACTCGCGATGGCGTAAATTCAAAGGCGCCGACCACTGGCCGTTCTGCCTCATGAAGGCCACATTGATATCCAGCTGATGCGGTACGAACCGGGATTTGTCGTCCTTATCGGGATCCGGAGGATCGGTTTTGATGATCTCGCCGACCTTGTCCCGCCACTCCGCCCAGACCAGACACAGGCGTCCGTTCCAGATCACCGGACGTATGTCCAGCACCCGCCCGGCGGGTTGAATGTCCACCGCTTTCCATTCACTCCACGCCGCCGGGTTGACGGCGCGGCAAGTGGGCGTTATCTCGATTTGCGCCTTGCGCCAGAAGTACTGGAACGGCGGCACCCGCTGACGCCCGACAAAATAATAATCGGCGCGCTCAGGGTTTGTGCCGTCCATGTAGCCACTGACGACATCCAGATCGCAGATCTGCTCGAAGGCTTGCAAGTAATCCTGCAGCGCCGCCTGAACCGAATCGGTGTTGAGACGGGCCTGGTTGAGATTGTTTTCAAGGGTCTTGAACAGATCCGTCTTGCGCTGACGCACAAACGGATTGATGTAGTTTTCCGGGTAGAGCGCGATCATCTGCACCGCAGCCCAGTCCGAGTAGTTGTTGTACAGCGCCCAGTTTTCCAACTGCTCTGGGGGAAATTCGTGGTTTTCGAAACCGGGCTCCATTTTGTTGTACACGGCACTGATGTATTGCTGCGCACAACTGATCGCTTCGGCCACCCCCGACGTCTGCACCCGAGCACTGTCCAGCGGGTCGATGCGTAGCAATTCGAACAGGTCCTCCGGGGTCCGCAAAGGCGGGTAACGCTCCGCCCTTACTTGCCCGATGCAATAATCAAGCAACGCGGTACGACGTTTTTCCTGCAACAGACCAATGTTGTTCGATGTCATGATCCTTGCTCCGTGGAAGAGGTTCCCGCGTCACTGTCAGAAGGCGGTGACGCTTGTTCTAGCGAGTGGCTGCGGCCTTGCGACACCCCAAACCTGATGGGTTCGAAGACAATCCCCTTCGCGCTTGCCAGGCTGCGTACACCGACTTCGAATTCCCCGCTGAAAGCGCTGGTGATATAAACCGTGGTTCTACCGTCCTGATCGGTGAACCCCTGTGCCGGGCGGATCGTTGGCCTTTTCTCGGGATCTGTTCCTTCTTCCCAGGCCCAGTCCACCAGCATGTTGGCCCCAGGATTTTCGTACTGATCCACCATCTTGGCGAAAAGTGTGATTGTCTTACCAAGCTCCACGACCTCCGTTGGCACCGGAGACATTTCCGATGTCGGGAAATTCATGCTTTCGGCGTCGGCAATGACGTTGATGCTCACTGCCCACTCAGGCTCGAGCAGGCTCATGGAAAAATAAAGACTGTCCGTGCCCAAGACTTTGCCCGGAACATACTCAGCCGTGAGGACTCCTTGGGTATCGGTGATACCCAAGCTGATGGTCCCTAGCTCGGAGTGCCAGTCGACCGCGACACCTTTCAACGCTGCGCCCCGGGCGTCAGTAAGCGTCATCGTAATGATCGCTTTCTCGTCTGGTTTACCAGCGAAGACTTCTGTAGGCGTTACGGTGCAAGTCATCCGGACCAACTGCTTCAGTTCGCCCGGTGCTTGCACGACCGGCACACGCGTCTGGGTCTGACTCAGCAAAGCCAGTTCAGCCGCCTGGGCGTAGGCCTCACTGGCATCGATTGTCTCCGGCAAGGTACCGATCCGCAAAATGGTCCGCGCATCCATACCGGTCTGCATCGACAACTGATAAACGCGCATCAGCAGATCCAGTTGATCCAGGGTTTTCAACACTTGGGTTTCAGGATCGATATGGCGAACACATTCGCTGACTTCCTGCGCGCTCCAGGCAAAGAACTCAGCCAGTTTGATGGCCGCGGCCTGCTGCACCACGCGTAATGCATCGGCGCTGAGCATGGGAGGTAATGAATGGACCTGGCGCAGATAATCCAGCAACTTCTGCTCCGGCTGTTCGCTCAGACTGAACGCGCGAGTCAGCGTGGTCATTGCGTAAAGTATGCGCACCGAGAACACAAATTTTTCAGAGGGATCGATGATGGTGATTTGGTCGATCCACTTGGCGTATCCATAATCCAGATAGTCCCGGACCAATGCCGCACTCAAGCCCAGTGTCGAAACAACTTCAGCGCGCTGACGCACAACAGCCAGCAGCTCGAGTAACGGATCGGAAGGTTCGTCGCGCCTGCGCGCCCTCGCTGGCGATTCGAGGGCGGTGCGGTCATACACCTGGCGCAACAGTTGATATACCGAGGCATCGACCCAGTCCAACACCAGAATGGCCAATTCGCCCTCGATGCCGGCGTAGATTGCCAGCGACTCCCTGACCAGCGACACCTGCGCGTCTCTGGCCTGCAGAAGAACGGTGAGCATGATCTCGACCAAGACGCTGACCTGGATTTCCTCAATCTCCAGGCCGTTCCTGACGGCCCATTCGAGTTTCTCGCGGGCAAAGGCCAAATAATCTTCCGGCGTCAGGTCAGTGGCCAGTATCAGGCCATTGACATCGACAACCGGCGCCAGCCCCTCACTGTCAATCGAGAGTAAATCCAGCCAGTCGCTTTCTCCGGCCGGTGGAATACCGGCCAGGAGAAAAGAATTACCGGACAACCGCGCGCTGGGCAGGAGGGCGCCGATCTTGTCGAAGAACTGCTGATCCTGCTGCGAGAACTCGCTTAAACGCAGTGGTGCACTCACGTGCTGCAACATCCACAGCACCGATATGTTGCTTTGCTCGCACCATTGCACACAGGCCTGCATGGCTTCGATCAGGCTCAGCACACCCGGCGTAGCGTCAGTGCGGCTGTCATCAACCGCCACGTCGACAATACGCGGCTTGCCTGCCAGCCCTTTGAGCCAGGTTTCTCCGCCCAGCACACGGAGCATCAACACGCCTTCGACCGGCGTGATATTCAACAGCCGGGGCAGTTTTACCAAACGGTAGAAACTGGAGATGACCGCCGAACTGCGCACCAGATCATCGGTAAGATCATGAGCCTGGGCTATCGCCAACGCCAGATAGTGGTAAGTCTGAAGATCAATGCCCAAACCACTGCATAGCTGGCTGACCGTCAGATTGTCTTGATCCGATGTCGGTATCAGCGCAAACGCTTTGTCGTCGAGTTTCAGCGGCTTGCGATAATTGTCCTGATTGTTGAAGACCTGATCGAACTGCGACAGTGCATCACCGCGACCGTACAGTGACAGTTCATCGAGGAACACGGCGAAATCTGCTGCCGTGCAGTTGTAGCGTTCACGCAGTCGCTGAAACAGACCCAATGCATGGATCACGTTTACCGAAATCGCCCACACCTCAGGTTTTTCGGCACCACGTGCTTCAGCCCTGATCGCTGCCGCCAACAAGGCGTCAGTCTGCTCAGGAGGCAGATTCAGCCATTTATCCAGGCGTAACTTGCGGTTGAGCCGATCAAATGTATTCAAGCCTTTTGGGTTATTGGGATTAACGAGTATCCGATGAAGATTAGTCCCTGACTGCGTGCTGATACCGATACCGGGGTGAGCGTTACCATTGATGTAAACCGAGCCGGATCGGCCGCCTTCCGGGACGTCGGGTTTACTGGGGTAATCCACATTGTCCGAACGCCGCGGCGCGTAGTCCCCAACCGAAAAAAGACTTGTAACCTCCTCGGCCACAAGATTTGTACGTTGAGCCAAATAAAATATCTGGTTGAGATTCATATACTCAACGTCTTCGGTGCCAAAGTTCTCCAGATAGAACTGATACATATCCTCGGAATTTTTGTATTCTTCAGTCACCAACTTCTGCTGGTACGGACCAAGCCGAGAGGCATGAGCCAAGGCAGCAGCGGCAAGACTGGTCAGGGACCCGGAGTGCAAGAAATTGGGGAATTTCCCGTCAACAATGTTGGCAAAATCCCCCACTGATCGTCCGTTGAAACCCGCAACCCCATCAATCGTGTCCCAATGTTGGTAATACGGCAGACCGTTGGGATAGCGTGCGTTGATCAATGCCTGTTCAATTGGAACCTCCGTGTTCGTAGTGATGAACGCCTGTAGCACGCGTACGATCACGTCGACTGATGGCTCCGGCGCGTTCACCGTTTTACTGTCGACCGTCAACTTCATCAAATCCGTGCGACGTTCATGCAACGGCAGCTTGGTGCCGTCACCAACGGATTCGATCAAGTCGCGAATCAAGCGATACAGGAAGACGAGATACGCCGAAGGCCCGAACATGGACTCCAGAGAATCCGAAGGGCATTTGGCGCTCAACTGCAGATCGAATATTCGCTCCAGTTGCGGCCCGTCAAAGAGCGACATCAAACCGCTGGACGGTCCTGTCGACCCGGCTTTGTCCCACTGCGCGTGATGCTCAATAAACCGACGCCGCACATAGGTCGCCAGGCTGTTGGCCCGACGCAAAAAGCGCCGGGCCTCTTCCTGCTCAAGTCCGTACTCGCCGACCAGTACCGGAAGACCCTTTTCGACCAGAGGGAAAAACGATCCCCCCTGCTCAAGGTAACTCCAGAGCGTTGAAAGCCGGTTTTGCGCAGAAGACGTTTGCGCACCAAACAGTTGAATGAACAACTGCGCAGCGGGACGGAGTGAATCAGCCATGGTCACTTTCCTTGAGTCGATAACCGGCCCGGGCCGCCTGACTGTGGTGTCAGGCGGACCCAGCGTTGCATAAGGATTTAGCGCTTGAACGCAGTCGCTGCCAACTGTCAGAAATGACAGGTTTTATGACCGCTCATCGGAAATTTACAACCGGGTTTTATCCGTCGGCACTGATTCGATTTCAAACCGCTCACTGACGACCCAGTCAGAACCCATCGGATCGCTGTCGCTCGGCTGCAGCTTGAAACGACACCAGTTGCCGCCCAACGGTAGCGTTTGGTCAGACAGGCCTTGCCAGTCAGGGTCGACCTGAATCGACGCTAGCCATGTCTTGTCCGGGTTGAACGGATCGACCAGAACACCGACGCCTTGACGGCCCTTGCCGGCAAACAGCACCGGGTTGCTGACCCAGCGTCCCGGTTCTGGGATCTCAACGGTGGGCAGATAAGTTGCCAGCTGAAGCGTGCGTTTCGCGCTATCGGATACAAACCCTTCGCAAGCCGCCACAGCGTCCAGCTCATGATTGCCCTCGTCTTGACCGGGCTCCAGCGTTACCGACCACGTCCGGTTTTCCCGCACCTCGGCGCTGGCCTGGTCGCTACCCAGCGTCACGGTCACGGTATCGCCGGGCGTCGCGAAACCCGAGACCACGACCCGTCGGCCGACATGGTCATCGGCAGTCGGGGTTTCGATAAACGGAGCCGCCGGCACAACCTTGTAACGCAAACGCTCATTGGCCTGAGAGCGCTGCGCAATGCCATTGTGGACGAAGGTTTGAAAAGCCCAGATGGTCGTGTTGCCCACCGGCAAACTCACTTCGGCATCCCAGTTGCCTGACGCGTTCACCTCAATATCCGTCAGCAATGGCTCAGTAGCGCCTTCCAGCCAGACCTCCACCCGCGCGGTAGCTCTGCCGGTGCCAGCAATTTTCGAAGTGCGCGGCGCTCTCCCGCCAGGGATCGGCGTCGTGAATCGAGGCGGCGGCACCACCACCTTGAGCCTGTGCTCAGCACTGTTTGCCGAATCTCGCCCGTTGAGCGTCTGCTGCGCATGGAGGAAATATTCCCTCAGGTCCAGACCGATCAACTGGATAGACCATTTGCCCTCCTCAAGCAATTCGAGCGGATCACCCAGCGTTCCTCCCATCAGGCTGTCATGCAATTGCATCACCGCGCCCTGCATGCCGTTATCACCTTCAATGGTGACGTCGAACCCCACTTCCGAGCCGGATCCCGGCGCGACAATGAGCGGTTGCAACATGACTCTGTGGACAGTGAAGGTTTTCGAGGTCGGTTTTGAAAGGAGATCGAGGATTGTTTGCGTGACCTCCGCGGCATGTTCGATATTTGCCTCGAACGGGGTTGGTCGCTGAAATGTCCAGGTGGATCCCGTCACGGTCGCCACATGCGTCTCGGTATCGTCGCTGAACCTGATGTTCACCGTGGCGCCCGACAAGCAAGTGCCGCGAAATACCGGCTCCAGCCCTTCTTCGCCAAGATCATCCACGCCTGGCGCCAGCGGTGGAATCGTGACGTACAGGATGAAAGGACGTTGCGAAGGATGGTTTCCCAGATGCTGTGTAATGCGCACTTCCCGCTTGTTGGTTGGGCCCCACTCAACCAAAGCAGACGTCGACCATTGGCCGTTCACGACCACTACACTCCGTGCAGCCTCGTTTGTATCGGGAAACCTGAGCGAGACGGTGGCACCTGTATAACCTTTGCCGCTGAAGACCGGTAGATACTCCTCGGTGTAGCTCGCCTCGGTGATATCCGGCATGTCGTTGCGGACTTTGAACTCAAGAGGCTGCGATTCGATCCAGCCACTGGCGTTGTCGGCGATCTTTTGAATCAACGTCACATCGTAGCTGCCCAGAGACCAGACAACGGGGGCCGTTTCCCAATAGCCCTGGGCATTGACGCGGACGTTGGAAGGCAAAGGCAGCGAGCCGTCGCTGGCAGAGAACTGGATTTCGGTCGAGAGGTTTTGATCGAAATGGCCGGAGCCGGAGAACTTCAAGCTTGTATCAGGAAGAAAGGTGACCTCAGGTTCTGCCAGTTTGGGAGGGCGGATTCGGAAAGAGCGGGGGGCGCTTCTCTTGGACGGTACGCCGCCAAAGGTTTGCATCGCGACAAGCGAGACGGGGCCTGGCTCGACAATGACTGGAGCAAACCAGTTGGCAGCGGATACTGCATCTTCCCCCACTTGAATGGTCGATAGATCCTTGAAAATCTGCATGACTGAGCCGGGCCAGCCCTGCGTGCCACCGATCGAGAAAGAGCAATTCTGTAAAGGCTCAACCGGGCTGGTGATGACGGGCGTCGATCTGCTCGTGACATTGATCGTTGCAGATGGGGGCGAAGGAAAATCGCCGATGATTTGCGTGGCAAAGTAAGACGCGCTGTTACCTGACAGCGTCAAGCGCTTTTCCCACGTCCCATCGGGTTGAATGTCAGCATTGCCCAAGACCCCGCCAGTCGATGCGTTATGCACCCTCACCGTCCCCACGCCATACTCGCCACCGGCTCCTCGTATGGAGAATTGTTCGTCGACTTCCTCTCCGGAAACGGGAGAGATGATCGTCACTGGTGTGACGCGTAGATTCACCGTCACCTTCACGCCACCAACCGGCTGGAGCTCAAGCCTGTATTGATCGGGTCGGAACACGCCCTTTATCACAGTGTCCCAGCGCCCATTTTTTGGCGTAATCGTTTCGGCAGCGACCTCGTCATTTCCACTGAACATACGCAAAACGATAGGGAAGTTAACATCTGAATTACCGGCAACGACAATATCGCCATTTCTCACATAGGCATTATTCACCGGAGTTGTAATCGAAGTAACCAGCACTCCCTCTGACTCGCCTTCAGTAATCATCTGCAGCCTCCCTGTTGTTTAAGACCTTACATAAAAAAGCCAAACATCATTCAAATACTAAAGTCCACCCAAATTTCATTGGAGCCCACTGGATCAGACGCATCCCCTCTATCGAAGATGTATCTGATAAAGACTCGAGCACGTCCGTTGGCAGCAATCCATCCACCGCGAGGATAGCTATGCCACTCGCCGTCCTGCCACATGGCATCAGGGGAGTCGTTGCCCCACCATTGACTAGAGTCGAAACTAAAATGCAAGTTTGCTTTGTTGCCTCCTTGATTAACCAACTGGGTAATACGATATTGTGAGGAATAGCAATAAAACAAACCTCCACCATGTTTCCACCAATAGCTAAAAGTCAGATCACCTATAAAGTTACCCACACTGACGCGCAGTGTTTTGGTGACTGTCTGAGCACTATCGATCGACTTGAACTCCTCCTCTGAAATCGACTGAGTAGCGCTGACGTCCTCAAGACCGTCCGGATTTGAAGTTGTCAGTTTTTTTCTCTTGTCACTCATAAAAACCTCGGCACTTTGCTGAGCTGATTTGTTCCTGTTGCAAAAACATTGAACGCTCAGCCTGTGCAAGTGCACACCTGTAAGATCTGACAGTCCCGACGAACGGTATTTTTTCCAGCGAATAAACCGACTTGTTTCGGTCGGATAACCCCTGATCAGTTGTCGATCAACTGACTGATCGGAAACTGTTTCTGAGAGAGAAGGCTGAATAACGAGCGGGCGCAATTGATGCAACCCGACCGTTAATAAGCGCGTGCCAGTGAAGATGCTTTCGCGGACAAACCCGCTCTCACAGGATGCAGGTGCACCGGATCCAGTGTGGGAGTGAACCTGCTCGCAAAGCTTTTAGCGGTTTTGAATCAGGCAGAAGCCGGCAACGGCTGAAAACTGAAATAGCGCTGCAACGCCTGCACCAGCTGCCCAAATTCCGGCGGCGCGCGTTGCAGGACGAAGCCGGCGTCGTAGTGCAGCGGGGTGGCGTCTTCGTGACACCACACGCAACAAGCCGTGAGGTCGATTACCTGCTGACAGCCATCGCTGGCGGGGATTTTCAGGCGTAACTGAAAATCCACACCGACCATCATGGGCAGTTGGCTGATGAGCATCAGCCCGTCTTCGGAGAGGTTGCCGAGAAAACCGATGGGCTTGTCGGTGACGCTGTTGAACACTCTGAGGAAATACGGCAACTGATGCCGTTCGATCCGTTCGGTAAACATGCGCAGTTCGCCATGCAAGGCTCCATCACAGAGCCGCACCTTTGCTTCGGAACGAGCCGGTTTCGCCGGCCGCTCTCCCCGCTTCCGGTGTAACGGTCGCTACGTCGCCGTCACCTTACAACTGCCAGTCGCGGGTGTTGCTCCGGATTCAGGAACCTGACGCTGAATCCGGGTTATTCGACTATAGCTCAGCTTGTACACACAGCCAGATTTTGTATGACAACTGTCATCAGAAACGGGTCGGTCGCACCACGGCAGCGGCACTGCGCGTCGGGTAGTGGCCCAGGCTCTGCAAGGTTTCCAGACGGGCACGGGCGCGGTAGGCGTATTCGCTGTTCGGGTACGAGGCGATGATGAACTGGTAGGTCTGCGCCGCGTCGACAAACATTTTCTGCCGTTCCAGGCACTGGCCGCGCATCATCGACACTTCCGGCCACACGTACGGACGGGCGCGGCTGGCGCGTTCGACCTTGGACAGTTCGAGCATGACCTGCTCGCAATTGCCACGGTCATAGGCGCTGTAGGCGTTGTTCAAATGATGGTTCATCGACCAACGGGTGCAGCCCGAAACGGCGAGGACGCTGAGGGCAAGGGCGGCAATGGGTACGAATCGCATGAGGGTTCTCCTGTCTTGTGCTCTGTATCGACCCTTGCCGAGAAATCTTCAGAAGTGTTTGCGCCAGTTGTCGAGTTCAATAAAGAAAACATTAAGTAGTGCAAACGAACAATGACTACACCCCAAGAGCATAGTAGCCTTCGCTAGCGCTTGAACTCAGGAGTCTTTGCATGTCCGTCCGTCGTACCAAAATCGTCGCTACCCTTGGCCCGGCCAGTAACTCGCCGGAAGTTCTCGAACAGCTGATTCTGGCTGGTCTGGACGTTGCCCGTCTGAACTTCTCCCACGGCACCCCCGACGAGCACAAGGCTCGCGCGAAGCTGGTGCGTGACCTCGCAGCCAAGCACGGTCGCTTCGTCGCCCTGCTCGGTGACCTGCAAGGCCCGAAAATCCGTATCGCCAAATTCGCCAACAAAAAGATCGAGCTGAAGATCGGTGACCAGTTCACCTTCTCCACCAGCCATCCGTTGACCGAAGGCAACCAGCAAGTGGTCGGCATCGACTACCCGGATCTGGTCAAGGACTGCGGCGTGGGCGACGAGCTGCTGCTCGACGACGGCCGCGTGGTGATGCGCGTTGATACCGCCACCGCCACTGAACTGCATTGCACCGTGACCATCGGCGGCCCGCTGTCCGACCACAAAGGCATCAACCGTCGCGGTGGCGGTCTGACTGCACCGGCCCTGACGGAAAAAGACAAGGCCGACATCAAGCTCGCCGCTGAAATGGAAGTCGACTACCTCGCGGTGTCCTTCCCGCGTGACGCTGCCGACATGGAATACGCCCGTCAACTGCGCGACGAAGCCGGCGGCACCGCCTGGCTGGTGGCGAAGATCGAACGTGCCGAAGCCGTGGCCGACGACGAAACCCTCGACGGCCTGATCAAGGCGTCCGACGCGGTGATGGTTGCCCGTGGTGACTTGGGTGTGGAAATCGGCGACGCCGAGCTGGTGGGCATTCAGAAGAAAATCATTCTGCACGCACGCCGCCACAACAAGGCTGTGATCGTCGCGACCCAGATGATGGAGTCGATGATCCAGAACCCGATGCCGACCCGCGCCGAAGTGTCCGACGTGGCCAACGCCGTGCTCGACTACACCGACGCCGTGATGCTCTCGGCCGAATCCGCCGCTGGCCAGTACCCGCTGGAAGCTGTGCAGGCAATGGCGCGCATCTGCGTCGGCGCTGAAAAGCATCCGACCGGTAAAACCTCCAGCCACCGCATCGGCAAGGAATTCACCCGCTGCGACGAAAGCATCGCACTGGCGACCATGTACACCGCCAACCACTTCCCGGGCGTCAAAGCGATCATCGCGCTGACCGAAAGTGGCTACACCCCGCTGATCATGTCGCGTATCCGCTCTTCGGTGCCGATCTATGCGTTCTCGCCGCACCGTGAAACACAGGCGCGCGCAGCGATGTTCCGTGGCGTGTATACCGTACCGTTCGACCCGGCTTCGCTGGAACCGCACGAAGTCAGCCAAAAGGCGATCGACGAGTTGGTCAAGCGCGGCGTTGTGGAAAAAGGCGACTGGGTCATCCTGACCAAAGGCGACAGCTACCACACCACCGGCGGCACCAACGGCATGAAGATCCTGCACGTGGGCGACCCGCAGGTCTGAGTGACACGCTGAAAAACCAAAGCCCCGGCATGTGAGTGCCGGGGCTTTTTGTTGTCTGCGTTGAATCGAAAGCCCCTCACCCTAGCCCTCTCCCAGAGGGAGAAGGAACCGATTGAGGGATATTGCAGAATTGCACCGACCTGTTATCTCTGCGCTGAATCCGACCGGTTCTTTCAAGTCGATGTATAACGCATTACACCTCGGTCGGCTCCCTCTCCCTCTGAGTGAGGGCTGGCTTTTCAATGTCGTTTGATAAATCCGGTCAACGCCGCCAACGCTTCCGGCGAGCGCAGTCTTTGAGTGAACAATGCGCCCTCCTCCTCGATCACCTTACGAATCAACTCGCGATCCGGCGCCTTCATCAATTGCTTGCTGATACGCACCGCCTCAGCCGGCAGTTCGTCGAAACGCAACGCCACCTCCCGTGCCTTGCGCAACGCCGCATCGCCACTGCCCAATGCTTCGGTGGCAATGCCCCACGCCGCCGCCTGTTCACCGGTAAAGCCTTCGCCCAATAACAAAAGCTCTGCTGCTTTGGCCTGGCCGAGCAGACGCGGCAGAATCAGGCTGGAGCCGAATTCCGGACACAATCCAAGATTGACGAACGGCATGCGCAACCGCGCATCGCGGCTGACGTAGACCAAATCGCAATGCAATAACAGCGTGGTGCCGATGCCCACCGCCGCGCCGGCCACAGCCGCTATCACCGGTTTACGGCATTCGAGCAAATTGAGCATGAAATGAAACACCGGACTGTCGAGGTCGCTCGGCGGTTGCTGGACAAAGTCGGCGATGTCGTTACCGGCGGTGAAGCACTCGGCACTGCCGGTGATCAGCACGGCGTTGATTTCAGGGTCGCCATCGGCCTGCTTCAGCGCCTCGGCGAGACGGCTGTACATGGCGCGGGTCAGAGCGTTTTTCTTGTCCGGGCGGTTGAGGCGCAGGGTCAGCAAACCGCGTTCGCGTTCCAGCAGGATGGCATCAGTCATGGCGTGTCTCGCGTCTGAAATTCAGCGCTCAACCACGGCTCAAAAATACGTCGGCCAGCAGTTGGTTGCGCGGCAATCCGGCCAGGTACAGACGTCGGGCGAAGGCATCGACACTGGCCGTCGAGCCGCAGACTAAGGCCAGGGTTTGTCGGGAAACAAGGCGCAGTTGCGCCAAAGCGGCGGCTGACTCGGCCGCTGTCCACAACTCGACGCTGAGGTTTTCCCGCTGTGCAGCCAGCGCTGCAAGGGGTTTGCCCAGATAATGCTCGCCCGCATCATGGGCGACGTGAATGACGCGGATCGCGCCTTGGTGATCCTGACGCAAGGCTTCACGCAGCACGCCGAACAGCGGGCCTAAACCGGTGCCGGCGGCCAGCAGCCACAGCGGCCGGTTGTGCCAGTCCGGGTCGTAATGCAAGGCGCCGCCACGCAGTTCGCCGAGGCGGATCGGGTCGCCGATCTGCAAGCGCCGTGCGGCATCACTGAATTCACCGGGCTGGCGGCAATCGAGATGGAATTCGAGAAAGCGGTCTTCTTCCGGCAGGCTTGCCAGCGAATACGGCCGCGCGATGTGATTGATCCACAGCACCAGATGTTGCCCGGCGCTGTAGCGCAACGGCCGCTGCGGGGTCAGGCGCAAACGCAGGACGCTGTCGCTGAGCCAGTCCAGCGCTTCGACCACTGCCGGGCGACCGTCGGTGATCGGGTCGAACGTATGCACCTGCAAATCTTCGACGACCTGACACTGACACGCCAGGCGCCAGCCCTCCTGACGCTGCTCGGCGCTCAAGGCGTCCGGCCGATTGTCAGCCGGCAGGCCTTGCACGCATTGCACCAGACAGGCATGGCAACTGCCGGCGCGGCAGCTGTAAGGCACCGCGACGCCATGCTGATTGAGTGCATCGAGCAGATTGCTGCCCGCGGCCACTGACCATTGTCGTTCACCGACGCGAAGTTCAGGCATCGACGTTCTCCCACGCGGCCGCACAACGATTGCGCCCGTCACGCTTGGCCCGATACAAGGCCTGATCGGCGCGCTGCAAGGCGTCGTCCAGATCATCGCCCAACGTCAACAGCGTCATGCCGGCCGACAGGCTGAGGTTGCGCACATTCAGGCCGACCAGTTCAACGTCGGTGAAGGCGATACGCAGACGCTCGCAACACGCGGTCAGCCGTTCGGCATCGCAATCGGGCAACAACACAACGAATTCCTCACCACCATAACGCGCCAGCACATCGCCGTCGCGCAGGCATGCTTGAGCAACGCCGGCGAAGGCCTGCAACACCTGATCGCCCGCCGCATGACCGTGCAGGTCGTTAATGCGTTTGAAGTGGTCGAGGTCGATCAACGCCAGGCCATGCACGACATCGTCGTCCATGGCATTGAGCTCTCGCGAGGCCAGGCGCAGAAAATGCCGACGATTGAACAGCCCGGTCAGTTCATCGGTGGCGACCAGATCTTCCAGCTGACGCATCATCCCGCGCAGGGTGTCCTGATGCGCCTGCAAGGCAAACCGGCGCTGGCGCTGGCGTTGTCGCGAAACCTGGACGAAGCGCGCGTAAAGCACCAGCCACGCCAGCACCATCGCCAGAATGCACACCTGCAAGGCGGCAAGCGCCGGCTCGCGCAAGCGGAAGTAGTAGCCGTCCCACAGCGTGATGGCACAGAAACTGAAGAACACCAGCAAGGCACAGCGTATGAACGCCCGTCGACTGAGATGGAACAGGCCGAACAGCAGGATCAACACGTAGAACACCAGAAAGGCGCCGCGGGCTTCATCCAGATGGGCGATCAGCCAGGTCTGCCAGCCGAGACCGATCAGCACCTGTGCTTCGGTCAGGCTGGGATCGGCAAAGCGCAGGTTGCGCCCGCTCCAGAACAGTGCGAACAGCACCGACTGGCTGATCACCACCAGCGCACTGCCGACGGCCACAGAAGTCAGGGACTGCTCGTAATGACCCGTGAAAAACGACAGCCACAGCAGCAGCAAAGCCAATCCATAGGTGGCCGCAGCGAGGGCAAAGCGTTTGAGCAAAAGACGTTGAATGGCGTTATGGGTCAATCGTTGACTCACCGTGCGATAAGAGGCTGACCGAGTGTCCTACTCTACAGACCGGCTGCCACTTTAGAGGCGTAGTCGATAAATGACCACCGATTTTCGGGCTCGAAATTTGACGTCAAAAGTGTGGCCTGCTTATACCGCCAAAAGCCCCTCACCCTAGCCCTCTCCCAGAGGGAGAGGGGACTGACCGAGTCGGTTGTTGGCGATACGCCGACCTGGAATACCGAGCCGAACTCAGGTTTGAACAACATGAACATCGCCCCCCTTTCCTCAGTCGAAACCAGATTTGAACAGCATGCACATCGACTCCTTTCCTGAGTCGAGCTCAGGTTTGAACAGCATCAAGATCGGCTCCCTTTCCTGAGTCGAAACCAGATTTGAACAGCATGCACATCGACCCCTTTCCTGAGTCGAGCTCAGGTTTGTACAGCATCAAGATCGGCTCCCTTTCCTGAGTCGAAACCAGATTTGAACAGCATGCACATCGACCCCTTTCCTGAGTCGAGCTCAGGTTTGAACAGCATCAAGATCGGCTCCCTTTCCCCCTCGCCCCCCTGGGGGAGAGGGCTGGGGTGAGGGGGTAAATCTTGACGTGCAAACCCGCTGTCCGATATTCGCCCACCCATGCGACCAACGAATGACTGCCGGCGCGTGTACGCCCCACCGAGGCGCGGTATACTGCCGCGCCTTTTTAGCGTCGCGCCAGCAGCCCCGGCGTGCCTTGAAAGGTGCTTGCGACCGACCGATGCACCCAAGCCGCAGGCACCTTATTGAATGTTCCCGTCTTTTAGAGGAGCGCGACTCATGACCGTGATCAAGCAAGACGACCTGATTCAGAGCGTTGCCGACGCCCTGCAGTTCATTTCCTATTACCACCCCGTGGATTTCATCCAGGCGATGCACGAAGCCTACCTGCGCGAAGAATCGCCAGCGGCCCGTGACTCGATGGCGCAGATCCTGATCAACTCGCGCATGTGCGCCACCGGCCACCGCCCGATCTGCCAGGACACCGGTATCGTCACCGTGTTCGTGCGCGTCGGCATGGACGTGCGTTGGGATGGCGCCACCATGGGCCTGGACGACATGATCAACGAAGGCGTGCGTCGCGCCTACAACCTGCCGGAAAACGTCCTGCGTGCCTCGATCCTCGCCGACCCGGCGGGTGCTCGGAAAAACACCAAGGACAACACCCCGGCCGTGATTCACTACTCCATCGTCCCGGGCAACACCGTGGAAGTGGACGTGGCGGCCAAGGGCGGCGGTTCCGAGAACAAGTCGAAAATGGCCATGCTCAACCCGTCCGACTCGATCGTTGACTGGGTATTGAAGACCGTTCCAACCATGGGCGCCGGCTGGTGCCCACCGGGCATGCTCGGCATCGGCATCGGCGGCACCGCCGAGAAAGCCGCGGTCATGGCCAAGGAAGTGTTGATGGAATCCATCGACATCCACGAGCTGAAAGCCCGTGGCCCGCAGAACCGCATCGAAGAAATGCGTCTGGAGCTGTTCGAGAAGGTCAACCAGTTGGGCATCGGCGCCCAGGGCCTCGGTGGCCTGACCACCGTGCTCGACGTGAAGATCATGGATTACCCGACCCACGCCGCGTCCTTGCCGGTGTGCATGATCCCGAACTGCGCCGCCACCCGTCACGCACACTTCGTGCTCGACGGTTCCGGCCCGGCCTCGCTGGAAGCGCCACCGCTGGACGCCTACCCGGAAATCGTCTGGGAAGCCGGCCCGTCGGCCCGTCGCGTCAACCTCGACACCCTGACCCCGGAAGACGTGCAGAGCTGGAAGCCGGGCGAAACCGTCCTGCTCAACGGAAAAATGCTCACCGGTCGCGACGCCGCGCACAAGCGCATGGTCGAGATGCTCAACAAAGGTGAAACCCTGCCGGTGGACCTCAAAGGTCGCTTCATCTACTACGTCGGCCCGGTTGATCCGGTCGGTGACGAAGTGGTTGGCCCGGCGGGCCCGACCACCGCGACGCGAATGGACAAGTTCACCCGGCAGATCCTCGAGCAGACCGGCCTGTTGGGCATGATCGGCAAGTCCGAGCGCGGCCCGACCGCGATCGAAGCGATCAAGGACAACAAAGCCGTGTACCTGATGGCTGTCGGCGGCGCTGCCTACCTGGTCGCTCAGGCGATCAAGAAGTCGAAAGTGCTGGCCTTTGCCGAACTGGGCATGGAAGCGATCTACGAGTTCGAGGTCAAGGACATGCCGGTCACCGTTGCGGTGGACAGCAAAGGTGAGTCGGTGCACATCACCGGCCCTGCGATCTGGCAACAGAAGATCAGCGAAAGCCTGGCGGTAGAAGTGCAGTAAGCCCTTCGCCCCCTGAAAACGGCCGGTTCATCCAGAGGGATGACCCGGCCGTTTTTATATGTGCAAACCAATCGCGATAAAAAACCTGCCGAAGCACACAAAATGATCTTGCGCACCTGTCAGATCTGACAGGTTCATTTATGCGCTGTTCTTGTTAGCGTCAGTCCATTCACGCCCCTCTCGCGCGCAATGGATTCGACCATGCCTGATCAACAAGAGCTGAGCATCACCACCCCTTCCATCGCCAAAAGCGCATCGATCGCTACCATCGGCAAAAGCTGGGGCGCAGTGGGGCCGACCGGGGCGGCGTCGTTCGAATTGCCGATTCCGACGTCTGCCGGGCGGGGCTGGGATCCGCAGTTTTCGCTGAATTACAGCAGCCAAAGCGGCAATGGTCCGTTCGGCCTGTCCTGGCATTTGGGTGGCGTCGGTCAGATCAATCGCAGAACCAACAAAGGCGTGCCGCGTTACTCCGACCACGACGAGATCATCGGGGTCGATGGCGAAGTGTGGATGCCGGAGCTGGATGAAAACGGTGAATTCAAATTCCGTGAGGAAAGCACCTACAACAGCGTCGACATCGGCCCACACAGAGTCGTGCGCTACTGGCCTCGAGTGGAAAGCGATTTCGCCCTGCGCGAGCGCTGGCAGCGGCAAACCGGGGAAGCCGATCCACCGGTATTCTGGTTGATACACGGCGCTGACGGCTCGCTGCACCTTTACGGCAAAACCGAAGCCACACGAGTTGCCGACCCGGACGCCCCTGGACACATAGCCACATGGCTGCTGTGCGAAAGCATGAACGCGCGCGGCGAACACATCTGCTTCGAATACAAGGCCGATGATCAGGATCCCGACCCGCTGCATGACTACCGCGCCCAGCGTTATCTGCGCCGCGTGTGTTACGGCAACTTCACGGCCAGCAGCGATCTGTACAGTTGGACAACGGATAATCCGGCCGAACTGGATTGGCACTTTCATCTGCTGTTCGATTACGGCGAGCGCAGCACGTCACTGACCGATATCCCGGTATATGACGGTGACTCCCTCAAACCCTGGACAGTCCGTCCTGATCGTTTTTCAACCCACGGTCAGGGTTTTGAACTGGGCACTCGCAGACTCTGCCAGCAGGCGTTGCTGTTTCATCACTTTCCCGGGCAATCGACTGAGCAACCGAAACTGGTGCGCCGCCTGTTACTGGAATATCAACAACCGCAAAATATCGCGCAGTGGGCCTACAGCCAGATCAGCGCGGCGCACTATCAGGCATTCGATGCCAGCGGCGTAGTCGAAAACACACCACCGGTCGAGTTCGACTACGCCCCTTTCGACATCAATAAAACCCCGGCGCGCTTCCTCGAATTCGATGTTCAGCCGGGTATCGAGGACGGTGGTTTTTACCAGTGCGTCGATCTTTATGGCGAAGGCGTGCCGGGTTTTCTCTGCCGCTATGACCAGAGTTGGTACTACCGCGAACCACGCCGCGCGACGAAAGGCCCCGATGAAATCGACTATGCGCCCTGGCTCGCGCTGGACAAGATTCCGGTCGCTGATCGCAACCGTCCGGTCCAGCAACTGCTGACCGACCTGACGGGTGACGGTCGGCTCGACTGGGTCACCGCACAACCGGGCATCAGTGGTTTTCGCACCCTGACAGAACAACGCACGTTTGCCGACTTCGTCCCTTTCGGCAGATTCCCGCCGGAGTTTTTCAACACCCTCTCGACGCTTGGTGACTTGATCGGCGACGGTTTGAGTAGCCTGGCGTTGATCGGGCCGCACTCCGTGCGGCTGTACGCCAACCAGCGCGAACAAGGCTTCGCCGCGCCTGAAGAGGTGCCGCACGAGCCCGACGACGACCGCTTGCCACTGTTTAGCAACTCCCGCACGGAACTGGTGCTGTTGGGCAACCTGCTGGGCAGCGACATGCCCGAGCTGTGCCGGATACGTCACGACGAAATCCGCTGCTGGCCGAACCTGGGCCACGGCCGGTTTGGCAGAGGTCGCAAGATCGGCGAATTGCCTTTCAGATACGAAACGTTCGACTCGTCCCGCGTGCGCCTTGCTGACCTGGACGGCTCCGGTGCCGCGTCGCTGATTTACCTGCAATCGGAGTTCTTCGAGATCTACCTGAATCGCGGCGGCAATGGTCTGGAGCAAACACCGATCAACGTACCGTGGCCGGACGGCGTGCGCTACGACCGGCTCAGTCAAGTGAGCTTCGCCGATCTGCAAGGCCTGGGCTGCGCCAGCCTGATCCTGACGGTGACGCACATGCAACCGCAGCACTGGCGCTACGATTTCGTCTCGGCCAAGCCGTATCTGCTGACCAGCAGTAACAACAACATGGGTTGCAGTGCCAGCGTGGTCTACCGCAGC
This sequence comes from Pseudomonas sp. IT-232MI5, assembly GCF_949767845.1. Classification (NCBI taxonomy): domain Bacteria; kingdom Pseudomonadati; phylum Pseudomonadota; class Gammaproteobacteria; order Pseudomonadales; family Pseudomonadaceae; genus Pseudomonas; species Pseudomonas sp. IT-232MI5. The sequence continues at coordinate 132,178 of NZ_CATKQE010000008.1, forward strand.
TCGGCGCAGGAATGGCTGGATGAAAAACGCCAAATGCCCACCCTTAGACGTTTTCCGGCGTGCCACCTGCCGTTCCCAGTGGCGGTGGTCCATAAACAGCAGCAACTGGATGAAATCACCGGCAACGTTCTGACGCAGACTTTCACTTGGCGCGAAGGCTTCTACGACAGCCGTGAGCGCGAGTTCCGTGGTTTCGGCCTGCTGCAACAAACCGACAGTGAGAGCGCCACCGGCGCTGAGGGCACCGGCTTCAGCGAACCGATGCGGGTCTGCACCTGGTTTCATACCGGGCAATCAATGGATCGACCGCGCGACGACTACTTCAATCGGGATGTACACGCGGTAGCCCTGGGCAACACCCTGTTCAGTCGATATCACTCACAAGACGATGTCGATGAAATCATTCCTGCGCACGATGACGACGCCCGGTATCAGATCTCCCGGGCGCTGGTCGGCGCCGTCACACGCATCGAGACCTATGCCGATACAGCTGTGGACAGCGGCGAAACTGCGACGCTTTATACCGTCGAGGAGCTGCGTTACCTGGTACGTGAAGTGCGCGAGCAAGGTCCTTATGCTGCCGCCGTTCTGCTGCCCCTTGTGGTGGAGAAGATCAGTTACCAGTACGACGGTTTTATCGATGATCCACGCTGTCGCAATGAGGTGACCCTGCGCCACAACGTCCACGGTCAGCCGACGCATTCCATCACAGTGAGCTACGGCCGGCGACTCACAGAAAAGGATACGCCACCGTTCAAGGATCCTGATGAACAGCGATGGTGGCGCGACGCCCATGACCTGGCGCAACAGTCGTTTTACCTGAATGAAAGCCGTGCAACGTTTATCGATCTGATCAGAGACCTGCTGCGTTGGCGCCTCGGCTTGCCCTATCAGCAGCGTGGCAATGCGCTGGTCTTGTCCAAAGGCACACTGCCCACCGGGCTTACGCCTGAGCAAGTGTCCTATGAGTGCCTGAAGAAACATGAGGATTCGGCGCACTGGAACGCTGAACGGATGCTGATCACGCAATCTGTACAGCGCTACTTGAGCACCGATGGCCAACTGCTGGACGACGGCGTTGCCGGATTCGAGGCCCTGGCCGGTCCACTGGAATTGGCACAACTGGACAAGACTGCGCTGGATGCTTACAGCGTGTTGCCTGCGCCCTTCAATGTGCGTGACGAACTGGAGAAGATTGGCTATCTGCCCATGCCGTTTCTGTTCTGGGTAAATCCCTTGGGCAGCACGGAGCATGACCTGTGGTCGGCAAATTTCGGCTACGCCGAATACGCCAGCCTCGACGGTTTCTACAAGGTACTGCGCTATCGCGAAACCCTCAGCCATGGCCACACCCGAGCCGAATATGACGCTCATGCGCTGGCCGTTATCCTCGTGGAACTGCCGGATGGCTGCACCACGCGCATTGAATACGACTACCACGCGCTGCAACCGCTGCGCATCATCGATGCCAACGACAACACTCACGAAGCGCTCCATGAACCTTCCGGCCAGGCCTTGGCCAGCAGTTTTTACGGCACCGAAAACGACAAGGCTGTGGGTTTCAACCCGCTGAGCGACTACTTGCCTCCGCAGGATCGGCGCCCGGCTACGGCGATTGCCGATCCGCCCGCCGCCGTGCAAAAAGCCGCCAGTACCCTGCGCAAGGATCTGTTCAGCTGGATGGGGCAGATCGCCAACGGCGCCAGCGCATGGATTGCCCAAGGCTATCTCCTGCCCAGCGGCCACATCAGGGCCAGTGCGCGGCAAAAACTCGCCCGGCGCCAGGGAGCCTTGACGCCTGAAGAGCGGGCATTGCACGAGGCGATCGGTGCGGTGCGCCGAGAACCGGTGCACAGCGTGATCCTCAGTGCCGACCGCTACCCCGATGATCCGTTAAGGCAGGTCCAGATCGTCAAAGCCTGTGTCGACGGCTTTGGCAGGGCTCTGCAAACCCAGCAACGGGTCGATCCGGGCAAGGCATATGCCGTGGGCGACGACGGTTCACTGATCGTCGAAAATGGCCAGTTCAAAGAGGTCGATACTGACTCGCGCTGGCGCATCAGCGAGCGGGTCGAATACAACAACAAGGGATTGCCAGTCCGTCAGTTTCGGCCGTTTTTCGCCGATACCCACGGTTACGTCAACGATCAGTCCCTGCGCGAAATGGGCTTCTTCGATCAGGTGTTCTATGACGCCCTTGGCCGACAGATCAAAGTGGTCAACGCCAAGGGCGATTGCTCTCGAGAAACGTATCACCCCTGGTTTCACACCAGCGAAGACTTCAATGACACCGCCGAGCCGTCCCCGCCAGCCAAGGCATCGCGGTCATGACTGCCAATGTGCACCGGCGTACACCCGCGCTGGCGGTGAGCGATGCCCGGGGCCTGCCGGTACGGCAAGTTGCTTACCTGCGTAACGTGGCCGATGACACACCTGCTGCCCTTGTCAGCCACCAGCAACATGACCACGCCGAACGTCTGATCGAGCAGTGGGACCCACGCCTGTCGGCACCTGCCCTGACCACGGTCTACAGTCTGGACGGTACGGTGTTGAAATCCGACAGCGTCGACGCCGGTTGGCGCCTGACCCTGCCCGGGCGGGCCGGTGAGCCTTTGGAGCGTTGGGACGAGCGCGGCAGCCATTGGCGCACGACGTTCGACAAGCAATTACGAGTGATCGCGGTCGAGGAAAATGGCGAGGTCAATGTCGATGTGTTCACCTATTCCGACGCCTCGGCCGATGCGAGGCACAACCAGCGTGGCCAGTTGCGGGAGCAGAAAGATCGCTCGAGTTCGCTGCGCACCGACAGTTTTGCCCTCAGTGGCCAGCCGCTGAGCGAGACGCGCACCTTCCAGGATGAGGCAGCGTTCAGCAGCCACTCGGTGTTCAGCCCGATGGGCGCAGTGCTGGAACAGACCGACGCCGGCGGCCATCGGCGCCGCTCTTGTTACGGTCTGGCCGGGCACCTCAAGCGAGCGGATCTGTGGATCAGCGGCACGCCGGACTGGCAAGCGGTGCTGCTGGATACGCAGTACAACGCCAACGACCAGATCATCGAGCAACTGGCCGGCAATCAGGTGCGCAGTCAGTGGACCTACGACCCGGCGGACGCTCGTTTGCACACTCAATCAAGTCGCAAGGACGGCGGGGGCGTCCTGCAAAACGTCGAATACTTCTACGACCGTGTCGGCAATATCACTCGCATCGAAGACCACGCCTTTCAGCCACGCTACTTCGCCAACCAGTTGATCGACGGCCACCGCGATTTCACCTACGACTCGCTTTATCGACTGACCAGCGCCACCGGCTACGACGACGCCCCGCCACCGGACATTCCCGGCCTGCCGCAACCGGGCGATCCGAACAATCGACTCAATTACACCCAGACCTATCAATACGACAACGGCGGTAATCTGATCGAACTGTGTCACGTACGAGACGGTAATAGCTTTACTCGACAAATGTGCATCGATCCGAACAGCAACCGCGGCGTGCGCTGGAGAACCGGCGACGATCTGCCGGACTTTGACACGTTGTTTGATCGCCACGGCAATCAGCTGGAACTCAAGCAAGGGTCGACGTTGCAATGGAACGCGCGCGACGAGCTGGAAAGCGTGCCGCTGGTGACTCGAAAAAACAGCAACAGCGACGCCGAGCATTACCATTACAGCCAGGGCCAGCGCGTCTTCAAATGCCATGAATGGTTCACCGACACGACCCGCCACTTTCATCAGGTGCGTTACCTGCCCGGCCTGGAAATCCGCAGCAAAGACAACGGCGAAGAGCTGCACGTCATCACCCTCGGTAATGCGCGTTGTCTGCACTGGGTCAGCGGACGCCCCGGCGGCATCGAAAACAATCAACTGCGCTATAGCCTGAAAGATCACCTCGGTTCCTGCGTCATGGAGATCGATCAACAGGCCGACGTGATCAGCGAGGAAGGTTATTACCCCTTCGGCGAAACGGCGTGGATGGCCGCCTCCCACGAGATCGACGTTGAATACAGGTTCATCCGCTACTCGGGCAAAGAGATGGACGTCAGCGGTTTGTATTACTACGGAGCACGGTACTACGCGCCGTGGTTGCAGCGCTGGATCAGTGCGGATGCAGAGCAGGCCGATGGGCTGAATCTTTATGCGTTTGTGGGCAACAACCCGATGCGCTACGTCGATCCTGACGGCAACAAACGTGCTGAAAGCGTGATTTTACTGACGTCGGAATTTGTTTCAGTCGTCAACAATTACTCCACGGAGGTGGTGAATCAGCTGCATAACATTCTCCATCCGATTGGACTCAACAGAAATATGGTGCTGAGCTTAGTCGTCGAAGGCGGTTATTGGTATGCCGCATCCACCCACGGAGGAAGTCTCGGTAACGGATTTGTCGATAGAATTATCCCCCCTCCCACTGAAATCGCCGCTTATCCGACAGTAGGGAACGTGTTCGGCGGCAACGCCGCTGGCGATGTCGCTACGAAAATGATAGATCCGGTAGCGGAAAGTTTCGGAATCAATTTGGGCCCGCTGATTCCTCAGACCTCGAAAATGTCTGTCAGCGCCATTGACAAAAGTTTGGGCATCGAAGGTCCCGTCAAGGAGATCAAATCGTGGAAAGATGTAAAAAGCGAATTGCGCGACCCTGTCCTCAACGCCGTGTTCAACCCGGAACTTATTATCGGCAGAGTGCTTGGCGCAGTCATATCGTTCGTCCCCCACTTTCTTAATCTGTTTAAAAAGGCAATGGATAACGAGGACATCAAGAATCGACTGGACCCAGCGAAAATCGAAAAAATCGAAAACATGCTTGATGAATGGAAAGCCGCCGTAGAACAACGCGCTGGCTGGGCAGAGAACGCGTTTGACGCTCTGGGCACCGACGTCATTTCGCCCGCCGAGATATTGCCCAACATTACCCATATGACCTCCGCGCAAAGGCTGAAACCGATCACCCGCTCGGCCATGCGTGAACAAACCAACGCCGTTCTGGGCAATATTTCACGCGCTCAGGCCATGGTCGCCTGGTACAAGGAAATGGGCACCACGGACAATCAGTTTTTGCATAAGCAGAAACATACCAACAAGAAAAAGGCTGCCTGAGATGACGGTCTGTGCGAGTGTCTGGGCATGAATCAGTCAGTACACTGGCATACGCCAACGCTGCGCGTTCATGACCCCAGAGATCTACCGCTCAGCAATGTCACGTACCTGCGTACAGTGGCCGGCGCGCAAGTAGAGCGCCATATCACCCGTCAGCAGCATGACCACGCCGGGCATCTGGTCGCGCAATGGGACCCGCGTCTGTCGGCACCTTGTTTGACTACGGTTTACAGCCTGATCGGCGCGGTATTGAAATCCGACAGTGTCGACGCCGGCTGGCGTCTGACTTTACCGGGGCTGGCCGGTCAGCCGTTGCAGCGTTGGGACGAGCGCGGCAGCCATTGGCGCGCGACCTTCGACAAGCAATTACGAGTCATCGCGGTCGAGGAAAATGGCGAGCAAAATGTAGATGCGTTCACCTACGCCGATGCCTCGGCCGATGCGGGGCACAACCAGCGTGGCCAGTTGCGGGAGCAGAAAGATCGTGCCGGTTCGCTGCTCACGGACAGTTTTTCTCTGACCGGCACACCGCTGTGCGAAACCCGCACGTTCCACGACGGTGAACCGTTCACCAGCCACCAGGTGTTCAGCCCGCTCGGCGCGTTGCTGGAACAGACTGACGCCTGCGGCCATCAACGACGCTCGCACTACGGCCTGGCCGGGCAACTCAAACGAACTAAACTGCTGATCAGCGGCACGTCTGACTGGCAACCGGTATTGCTGGACGGGCAGTACAACGCCAACGACCAGATCATTGAGCAACTGGCCGGTAATCGTGTGCTCAGTACGTGGACGTACGACCCGGCGGACGGTCGTTTGCTTACCCAGTCCAGCCACAAAAATGGCGGCGGCGTCGTGCAAGACCTCGAATACATCTACGACCGCGTCGGCAACATCACCCGCATCGAAGACCACGCTTTTCAGCCGCGATATTTTGCCAATCAACGAGTCGACGGCCATCGCGATTTCACTTACGACTCGCTCTATCGGCTGACCAGCGCCACCGGCCACGACGACGCGCCGCCGTCAGAAATTCCCGGCCTGCCGCAACCGGGCGATCCGAACAATTGCCTCAATTACACCCAGATCTATCAGTACGATCACGGTGGCAACCTGATCGAACTGTGCCATGTACGGGCGGGCAACAATTACACCCGGCAAATGCGCATCGATCCGAGCAGTAATCGCGGGGTACGCTGGAAAACAGGCCAGCCGGAACCGGTGTTCGACGATCTGTTTGATCGCCACGGAAACCTGAACGCGATGCCCCCCCGCAAACCGCTGACCTGGAATGCCCGCGATGAGCTGGAAAGCGTGACTCTGATCCAGTGCGAGGACGGCCCCGATGATGCCGAACATTATCGCTACAGCCAGGGCATGCGCGTGTTCAAACGCCACGAATTCCATACCTCCACAGCCGCACACTTTCATCAGGTGCGTTATTTGCCGGGGCTGGAAATCCGCACCCGCGACAACGGCGAAGAGCTGCACGTCATCACCCTCGGCAACGCCCGTTGCCTGCATTGGGCAGCGAAAAAACCCGAAGGCATCGCCACCGATCAACTGCGCTACAGCCTGGAAGATCACCTCGGCTCCTGCGTCATGGAACTCGATCAACAGGCACAACTGATCAGCGCCGAAGGGTACTACCCGTTCGGCGCCACGGCGTGGATAACCGCGCCTTCAGAGATTGAGGTCCCCTACAAGTTCATCCGCTATTCGGGCAAGGAGATGGATATCAGCGGTTTGTATTACTACGGCGCACGCTATTACGCACCGTGGTTGCAGCGCTGGATCAGTGCCGATCCGGCAGGGGATGTGGATGGATTGAATCTGTACGCGATGGTGTCGAACAACCCGATGATTTATGTCGATACCGATGGGCGCGGACGGTTCGATGTCTCCCAGCTCGTCGGTGTATTTCGCACCACCGCCAACGTCGCCAGCCAGGCCCATGATGCCGCAACTGAATTTGATGGCCCCGACGACGAAGCCAATGTCAGTCAGGAAACCCGAGCAGGTATGACCTTTCGCCGCTACCTGTTCAGTAAAAACGGATTAGCGGCGTTTGGACTCGGTTTCACCGTGGGTGCCGCTCTCGGCGGAGTAGCCGGATCATTCGCGCTGGGAATCGGTAACACGATTGGCGGTTTTGTCGGCGGCCTGCTAGGCGGTTTGGGAGCAGCCTATATCCGCTACCGTTTTTTCAAGCGCGGCATTCGCGTAACCGAAGCACTGCACACGGCTCAAGTCCGCGATGCCACACAAACCCTTGCGCAGGGTGCAAATGACCTGGCCAACGGCACGCTGCCACAATCTATTCAGGATGGGGTCAACCAGATCCGGCAAACAGCCACAGAGGCCATTCTGCAAGAGGTCAAAAAATTCGCCCCTCTGGATCAGCTTGATTTCGCAAAAATGGTGGACCAGGGCATTTCAGTCGCTGACGCTTACCGCACGATAACGGCTAAAACCACTGCGCTCATCAACGACACCCGGGACACACTGGCAACGACTCAAGACATGCTTGATAACCTCAGCGAAGCCGACGGTGTGGCTGAACGCCTGCAACAACTGGAACAGTCAATTGCTGACGAACCACGCCCCAGACCCGTGCCGAAACCACGGCTGAATCTTCAGCGTCGACCTCAGATACAGGAAACGTCTGTATGACCAATGTGACCGGCGCGAACAGCACGCCGGGCCACCTCGGCGCATGCTATCGTGCCCGCCCGACCTGCCGACCCTTCGCCCAGCATGCTGCCGACTTCCCGTACCTTGCGTCTGTCGTTGTATACCCTGCTGATCATTGCCGGCGCGGCGCTTGCCGCCACACTTGCGATCCGCCACGCCGAACGTCAGGCGCTGGAGGAAGACGCCGCCCGTGCCAACCAGCAACTGGCGTTGTACGCCAATTCCCTGCACACCCTGATCGACCGCTACCGTGCCCTGCCCGCCGTGCTGGCGCTGGACCCGCAATTGCGTTCGGCACTGGCCGGGCCAGTCGATGCCGCCGAACAGGCGGCGCTGAATCTCAAGCTGGAAAAGATCAACGGCGCGGCACAATCCTCGACCCTTGAATTGCTCGACCACACGGGCCTCGCCGTGGCGGCGAGCAACTGGCGTCTGCCGAGCAGTTACGTCGGCCACAATTACGGTTTTCGTCCCTACTTCAGCCAGACCCGCACCCAGGGCACCGGGCGCTTTTATGCCGTGGGCGTGACCAGCGGAATTCCCGGCTACTTTCTCTCCAGCGCGGTGCTGGGTGACAACGACGAGTTCCTTGGCGCGATGGTGGTCAAGCTGGAATTCCCCGAACTGGAACGGGAGTGGAGTCAGGGCAATGACACGCTGCTGGTCAGCGATGCGCGCGGGATTATCTTCATCGCCAATCAGCCCGGCTGGCGTTATCGCGCGCTGCGGCCGTTGAGCGCCCGCGACATGGATGAGATCAAAGCCACCCGGCAGTACGACAAGCAATCGCTGCAGCCCTTGACTCATTTATCGCTGCGCCGCTTCGATGACAACAGCGATCTGCGTCGCGTCGAAGGCCCGCAAGGCACGGCGGATTATCTGTGGGAATCGCTGCCCCTGAGCGCCGAAGGCTGGACCCTGCACCTGCTGCGCCATCCGCAAGTGGCGTTCGAAGACCTGCGCAACGCCGGGCTGGCCGCCGCCGGGGTGTGGCTGGCGCTGGTGTTTCTGTTGCTGTTTCTCAACCAGCGCTGGCGTCTGTCGAAGATTCGTCAGCGCAATCGCCAAGAGCTGGAACAACTGGTGGAAGAACGCACCCGCGACTTGCGCACCGCGCAGGACGGTCTGGTGCAATCAGCCAAACTCGCCGCGCTGGGGCAGATGTCCGCCGCGCTGGCCCATGAAATCAATCAGCCGCTGACCGCTCAGCGCATGCAACTGGCGACCCTGCGCCTGTTGCTCGACCATGGCCGTGTCGACGATGCCTATAAAGCCCTGAAACCGGTGGACGAAATGCTCACGCGCATGGCCGCCCTCACCGGCCACCTCAAGACCTTCGCGCGCAAAAGCCCCAGCGGCTTGCGTGAGCGGCTGGATCTGGCGACGGTGGTCGATCAATCGCTGCAGTTGCTCGATGCGCGGCTGCGCGATGAGCAGGTCAGTCTGGTGCTGCACCTGACCCGTCCGGCGTGGGTGCGCGGTGATGCGATTCGTCTCGAACAGGTGCTGATCAACCTGTTGCGCAATGCCCTTGATGCGATGCAGGGTAAACCCTGCAAGCGCCTGGAAATCCGTCTGGAAGCCGATGAGCAACTGTGGCGCCTGAGCGTCAGCGACAATGGCGGCGGCATCGCCGAGGACCATTTGGGCCAGGTCTTCGACCCGTTCTTCACCACTAAACCGGTGGGCGACGGCCTGGGTCTCGGCCTGGCGGTATCCTTCGCCATCGTGCATGAATCCGGCGGCCGCCTGAGTGCTGAAAATGGCGACAGCGGCGCGGTGTTCAGCCTGACTTTGCCGATCGATCTGGAGGCACACATCTGATGCTCAACTCAGTGATGGTGGTCGATGACGAAAGCAGCATTCGCAGCGCCGTTGAACAGTGGCTGAGCCTGTCGGGCTTCGAGGTGCAGTTGTTCAGCCGTGCCGAAGACTGCCTCGCCGCCCTACCGGCGCACTTTGCCGGGGTGATCCTCAGCGACGTGCGCATGCCCGGCATGGGCGGCCTGGCGTTGTTGGCCGAAGTGCAGAAACGCGATGCTGACCTGCCGGTGATTCTGCTCACCGGTCATGGCGATGTACCGATGGCGGTCGAGGCGATGCGCGACGGCGCCTACGACTTTCTGGAAAAACCGTTCAGCCCGGAAACCCTGCTCGGCAGCTTGCGCCGGGCGCTGGACAAACGCCGTCTGATTCTGGAAAACCGTGCCCTGCACGAGCAGGCCGACAACCGCGCCAAACTTGATGCGACGTTGCTCGGCGTGTCCCGTGGTTTGCAGACGCTGCGCCGGCAAGTACTGGATCTGGCGGCGCTGCCGGTCAATGTGCTGATCCGTGGCGAAACCGGCAGCGGCAAGGAACTGGTCGCAAGGTGCCTGCATGATTTCGGCCCGCGCGCGGCCAAGCCGTTCGTGGCGCTGAACTGCGCGGCGATTCCTGAGCAGTTGTTCGAGGCGGAGTTGTTCGGTCACGAGAGCGGCGCGTTCACCGGCGCCTCGGGCAAGCGCATCGGCAAGCTGGAATACGCCGATGGCGGCACCTTGTTTCTCGATGAAATCGAAAGCATGCCGCTGGCGCAACAGGTGAAACTGCTGCGCGTATTGCAGGAGCAAAAGCTTGAACGGCTGGGTTCGAACCAGAGCATTCGCGTCGATCTGCGCATTGTTGCGGCGACCAAACCGGATCTGCTCGATGAAGCCCGGGCCGGACGTTTTCGCGAGGATCTGGCCTATCGCCTGAACGTCGCCGAACTGCGTTTGCCGCCGCTGCGCGATCGTCGTGAAGACATTCCGCTGCTGTTCGAAACCTTCGCCCACAATGCCGCTGAACGCCTGGGGCGCACCTTTCCACCCTTGAGTGGCGCACAGTTGAGTCATCTGCTCAGCCACGACTGGCCGGGCAACGTGCGAGAACTGGCGAACGTTGCCGAACGCCAGGTGTTGGGGCTGGATGAACCGGCGCCGGGGATCGATCCGGGGCAATCGCTGGCGGCGCAGCAGGAGGCGTTTGAGGCGCAGTGTTTGCGTGCCGCGCTGACCCGGCACAAGGGCGATGTGAAAGCGGTGCTGGAAGAGTTGCAACTGCCGCGCCGTACGTTCAATGAAAAGATGCAGCGGCATGGGTTGAGTCGGGAGATGTTTCTGAGCGAGTGAGTCGGGCTTGGGATTTTCGGTGTGGCTGAGATCTTTCCCCCTCACCCCAGCCCTCTCCCCCAAGGGGGCGAGGGGGAAGGGAGCCGATCTTTATGCTGTTCAAAACCTGAGTTCGACTCGGTATCTCAGGTCGGTGTAACTCGAACAATGCAGTGGTCAACTAATTCCGGACACCTCGATAGGTGGTTTTGACGCCATCGCTCGCTCA